>JBGUIA010000114.1:0-47925 GCA_045112595.1 Prevotella sp. | reverse complement strand
CTTCGAAGAATTTGCCTACCATATGATAGACATTGCGAGAAAGAAGAGAATCGACAAGGACTTTGAGATAGACGGGAAGGTGTTTGCGTGTTCATCCGAAAGAATTTGTAAATTATAGCGGATAATCCTCGAAAGCATAAAGCATAGTGGAGAGATAACGCTCACCAGTATCAGGCAGCAGTACCACAATCTTTTTACTTTTGTTCTCTGAACGCTTAGCCACCTGGATGGCGGCATTCGCATACCATAATGGTATTCATTGCAGATCCTTGTCAACCATAGCCGAAACACAGGAATCGGACCAGACGTTTTCTGCCGTTTCCACCATGTCGATGATAGTATAGATGGGCAGGATGATACCAAGGATGGCGACGGGTGCACCAATTCCCGACATGAGGGAGAGGGTAAGGAAATAGCACCCCATGGGGACTCCCGCATTGCCGACAGCCGAGACGACAGAGACGAGCATCCATAGCAGGATGGTAGGAAGCGTAAGTGCTATCCCTCCGTTCTGCATGACGAAGAGCGAAGTGACGAGGATAAAGGCGGCACAGCCGTTCATGTTAATAGTAGTGCAGATGGGCAGTACGAAGCGCGAGATGTTCTTACGGATGCCCAGGCGACGCTCGGCAGTGTCCATAGTGACAGGCAGCGTGGCGGCACTGCTCTTGGTAAACAACGCCATGAGAACGGCGGGCATCATGCGACCCAATACATGGATAGGGTTGAGACCGCGTATCAATAGGAACAGGGGCAGGACAACGAAGAACTGGATAACATTGCCACCCAACACTACGAGAACGTATTTACCTATGCTGTCGGCCACTACACCGGCCGTCACCTGAGCCGACAATTGTGCCGCAAAGGCTACGATGCCGAGGGGCAACGTCCAGATAAGCCAATGGATGAGCAGGAAGAGCAGTTCTTGCAAGCCCACTAGGAATTTCACGACTACCGCTTTGTTCTCCGACTCCGGCAGTTTCGACAGTCCGATGCCGACAGCAAAGGCCAGCAGGAGCAGCGAGAGCACATTGCCGTCGAAGAAGGGACGGACGATGTTGTTGGGAATGACAGAGAGGAGGTGGTCGACGTAGGAAAGCTGTTGGCTGTTAGCAATTGGCTGTTGGCTGATAGCTTCTGCGGGCAGATTGCCTGGGGCTACAATGACGTAGAGCACTGCACCCACTGCCGCGGCTGCAAAAGTGGTGAGCAGCGTGTAAGTCAGCGTATGACCAAAGATACGTCCTGAACCCTTTGAGCCGAAGGTGGCGAAGGTAGTGATGACCGCCAGCACGATGGTCGGCACGGCCAGCAACTGAAACAGCCGCGTATAGACTGTCGCCACGAAGTTCATCACCTCGTCAAGCCACGAAATGCCTAACGTTCCCAATATCGCACCGATTACCAGTGCTCCAATCCAAATCAATGTCTTCTTCATATCTATAATTCAAACGAAAAATTCACATAGATATTGCGTCCCTTCTGCGGAATATCGCACCAGTCAGCATAGGTGGTGTAGCGTTTGTCGAAGAGATTCTCGATGCCAGCACGGAGTGCCAATTGTGACTTATGAATTGTGAATTGATAGTTGGCCGAGAGGTTCACAATAGTCCATGCTGGTGTCTCTGTCTCTCCATACTTCTTGCCGTATTTCGTTTGTCGGGCGTTGCCCTGCACCTCAGCCTTGCCTTGGAAACGGCCGAAGTGGACACCCACGCTCGTGGTGTAGGAGAAGGGCGAAATCATGGGCAGCGACTCACCCTCGTCGTTCTGTCCCAACGCATATCCCAATCGCGTGTTCCACGTCAGCCAAGGCTGTATCGTCCATTGCGTGGTCAGAGAGAAATTGGCTATCGTGGCATGCGAGATGTTGCCATACACCTTGACACCTTCAGCGCCAACAGTCATCGCACTGAGACGGTTCTCGAACTGTCCGATGATGTAGTTGGAGAAGAAGAAAGCGTTGATGTCACCTGATACCTGAAACTTGGAACCTGAAACCTGATAGCCCGCATTTACCTCTATTGCACTTTCGTTCTTCAGTCGCGGATTACCGATATAGTCGTACTGGTCGTAGGTGTTGTTCAGATAGTAACCGTAGGCCTCCGTCACCGTGGGAGCACGACTGCCCCAACCAGCTCCAACACTCAGTTGAGAGTTGTGAATGGAAAGTTGATAGTTGGCAGCGATGCGACCAGTTGTCTGATGGTACGCTTGCTTCATGCCGGGGAAGAAGACGCTCAGTGCCTTGTAACCCTCATCGTTGTTCAGTCGCTGGTGCTGCCACGAGAGTTTGCCTGAAAGGTACAGAGATGACGCACTGCTGAGTCGGATGTTGTCGCTGAGCGCCACGCCCGTATTCAGTGTACCCACATCGGGCCACGTCACCATATACATGGGTGCAGCTCCGCCAGGGTACATCGTCATGTCGGCAAACAGACGGTTGTAGTAGAGATCGTAGTTGACTGTCAGTTCGTGAGAATCCTTGTTGGCTCGCACCAGACTGTACAATCCCGCCGTCCAACTCTTGCCAGGCATATCCATGTGGATCTGAACATCAGGGCGCGTTGTGTCGTCCATCACGTGAGTGATGTGGTTATAATACACCTTCGACTCCCACGACTGCACAAGTCGCTCCTCCCATAGTCGCCTGTATGACAGGGAGGTAATGAAAGCCTCGGCTTTTGCCACATCCATGTTCAGGGCAGGGTAGCCCACATTGGTGGCACGATCGAAGATGAAGGTGCCCTCGATGGCATCCTGCGGAGAAAGACGGAAACCGAAGTTATCAAACGCGTTGACCTTTTGGAACTGTGAGAAAGAGACCTCTCTACCACCGCCTTCCTTGTAGTTGTCGGCATGACGGTAGAAGACACCGCCATTGGTGTAGAACGACTTGGAGGAATACGATGCCTCGCCACCGTACACCTGCAGATGGCCATTGCTCTCGTAACCAGCATCGGCACCCATCTTCCATTTCGGGTCGTATAAGAACCCTGCCTTGCGCAGTTTCAGGTCCAGCGAACCACCGATATTGCCAGTGGCCTGCGGGTTGCCGTTCAGTCCTGAGTTTAGCAAGATGCTTTGCAGGTTGCTACTCTCCACATAGCTCGTCACAGGGTCCATCTTGTCCGTGCAGGCATAGAAGATCTTCATGCCGTCGATGGTTGTCGACACACGTTCCATTGCCATATTGTTCACCACGGGTTCCCAGGCATACGAGCCACGTCGCACCAGACTGACGTTCTTCAGCTCCTTCAGGTGTTCATCGATGCTGGCCACCTGACCTTTTGCTGAACGTCGTCCGCCCTGTCCTTTAGAAACGACCACCACCTCGTCCAAATGCTGTGGCTCGGTGGCGGTCGTGTCAGACAATATTATGAATGATAGCAAAAGAGTTTCTATGATCATATTGTTACATCCCAGAATAGAGTACTTCCTTCTTCACCTCCAGCAACTATATTGCCTTCACTGTCTTTCACCTTCAGGTGGATGCGCCAGAGTCCCGTCATCGTCAGATTGATAGTACCTTGATAGCTGCCATCCTCCTGTTTCGTGAGTGGCGTATTATTGGGCGACGTGTGGTTGCCCATGTCAGGCATGCGGGGATCGATATCCACCGTAAATGTCTCTGAAGCCAGTGCATAAGGCATTGTAATGGGATTGCTTTTCTTCGATACGTAGGCCTTGATATTGTTCGTGCCGGTCTTCCAGTCCGTGGGATTCACCAGCGAGAGGAAGAACGTGTCGTCACCGACCTTGAACGACTTCAGCCATACCTGTCCTTCAGACAGTTCACTGACCACAATGTCTTTCTTTTCAACACCTCCCGATTTGCCCAACACATCAACCTCGTATGAGTAGGTCCATGATCCGTTCTCACTGCTATTCATCAGGAACGACACCCAGACACGCTTGACAGCGAGATAATCGTAGTTGACAATCCTTGACTTATCAGAGACAGGAGTACTATGATACATATTCATCTTAGACATGTACATCAGCGGCGTGTTGCTGGTTACCGTCAGATCCTTGATATAGTTGCCACTCTCCTTTTTGGTTGAAACGAAGTATAATTCGTTATAACCGGTGTGGAATCCTCCAGTCTTGGTATAGACATAGACATTGTACTTACCATCAACTACCGTTGTCAGTTCTGGTATGAGTTTGACTGTCTGGAGGAAATTGTATGTATTCAGGGCCTCCTCGGCAGAGCAGCAATCGGCATCGTCAGTAATTGTAATACCGGGAATCTCGATACCTGCCTGTACGCCGTCGTCGTTGCTGTTGCAGGCTGTCAAAGCACCTGCGACAAAAAACAGTAAAAATCCTTTTGCTATCTTCATAATTCTAACCTCCTACTAATTCATAATTCTATTATTCTAATTTGGGTATACGCTTAATATCCAGGATTCTGAGGAGTGATACCCAGACTCTCACCACTCTTACCTACAGGAATTGGGAAGCGGTAGTACTTACCCTGACGGTTTTCGTACTTGGCATGCAGGTGCTTGTAGGTCTTGGCAAAGAACTCGTTGACCACCTTACCATTCTTGCCGATGTTGCCAGCGGTAGCATAGCTATCATCAAAGTACTGGTTGTTCTTGACACTTTCGAGATCCTTAATAACATCCTTCCAACGAGCCAGGTTAAACCATTCCTTCTGCTCATATACGAACTCCAATCCCCACTCACGCTTTACATCGTCAAGTGTAACGGTTGCAAGATTGTGAGCATTGTCGCCATAAGCACGCTGACGGATTTGATTGATAGGATCCTTAGCTTCATCAGCTCTGCCAAGAAGTACCAATGCCTCTGCCTTGTTGAGCAACACCTCAGCATAGCGCAGTTCAACACGGTCCAGGTCGTTCAGCTTGTAGCATTCTCCAGGCCCTTCAGAGCCACGATCTACAAACTTACCATAACGAGGCAGAGTAACAGGAGCCTTGAAAATGGCAATGCTATCGCCTGATGCATCGTAAAGTTCATCGATGTAACTAACATCACGACGTGTATCGGCTTTGTCCCATGCAGCTAGGAACGAATCCTGAGCGGGTGAGAGATGGTTCTCCTGTTCTACGTTGAAACCGAAAGTCCATGAGCAATGTACCTGATGGTTGCCAGTACCTACAGCATCTCCGTCGTGTACAAAGGTCAGAATCTTCTCATCCTTTGTGGCCTCATTGTCCTTACCCCAGATGCTGGCAAAGTTGCTATTAAGTTTGTAGCCAGTCACCTTGTTGGCATACTCTACGGCCTTCTCCAAACGGCTTGCTGTATAAGAAGGAGCAGGGTCTGTGGTCTGGTCCTTAATGGCATTCACCTGATCGTAAGTAAGCGGATTGCTACCCCAATCAAGATATACTCGTGACAAGAGACCATATGCGGCAGCCTTAGTAGGAACAGAGGGCAGACTGGCTGTTGAAGGCAGTCCTTCAGCGGCTTCCTCCAAATCTTTCACGATCTGTGTATAGATAGCATCGATACTGGCACGTGTCTTGGTGTCGCCATTAGAAGAGGTGTAGAGAGGCACCTCGCCCCAGAGGCGAACTAGTACATGATAACCCAGTGCACGAGCCAATTTGGCACGAGCAATAGCCTCTTTCTTTACCTGCTCACTAACACCGGTAGCTGCTATAATCTTCTCAATGGCCTCATTGGCATTGGAAACTGCAGAATTCTTATTGTACCAACGATTGACGAAATATACATTGGTTGGAGTCAGTTCATGACGGCTGATCAGTGGACCGTCGGCACTCTCTGGTCCCTCAAAAGAGTGGGTCTTCGATGTGAATGTCTCGACAATGAAAGACAATCCGAAAGCCTTGTGATAATACTCGAACAGGGCATTATCGGCCAGTGCCAGTGCCTGTTCGTCAGTCAGCGACTCTGATCCTGTCTGGATGGTATTCGCCTCGTCATTGTTGTCGCTACTGCAGGATGTTGCTACACCTGAAAAACCTGATGCCAAAATGGCAATTGCTAAAAACTTGTAAATCTTTCTCATAATGCTTTCTCTTTAAAAATTAATACTACTATTGATTATAAATGATTACTACTATCTTTGATACGATAACCGCTAGAACAATAACTCTACACCAACTGTGAAGTTACGTGAGGCTGGATAGTCGCCTCTATCTACGCCACTCTGGATCTCGGGCTCATAGCCCTTATAATTGGTGAGGGTGAAGAGGTTCGTGGCAGTTGCCGTAAGATGAATGTCTGTTTTAATGAAACGCAGAGGAATGGTATAACCAATCGTCAGTGTCTTGAGTTTGAAATAGTTGGAATCCTCCACAAAGCGACTGTCAATATAGCTGTATGGACGAACATCTGTGACTGCCGGATAAGTGGTGCTGGGGTTGGCAGCTGTCCAACTGTCGAGAATCACCGATGATACGTTGTAACAGTCAGTAGGACTCTCCAGTGTGCGACGCAATGAATTATAGATCTGTCCGTTGGCTGTTCCCAGAAACTGTATAAAGGCATCGAAGCGACCATATTTCAGGCTGGATGACAGTCCGTAGGTAATATCCGGATGCGAGTGTCCTAAGATGACGCGGTCAAACTCGTTTACCTTACCGTCTCCATTGATATCACGGAACTTCTCCTGTCCTACCTTAGGTCGGCTACCATTCTGCGTAGGCAATTTAGAAATGTCTTCATCAGCCTGTACCACACCGTCGAACACAAGACCATAGAACGAACCTACAGATTCTCCTTTTCGTAGAATGGTGTAACTATTGACATTCAACTCATCGTAATCGCCAAGACTAGTCACCTCGTTTTTATTGTAGCCCAAATTGCCCTGAATGTTCCAAAGGAGTCGTTTGTTTCTTATTGGTGTAAAGTCAAGAGATACTTCAAAACCCCTGTTTACAACATTTCCTATGTTCTGGAGTTGCGACGAAACACCATATTTAGCTACATCAACAGGCACGGTGAGCAACAGGTCGAGGGTTTTCTTGTGGTAATACTCCAGCGTAACACTAATGCGATCTTGCAAGAACGAGGCATCAAGACCTATATTAGCAGATACGGTGGTCTCCCATTTCAGATTGCTATTGGCCGCATTCGACTTGGTATAGTGAACATTGCCGCCAGTAGTACTGGTTGTATAGGCAGTTGAGTATTGGTAGTCGCCAATCTCTTGATTGCCCACGGTTCCCACTGAAGCACGGAGTTTTAGGCTTGTCAGCCATTCCTGAGTTTTAAGGAAGCGTTCCTGATCCACATTCCACGAAAGTCCGAGCGAGGGAAACACACCCCAGTTGTGGTTATGCGAGAAACGTGACGAACGGTCGGCACGAAAGGTTGCCGTAGCATTGTATCTGTCGAGCAACGTATAGTTGACACGTCCGATAAGTGAATGAAGGTTTGACGAACTCTCGCCAGAGAGCGGAGCAGCAAACTGACTACCACCTGACAAGTTATTATGCTTCAAGCTCTCATCAGTATACTTACTTGACGAGCCTGTCAGTAATGTACGATTGCTAGTTTGATAAGTATAGCCAATCAATGCATCGAGCTGGTGATGCTTACCGAAATTTTGCCTATAGTTGAGCGTAAACTCCGTTTGCCAGGTCTCTAAGCGTCGCTTGGCTATGCTGCCTGTACCACCATTGGCAAGACCTAAGGCTGTATAATGAGGCGCGAAATAGTTCTGCGTCAGATTGTCGATATCGAAGCCGATACTAGCTTTTCCTGTCAGCCCTGGAATGATTTCATAATTCAGACTGGCATTACCAATGATATCGTCATCAATTGACTGAGCTACACTGTTCTCAAGATCTGAAACAGGGTTCGCTGCGATGTCGCCCATTGCAAAGTAAGCATACTCATAAGGGTTGGTATAGTTGTACGAGCCATCAGTTTTGTAGATGGGAACTACAGGGGGCATGAGCAATGCGTAAGTAAGGGAGTTGGTGATTCCGCCCTGATAAGGCGAGGAATTAAACGATACGCCAGTGGTGGTAGTAAGTCCGTCTTGCTTGTTACGGCTCACGTTCAACGCAGTCTCCACAGTCAGTTTGTCCGTAAGTTTGCGGTCTACGTTCAGACGGAGTGCCGAACGATTGAAACCTGTGTTCAACACAACACCCTTCTGGTCAACGATATTGGCTCCAAACAGGAAACGTGTCTTCTCGTCGCCACTGCTGATGGTCAGGTTATGTGAATGACTGACTACAGAGCGCAGCACAGCATCCTGCCAGTCGGTACCTGCACCCAGTGCCTCAATCTGGTCATCGGTATAGCCACCCTTATTATAGAAATACTGCTTCTGATAGCGAGCCCACTCCGTAGCATTCAGCACACTGAGTTTCTTCGACGGAGTGGCATAGGTAAGCTGGTAGTTATATTTGATGTTGGTACCATCACGCTTAGCCTTCTTCGTTGTGATGATGATGACGCCATTGGCACCACGAGAACCATAGATGGCAGTAGCAGAAACGTCTTTTAGCACCTCTATCGACTCGATATCCTGAGGATTAATGAGACTCAACGGACTGATGCCGCCACTTATGCCAGTTCCACGTTCACCGGTATCAAGTGTACCACTCTCTTTATAATACAAGAAACCATCAATTACGTAGAGGGGATCATTGTTGGCACTGATGGAGTTGCCACCACGAATACGTATGGAAGAGCCACTGCCTGGCTGACCAGAGGTGGTTACCTGTACACCTGCCACAGAACCTGCCAACAGGGCATCGACCGTGGGAAGCACATTACTATTCAACACGTCCTGGCTAACGGTAGTTACGCTACCTGTCAACTGGGTACGCTTCTGTGTGCCATAACCCACGATGACTACCTCGTCTAACTTATTGGAGTTGTCGATGAGTGCAATCTCTATAGGATCATCGAAGTCATAGATTTCCACATCCTGTGAACGATAGCCTACGTACTCAACACGCAGGGTCAGCGGAGCATCCTTCTTGGTTTGCAGCGAGAAGTTACCGTCTACGTCAGTCACTACGCCCTGTCCTTTTTCAGTCTTCACGATGACGGAGGCTCCGATGAGCGACTCGCCGTTACGAGCGTCCTTGATATGTCCGGTTATCAGCCCTTGCGCAAGTGCATAAAGGGGGCTGATTGCAACAGCCGTTGCAATAAACAATCTTTTTACCATACCCTTACCGTTTAACCTTTATATCCTTAATTACTCTGTGCGGTCAGTCTGTTCCGAATCTTATTAGTCTGCGCTTCTGCCACTTTGCTGTCAAGGTTCAGCAGGCCATACTGGTGGTTATACTTTATGCCATTCTCAAGCACCCATTCCAGGAAGCGGTTTACTGCGTCGTCAGTGCCGTTGAACGTGATGCCGACTTTCTCGATAGTCACCTCTGCGGGTTTGCCGTTCTCAAGGATGCTAAGCACGTCGTCAAGGGTACCATTGTCAGTGAAACTCTTCTCCAAGTCCTTCTTCAAATCCAAGCCCACCAGCGACAAGTCGCTCTTCAGATGACGGCTCTGCAGGTCGAAGATGTTCGACAGCGTGTTAAACGTCACACCCAACGGATCCTTCGCAATGGCGGTATTCAAGAACAGGTCGTCTCCGGCAATGCGTTTGCCTCTGAAGTTAGCACTTTCCTCACCGAAATTGTGGGCGAACGACGAAGCGACCGATGTGGCATTGCTACCGCTATACACAGTGATGGCCTCGAAAGTCTTGTTCTTCTTTACGTCCTCATCGAAGTCGTCATTCAGGAAGAACAGCTGCTTCAACTTCTTTGCGTTCAAGTGCTTCCCCTCCAATAGCCGTGCTGCCTCAGAGCTACGCGCAGTAATGGGCAGCACGGCTGTCTCTCCGAAATATATTATGTGGCTAAAGTCTTTTGTGTCGGTGTCCTGATTGTCAAACGAGACAAGCAGGTCGATGTTATCCTGATTGCCTGAGCCTTTTACAAGCTGGAATGTCACGCCCGGCTCAGTCTTGGCGTATTCCTCAATCCATTTCTCTACCAACGGACGAGCGAAGCGTGGACTCTTGATAGTGCGTACGCTGCTGTTGGTCTCGTTAGTACTATTACCGTTACCCTCTGCCCAGGCGTTGCTCAGCCCCAGGCTTAATACCAATGCTATTGTAAATGCTATCTTTTTCATATTCTTGTCGTTTTTGTTCATTACCTATTATTATATATACACTCCCTTTCATCGTCATGGCCATCATCTGGCTACAACAGTATTCGCGCATTCGCATATTACACATTCGTTTCATAACTCTAATCATTTAATGTTTAACTTTTTACTTTTGTTTGACGCTGCAAAGGTACGGCGATTTCCGCATTCCCACAATCCCATGTGTATGGCATTCGCATACCACAACTATGGTATTTCGACAAAAAAGCCAGTAAAATGCGGAATTCTACTGGCAATTTAACTACTAAAAAAGAGGCTTTGATGACTATCACTTCTTTTCTGAAACGGGCGTAGCAGCTGTCTGACCATCCGTCTTTTTAGGAGCGGGCTTTACTTCCTTGGCCTCATACTTGATTTTCCTGAAGCCTTCGATGATGGCAGGGACGGTAGTCTTTTCTGCATCATACTCGATGGTGACGGTCTTGTCGTCGAGGTTGGTCTTGATGCTCTTGATACCCTTCTCGAAGCGGATGTTCTCCTTAATCTTCTTCTCACAGTTGGCACAATGCATCTGTGGAGTAGTGGTCAGTACGACGGTTTTGATGTTTTTAGCAAAGCAAACGCTTACGAATGCCAATGCGATAAATAATACTTTTGTTCTCATATCTTTTCCCAATTTAATCTGATTCCTATATAATAGATGGCGCCGTGGACGGGTCCCCAAACCATCGTGGCGTCGAAGTTCATGCCCCAGGGATCGTCAGCAGCGATGATGGGGTTCTTCTGTTTGCGACCTGTGATATTTTCGCCACCAGCATAGATGCTCCAATGGCGGAAGAAACGGGTGACTTGGGCGTTCAGTTGCTCAAAGCCTTTATAGCGGCTGTCCCATGAGGGTTTCCCATCGGCGGTGGTAATATATGGGTCCGGCATACGTCCGCCGCCGTTCAATTGCAATGTGGCATCAAACTGCCACTTGCCCAAGCCCGGCTTATACTGGGCGGTGATGAGACCCTTATACTTGTTGGTGAGGGGCTTTTCACGAAGTACACCGCCGTAGGTTGATTTGACATTCGTACGGCGATAAGTAGCGGTCATCGTAAAACCGTCAAAGATCTCGCTAGTAGCCTCTACCTGCCAGGTGTGGGAATAACTGTCGCCCACGAGGTTGGTGAAGTGGACGGCGTGGGGGTTGCTGTCCATATCAACGAGCATCTGGTGAAGGAACGTGGTATAATAATACTCTGCGTTGAGGCTCAACGTTCGCTCACCGATGGGAATACTGAGGGCGGCACTCAGGCCGTAGTTCCACGCTTCCTCCTGATCGAGATTGCTATCGATGATCATCTGACGACTGCTGGCCAACAGGTAGTTGTACTCTGCCATCACGTGGTTAGTGCGGTAGCCTTTGCCAATAGAGCCGCGCAGGGTCACAATGTCGTTGGGAGAGTACTTCAAGTGCATACGAGGGGTGACAAAACCGCCGTAGATGTTACTATGATCCCAGCGAAGTCCGCCCATCAGCGTGAACTTTTCACCTATTTTATAGGTATATTGGGCATAGACACCAGGCGTCGTTTCGTCGAAGTCAAACTTGTCGTGGTTTAAACTTACACCAGTGGATAGGCTATGGTGCTCGTTAAAGTCGGTCTCGAATAACAACGAAGCATAGCCGTTGCGCTGATCTGTGTTATATTGTTTCTTGCCGTAGAGCGCATTCTGATGATGCAACGAACCCGAGAGAATCAGGGCGATATTCGAACCATGCTCAGGGTCGAAGATATAGGCATTCTTCGCGAAAGCCTCGTAACGTTCGTTGGTAATGTCGATAAGGTAGGGATGGGCGGCCGTGGCATGATGTCCTATCTGTCCGCCTTCGCGATGTTCTTTAAGTCCCTTTATCGCTGCCTGGAAGATATAGTTGTCGCTGACCCACGCCCAGCGACTCATCAGCGAACCCTGTCGCACTTTGGGCATATCGGCAAAGCCGTCATCGTTCTCGTCATGTACTTTGTCGAGTATCTCGTAGTGACCCAACAATGCCGTGCTCCAACGGTCCGATAGATGCAGGTTCGCTCCAAGGTTCGCCTCCAACTTGCCTTTGGTGTTATAATAAAGGTTTGCGTCGACAAAAGGAGTCGCCTGCGGTTTTTTGAACTCCACATTAATCTGACCCGTGATGCTCTCGTAGCCGTTCTTCACCGACGAGGCACCCTTCGATACCTGAATGCTCTGCATCCACGGTCCAGGGATGTAGCCAAGCGAATAGGGAGCCGCTGCACCACGATAGTTGGGAATGTTTTCGGTGAGCATCTGCACGTAGGTGCCACTCAGTCCTAACAGTTTGATCTGTTGTGCACCTGTCGCGGCATCGGCATAGTTTACGTCCACAGAGGGATTGGTGGTAAAACTCTCGCCGAGGTTACAGCACGCCGCCCGCAACAATTCTCCGCTGCCGATGAAGTCGGTATTGCCGAGACCCTTGGTCTTCGCGTGCCTCCCATGAGCCGACACACTGACCTCTTGTAACTGCTCCGACCGCCAGACACTATCCGTCCTTTCGGCGACTTGTCCGTAAGCCCCCGAGGCCGTCAGTAGTGCGGCTATCATCCAGCCGAAAATTCTCTTACCCACCAATATTAATCTAAATGACTTCTGCCACGACCTCAATCTCTACCAATGCGCCTTTCGGCAAAGTCTTAACGGCCACAGCAGAGCGTGCTGGATATGGCTCCGCAAAGAACTCGGCATAAACGGCATTCATATCGGCAAAGTCATTCATGTCGGCCATGAACACCGTAGTCTTTACGACGTTTCCCATTGTGAGACCGGCTTCTTCGAGAATGGCCTTAACGTTGGTCAACGACTGACGCGTCTGTTCCTTGATACCTCCCTCTACAAAACTGCCAGTGGCGGGGTCGATGGAAATCTGACCAGAGGTATATACGAGATTGCCCACTTTGATGGCCTGACTGTACGGCCCTATGGCAGCAGGTGCCTTTGTTGTACTGATTACTTTCATATTCTCTATTATTTTTGGTTAATATCCCCTAACACCAGTCCTGCCAGCATGAAACCGAAGATGGCGGTGATGTGAGCCATCGTACCGTTGATCTGAGCCTTCGACGAGCACCATTCATGGTTCAGCAGCGAGGGGTCGCCTGGACCATTTTTCGCTTTAGGACACATGCACTGCTCTGTGCCACATGTGGCGTTATGCCCCAGATTCTTCAGTAGTTCCTCGCTATATACGCACTGGAACTTCCGCTTGGGGAACAGCTTCTCTTTCTTAAACTTGTTACGAAGGGCACGAGCCAAGGGGTCGCCTTTCACTTTCCAGAACTCCGTAATCTGAATGCGTGTAGGGTCCAGTTTCAGAGCAGCACCCATCGATGAAAAGAACTTGGGACCCCTTCTGTCTTCCCCTGTTGAGGGGAAGGATGTGGCCAACAGAATAAGTGCCGCCTTGTCTTTCAGTGAGTCGATGGCATCGATGATGTAGTCGTAGTCTTCCAAATGAAACTCTCCTGCCGTATCCTCTGTAAAAATCTTCTGCAGGGCCGTAATGTCTGCAGCGGGATTGATGCTGAGCAGGCGCTCTTTCAATGCCTCTACCTTCACCTGTCCCACGGTCTTCGTCGTTGCCATCAGTTGGCGATTAATATTCGTGATGCACACACGGTCTGAGTCCACAATTGTCAACTGTCGGATACCGCTGCGCACCAGGCTCTCAGCGCACCACGACCCGACACCACCCACACCAAATATGATTACCCGCTTCTGTGCTATCCGTTCCATTACTTCGTTACCCAAAAGCAGTTCTGAACGTCTAAATATTGCATCATTTATTGCCATCGTCTTCTTTATTTTGCGTGCAAAGGTACTAATAAAAAACGAAAAAAGACTAGATAATCAGTGAAAAGTCCATTAGAGTACAGAAAATAACTGAAATAACTGAAGGCAGCCCTGCTGCTTGCAGACTGCCTTCCTCTGGTTGTGGAACTGCGCTTTATATATACCAGAACTCTCCACCGAGCACCTGAGCGCCTCTTTCGGCATTACTGCCTTGCTGGTCGTAAGCGTAAACCCGCTTTTCCGATTCTCTCTCGCGTTCTTTCAAATTCATTACTCTCTAAACAAATACAATGGCAAAAGTTTCACGGTGCAAAGTTACGCACTTTTTCCCTTCGCTGCAATACCACATTTATGGGAAATTGCAGACATATACGTGGTATGCTCCACTATTATGCCACGCTATTATTCCCAATAAACTATAAATCCAAATCGAACAGCATCAGTATGTCGCAGCGTTCATAGGCATTACCTTGAAGGGGAATTTCATGGAATCCAAGCTTGCGATAGAGGGCAATGGATGCCTCCAGTCGGGTGTTCCCTTCAAGATAGATGCGACGGACACCATGCTTACGGGCATAATCTACAAGCGATTCACCCAGCATCCTGCCGATGCCCCTGCCCTGTGCTTTGGGAGTGACGGCCATCTTGGCCAATTCATGGCATTGCTTCTCAGGATGGCTGACGAGCGCACAGCATCCCACGACCTCATTCTCTTCATCGATGGCCAGGAATATCTGTCCTCCGTTAGCAACAATATCGTCAACATGAGCAAAAGTCTTCTCATCGGATGGTTCGATGCGAGCAAAACGCTCGATCCACTCACGGTTCAGACGGATGAAATCCTGTTTGTATTTGGGCTGATATTGCACTATCTTTATGGGGTGTAAATCCTTGACCATAAATATGGTGGTTGCGGTATGCCCTGAGTCGCCAAGACGTTGAGGAATATGCCGGAAACCGTGGCGCTCATACATGGACACTGCATCGGAGAACTGCGGAAACGACTCGATATACAGATGACTATAGCCAGCCTTGCGAGCCCCTTCGATTGCTTGCAGGAATAGCTTTGAGCCGTAGCCGAAACCACGGGCAGTAGGTGACAGATAAAACTTCACCAGTTCGGCATATCCTTCCGGCAGCCCCTCAGTCGGATAGTAGCCACAGCCTCCTAGAACAATCCCCTTGTCGGCGATGATCCAATACCCGGCATTCTTCCCTTTCAGCGTATCGAAGACATGCTCCGTCCGAAGGTCATCATAAACGGTATTGACCAGCGGAGCACCATATTCCTCAAATACGGAGCGGATGATATTAGCCAACTGTAGCTGGTCGTGTAGCTGTATATGTCTGACCGTCATCTTCCTTCAGATACCTAAACCTCCTTCAAAATGCCTTTCCACAGCCTTCGACTGCTGGACGCGGGAGTTGGGAGCTACATCGTGGGTCACCCAGATGTTGCCACCGATGACGGAGTCGTGGCCGATGATGATACGACCCAGGATGCTGGCATTGCTATAGATGGTGACGTTGTCCTCGATGATGGGATGACGGGGTATGTTGAGCATGTTTCCGTCAGCGTCTTTCTTGAAGCTCTTGGAACCCAGCGTCACACCCTGATAGAGCGTCACGTGGTTTCCGATAATAGACGTTTCGCCAATGACCACGCCAGTACCATGATCTATGGCAAAGTATTCGCCTATCTGCGCACCGGGATGAATGTCGATGCCCGTCTCTGAATGTGCCAGCTCAGTGATGATACGTGGAATGACAGGCACTTGCAGTTCGTGTAGTTTATGAGCGATACGATAGTGGATCATGGCTTTCGTCACAGGATAGCTGAAGATAATCTCGCCATAGTTGATGGCAGCAGGGTCGTTGTCGAACATAGCTTGTACGTCAGTATAGAGCAACCGTTTGATTTCAGGCAATGCATCAATCAGTTGCAATGCCAGGTCTCTGGCCTTATCCTGTACCTGCTGTCTCGACGTGAGGGCTTCACTTTTCTCGCCAAACTGAAGGCCGTATGATATCTGTCTTGCCAACGTCTGAAGCAGCTCTTCCATGTGGACACCAATGTTGTAAGAGCGGATGGTCTCATGGCACTGCCGCTTGTTGAAGTAGTCAGGAAAGATGATGCTCTTTACCAAACTGATGATTTTTTTCACCTGTTCAACAGAGGGGAGTGAGGCTTCCGCCTGTGGCATCATACGTGTTTCCTGTTCCGTCTGGCGCGAGAGCTGACGGACATTACGTTCGAGTATCTCTATAGTTTTTGTGTCCATATCCAATTGTCAATTATCAATTGTCAATTTTAAAGATGTACCTCCTTATCCACTACCTCGCCATTCAGAATCTTGAAGGAGTTCAGATGAACGCCCTCGTGGAGAGACAAGATAGCATAACGGATGGTGGGGTCGTTGGCCAGACGGAGATCTTCCTGCGAGGGGCGCGAGGGCGAGGCAGGATGACTGTGCCAATTGGCGAGAATCTTCAGATCGTTTTGGCGAGCATATTTCAACGCAGCGAACTGGTCCTTTGGCGCAAAAGAGAAGTGTTCTGGGGAGTGGTCGATGTTCTCCATCCAGTAGTTCTCCGTCACCACATCGCCCTCGTCGCCGCTAATACCCAGCAGGTAACCGCACGTCTCATTGGGTGCGTCCTGCCGGGCTTGGCTGACTAATTCATCTATAACGTTCTGTGGAATCTTCATTCTAAACAATTCGTTTAATTCGTGAAATTCGTGGTCAAAAAATCAGTGGTTTTTGAGGTCGCAGGCGGCCTGTTCATAATCTATCAAGTGGTCGATAGTGGGATTCGTGCCGCAGATGGCGCACGAGTCACGATGCTTCACGGGAACGGTGCGGAACTGCATGGTCTTGGCATCGAAGGTGAGCAGACGGTTCGTCAGCAGTTCACCAATACCTGTAAAATACTTCAAGGTCTCTGCGGCCTGGATGGTGCCTAGCATACCAGCGATAGCACCTAATACACCAGCTTGTGAACAAGTAGGCACGGCTCCAACGGGAGGCGGTTCCTTAAACATACAACGGTAGCAGGCCGTGCCAGGCAAGTGCGTGAATGTTTGGCCGTTGAAGCGCAGGATGCCACCATGCGAGAACGGTTTGCCCGCCATCACACAGGCATCGTTGATGAGGAATTTCACGGGGAAATTGTCCGTGCCATCGACGATGAAGTCGTACTCCTTAATAATATCGAGCGCGTTCGAAGAGTCGAGGAACTCGTAATAGGTATCCACCTTCACGTCGGGGTTGATGGCCTTGATCTTCTCTTCGGCACTCTTTACCTTCGGCACGCCCACGTCCTTGGTGAAGTGGATTACCTGACGCTGGAGATTGCTCAAATCGACGACATCGGCATCGACGATACCGATGGTTCCGATACCTGCCGCAGCAAGGTAGAGCGACACGGGAGCACCCAGTCCGCCAGCACCCACTACGAGCACACGCGCGTTCATTATTTTCTCCTGTCCTTCCACGCCGACATCCTGCAACAGGATGTGTCGCGAATAGCGCTGTATCTGTTCTTCTGTAAAGTCAATCATAATCAATTCGTGTAATTCGTGAAATTCGTGGTCTAAAAAGCTTGTCCGCCTCCCATAAAATACAGGAAATCGACCTTGTCGCCTTCCTTCAGTTGAATACTCTCCCACTCCTCGCGCTCGGCAAACTCTTCGTTCACCTGCACGCTGACCATCTCGGGTTGCAGCACGTTCTGCTTCTGAATCAGTTCACTTACGTTGAGCGGCAGGTTCACTTCCTGCGCGTCTCCATTTACATAAATCTTTGCCATAATCATTTGAGTTTGAATCTGGGTGCAAAGGTACGGCGAAAAAACCGATGCCACAATCCCATAGGGATGGTAAATCGCATACCATATCAAGGGTATGCGAAATGCCACGAATGTGCGATTGTGGGAGTGCCAAAACCGCCGTACCTTTGCACCCAGAACTCAAACGTATTTTTTTATGGCAGAAAACAAAAAACTAAGCATCATCGCCTTCAGTGGCGATTTCGACAAACTGACGGCAGTATTTACATTAGGTACGGGCGCGGCAGCAGTAGGTTACGAAGTGAACATCTTCTTCACCTTCTGGGGCCTCGACGCCATCAAACAGAAACAAGGTCGGAGTTTTACCGGCGGCAACTGGCTCACAAAGTTCTTCGGCTTCATGATGGGCGGATTGAAAGTCACACCTACAAGCCGATTCAATTTCCTCGGCGTAGGCCCGAAGATCTTCCGCTACCTGATGCGC
This sequence comes from Prevotella sp., assembly GCA_045112595.1. GTDB lineage: Bacteria > Bacteroidota > Bacteroidia > Bacteroidales > Bacteroidaceae > Prevotella. Next base: position 29,714 of record JBGUIA010000114.1, on the reverse strand, counting down.
AAGAACAATGTAGCAACCCTAGAAGAACTCGTCGAGGCAGCGAAGGTCCTCGGCATCAACCTCTACGCCTGCGAGATGGCAATGCACGTGCTGGGCCTGAAGAAAGAGGACTTCATTCCCGAGGTAAAGGACGTGCTCGGCGTGGCGTCGTTCCTCAACCTCAGCGAAGGTGGACAAACATTGTTTATTTAAGAATTTATAATTTAGAGATATGGCAACAAAAGTATTAGACATCACGAAGGAGCACTGCCCGATGACCTTCGTCAAAACCAAGATAGAGCTCTCGAAGCTCCAGCCGGGCGACATTCTCGAAGTACTACTCGCTGAGGGCGAGCCCCTCGACAACGTGCCCCGCAATGCCAAGGAGCAAGGTTATAATGTGCTCTCAGTAGAACATGTGGAAGGTACGACACATAAGGTAACTATAAAAAAGTGAAAAATAAAAAGGTAAAAAAGTAAAACATTAAAACTCAAACAATTATGGCAGAATCAAATCTTCAACGTAGTGTAACTACAGCAACAGCCAGAAGACTGGCAACCACCACCAAGACCGCCCCGCAGATGGGCTCCATCACCCCGAGATTACTCCTGAAGTTATTACCCTGGGTACAAGTCAGCGGCGGAACGTTCCGTGTGAACCGCACAAAGGTCGAACTTCGCAAGAACGACCGCCTGCCCATTCAGTATGTCAACGGCGTACCGTCATTTACAGCAAAGAACTTGAAAGCGATACCTTTGTTCTCTGAGTTTGACGACGAAATCCTAAACCGCCTCGTCAGCTCGTTCGAGGCTAAAGAGGTCGATGTGGATAAGTTGTTTGTGGAGGAAGGCAAGGACAAACAACGCTTCTTCATCGTGGCAAGCGGACAGGCTGAGGTCATCAGCAAAGGCCCTCACGGCGAGGACTTGCGGATTGCCCTGTTGGGCGATGGTGAGTATTTCGGCGAGGCTGATTTATTGGACGAGCAGGAATCAACAGTATCCGTTCGCGCCATCACACCCACCGTCTTCCTTGGGCTGAAGCTCAAAGAACTCATCAAGTTCATCAAGGAAGTACCCGACTTCCGCGAAACGTTCGAGAAGGCCGTTGACAAGCAACTGCGCCTGAAGGCATCGGTCAACGACAACGGCGAGAAGCACATCGACCTCGTCAGCGGCCACGAGGAGGACAACATCATCCCCGAGACCTACATCGACTACGAGGAGAATCCGACGGAGTATTCACTGAATACGCTACAGACGGTGGTTCGTGTGCATACACGTGTGAGCGACCTTTATAATAATCCTTACAACCAGTTGGAGGAGCAGCTTCGTCTCTCAATCGAGAGCATCAAGGAGCGCCAGGAGTGGGAACTCATCAACAACAAGAAGTTCGGTCTGTTGGCTGCTGCCAACCCTGCCTACCGCATTACCACACGCTATGGTTCGCCCACGCCCGACGACCTCGACGAATTGCTGTCATTGGTTTGGAAGGAGCCAGCCTTCTTCATCGCCCATCCTCGTGCCATTGCCGCCTTCGAGCGTGAGTGCACCTGGCGCGGTGTACCTCCTGTAACCACCGATTTGTTTGGAACTCGCGTGATTCTGTGGCGCGGTGTACCCCTAATCCCTTCAGATAAGGTAGAGGTTGAAGGTCAGTACCTGACAGGCCGCGGTGTTGGTACCACAAAGATTATCCTCGTACGTGTCGGCGAAAAGAACCAGGGTGTCGTTGGACTGCACCAGAGCGGTATCCCCGGCGAGATTGCCCCGTCTTTGAGTGCCCGTCTGATGGGTCTCGACAAGTTCGGCGTGGCTTCTTATCTGCTCACGAAGTACTTCTCGCTGGCCGCCCTCACCGACGACGCCATCGCTGTATTGGAGAATGTCGAGGTGGGCTATTATCACGACTATCAGAAAAGGAAATAAGAAGACTCTCCCCCAGCCCCTCCCTGTGAGGGAGGGGAGTAACATGACTTGCTTATGATAGATATTCAGAATATTAACGGATACGGTATCGAGGACCCTGGCTTCGCGCTGCTGCGAGAGGTCGCGCAGAAGTACTGCCCAGAGGAGCTTCAGGTGGAGCGGAAGGAGGTTATTCCTGATGAGGCGCTGAATCTCACGGAGCTGGAGACAGCCTTCAATGCACTGTTGGCGGGCGGTAGCGGCTATGGCGAACTGCCCTACATCGGCGACGTGGACGCCCATACCTCTTCGCTGCCCAAGGACGACGGCTTCGGCATCGGCATTCCTGAGACGCAGAAGCTTCGCGACCTGCACTACGAGGAAGCAGATACGCTGAACTCGGAGCAGATCAAGCGCGACTTCCCCGTGCTCAATCAGAAAGTGAACGGCCACGACCTCGTGTGGCTCGACAACGGCGCGACGACGCAAAAGCCGAATCAGGTCATCGACAAGATCTCGGACTACTACCGTACTTATAATTCGAACATCCATCGCGGGGCGCATACGCTTGCTGCCCGTGCGACGGATGCCTACGAGGAGGCGCGCGAAAAGGTGCAGCGGTTTATCAATGCCGCCACCAGCGAGGAGATTATCTTCGTGCGCGGCACCACCGAGGGCATCAACCTCGTGGCGCAGACCTACGGACGCCAGTTCCTGACACCAGGCGACGACGTCATCGTCTCAGAGTTGGACCACCATGCGAACATTGTTCCTTGGCAACGTGTGGCTCAGGAGAAGGGTGCCACGCTTCGTGCCATCCCCACGGATCAGAATGGCGACCTCATCCTCTCGGAGTTCGAGCGCATCATCACACCTCGCACACGATTCGTCAGCGTTGGCCACGTCAACAACACGTTTGGCACCATCAACGACGTGCAGCGCATCATCGAGATTGCTCATGCACACAACATCCCCGTGCTGATAGACGGTGCTCAGAGTATTGCTCACACGCCTGTTGATGTGCAGGCTTTAGGTGCCGACTTTTTCGTGTTCAGCGGCCATAAGATCTACGGCCCTAACGGCATCGGTGTGGTCTATGGACACAAGGAACTCTTGGATAAGATGCAGCCCTGGCAGGGTGGTGGCAACATGATTAAAGACGTCACCATCGAGCGCACGGAGTATAACGTGCCGCCCGCACGTTTCGAGGCCGGAACACCCAACGTGGCAGACGCCATCGGACTGGGTGCAGCCCTCGACTACGTGAGCCATCTCGGCATTCGTAACATCGAGCATCACGAGCATCAGTTGACAGAGTATGCCCGCGAGCAACTCGCCCAGATTCCAGGTCTGACGCTCATCGGCAATCCCAAGAATCGTGTGTCGGTCGTATCGTTCGTCCTCGACGGCATCCCCGTTCCAGAGGTCGGCACACTGCTCGATAAGGAAGGCATCGCCGTCCGTGCCGGTCACCACTGCGCCCAGCCCGCCCTTCGTGCCCTGGGCTATGAGATGAGCGTCCGTCCCACATTCGCCCTCTACAACACTCGCGAAGACGTGGACAAACTCGTGATTGCAGTACGAAAGATTATTGGACAAAGATAGTTATTAACAACCACGAATTACACTAATTAAACTAATTATATCTATGCGCAACCATAAATTAGTGAAATTCGTGTAATTCGTGGTAGAAAAAAGAATCATTGTGCAGTACGAAACGAAAATATTGACAACGAAGTATCAGAAACCTGATGCATATGGGGCATTGTCGATGCCCGTCTACTATACGGCGGCGTTTGAGTTTGAGTCTGCCAAGGCCATGGGCGACGCATTTTGCGGTCGTTCCATGGCCCCGTCGTATGCCCGTATCGCCAACCCCACGGTGACTTATTTAGAAGAACGCGTACGACAACTGACGGGGGCAACGAGCGTAACAGCACTCAACACGGGAATGGCTGCCATCCACTATGCCCTCACGGCTGTCAGCGCGGCTGGCCTCAACATCGTGGCCTCGAAGCATCTGTTTGGCAATAGTGTATCGCTCATCCGCGACACGCTGGGCAACTTCGGCGTAGAACCGCGCTTTGTCGATTTTACGAAACCCGACGAGGTGGAGGCACAGATTGACGACAAGACGTGTGCCCTGTTCTTCGAAATCATCACCAATCCGCAGTTGTTCGTGGCTGATATCCGCAAGTTGGCCGACATTGCCCACAAGGCTGGCGTGCCCCTGATTGCCGACACCACTATCGTGCCGTTCTCTGCCTTCCGTGCCGTCGATTTCGGTGTGGATATCGAAGTGGTATCGAGCACAAAGTATATCTCTGGTGGCGGTACAGGCCTCGGTGGACTGCTCATCGACTACGGAAAGTTCGATTGGTCACAGTCGCCCTCCCCTGCCCTACAGGCCCGCATAAAAAAGGTCGGTAAGAAACTGGCCTTTACGGCACGAGTCAAAACAGAACTGGTAACGAACCTTGGCTCGCTGATGACACCTCAGGCCGCCTACATGGAAACTCTCGGTCTCGACACGCTCGATATCCGTTTCCGTCGTCAGGCCGAGACCACGTTGTGGCTCGCGAAACAATGTCAGCAACTGCCTGAAATCAAGCGCGTCAACTATACCGGTTTGGAGGATAACTCATTCTACGAACTCTCTCGTGAGCAGTTCGGTCCCTTGCCTGGTGCCGTCTTCACCATCGACCTCGAATCGAAGGAAGCCGCCTGGGCGTTCATCGACAAACTCCAAATCATCCGTCGTGCTACGAACCTCTTCGACCGCAAGTCGTTGGCCATCCATCCCGCCTCGACCATCTTCGGACTCTTCACTCCAGAACAGTGTGCAGAAATGTCTGTTCCCGACACCACCGTCCGTCTGAGCATCGGCCTTGAAGCCGGCGAAGACTTACTCGAAGACATCAAGCAAAGCATTTAAAAAACCTCCCAAACTGGGAGGCTTTTTAAATATAGAATTCCGATGAATCCACGAGTCCCGCTCGCAGGGTATATTTGATCACCTCGTGGGCCGTGTTCACACTGAGTTTGCGGAAGATGTTTTTGCGGTGGGTGGTGATGGTGTGGACACTGGAAGTCGAATTTCAGTCAAGAAAAAAATCAGGTTTAAGGTTTAGGTTTAACCATGTATATATACATGTCGTCATAACCTCAATTGAACGTACTTGAATCACGCGATGGGTTTAGTTTACTTCTTATATGTATATAAGCATCTATAAACTTAAACCTAAACCCCGTTGGCTCAACCAATGCCATTTTTTCTTTTGACTGAAAAAAACAGTTACAAGGATGCAACTCTTTGAAATAAAAGTTGTACCTTTGCAACTGACAAAAGCGATGGTATGAGACCAATAGGAGCCAAAACGGGAAAACGGCTGGTTAAACTTGTTTAAATCTGCAATTTCCGAATTCAATCCAGAATCCGTAAAAAACTACAGACAAAACAGAGAAAAATCACCACTGCCCGTCATTATGAGGCGAACGTAAGTCCCTCAAAAACAAATAATTAGAAAGAGTCTACCCTATTTCTATCTTCGCGTAATAACTATCTGATTATCAGTAAGTTGCGTTTCCTGATTAATAATATGGAATTGCTCAGCCAACTGAAAATACGGCGTTCCAGCCTTGATGCGCATTGCCTTGGCTTCATTACTGCGGGCAACTACGCAACCATCGTTGTTCGACAGAACCACTACCGGCTTTCCGTTCAGATCAGGACGGAAAACACGCTCGAAGCTTACGTAGCAATTGTCGCAGTCAATGATGCCGTACATATCAGAACCTTCCTAATGCCTCAATCACCTTTACCCAGTCCGTCTCTGCCTCGAAGCCGAACTTGTCATCAATTCCCACGTTGAAATAGAGCTTCACCTCGAAGTCCTGGAAGCTCGTCTTTCCCACTTCCGGGTTCTCGTTGGCATAATCAAAACGGATGCCCTCCTCTGCAAAACGGTTTCTGTATAAAGCCATCTGCTCATCGTAGCATCCGCTCCAAAGAATCATGCAGATATCATCACGGTTGGTCATCAGTTGCAAGGCCTCACGGGCATAAGGATAATAGTCGTAGGTTTCTTCGTTCTCATAGCAGGCCCTCAGAATGGTGTCGTGAATATCCACCACGACGTAGATTTTCTCCCAGTTCTTCTCCTTCTTACGGTTGAAAGCAACCTCAAATGCCTTTCCTATATCCATCTTATACCTTTTCCAAAGTCCTAATCACGTGAATCACCACACCCCAGACCTCGAAATATTCAGGTGTGTCAATCTTAAATACTGGGTATTCATCATTGGCAGGGCGCAGCTCGATATAGCCATCGTCTTTATGTTTCAGATCGAGATATTTCATCGTAAATCCTTCACCACCCCACCAAGCCACAACAATGGAACCGTCGTGCGGCTGAACAGCCCTGTCGATGATTACACGGTCGCCGTCGAAGATGCCAGCGTCTATCATTGAATCCCCTTCGACATCGCCGTAGAACGAAGCTTCTGGATGCTTGATGTAGTCCCGGTTGAAGTCCAGCGTCTCGTGCGAGTAGTCAATGTTGATGGGGAACCCTGCTACGACCTCCGCATGTTCCAGCTCAAGTTTGGTGTCAAATACACCTTTGATTATCTTGATGTTACCCATAAATCCTAATAATTCTCAATTTCAGGCACAAAGTTAGTGCAAATCGAGCGAAATACCAAATTAATTTGAGGATTTCCGAGATGCAGCCTAACTTCAACATATGTTAAATTTACGCATTATTATTCATATTTCGCCTTAAATGACTAAATTTGCAACAAATATTAAGCATTTGCGTGATATGAAAGAGATAAACTATAAGGAAATGAAGTTCAATCCGTTCAACCTGATTGGTGACGAATGGATGCTGGTAACGGCAGGCGATGAAAACAGTTGTAACACGATGACGGCCTCTTGGGGACACTTGGGATGCCTGTGGGGACATAATGACCCTACGGCTGTGATTTATCTGCGTCCGTCACGCTATACCAAGGAGTTTGTTGACGAAGAGGGCTACTTCTCCCTCTGCGTTATGGATAAGTCGTTCAAAAAGCAGATGGCCTACCTTGGTAGTGTCTCTGGCCGTGACGAGGACAAGATTGGCAAGGCAGGTCTCACTCCTATCTATGCCGACAACACCGTCTATTTCGAGGAAGCCAAGCTGGTGCTAATATGTAAGAAGCTGTATCAGTCAGAACTACAGGAGAGCGGATTCCTCTATCAGGACACTATCGACGAGAACTATCCCCAGCGCGACTTCCATACGATGTACGTCGGCAAGATTGAGAAGGTTCTGGTGAGGGATGATGAGTATCTGAAATAATGGATCGGTATTTAGACGACTATGAATAAAAGATTTGTTCTTTATGCACTGGCGGCAATCATGTTTGCAGGCTGCCAGACGAAGAAGGTTACGGAGGGCGAGAGCTTTGATGCGAGCATCAGGAAGGAGCTGCCCTTCAAGGTCGATTCCCTGCGCTGGCTCGACGGTGTGGACATGGCGACGTATCAATTCGCCTGTCGGGACTATGTGGCGACGCCGCCCGACGCATTCATCGGGTTGGATGGCGCATTGAACGTCTACAACAGTTTCCTCTTTGAAGCGCCTAAACGTCAGACGGAAGATATGGTCTGGCGCAATGTCGTGGTGTCGAAGAAGAACCGGCGCATCATCTGCATCGACCGCTACCTGAGCGACGGGCGGACGAAGGGTTTTGTCTACGTGCTGCAAAGTGAATCGAAGCGGTTCCCGACGCTGGGGCTGTACCATTGGGACGTGAGCGACCCGCACAACATCGAGATGGCTGGCAGCACCCTGGAGCATCTACGCAAACTGACGCTGAGAAGGATGAAGGGCGATGGCCGCTACATGGCGCCTGCCTCGCAAAACGACTACTGGGCGTTGATATTCCATGCCGACTCGCTGATGGAAGACGGCCTGTATGCGGAGGCGAAGCAGACATACGACCTGGCGTTTACGGAGGACCGCTATATCCTGCCGAGTCATCTGTCGACGGTGGCCATGAAGATGATGGGTATCCACCGCGACGACGTGGCGCTCGACTATCTCAGCCATCGCGTCAGTATGGAGCCCGACTTCTACGAGGAGCCGGCGCCCTCGACCTTCCCGCAACTGCGCGACACCTTCGAACTGCGTCAGCGCAAGTGGAACTACGACCTCGACAAGAAGCAATATTTAGAGTGGATATTCGAGCGCGACAATTACGACCGTATGCTCTGGTTCCTGGCCGCCAACAAGCGCGCGGAATCCCCGGAGCGCATTGAGAAGCTGGCGCGGCGGTCAATGGATACTGACAGCACCAACTTGCAGTTAGTAAGCCGCATCTTGTCGGAATCGGGCTACCCCCGGAAGTCGAAGGTGGGTGATTTCGCGACGCTGACCGTCTGGATGATTATCCAGCACAGCGACTTGGGCCGCATCAAGCAGTTCCTGCCCCAGTTGGAGGAAGCCGTCCGCCGAGGCGATTTAGCCCCTGCATACTTAGCCGCCACGAAAGACCGCATCGACATCCGCGAGGGCCGTCCGCAGAAATACGGCACGCAGTTCAACTGTCCCTTGCTGGACTCCCTGCGCGTCAACGAATGGAGACAGGAGGTTGGACTTCCACCTATAGAGATAAAGAAATAACTATTTACAAAAGCAGTGTGATAATGAAGAAAACTATTTTATGCCTTATGGCAATGATGGGCGTAATGACTGTTTCAGCCCAACAGGAATTAGAAAGCGATGCTCAGGCCGCCATCAACAACATCATGACGCGTACCAGCATCCGCCAGTACACCGATGAACCAGTCTCAAAGGCTGACATTGAGACGATGCTACGTGCAGGAATGGCTGCACCAACAGCCGTCAATCGTCAGCCCTGGCACTTCGTGGTCATCAACAGCAAGGAGAAACTTGCCAAACTCGCAGGCGACAACCCTCGTGGTGGTATGCTGAAGAAGGCTCCATTGGCCATCGTCGTATGCGGAAATATGGACAAAGCTCTGCCAGGACAGGGACGCGGATTCTGGGTTCAGGACTGTTCGGCTGCTACAGAGAACATCCTACTTGCTGCCAACGCCATCGGTCTTGGGGCCGTCTGGACGGGACTCTATCCTGATGAGAACCGTGCAGGAGCTGTTGCCAAAGTACTGAAACTGCCAGAGACTTACATTCCTCTTTGCACTATCGTTATCGGTCATCCCGCTGAACAGCCTACACCAAAGGACAAGTGGAAGCCTGAAAACGTATCTTATAACGAGTTTGGCGGTAAAGCAGAATAATCAGATGAAAAGATTGATAGCAATGGTATGCCTGACAATGGCCATAACAGTTAGTGCATTGGCACAGCAGGCGAAAGACGTAACAAATAGCAAAAGCAATATGAATGATTCGATTAAGAGAGAGCAGAGTGATGCTTGCATCGACTCTGCCGAACGTGAGAATCTTCGAACAAAGTTCAAAAGTTTCAAATCAACTGCGTGGCTGCTGCCACAACCCGTGCTGATTATCGGCACCTATGACAAAGAAGGTAAACCCAATGCCATGAACGCTGCCTGGGGCGGCCAGTGGGATATGAACGAAATCATCATCTCACTCGGTTCTCATCAGACGACGGACAATTTGGCCGTGAATCCAGAGTTGACAGTGGCTTTTGCAACTGCTGAGACAATGGTAGCCTCTGACTATGTAGGTATCGTCAGCGGCAGGAACACTCCTGACAAGATGGAGAAGACTGGCTGGAATATTGAGAAGGCTCCCAATGTGAATGCCCCAGTATTCAAGGAGTTCCCGATGACGCTGGAGTGCCGTGTGAAGCAGAAAATCGACGAGTCAGAGACAGGCTACTACCTTGTAGCTGAAATCGTAAACATCCTCTGTGACGAGAAGTATCTGGCCGAGGACGGCAAGCCCGATGTGGAGAAGATGGAGTTGATTACCTTCGATCCCGTCCACCACACCTATATCCAGCTTGGCAAGACCGTAGGCAAGGCATTCTCCGATGGAAAGCAACTGAAATAGAACATGTATAGCTTAACATATAAGGTAACGACGAGCACCTGCGACAGCGAGGGTAAACTGAAGCTATATTCCGCTCTCCAGATGATGCAGGACTGCTCAGAGATGTGGATCGACAGCGAGCCGGAAGTCAAGGACTACTTCCTGCAGCAGAATATGGCGCAGCTCTTGGCAACACGTCAGGTTGAGATTATCCGTGTACCTGACTACAAAGAAGAGTTGACGGTGACAACCTCAGTCTATGGCATGAAGCCTATGTTCGGATTCCGCAATACGTTCATCTATGATGCACAAGGGAATCCCTGCTACAAAACATGGAGCATGGGCGCATTCGTTGACAAGGTGGCTGGAAAGCTGAAACGTGTGGACGATGCAACCATACAATCAATGAAGCTGGAGCCACAGCTGGAGATGAACTACAAAGATCGCCGTATCATTCTGCCAAAGACGGAGGGTGAAGTGCTGGAGCCAATAAAGGTGCTTCGTGCCGACATCGATTACAACAAACATCTGAACAATGCCAACTATGTCCGCATGGCGATGGAACTATTGCCAGAGGATTTTGTGGTAAGTGGCTTACGGGTAGAATACAGGGTAGCTGCAAAGCTTGGTGATTGTCTGACTCCTACTATTTACAAAATAGCTGACGGCATCATCGTTTCCCTGTCTATAGGGAATGAGGTGAGTGCCATCATTGAGTTTACATAAATATGCCCAAGGAGCGGAACAAGGCAGATGGCTATCGTGAGAAGGCCTACGAGGGTGACACCAAGGCGATGAACAACCTTGGGGTCTGCTACGAGCGTGGCACTGGCGTGAAGGTCAGCCTTGAACTGGCGTTCGAGTGGTATATGAAGGCTGCGGAGCTGGGCGATGTCTATGGTTGCTTCAATGTCGGCGAGTGCTACTATCACGGTAAGAGCGTGGAGCAGGATACGGTAAAGGCCTTCGAGTGGTATATGAAAGCTGCCGACAAGGGTGACATGCAGTCGCAGGTGAACGTGGCCAATGCCTACTATCTCGGCGATGGAGTCAAGCAAGATCATCATAAGGCTTTTCTATGGTATCGTGAAGCCGCCTTCCAAGGCCATGTGCTGAGCCAGAAGAATTGCGGCGCGGCCTATTGGAATGGCGATGGCGTAGAGAAGAATTTGGAGGAATGTGCTTTCTGGTATGAGCTGGCTGCCAATGGCGGCGATGCCCAGGCACAGTTTGCCACAGGCTGGTTCCTGATGACCGGCACAGGTGTTCCCGTCGATGAGAAGAAAGGGCTGAAATGGATTCAAAAGGCCACGTTCCAAGGCTATCAGCCCGCAATTGACTATTGCAAGGAGCATGGGTATAAAGGAACTTTCAAGGATGGTTTCAGGTTTTGGAAGAACGAGGAAATAAAAACCGGAAGTCGCTGAAAATCAGTATTCTTCCTCGATTTGCGCAGAAGAGCAAAAAGCAATGCTGTGATGACCATTGAGAGCAATCCGCTACCAAATCATTACCTATTTTGCAGGTAATTAAAGTGTGTTCTGACATGCCCGAAAGCAAGCAATTCTGCGAAGAATGGCTCATCTAAAACGGGCATTATGAAAGTTTAACTATCGCGGTTTCTTCTTCACCGTTCTGCTATGTTTTCAATTTGTCAATATGAGTGAGATAAAGTAATTTTGCAACCTCAAAAATTGACGAGTATGAAAACAGAAATGAAGGTGCTGCTCTACCTCAAAAGAAACGAGCAAAGCGAAAAGGACATGTGTCCGCTGATGGGAAGGATTTCCATCAAGGGACGTTACAACTCAACGACACAGTTCTCGTGCAAGATGAAAGTGGATTCCAAAATCTGGAATGCCACTTCTCAACGTTGTACGGGTAAGAGCAAGGTAGCAACATCAACCAACAGGGAAATAGAAAAGCTACTCTTATTGCTCCGCTATCGGTTTAACGAATTTCTGGAGGATGGGCAGAAATTCTCAGCCGAAGACCTGAAGAATGCCTTTCAGGGAATAGCGGCTGTGCAGATGACACTGCTCAAACTCTTTAAATCTCATAATGAGGAACTGGCTTTGTGTGTCGGTGTGAACCGTACCCAAAACACTTACCTCATCTACGACAAAGTCTATCGGGGTCTTGAAAAGTACATTCAAAGCAAGAAGAAGGTTTCAGACGTACCTCTCAAGCAGTTGGATATGATGTTCATAGAAGAGTATGACCTTTATCTGAAAATTGAGTGCAAGTACAAGCCAGCAACAAGAATAGCCTATCTGAAAGTGCTGAAGAAACTGATGAATATGGCTACTTGCCGTGGACTTGTCCCATCAAATCCATTCAAGGGCTTCAAATCAGAACGTCCCAAGCAGACGAAACGCTATCTGGAGATGGATGAGTTGAAGAAAGTGATGACGGTGGAACTTGACCATCCCAGTGATATTCTTGCTAGAGATTTGTTCGTATTCTCTGCCCTTACAGGTGTATGCTATTGCGACATGCGTATGCTTACAGACTCCAACATCGTAAAACAAGCAGATGAAACTATCTGGCTTCAATTAAAACGTCATAAGACTGGTACTCCCGAGAATGTGAGGCTAACGGATATTCCCATAACTCTTATCGACAAATATAAGGGTATTGACAAAGACGGACATCTTTTCCCTATGCCGTCCTACACAACCATACGTTTACATCTGAAAACCATCGCAGATAAATGCAAACTTGGTCATTACTTCTCATATCATCAGGCCCGGCATACATTCGGAACGACAATCTGTTTAGGGAATGGCATTCCTATCGAGACTGTCAGCAAAATCATGGGTCATTGCAGCATTAACATTACCCAGCACTATGCAAAGGTAACAGAGAGAAAGATTGCTGATGATGTGCAATCTTTGGGCAGTTGCATCGACAAGAATTTCTCTCTTGCGGGAATCGAGCTTCCGCCATCGCGGATATTGCGTGACTACAGCCTGCGCCATCAGAAGCCAAGATTGGGAAAGAAAAAGAAGTCTGTCATTGAACTATAGGAGGATAAAGTATGCGTAGTACATTCAAGCAACTTTTTTACATCAACCGTCAGAAGATGAAAAAGAACGGTAAGTGTCCGATTATGGGCAGAATCACCATCGACGGAAAGGCGTGCCAGTATTCAACGGGCTATGAGATTGATCCATGCCTGTGGAATCCCTCTACAGGCAGGGCTTTCGCTTCTGGGAAAATTCTGGAAGTCCTGACGCCAGAGGAAAAGACGTACATCAAGCGATTGAATATGCAACTCGACGATCTAATGGCAAAGGGGGAAGAGGCATATAAGCGGAATCTTGCGGGTATTGGTTATGTTTCTGCTGAGGTCATAAAGAATGCTATCCTTGATACGGACTCCCAGAAAGACGGTCTGCTCGAACTTTTGGCAGACTACAATGACGAATATAAAAAACGCATAGGGATAGACCGATGTGCTGCCTCATTTCAGAAGTTTAAACGTACACTCCCCATCCTCCGCGACTTTATTGTCGTCAAATGCGATAGGAATGACATCTCTGTCAGGGAACTGGATTATCAGTTCATGGTAGATTTCGATTTCTATCTGTCAACGACACTGCGCATGGTGCCAAGTACAGTCAATGGCTTTATTGCAAGGCTGCATCTGATAGTACGTCAGGCAATCAAGAAAAAGATTATTCGCAGAGACCCGTTTGCAGGATTCAAATACCACAAAGTGAAATCCAACCACCACTATCTGACGATGGAGAACCTTCATAAGATGATGGCACTTGAACTGAACACCTACCGTCTCTGCCATACAAGAGACCTTTTTGTGTTCAGCTGCTTCACCGGCATTGGCAGGGCTGACCTCGCCAATCTCAAAGAGAGTGACATCAAGACGAACAAAGACGGAAGCCAATGGATTCACATCGCCCGTCAAAAGACTGATACGGATTGTGTCATTCCTCTGCTTGACATTCCACGGCGTATCATTGAGAAATACAAGGGCGAAGGCAAGGACGGGCACGTGTTCTTTGTTCCGACGACAACCTGCATTTGTAAGACACTCAAGATGATTGAGAAACAAGGTAACTTCAACCAGCATTTGCGATACTACGATGCCCGCCATACTTTTGCCACCCAAGTTTGCCTGAGCAATAATGTTCCTATAGAGAGCATTAGCAAGATGTTGGGACATACCCATATTGAGACAACTCAGATATACGCAGAGATCACCATGCAGAAACAGCGTGAGGATATGCAGAAGTTAGCAGACAGTCTTGACGAATGTTTTGAAGACTCCGAAAAGAGATTCATTGATGCGCCTTATAAGGTTGCAGATAAATCTTGATTACGGCCAGTGACATTTCAATAAAACAGAAAGACGGAAGTACTGATTGGTCTCAGGCTCCCGTCTTTCTGCATTAATTCAACCTTGGAAAGAAATCGCTACTTATCCGTCGTGCGATAAGCAGGGTGATAGTGCCTCTCCAAGAGTTCTTCCAGGTCGCTCTCACGGTAGAGGACTTTTCCTCCAAGTGGAATGTATGGTAAGATACCTTCATTACGATACTCCTGTAATGTCCGTCGGCTGACCTTCAGGATTTCAGATACCTCTCTATCCGTTAGGTATCGTTCACCATCAAGCATCGGACGGTAATTACCTGTCACCTTTTTGTAAAGCGCAAGCACTTCTTTCATGCTATCCAGCACATTCTTCACTCCTACATTATGCGGCATGATCAGTTCGTTCATAGGCACTGCACTTTAAGTTCATACACTGAGATTTCTTCCTGTCCTCTACTACGGTGAGAATTCTTTTCACGTCCTCCGGCTTGTAGTAAACCTTGTGGTTGATTTGGGAGAAGGCCAACGTCCCGTTGTCACGGAGCGTCTGTAATGTTCTCGGACTGATGTTCAGTATCTGGCACACGTCCTGATTGTCGAGCCAATCGCCCAACTTTTTGTCGTTGCCTCTGCTGGCCATCGCCTTCATCTGTGCGACGAAGCTGTTGAAGCTCGTCAGCAGCTCCTCGTAGGTGCTGCGTTCAATTGATATAACTTCCATAGTCTGTATAATTTTTGTGTTGATTTATTAATTTGGCGGCAAAGGTAACACATCTGAGCGAGACAGGCCGTATGAGAAAATTATATTTTAAAATTTAACGTTTGAGAAGCCCTGGCAAGATTAAAGACTGCATCCTCAACCTGATGCCAGCAGGTGTCCTTATATAAATAATGTGGGGGGAACTATTTCTCATATGGTCTTTGATTTTGAAACAGGAAATGGTCAGATGACAACTATGATTGATGGTAATGGAAAGTGGATTCTCCGGCTGAAGACACCACAGCCAATGCCTCACAAGTTCATTTTGTCCTCGTAACGTTTTGGATAATGTTAAAAAACAAATTAAAATTTTCACAGGCCCCCTGTCTAAAAGCTTTGATATACCTTTGTGCCCGGTTTTCCGATTGTAACAAATCGAAATAAGGTTGGCTGTAGCCATCCGACAGCCACAAAATAAATTATAAACTAAATTAGACATATTATGGTACAACAAAAAAAGGTCCGAAAGGACAACCGCCTGCAAAGGCAGATTGAAGAACTCCAGAAGCGCATGGACGCTGTGGAGGACAGCCTTGACAATGCCAAGGAAGTATTATCAGTGGAAGAGGCAGCCCGCTTCATGGACATAGCCCGCAGTTCACTCTACAAAATGACATCCGACAGGAGTATCCCTTTCTATCGACCAAACGGCAAGATGATCTACTTCGAGAAAGCTGACATTTTGGAATGGATAAGGAAGAACCGCGTAATGCCTGTCATGTACGATGAGGACAAAGAACAAGAACCAGTATCCCGTTCAGGTGAACAGCAGAGTAAGTCTTCAAAACATAGCTGAGTAAATTGAAAATAACATAAATATGCAAACAGAAACTTTCTATTGTCTCGTTTTGTCTGAGAGTCAGGCGAGATTCCTTGCAACAAGCAAGTACGGCATCGACCGCATGAAAGCCCTGATGTCACTCGTTGAACTGGCATCTACTGAGAACCGCACCTATGAGAAGAAGGGCTTTTCCGCTAACCTCAATGTTGGCCAACTTGTCATGTCCGAGGTTGAACTATCCCGTCTGTGGAAGTGTGACCGCAAGACCGTTTCCAGAGTTCTTGACACGATGAACGGGTTGGGTATTGTCTCAACTACGCAGAACAACCGCACCAGCATTCATACCCTGCTGTGCATCTCTGCCTGGTATATCAACGGGCAGATGGTTGTCAATCCCTATTATATTCCGATGAAGGATCGTTTCCAAGAAGGTAATTCCGCACCCGTCAATGTACCTGTTAATGCCGATGGCAATGCAGGCGACACTGCAGAGGAACCCGCACCGTCAGGAAAGAAGTCTGCTGATGTGCAGGATGGGAATATCCCCAACCAACAGCGACTTGTGACTCCTCACTCTATGTCCCAACAGCCTTCACATCAAGGACAAACCATGAAGGTGCAGGAGCTAACAAACAATGGAACTGGCCTACCTGATGACCAATTGCCTCCAGCTCCACAATACCACAGCATTAGGCACAAGGTGATAGACGAACTTAACGAGATGCCCAAGTAAAACGAAACTGTCAGTCTAAGCGTAGCAGGCACAGTGCCGAAAGCATTGTGGAATGTCGTACACAAAGGAACGTTTCATATTGCAAGAAGTTCCAATGTCGTACAAAAAGGGCGCACCCTTTTGTACTTCCGTTTGGATTCTTGAACGCTCGCAAGCTCGCATTGGGCTGACCATAAACTATTGAGAAGATGATTGATCGTAATATTTTAGAATATGAAACTGAATAAGAAAATTGAAAAGGTCGCCAATCGCGACCGCCACGTTGACTTCCGTGTCAACGATGAAGAGTACGCCATTGGGCTGAAGAATGCAGAAGCCTGTGGCTTGTCTGTAAGTGAGTATAGCCGTAAGCGCTTTATTGGTAATGAGCCGAAGCTGCATCTTACTGAACGTGAGATTGAGGCATACAAGAGCCTGTCCGATGCACGTGGTGACTTGGTCCATATCCGCAGTGCCTTAAAGGGTAAGACGCAGGAGCAGATCAGGAACTACTTCAACGACCCTGATTTCATGCGCGAGTGGATCCTGGCCATCAACAACATCATTGAACAGTGGGACACCATTCTTGAGCAGATGAAGGACTAAAACTTACACAGCCATGATAGCAAAAGCAAATAATATCACGCACGGCAGCAATGCCGTCAGATACTCAGCCGACAAGGAGCTGGCTGAGATTGTGAAGGTCGGTCACCTGCCTAAAGGTCTCACCACCTCGTCAATCTGGTCGAGGATGATGCTGCATCAGGCTCAGTTCAAGGAGAAGCTGCAGGGACATCGTCGCATCAAGAACACCTCGATACGAATCGAATTGTCCCCAGCCAAGGAAGAGACGGAAGGGTGGACGATGGAAGACTGGCAGAAACTCGCAGACGACTTCATCCGCGAGTTCGATGCCGTTAGTCTTAAACGCCCGGACAGGGAGGACGATGACCCGCATACTCACCTTGCCAACAGCCAGTATGTCGTGTCACTCCACCACGACAGCAAGAGCCAAATACTCCACCTCCATATCAATGCCAACCGTATCGACATGGACGGCAATGTAAACAACGAGTACATGATTGGCAAGCGGGCCACGATGGCTGCGAACAAAATCAACGAGCAGCGTGGGTGGGTTCAGTCGATGGCCAAGCGAGAATGGAACATCGACGAGATTACCAATGCCTGCATCGAGGCACTGAAGGAAATGGACTCTTTCGACTTCAATACCTACGAGGCGAAGCTGAAAGCAAAGGGCTATGGGGTCAATGTTATGCGTGACAGTATCGGGAAGGTTCGCGGTTACTCCATCAAGAAAGGGAACTCCACATACAAGTCCACATTGTTGGGCCATAAGCGAAGCCTCACTCCATCGAGGCTGAGAGAGACCTGGGAGAAGCTGCATCAGGACAAGAGCATTCACGCTCAGACTATGGTGCCGAAAAAAACGCAGACAATTACCCGTCCTGCCGCATCTGTTACAGCAAAAACTACGCAGCCGAAGCAATTGTCATCGCCCAAGCAGATACCGTTGCATCCCACAATGTCAGAGCCAGCGAAACAGCAGCCTGTCATGGTTCACCACGACATCGAGTGGAACGGCAGGAACTACGCTGTTGACATCCCTGAAAAGGCAGACGATGTACTGATGAAAGAAACAACGCTGCCTGATGATGTACTCTGGTCAACCCTCACCGATGTCCAGCATACGGCTCTGCTGCTGTTTGTCAATTATGTAAATGCAGCTACAGAGATTTCAGAGTCATGTGGTGGCGGAGGAAATGCGCCTGAATCCGGTTGGGGAAGAAAAGAAGACGAGGACGATATTGCATGGGCTCACCGCTGTGCGCAGAAGGCCTTCGGCATGCACATTCGTCGCTCGCGTGGTATTCACTGGTAAATATTTAAAGTTTAAAATATGAAGAATAGATTTGTGAAATCCGGCCTCGACCTGGAGGCCAAAATGAATGAGCTCGACCAGAAGGCCGAGAAGGAGAAAGATGTGCAGGATAGGACAGCAAGCCTTGACAAGTTTCTTGAAGAACTGTCCGCAGACCTGCTGGTAATGAAGAATGCAGTTAGTCTGATAGACGAAGGCAACCACCGCTTTAAAAAAGCGAATGAGGATTTCGGTAATGTCCTGAACAGGTACGAGAACATCATCAAAGAATCGAAGCAGTTCGTCGATGACGTGACTCGGATAGGGATTACAAGCAATATTTCCGAAGAATCCATGAAAGAGGTGGGTACAATCTTTGATGATCATTACAAGCTCTTGTTGGATTTCCGTAAGGAGTTGTCTGAGGAACTACGCTTCAGGATTGATGATTTCCTGGATAGGGAGAAAGAAACCGCAGGCAATTTTGTCACAGAAACACAGAAGCAGCTCGTCAAGTTTTATGAAGATCTGTCCAAAGTCTTGTCGCATAGCGGTTTCTGGTGTACGTCCAAAGTGTTTGCATGGCTTCTTGGTATCTTCGGATTCTGCTTGTTTGTGACATTCATGACGATAGCCTTGCTGATGGCTGGCAATCTACAGTTCAGAGTCTACTAAAATGTACTTTTAACCCCAGTTCGTTGCAACGACGAGCTGGGGTTTAGATTACAGGAGATTTATAGGTGTATGCCATATTTCACAAGTTTATCTACTAACTCCTTACAGTTCCTGAAACCCTCCTCTTCCTGCACCTTGGCGGCTTTGCTTTGGTTTTCGCCTTTTTCAATTTGCTCTCCTCGTAGCATTTCGTAGGTGATAAAAGTCTTCATTTCGCTATTACCGTCAGGCAACTCTCTCCCCAAAGCGACACCACTTGGATAAGCGCAGAAGATGCCATCGGGGTATTTCTCATTGCCTTGTGCATCCGAATTGAGATGCAGATTCTTCATGATCCAATCCTTCATCACCTCCATCTTTGGCATATCCATCGGCAAGTCTGTTCTTTCCCTGTACCTATCAAAGAAGTGAGGCGTAAAGAATGCTTTCTCCGGCTTTGCCAAAGGATTGGAATCAAGATACATGAAGCCTACGAGGTGGAAACCGTCCGTCTGGCGGTACACTCCGAAATACATGTAGTCGAGCAATCGCTGCTTCTTTGTTATCTGCCAGTCCCGACTCAGCATGTATATCATATAGTCGATGCCCCTATTGCCGCTAACCATAACAGGCGCGAAAATCTTCAAGCCCTTGGGTTTTAAGGACAATCAAGAACGCTTCGAAAATGAGAAAATATATCATCACATTCCTGATACTCATAGGGCAGCTGCCCTGCCTGGCACAACAGGCCGTTGACCTGGGACTGAGCGTAGCTTGGGCCGATTGTAACCTCGGTGCCGAACAGCCCATCGCCGTGGGTTATATGCTGGCATGGGGCGAACTGGAACCCAAAAGCGATTACACACTAGCATCTATCGTTTAGGCACAGGGAAATACTGGCACCCCACGAAATACGTCTGTGACTCGCAGGCATCAGACGGCGCCACACCCGACGGCAAGTCGCACCTCGAACCCGAGGACGATGCCGCCACCCAGATGCTGGGCGATGGCTGGCGAACGCCCACACGCGACGAGCTGTCGGAACTGGTGGAGAAATGCGAGTGGCAATGGGTCGACAATGCCGACTCCATCGGATATCACGTCATGGGCCCCAATGGGAATTCCATCTTCCTGCCTGCCACAGGTATCCGTACAGGCAAGCGACATCTCTCGACCCGTGCCGAAGGTTTCTACTGGTCGAGTAATTCCATCACCTACCTACTTGATGTAGCTTTCGCACTCCGCTTCACGCCACGCCTCATCAACCACGAAAACTACAAGGAGCCCCCACGCTCCAACGGCTGTGCCATCCGTGCTGTGAAGGATAAAATAGTGTCGTAAAGCTATAGTCTTCCCGTAATTCTTAAGTATTCCGTTTCATAAATCTTATATTGAGTTTGGGCTTCGATATGATTGCTACGGGCTTGCTGCCACTGACTGTATGCATCTAACAAATCTGTGAGGGTTGACATAGAATTCTCATAACGCAACCTCAAGTTATGCAAGTTGTCTTCTGCTTGATTCAGACCGAGGCGGGCAGACGCTATCATGCGGTAGCTGTCTTGAAGGTTCTGTCGTGCCTGCTCATTCTCTATGCTCAACAACCGTCTATTCTTCTTCATGTCGAGTTGCGCATTTTCCAAATCAAGTTTTGCCTTTTTGACTTTCTTGATTTCCTTGCCCCAATGCCATAAGGGTACAGATAAGGATGCCATCAAAACGGGCGACGTTCCTGATATTTCCGTCTTGTACGAATAACCCTGTTGTTCACCTTTCATATAAGCCCATCCATATCTTGAATACTGCGCTACGAGAGCAAGTGTGGGCAGCATACCAGCTCTGGCATTACGGATTTCAAGTTCTTTTGCTTTGATGTTTTGAACAAGAAGCTGGTATTCCGGACGCACATTAATGTCAGTCGTCTCGGCAGTTTGCAACTTATCAGGAATACGAATGTCTTTCTCGTCTGTATCAAATTGCATGGACAAGTCGAGACCTAAGGCTGCACAAAGTGCCATACGGCACAGCTCCATACCATTCTTTGCTTTTATCAGATTATATTCCACTTCGCTTCTTTTAGCCTGAATCCGTAGCAAATCGCTGTTTGTTGCCATTTCCACTCCGACTGATAGGTTGACCTGAGAGACCAGTGAATCCATCTGTTGCATATAGGCTTCCAGCATCGTTACCTTACTCTTGACAGCAAGATAGGTGAAGTATGCCTTGTCGGCTTCATAAATCACATCCTGGCGGGTCTTTTCCTGATTGATCTTCTGAACCTCTACTCCGACTTTTGCCAGTTTATTGCCTGTGGTAATCTTCCCGCCCACATAGAGAGGTAAGGTCAGGGACAGTCCTGCCATGTATGTACCCGTCATCTGGAGATACATTTCGTCGGTAATCTTCGTATCTTTCATTAACACACTGATAAGGCTTGCATCAATATCAGGGAGGTGGTGAGCAAAAGCAATCTGTTTGTCTAACAATGCCTGCTGAAGGGCATTCTGCTGTTTCTGGACATCTTCACTGTTCTTGACAGAAAGTTCATGGCAGACAGCCTGAGTCAACCTGATGCGCTCAGGCTGTTGCGCATGAACGGAAAAACCAATACTACTAACTAATATAACTAACAATAACTTCATGATATTTCTGGTTTGGATATGTGATAGAATGCGGTATAGAAAAGCGGGAGTAAGGCAAGGGTAATGACTGTGCCCATAGCCAGACCGCTCATGATGGTGACCGCCATAGCGGCATACATGGGGTCGGTAATCAGCGGCAGCATACCAAGAATGGTGGTCAGCGATGCCATGATGACAGGCCGTGTACGACTGACGGTAGCGTTCACCACAGCGTTGTAAGGATGCTGTCCCTCACTGGTCAGACGGGTAATCTCATCGACCAGCACAATGCCGTTCTTCACCATCATGCCCATCAGTCCCATGAATCCGATAATGGCCATGAACGTGAATGGCGATCCGGTCAGGTAGAGTGCCGGGGCAATACCACAGAGTACGAACGGGAAGCATAAAAGAATCAGGATGACTTTCTTCCATCTTCCAAAGAGCAGTAGCATGATGCCGAGAATAATAAACATGGTCAGCGGACTATATTTGATGAGGTTGTCGTTGGATGACGACTGAGCCTCCTGCTCTCCAATCCATCTCATGGTATATCCGTCCGGCAGCTGTATCTTGTTGATGTCGTCCATGATGGTCTGCATAATCTTGTTTGGCGTGGCGTCCTGTTGTTCAAAGTCGGGGTCACACTCTGCCTCGATATGCCGCTGGCCATTGACGCGACGGATAAGCTGTTCCTCCCATCCCATGTTGTTGTCGCGGGTCACGCTGCTCAGCGGGGCTGCCTTCACCATCTTGTCCATCATGTCGCTCATGCCCTTGCCTCCCATCATGGCTGTTGCCGGGTCTATGGCATCCGTATTGATATTCATCTGAGCCCATGCCGGAATGTCGCTGATGTCCTGAATGCGACTGCCGTCTTCGTTGCGCACGCGGAAGTTGATAAGTACCTGGTTGTCCTGATCGTTGATGACGCCGCAAGTCATTCCGTCGCTGACAGCTTGGAAGGCATTGCCGATGTCGGCCCTGTTGACGCCAGCCCTACGGGCATCCAGCTCGGCATATTTGATTTCGACACTTTTGCCCACCGGTCGCCAGTCGTTCTGAACGGACTGCGGATCGACGTATTTACACCGCCGCATGATGTCTTCTGCCTGATTGGCTAATTTCTTCAGCACCTCTGGGTCTGGTCCTGAGAATGCGACCTCGACAGTGTGCGATGTCTGGATAGAGAAATTATATTTTCTGGCACGAATATAACCGTCGGGATACATTTCGCGCAACTGTTTGCGAATCTTTGGCAACTCTTCGCATACCGTCTCGTAGTCCGGACAGTCAATCACCAACTCGCCATAGCAGTCACCACCGGCAGTCATCGGACGTACCAGACAGTAGTGGGCCGGTGCACTGCCCATAGATGCAGCCACACTGGTGACATTGGGATTCCTCCCAACCACCTCGCTCATGTGTAGCAAGTCCTTTCTGATTTGGTCTGGAGAGGTCTGGTCGGGTGCGAAATACTCCACTACAAACTGTTTATAAGAGAAATCCGGGAAGAACAGGTTTTTCACATTCCCCATCAGCATGCCAGACAGTATCAATGCCAGTATAGCTACGCATACGGTAGTTTTTTTCCATGTAATCAGTGTTGATATGATCTTCCTTGTCACCCGCTGCATCTTGCCCTCAGCCTCTCCGTTCTGTCCAGCCCTCACGTGCAGGGGCATCAGGTATTTTGCGAACATGGGCACCTGGGTCAGGGCCAGTACCCACGACACCATCAGACTGACAAACAGCACCAGGAAGAGGTCGCGCGAATACTCCCCGGAAGTGTCTGGCGACAGGAAGATACAAAGGAATGCAGACGCAGCGATAATGGTAGCGCCAAGCAGTGGCATCGCCGTATCCTTGCAGATGCGGGTAAGGTATGTCTTAGGTCCTAAACCTCGCTGACGGTCAACAAGAATACCGTCTATCACCACAATGGCATTATCCACCAGCATTCCCATGGCCACGATGAATGCGCCCAGCGAAATGCGCTGCAGTGTGGTGCCGCACATCAGCAGGATGGGGAACGACCCGGCTATGGTGAGTACCAGTCCTGCACCGATAATCAGACCGCTGCGGAATCCCATGGTGAATATCAAGGCTATGATGACAATTAACACCGACTCCAGCAGATTAATCATAAACGATGAAATGGCTTCATCTACCTTGTCAGGCTGGAAGAACACCTTCTGTATGCCTAAACCCACGGGAAACTCGTCAATGGTCTGATTGATTTTCTGATCAACCGCCTTACCCACATCCGGCACGATGACATCGTTGTCCATCGATATGCAGAGCGCAATGGCCGCCTTGCCGTCCATGAAGAACCCGTAAGTCTGAGGCTCCTGGTAGCCGCGCTCCACGTCGGCGATGTCACCGATGCGGAACATTTTCCCGTCCAGGGTCTTGACCAGCAGGTTTTTGACATCGTTCTCATCCTTGACTCGTCCGCTGAGACGGACAGACAAGCGCTGGTCTTCCACATCATACTTACTGCCGTCAATGGTCTTGCAGGCATCTTGCAGTATGGCCATAATCTGGGTAGGCAGCAGTCCGTTGCGTGCTATCTTGTCCTTGCTCAGGGTTATATTGATCACCTCTTTCCTGTCGCCTGCTATGATCACCCGTTTCACACCCTTTACCGTCAGGATTTCCCGACGCAGTTTCTTGGCATAGCGCAGCATTTCCGGATAGTCATAACCGTCACTGGTCAAGGCGTAGAACATGCCATAGACGTCCATCATGTCATCGATAACGATAGGGTCATAGCAGCCCTGTGGCAGACTTGACCTGATATCGCTGACCTTACGGCGCAATTGGTCAAAGTGCTGCTCTATCTGATTCATCAGCACGGTTTCCTTGAACTCTACCGTCAACTGACAGATGCTGGGCGTGCAGTCGCTTTTAATCCTTTTAATGTTGGGCAGCGTACGCAGCTGGTCCTCCATCGTCTGTGCTACCTGCAACTCCACCTCGTGCGCTGTCGCACCCGGATATACCACTACCACATTACATTGTTTGATGGGTATGGCAGGGTCTTCCAGTTTGGGCATCTGATTGAACGAGATAATACCCGCCAACAGGATAGCCACCATCAGCGACCAGAACAGCGTTGGCCGTTTCAGAAAGAATTCCGTCAGTTTCATTATAGCATTCCTCCTACGTTAGTTTCTGAACTCTCTTCAAGTATCTCCACCTTTTGCTTGTCCGTCAGATGGTGTACCCCAGCACGAACAATAGTTTCATCACCCGTCAGTCCCCCCTTGATGATAATCTTTCCATACTGATCGAAACTATTGATATCTACCTCGCGCCGCTCCACACAGCTGTCCTTTGTCACCACCCACACGTAGCTTTTGCCGTCCTCTTTGAACAGGGCGTTAACAGGCAGTATCATCAGGTTTTTCAGTGGCGTCTTTATAGTCATGTCCATACTGACATTGACATTCATGCCCGAAGTCAGTCCGTCCGCTCTTTTTCCGAAAGCCAGTATCATGGTGTAAAGCTGGCTGTTGTTTGCTTTAGGTGTAATGCTTCTAAGCGTCAGCGGATAAGATTGTCCGGGCGTTAGTGACGAGCAGCAGCTGAAGTTGCTCAGCGTTTCCTTATGGACATAGACGATAGACGGAATATCGACCTCCACCTCCATGCCGTTTACATCCAGCAAGGTGATAATGGGAGCCCCCGCCTGAACCATTTCACCCGGTTCATAATTCCGCTGCTGAACATAGCCACTGGCAGGAGCATAAAGTGTACAATACTCCAGTTTATTCTTGTTGGATTGCAGCTGAACGCCCACCTGTTGCAGTCCTGCCAAGGCTTTCTCATAATCATTACCACTTACGCTCTTGGCGTCATGAAGTACTTTCAATCGTGCCACCTCCGCATTCAGTTGGTCATATTGAATCTGAGAAGCTTCGACCCCTAGTTTGTAATCCTTCTTGTCAAGGACAGCAACGACCTGCCCCTGACGGACATAGTCCCCTTCCTTAACGAGCACGCGTTCTATTTGTCCACCCGTCTTAAAGCCCACGCTGATTTCGTGAGCCTCTTTTACGACACCAGAGAACTGTTTGTCCATCACCATGCCAAGTGCTTCGGGCTTAACTACTTTTACGGTCTTAACCGTTTCTTGTTTACCTGACTCTGAGCAGGAAACAGAAAGAATGAGTATCAGCGAAAATAGGAGACCATTTGTTTTCATATACGATCTTGTTTTTAGTTAATATTTTTGTTTCTGGTTGCAAAGTTATCCATAAACTTCTATGTTTCTGTTACCAAAATTTGCTCTTTTTCGTTCAAAAGGATGGATAATATGTAATTTTCTCTGAATTATGAGTAATATTTCGTTCCAATTGCGTAAATTTGTAAGCAAAAACAATGCTTATGAAAATGAACTATGGCTTAGAGGCTGGTTTCTCCCTTATTCCTAGTAAGGGACGTCATCTAATGTTTGAGGATCGCCTGTATCTAAATGACAATATAGGTGAAGGTTCAACATCAGGTCATGCTTATGTCTATGAAGGTGTCCCTGTTAAGATTGGCTTCGCACTTGGTGGCTTTTGCCTCCGTGGAAGTTGTGTCATACGCGTGAACCTTATTGAATATAAAATAAAGGCAGGTCAACATTTAATTCTACCACTTGGTTCAATTATAGATTATTTCAAAGCCTCACCTGATAATGAATATGTGCAGATGGGATTTTCAGATATCAATTTCTCTATTTTAATGAATAGTGATATGGTAGTTGCTTATGAAAAAGGCATTATGAACCAACCAACGGTAACCACGCTAAGTGATACGGCGTTGAAAGGTTTTTTAGAGACCTATCAACTCATGAGACTTGTAGTAGAAGACGATACTATCGTCAATAAACGAGCAGTCCTTGGCGGGTATATTTACGCGATGGGGCAATGGCTGTTCTGTGAGAAAGAATTCCAAAATGCCAAAGAGACGAATCAGCCACGCAACCGCAATGATGAAGTCTTCAAAAACTTTAAGGAACATATTCAGCAACACTATCAGCAACACCGTAATGTCTCTTTCTACGCAGATTTGGCTCACCTTTCACCTAAGTATTTCGGACAGATTATTCTGAAGGTCAGTGGAAGGAATCCTGCAGACTGGATTAGGGATCTGGTCATTCTGGATGCTAAGACCATGCTCTTGAGCGGTCAATACTCAATCCAGCAAGTTAGTGATGCCTTAAACTTCCCCAATTCTTCTTTTTTCGCTAAATACTTTAAGGAACATGTAGGATGTGCCCCAGGAAAGTTCTCATTTGAATTTGAAAGTAAAGTGTAATTGCAATCTCAAACGACATACATTTATTCATTTAGGCTGATTTTCTAAGCGGAAATCAGCCTTTTTTTTCCAAAAACAATCCTTTAGAACGAAATGTGGAAAATTTAGGTATCGATAGTTTTAAAGAATACCATTAATTTTGCACCCAGAAACAATTCATTATACTAACTAAAACTTTTTTTCGTATGAAAATGAATCAAAGACAAGCAATCCGCAAGCAAATGATGGCTTTAGCGCTTTTAGGATGTAGCTTAGGCATCAATGCACAGGAGAACAATGTGACATTACCTACCGACACTGCACAGGTAAATGGTCAAGGCAAGGAAGTAAAGAACCGTAACGTCATGCTGGGTGCAGGTGACTCTACTACTCCCCGTACACTGAACATCGGTCTTCCTTTCGCAGGTGATATTCTCATCAACGAAAATGACATCCCTGTTGTTTACACATTCTGGACACAGATTCCTACAACATGCTGGCGCTACGACAGTTCACTCGGTAACATGGGCGTTATGTCTTTCGCAGAAGGTGCTCTTACCGCAGGTAAGGTGGGTTACATCGTTACTTCATGGGATCGCGAACCTGCGAAGAAGCTCCGTGCATACGCCAACATCAAGGGTTCTACCGAAGGTAACTTCCAGGCCGACGCAAGTGTCACAGCTCCACTTGGAAATAACTGGGGAGCCATGTTTGCATTCAACCATACCCGTAATAAGGGTTCTTTCAAGGACTACGGCTTTGCAGACTTCCAGGATCAGTATGACAGCTTCAAGTTTGGTTTGTACAAGAAGTACAAAAATGGTAAAATCGGATTCATGTACAAATATGCTCACGCTCTGGAAGTAACTGGCAGCTACACTCCATATAAATATCTTGGCGATGGCGAAACAGAGCCTTATCCTGGTTTCAATCCTGGTCGTACGTCGTTTATCTTATATGACGGCTATTTCCCATACCGTGATTTCTACACCAACGAGGAGAAGAAGGAGAGAATGGGTACCGAAGATGTTGGTGGCAATACCTCACACGCTTTCTATCTTTATGGTGACCACAAATTCAAGGGTGACTATAAGTTGAAGTACTCAATGATGTACATGCACTCAAAAGTGGGTTTGACCATGCTTTACCCTGCAATCATGTATTCAAATTATGCAGAGACAGGTCTTCAGTATAGCGGTATTACACTGAATACTGCTGACGGACAGGCATGGGAAGGTGCAACAGCACTCTGCTCAACAGAGTATTATGCTCCGGTCAATATCAACCAGTTCATGATGAAGGCTGAGCTTACCAAGAAGTTCGGTGTACACAACACCCGTCTTGGTACGACCTATATGCACTATCATGCACCTATCACCCGTAACTCTGGTTTGTTCTATCAGACTGTCGAGGAGCATCCACGCCTTCTTAGCTTGAATATGTATCTCCCAGATTATGGCGTCAACTATGCGCTGGGCAATCTTCTTCCAAGTCAGGGTCCTGGTAGTTGCTCTTCTCAGAACGTTAACAAGAATGCCCTCTACATCACTGATGACTTCAAGATTGGAAGAAAGTTTGATGCGATGGTGGGTGCACGTATTGAGCATGAGGCCGGTACTACGATGAACTACGTTTATAATGACCATAATCTGGTTTCTTGGGATGGTACAGACTATAGCAATAAGAATCCCTACAACTACTACGACTACTCAGGTAAGATTAACTATGTATTGGCCGCTAGCTTCACAGCAAAACTGACAAAGCCCTTCGGTCTTGTGGGTGAGGTAACATACAACAAGTTCTATGCACCTTATACAGACTATGCAGCTGCAGACAAGGACGAGCATAACCTTCCTAAGCCAGATGCCCGCCGTGCGGAGAATTTCGACAATTATAATGGCGTGCTCAATCTCGGTGGTGGTGTCTATCTGAACCTTGGCACATATCTCAGCCTTGTTTCGAAGGTGACTTACATCACAAAGACAAGCAATGTTGCAGAGGAGACAGCCTATACAGCTGCAGGTGAGCAGACACGTATCTACCCTGTTAAGTATGATATCAGTACTATTGGTTGGACTACGGACATCGTGTCAACTATTAAGGACTTCAACTTCCACTTCCTGTTCACTTACCAGAATCCTAAGTATAAGGACTACGCTTATAAAGTTCCTGGAGGTCAGGAAATCAGCTATAGCGACAAGAACGTTCCAGCCCTCTCTAAGATTCTACTCGAGATAGACCCCTCATACTATCTCTTCGATCGCAAGGTTCGTGCTTGGGCAAGCTTCCGTTACTTCGGCAAGCAGTATGGCAACAAGACAAATACCGTTTCATACAAAGGCTGGTGGGAGACATTCTGCGGTCTTGACTGGAGTGTAAACCGTAACATTGACCTGAAAGTCCAGATGTGTAACATTTTCAACTACAAGGGTGTCACAGGCAGTATGATTGGTGCTGACCAGATTACTGACGAGAATCAGATGATTGGCAAGTATTTCATTGCTGAGCAGATTCGCCCACGTGCCGTTGAGTTCACAGCAGCATTCAAATTCTAATATTCAATAAACAAAGGAGTAAAATCCAATTATAATTTTCCAATCTCTAAAAATTAACAATTATGAAAAAAATTCTTTTTGCACTTATGATGCTTCTTGCATCGACAGCAACGTTCGCACAGTCTTCTAATGAAGAGTTCTTCCTTGGCAACTGGGATCTCTTCGTAGAGGGTCTTCCAACAGGTGATGCTCACATGCTTCTTGTCATCAAAAA
>JBGUIA010000113.1:0-8148 GCA_045112595.1 Prevotella sp. | reverse complement strand
GAAAAAGAATAATTATCAGAAGCCCACCATGCAAGTGTTGAAGATTCAGAAGACAGCACTTCTGTTGAATAGCCAAGACCCCGGACCTGGAGGCGGAAATGCTCCCGAATTCTTTGGCGACTTTGACGAATAAATGTAAGACATATTAATCGTTGAACCTTAAAAACTACGATACACATAAAAACAGCAGGCTCCCACATCAGGAACCTGCCGTTTTGTGCCTGAGGGCAAGACGCTCACCATCCAGGGCAGCGGCTCGCTTACGGCCAGCAGCAATGGATATGTTGCCGGTATAGGTGGAGGATTTCAGATTGACTGTGGCAACATCGTAATCCAGGGCGGCAACATCACGGCTACTGGCGGAGATCATGCTGCTGGTATCGGCTGCGGTGCTGCAGGCAAATGTGGTAATATCAGCATCTCTGGCGGAACCATCGTGGCTAATGGCGGAACGTCTGCTGCCGGCATCGGAAGTAGTACCGAAGCCGACGGCTCAAGCGACGAATGCGGCTCTATCACCATCTCTGGTGGTACCATCGAGGCTACAGGCGGAGAAAGTGCAGCTGGTATCGGCAGCGGCAAAGACAGCAAATGCGGCGCCATCACCATCACCAGCGGCGACAAAAAAACGAGCGTTTCTGCCACGAAAGGGACGGATGCTATCTACAGCATCGGTAAAGGCGGCAGCCGGGCTTCATGCGGCACGATAACCATAGGCGACACGGAGTATTACAACAGTACGTCTGGAAACTGGGCTAGCACCGAATTGGAGAACGCGCTGAAGGCCAATACCTTCACCTACCCGGCACCATAAGGACACTAGTCACGGGGTACATTACACATGGAAATGGTGACGGGAACGACAATAACGACAAGTCATTTATAACTTCACAGCCCCACTGTCTGATTCGAAAAGACGGTGGGGTTGTTTTTATGGTCGAAAATTTTGGAAATTTCAGAAACGATGTGTAACTTTCTAAAAAATAGAGATTTATTTGGAAATATGAAATAAACTTCGTATCTTTGCCAGCAAAAGTGCATAACCAGGTTATGGATGTATTGAACGACATATACGCCGCCATCGCAGCCGAAGGCTTTACCGCCGAAACGCTGCAAATGATTGATAACTACGCAAAAGATGTACAAAATGGGAGAGAAGATTTTTTTAGATTCAATCTATCAGAGCATGCAGGACTCTGCAAGGGAGGCTCGCCTCTCATTGGGGCGTCCATCGTCGCATGCTACGCGTCAGCAAGCCTTAGAGCAAGTTGCAATGCTGAAGGCCGCGAAGG
Source organism: Prevotella sp. (assembly GCA_045112595.1). Taxonomy (GTDB): domain Bacteria; phylum Bacteroidota; class Bacteroidia; order Bacteroidales; family Bacteroidaceae; genus Prevotella. Next base: position 6,856 of record JBGUIA010000113.1, on the reverse strand, counting down.
AGGCCCAGCAAACTGGGAAATAGACGAACAGCAGGAGAAGTTCATTGAACAATGGGCTAAGGCTGCGAATCTGTGGGAGGATGATTCGGAGCATATACTTACTGCGGAGTTTGGCCCCAAGATAGCACAGGGTGCCGAAGCAAAGGTATATTATAGTGATGGCAACACATCGGTTGTTAAAGAACGAACTTCCATCTATTCTACTTGGCAGAAAGCGTTGGATGCCATCGCACTTCACAACTATCTCTTTCCTGAGACGGCAATGAAAGTGATTGGCTTCACTCGCGATAGCGACAATTTGATGCGTATTGTGTTGACTCAACCTTACGTGAACTGTCTGCGACTGGCTACGAAGGAAGAGATAGACGATATGGTTGCTGCCAAAGGATTCCGTGACAATTGGAACGGCGAGGGCGTGAATTACATCTCTGACCGCCTGGCCCTAGAAGACATGCATCCCGCCAATGTGTTTATCGATGTGATAACTGGCAAGCCGATATGCATTGACTGTATCGTGAAGTTTGTGTAACCATGACTGTAGAATTCATATACTTTGTATTCATAATAGTAATAATACTGATATTCATTTACCGGTATTATACTGTCAATGCCAGATGTAAAGAGGTAGGTCAAGAGCTGACCTGGCAGACATTCTGGAATAAACCTGAACTATATGAAATGATAACCTCTTCAGACAGAGGTACACCAAGTGAGAGGCATTTAGTATCTCACCTCCTTGCATCCGGTTTTAAACCAACAGCAATCTATCATGACTTGATGGTTGAATCCGACAACGGTAAAACAACGCAGATAGATATCGTTGTGGCTACCGATGCCGGCTTAATAGTTATTGAGGTTAAAGACTTCACAGGATGGATTTTCGGAAAGGGGAACCAAGATTATTGGACACAGGTTTCTGGCTATGGTAAATATAAGAACCGCTTTTATAATCCGTTTAAGCAGAACGAAGGCCACATCAAGGCTCTCCGAAGAATGTCACCACAAATGGGCGCGTTGCCAATGTATTCCCTTGTTGTGTTCGCCGGTAACTGTGAATTGAAGGATGTTAATTTCATCCCGCACGACTGTTACCTATCAACGTTTTACAGGTCAGTCTATGCCGTCTATGACATAATAGAGTCGCATCCATCAGCCAATTATACGGACAGGTGGGAGGTGGCAAACCTACTGAAAGACGCTGTTAATCGTGGAGGAAATACAGATCTCCAAGGACAACATATATATGAAATACATGATATGTTAGGAACTAATAGAAAATACGAATGAAGATATGTTATGTACCTTTGCAGTTAAGTGCACACCGGAACCGACCCTTTTGTGTTATGTCCTTCATGAATCAGGGTACGGAATGTTTCTTTTGTTATAGCCATAATTGACACGATATTATAAAGACATCATCAAATCATGGGCAAAGGTAAGAAATTTGTTTGATACTAGCAAATAAAATTCGGCATTTTTGTTTGATAATGGCAAATAAATACACAAAAAGACTGTCCCCTTTGTGTTCTTTCTAGTTTGCTCTTGGTGGAAAGGTTGAAGGAATCGGGGGCAAGTGGTTGATGGATTGAGGGTTAGAAAAGGGGGACGAAATTGGCTTAACAAACCTTAACTACGGAAGGATGAAAATCGTGAAAAATACATAGGATTTTCGACACGATATTTGGAATATATTTTGTAACTTTGCGACCGTTTTCTGAATTAAAAATAACCTTTTAAAACAATCTTTTGGAATAATGGAAATAGACAAAACCTTTTTGGAAGAACAGGTGCGCGATGCCAGGCGGTATCTGGAGAGTGAACAGGAGCGGTGAATAAGGCCGTGGGTGGCGTGGCAGGGTCGAATCATCTGACAGGTTGTGCGGCGGATATCCACGTGCTGGGTAAGGAACAGGCGATACGCTATGCGTGTATACTTCTTGATATTGCAGACGAGTCGCAGGAGGACTTCGATGAGCTATTGATAGAGCAAAGCGCTAAGAGCCTCTGGATTCACTTCGCCGTCCGTCCCTTCGCCAACAGGCGTAAGGTGCGGCTGATGAAAGGGTAGCCAAGTCCGTTAAATAAGCAAAATTCGGGTCCATCATTTGGTGGGCTCGAACTTGCGGAATCTGCAAAGATTATCGTAACTTTGCCATTGAAATGGCGAAATTACTACGTCTCGGCAAAAAAAAGAAACGAATTTCTTTTATTTTGCTCTCAACTTTTCGTAACTTTGCAGCCAAAAGGCTGCGAGAACAGGCTGCGTCTCAGCAATCTGAGCGAGCTCGATTGCATTTCGGTTTGCACTGTCCTTGCAAAAAAATACGACGAGATCTAAAATAATAGTAGTATGAAACGATTGATAACATGTGCCTGCGTGGCACTCATGGCCATAATGGCAATGGCGCAAAGTGTAATGGACGTGAACACGAAGAAGTTGGGTGCACCCATCCAGAAGACGATGTACGGCATTTTCTTCGAGGACATCAACTATGCCGCTGACGGCGGACTGTATGGTGAACTGGTGAAGAACCGCTCGTTTGAATTCCCGCAGTCGCTGATGGGCTGGCAGGCCTTCGGACGCGTTGACGTGAAGGACGACGGCCCGTTTGAGCGTTGTCCGCACTATGTCGTACTGAGTGACCCGGGTCACAACGACCGCCGTTCGGGACTGGTGAACGAGGGCTATTTCGGCATCGGCGTGAAGCAGGGCGAGCAGTACCGCTTCTCGGTATGGGCGAAGGCTCTGAAGGGCAAGGCGACTATCCGCGTGCAGCTCATCGATGAAAGTTCGATGGACGAGCGTCAGGAGTTTGCCGAGCAGAAGGTGGACGTCACTTCTGCGGAGTGGAAGAAATATACCGTCACGCTGACCTCTACGAAGACGCTGAAACAGGCCAAGCTGCGCATCTTCCTGCAAGGGTCGAACAGCGTGGCGCTGGAGCACGTGTCGCTGTTCCCTGTGAATACCTATAAGTACCGCGAGAACGGCATGCGCCGCGATCTGGCACAAGCCTTGGAAGACCTGCACCCAGGCATCTTCCGCTTCCCTGGCGGATGCATCGTCGAGGGTACCGACCTCGCGACGCGCTATCAGTGGAAGAATTCGGTAGGGCCCGTGGAGAACCGTCCGCTGAACCAGAACCGCTGGGAGCACACCTTCGACCACCGCTATTTCCCCGACTACAATCAGTCGTACGGACTGGGCTTCTTCGAGTTCTTCCAACTCTCGGAGGATATCGGTGCCGAACCTCTGCCCATTATTAGCGTAGGTCTTGCCTGCCAGTTCCAGAACTGGAACAAAGAGTCAGCCCATGTGAAGACGGACGAGTTGCAACCCTATATCGACGACTGTCTCGACCTCATCGAGTTTGCCAACGGACCCGCCGACAGCAAGTGGGGTAAGGTGCGTGCCGACATGGGCCATCCGGCTCCTTTCAACATGAAGTATATCGGAGTGGGCAACGAGCAGTGGGGCGAGCTCTACTACGAGCGTCTGAAGCCGTTCGTGGCCGCCATCCGCGCCAGATATCCTGACATCAAGATAGTAGGCAGCAGTGGTCCGATGCCCGACGACCAGCCCGACAACACCTATCGCTTCGAGGACGGATGGAAGGCCATGAGGGCCTTGAAGGCAGACCTTGTGGACGAGCATTACTATCGTGACGAGGAGTGGTTCCTGAGTCACGGTCTGCGCTATGATACGTACGACCGTAAGGGACCGAAAGTGTTTGCCGGCGAATACGCCTGTCACGGGAAAGGCAAGAAGTGGAACCACTACGAAGCAGCCATCATGGAGGCCGCCCTGATGACCAGTTTCGAACGCAATGCCGACATCGTCCACATGACTTCTCCCGCTCCGCTCTTTGCCCACGTCGACGGCTGGCAGTGGCGTCCCGACCAGATATGGTACGACCAGACGCAGATGTTCAAGACCGTCAGCTACTACGTGCAACAGATGTACGCCACCAATAAGGGAACCCACGTGCTGCAGCTGACAATGGACAAACGACCTGTGGCTAACCAAGAAGGTCAGAATGGACTTTTCGCCTCAGCGGCCTTCGACAAGGATGCCGGTGAGATCATTGTCAAAGTGGCAAACACGTCGAAGCAGGTGCAGCCCATCCGTCTGAACCTGAAGGATCTGACGGGTGTCACCACGGCCCAGACCATCACCCTGAGCCATGCGGGTATGGACGACGAGAATAGCATCCAGCGTCCCGAACTGATTACCCCACAGTGCGGCACCATTGCCGTTGAGGCAGGTAAGAAGCAGAGCGTCATTAACGACCAACTGCCGCCCATGTCGTTCCGCATCTACCGCGCTTTACGCTGATTTTTCGCCCTATAGCTCGTCCCAAAAATGGAAAAGTAATGCATAAAAAGTGAAAAAGTTAGCGAAAAACTTGGCAGTTTGGTTAAATTGTTGTAACTTTGCACCCGCTTTTCGTGGCACCTGTGCCAGAAGGCATAAAAAATAATAGTAACAATTAAAAAATTTAAATCAAAAAAGCAAATGATTATTGTACCCGTAAAAGAAGGCGAGAACATCGAAAAGGCCCTCAAGAAGTTTAAGAGAAAGTTTGAAAAGACTGGTGTTGTTAAGGAGCTCCGCTCACGTCAGCAATTCGATAAACCTTCTGTACTGAAGCGCCTGAAGATGGAACACGCTGTTTACGTACAGAAGCTGCGCGCTACCGAAGAGTAAAAAAGTAGCTGAAAAATTTGGTGGTTTGAAGATTTTTTCGTAACTTCGTTGCCGAAAACAAGATGCAACGATGCTGATGATAGAAGATTTTCTGAACTACCTGCGCTACGAGCGGAACCGTTCTGAGTTAACGGTGTGCAACTACGAGCAGTCTTTAAGAGACTTCGAGGCGTACTTCAAAAATCGAGATAGTCAGCTCTCTTGGGAGTCGGTAGACTCGGACATTATCCGTGACTGGATGGAGAGTCTGATGGATAAAGGCGACATGGCATCCACGGTAAATAACCGTTTGAGTGCCGTGCGTTCCTTTTTTCGTTTTGCTCTCAGCAGAGGAATGGTCGACAGGGACCCGTCGCATCTCGTGAAGGGTCCGAAGCGCCAGAAGCCTCTGCCTTATTTTATGCGTGAGGACGACATGAACCGGTTGATAGACCTGCCGCAGATGTGTGGGGATGACTATAGCGGCTTACGCGCGCGTACCATAATTATATTATTCTATGAGACGGGCATGCGACTGGCGGAACTTGTCGCCCTGGACGATCAAGATATCGACTTTGCCGCTCACCAGCTGAAGGTGACGGGCAAGAGGAACAAACAGCGCATCATTCCGTTTGGCAAGGAGCTGGAGCAGACGCTGACGGAATATATGGAGCTTCGCGAACAGCAGCTGGCGAGAACGGACTGCAAAGCCCTCATCCGCAACGACAAGGGCGAGCGGATATCGAGATTCCAGGTGGAAAAGATAGTCCACAACTGCCTGTCGATGGTGACGACGCAGAAGAAACGGTCGCCCCACGTGCTCCGCCATTCGTTTGCAACGGCTATGCTGAACAACGGTGCCGGACTTGAGAATGTACAGAAATTGCTTGGGCACGAAAGCGTGGCAACGACGGAAATATATACGCATACCACGTTTGAGCAGCTTAAGAAAGCATATGAGAATGCCCATCCACGGGCCTAACCCTTATTATTTACCCTAAACTAAAACAGGAGGTAATTATGGAAATCAAGATTCAGTCGATTCATTTCGACGCTACTGAGAAGTTAGAGGCGTTCATCGAAAAGAAGGTCGCCAAGTTGGAAAAAACATTTGAAGATGTTCAGAAGGTAGAAGTGCAGTGCAAGGTTGTCAAGCCGGCTACTGCGCAAAACAAGCAGGTCAGCCTGACGGTAACGGTGCCGGGCACGACGCTCTTTACGGAGAAAACCAGTGACACTTTTGAGGAAAGTTGTGACCTTTGTGTGGACTCTATGCGCGTTCAACTGCAGAAATTCAAGGAAAAATTGAGAAATCATTAAAAAAAAGCACGAAAAGTTTTGGTAATTCAAAAATAAGTAGTACCTTTGCATCCGCTTTCCGATATAAAAGACTCCAAATCGGTTAGCGGATGCTTAGAGTAAGCCTCTTTAGCTCAGTTGGCCAGAGCACGTGATTTGTAATCTCGGGGTCGTTGGTTCGAATCCGACAAGAGGCTCTGACAGGGCAAAGCCCAAGACTGAGAAAGAGCAAAACATTGAGGGTGGTTTCCAGAGCGGCCAAATGGGGCAGACTGTAAATCTGTTGTCTTTCGACTTCGGTGGTTCGAATCCATCACCACCCACTTCCTGAAGAGGAATCAGTGTTGCGGAAATAGCTCAGTTGATAGAGCACTAGCCTTCCAAGCTGGGGGTCGCGGGTTTGAGCCCCGTTTTCCGCTCTAGCTCGCTGTTATAGCTCAGTGGTAGAGCACTTCCTTGGTAAGGAAGAGGTCCTGAGTTCAAATCTCAGTAACAGCTCTTGAGAAAACGACGATTTAAATCGGATAATTCATTTATAAAACAATAAAATAGAAAAGCTATGGCTAAAGAACAATTTGTGCGCACTAAACCGCACGTGAACATCGGTACTATTGGTCACGTTGACCACGGTAAGACTACTCTGACTGCTGCTATCACCACCGTACTGGCTAAGCAGGGTCTCTCTGAGGTTAAGTCATTCGATCAGATTGATAATGCTCCTGAGGAAAAGGAGCGTGGTATCACTATTAACACCGCTCACGTTGAGTATGAGACAGCTATTCGTCACTACGCTCACGTTGACTGCCCGGGACACGCCGACTATGTGAAGAACATGGTAACTGGTGCTGCTCAGATGGACGGTGCTATCCT
>JBGUIA010000112.1:0-13080 GCA_045112595.1 Prevotella sp. | reverse complement strand
GGAGAGTCGTCAGAACTTCTCTGAGACAACTAAGGCCAGCTACATTAACGCAATGTTCCCATTGACTAAGGAACGTATTGAGAAATGGTATACAGCAGCTGATGCTGGCAATCATAGTAATACGTTTGCTGACTGGGACTTCACGCAGGAGGTTTGTCCTGATTTCATCATCAAGCCTGAGGTACTGGTCTACATGAACTGTCTTAACGATATGCGTCGTTATGAAACCGCTTGGACGGGACTGCGTTTCTTCGACTTGAAGCGCTTGGGTATCCCCTATACTCACGTTTATGGTCCTGAAGCTGAGAAGTTTGAACTTAGAGCTCACGACAGCCGTCTGGCCATTGAGCTTCCTCAGGAGGTTTTGCTGGCAGGCCTTGAGTCATCGCGTCCTTTGGATAAAGCTGATGGTGCAAGTAGTTCTACTGCTTCCGTCGGTGCTGAATGTGCTAATGAATAATCAAGAAAGAGGTATATAATATGAAGAAACTGAATATCATTCTGATGGCCCTTGTGGCCCTGACAATGCTGAACCTGTCGTCGTGTAAGGATGACGATCTGGGAACAACCATATTCGACACAACGGACTATCCTCTGGATCGTACAGTCTACTCATTCCCATTGGATACTTTTGTGAAGGTCAATTTCCAGGAGCCTTATAATATGCGCTATCTGTATCGTTTGCAGGACATTGGCTCGGACATGGACTACAACCTGACGCCCTGTTCCTACGATCAGTGCATCAATTTGGCTGTGCTCAACAAGTATCTGTGGTACGACGTCTATCGTGACGTTGTAGGCGATGAGTTCCTGAAAACCTATAGTCCACGAGTGATGCACATCATTGGTTCGCCTGCTTACAATCCTACCAGTGGTACTATCAAGCTGGGTACTGCTGAGGGAGGTTTGAAGATTACGCTTTATAATGCAGAGAGTCTGGTGCCTTCGGATCTTGATAACTTGAACGAGTATTTCTTCAAGACAATGCACCACGAGTTCTCGCACATCCTGCATCAGAACATCAACTATCCCACGGATTTCAACCTGATTTCCAAGCCGTTCTACAATACGGCAAGCTGGCAGGATACGCCTGATTCGGTAGCTTTGGGTCAAGGATTTGTTTCGAATTATGCTTCTTCGCAGGCTCGCGAAGACTGGGTGGAGATTATTGCTAACTACATTGTAAAGGACTCTGTTACATGGGCAAACATGCTCGAGGGTGCTACTAAGAGCTGGGAGTTGGCTATGGACGTGGACTATGACCATTGGGTTAGATGTGATGCTAAGTGTAAGCGCGGTGAAGCCAACCGCGACTCTGTGGGTTACTATTTCAAGGATGGTACTACTAGTGGCGGTAAGGTCATTACCTGTCAGGTAGTGCGTAAGTACATCCAGCGCGACGTCAACGGCTATGCTGTGCCTGATGCCAATGGTAATATCGTATATCTGAGTATTGTTGACAAGAATGGTAACGAGACGGGTCGTGAGGTAATCCTGAAGAAGCTGGAGATGTGTCGTGAGTGGTTGAAGACCAATTTCAACTATGATATCGACGCTGTACGCTATGCTGTGCAGCACAAGCAGTACATTTACGACGAAAACGACCATTTGGTGCTTGACAGTAAAGGACGTCCTATCAATGCGTTGACCTATGTTCGTCCTGACGGCACTACGCTGATGCAGGAACTACGTGGATGGGTAGATCGCTATAAGTCACTGATGCCTAACCAGTAAGTGAGAGGTAGAAAGGTAAAAATGTAAAAAGGTAAAGATTATGAAGAAACTATTTTCAATATCACTGCTTTTCTCTGTGGCTGCCATGATGTTCACAGGCTGTGTGTCGGAAGAAGACGATCTGTTCGACTCTTCTGCTGCTGAACGACTGATGACATCGAAGAAGATGTATACCGACCGTCTGGGTGGTTCAACGTGGGTAATGGAATTTTATCCATTGAACACCGATGAGGCTCCCAAGGGTCAGGGTTACCTGATTCTGAATAAGTTTAATCGTGATGGTTCAGTTGTTCAGGCTATGCAAAACGAACTGACCGATGGTCAATATTTGACGGATACATCTCTATGGGAGGTTATCTCCGATCAGGGTACTGTCCTGACATTCAATACTTTCAATAAGTGTATCCACATGTTTTCAGACCCAGGCCTCTATCAGACTGGTCAGGGTTTTGAGGGTGACTATGAATTTGTCATCCTCAGCCTCGAAGAAGGTGCCAAATATGGTATGCTAAAGGGTAAGAAGCGTGCAACTTACAATCGTCTGACCCGCCTGCCTGACGACGTTAATTTCGAGGAATATCTGAAAGATGTCAACGACTTTATTGCGACCATGTTCTCTCAGGATGCACCTAACGAACCGCTCATTTGTTTTGGTGACAAACGTTATGTCATTACCAATACCGAGAGTTGTATTTTCGATTTTTATCCTGAGGGTGGTGATGAGATTTCTCAGACAGAGTCACATGCTTTTATGGTGACTAAGCGTGATGGAGACTATTATCTTCGATTCCGTGAGTCAGTTAAACCAGACAGTGTCGTTGATGAGAATAATGCCATTCAGGAATTAAAGTACGACAAGGCCAATGATCGTTTTGTTGACGAGACTGATCCTAATAAGTGGATAGCCAGCCGTTATACTGTTGAGGAATTCTTTAAACAGGAATTTGAGAAAAATCATACTTTCCGTGTTTATCGAGATGCAACGGTGACCGAGTTGTCTGCAAAGATGTTAAATGCGTTGAATGCCGCTCATGAAGACATTAAAGCAATCAACAAAAACTATGCAATAAATCAGATTTCACTGAAATATGATGCTGAGAATGGTGCTCGCTGGTTCTTCAAGTATCAGTCTGGTAATGCTGCCAAGAACATTGAATATCTTTATTCTTGCAACTTTGATGGCAACAAGGTAAACTTTAAATTCCTTAATCCTGCCACATCAAATGCTGAGGCCATTATGAATCGTGTCGCTGGTATCAATTCATTGCTGACCCAGACACTTTCTCAAGAGTTTGTTATTACTCCTTATGTGACTACATTCAATTATAAAAAGGTGATGTTTACATCTGTGACAGATCCTGAACTTTGGTTTGTTGTCAATTATTAATTTACTAATATTTAAAACTTAATGTTATGAAAAAATTTTTACTATCATTAGTTGCGTTAGTCGTAACAACTGCCGGCTTTGCTCAGAAACAAGCTGCAACAGTGGAAAAAGTAAGCAAGAGAGTTGCTGATTATCAGCAAATTACTGCTCCTGTTAAAAATCAGGTAAGTTTGGATGGAGAATTTGCCAGAGTAAATAGAAGATCTGCAGCTGACGGTGTCTACTATGCTCGTCCTGCAGGAACATATTGGCTCTCTGGTAATGGCAGTTCCGGTACCTTTGAGTATCTTGTAGTTCCTCCTTTCACTGAATTGAAATTCATTAATGTCAGTGAAGATCTTACAGGTAAATGGACACTTGGTTCAAGTGACCTGGAGAATTATGTTGAAGAGAATAATCTGATTTTTGAATGGGACAAGATTGATATAGGTTACGTAGGCTATTGCCCTGTTTATACTGCAAATGAAATTGCGTATCAGGTGTCTGATTACATCCTGACGATGGACTCAGCCGTTCAGACTTTACACCCCTTTGACTATGTGAAAATTCATCGGTATTATGGATTCTCAGGTGGAGAGTCTGCTTTCCAGACAGGTGCTGATTCATTCGATTTTGACGGCGATGGTACTGCTGAGACTTTCTATCCTCAGTTCCGTCAATATTTTGAGAAACCTGCTGCTCCTCTGACATTGCATGAGGTCGTTCTTTGGGCACATTCAAATTCTCCTAAATTTACAGGTGATTACTTGACATTAGTGTTCAATAAGGTTGAAAGAATCGAGGTGAATGGTAAGACTTATCGTACCGTTGGTGAAAAAATTGGTGAAATGAAGTGCGTTGAAGCTAATATGTTAGATGAGCCAATCTCAGGTACAACTCGTTATCCTGGAGACTTGACTTTTGCATATACAACTATCGACGATTTTGGTACCGAGGAGGTTGTTCCTCTTCTGATTGATGATGAATTCGCTATTACTATTGAAGGAACTGAGAGTCCGACATTAGAATATGATTGTCGTTTCTATTTTGGCGATCAGGGTGAACATGAGGAAGAGTGGGATACTTGGGCTACTCCAACATATATATTGCCTTTTGATGCTGATGGTAATCGCATCGATATGACTAATCCCAATGGCCTTTCATATTTTGGAAATGGTTCTAGCGGTAAGTATTGCTATAATATGGCCTTCCATTTCTATGGCGAAATGGATGCCATCAAGGTCGATACAGACGATGATTTGAATCGTCAGATTGCTCCTGTTGAAGGTGGCGACACGGAATCTGCGCCTATAGAAGGTATAGGCTATCCTGCATATGTTTGGACAAACTATCCGTTCTTTATTGAGGATGGCGATAACTATGAGTATTCTGGCTATTACGATTTTGAGGGTATTCCTGATTGGGCCGACGTGAAGATTGATCCTACATATTATGAGTATGAATCGAGCGATGGCAGTATACGTGGTTTGCACATGATATGGTTTACGGTTGAACCTCTTCCAGAGGGTGTGACAGGACGTTCAGCTACGGTTACAATTAGCAGTATACTGGGTGCAAAGAGTAATGAGCCCATTTACATTATTCAGGGCGATGAAGGTGGTTCTGGTGTAAAGGCTATTAAGTTTGATGCTGATGGCAAGTTTGTTGGTTCTACATTTAATATGTCTGGACAGAAGGTTGGCGCAGACTTCAAGGGCCTCGTCATCAAGAACGGCCGTAAGTTTATGAATAAGTAATCTTCTAATTATTTATACATCTATCCATCGGGAGGGGCGTTGGCTCCTCCCGATGTTCTTTTCAATGTACGGACCGGTCCAATACTTCCGGAGTAATCGAAATTACTTTTGGAGTAATTATAATTTCGTACGGAGTAATTTTATTTTCTCCGGAAATGTTTTGTGGTTTGCATATTTATTCGTACCTTTGCAACCAAATTTGTACTATCCAATGAATAAGAAATTTTATTTGCTTATAGTTGTGTTGCTGATGTGCGTATGCAACATGAAGGCAGTTCCGGCTCATCCTGGAACCATAAAGGTGCAACAGCCTGACGGCAGTTTTGTAACCCTGAGACTGGTAGGTGACGAGTGGCAGCATTTCCAGACGACAGCCGATGGCTATTCCGTTGTGAAGAACCAGCAAGGCTATTATGTCTATGCCGAGAAAAAGAACGGACAATTGCAGCCTTCGGCCTTAGTGGCTCACGATGAGGCCGAACGTACAGTTTCTGAGCAGGCCTATCTGTCAGCTGTCAAGAAGTATCAAGCTCCGGATATGTCTGAACGTTTGGTACAGGAACGCCAATTGGTACAGCAGCGCCAGCAAGAAATTCTTGCAGGTCGTCGTGCGCAGGGGAACCGTGCTACCAATTATAGTAATTTCAGGGGACTGATTATCCTCATTGAATTTAACGACAAAGGTTTCTCGCGTGAAGACTACCCAGAGATAATGAACGATATGGTCAATATGGAAGGCTATACGGGCTTTGATAATTTGACGCTTACAGGTAGTGTGCGCGACTATTTTTCGGACAATTCTGGTGGCAAGTTTCAGCCCCAGTTCGACATCGTAGGTCCCTATAAGGTGGCATTCAGCCAATATGATTGTAATATAGAAAAGGATAATAAAATTGGCCAGATATTGAAAGCGGCTATCGACTCTGCCGATATTGTCGGTAATATCAATTTCAAAGATTACGATGGCGATGGCGACGGCAATGTTGATTTAGTTTATTTCATAGTTGCCGGCAATGGTGCCAACTATACCGGCAACGACGAAAACCTCTGGTGGCCTCATCGCAGTGGTTTTTGGGGACTCAGGAAAGATAATGTCAACATACGGGACTATGCCAGTTCTACAGAGTTGTTGGGCTATATGACCCGCCCCACGACGATTCGAATCGACGGTATAGGCACTATATGCCATGAGTTCAGCCATGTGTTGGGATTGCCAGATTTCTATGATAGTGATTATGAGAAGAGCGGTGGTCAAAGCAATGACCCAGGTGATTGGTCTGTAATGGCTTCCGGCTGTTATAAGGACAACGGCGACACTCCTGTGGGATATTCTCTCTATGAGCGCTATTCCGTTGCTTTTTGTGACAAGCCAGAGAAAATAGCTGCAGAGGGCAGCTATACGCTTGAGCCCCTATATAGCAGTTTTACAGGTTTCCGTATCGATTCACCCGTAAACAATGAATTCTTCCTGTTTGAGAATCGGCAGAAAAGCGGCTTTAAATGGGATAAGTATTTACCTGGAAGTGGTATGCTGGTTCACAGGGTCGATAAAACGAATAGTGCCGTTTGGAGTGGTAATACTGTTAATGCTAATCCTGATCATAATTATTATGAAGTGGTACGTGCTGGTGGAAAGAATTCTAGTGGTTCGGCTGCTGATGTTTTCCCGGGAACGCGCAAAGTGAGGATGCTGAATGCCAATACAACTCCTGCCAATCTGAAAACGTGGAGCGGTAAGGCAACTCGATGGGGATTGAATAATATCCAGCTGGCAGATGGCATCATTACATTCGACATTGAGGATGTTTATGTGTTAAAGGATCTTTCTCTGCCTGAATCATTAACTGTTGGTGTAGGACTTGTTGCCCAGTTGGAAGCTATTGCTGAGCCGGATTATGCCATCTATCAGCTGACTTGGACATCTAGCGATGAGAATATTGCTACCGTTGATAAAGACGGAAAGGTAATGGGCATTGCTGAAGGAAAATGTACCATTACTGCCGAAAGTAACAGTGGGCAAAAGGCAACGTGCGAGGTTATCGTCGAGAATGTCAACTCTGTTGATGTTGATGATTTAAGGGAGTTGAGTCCTGGCGAAGAAGTATTATTACAACTTGAAGATGCTGAAGTACTGTATGTGACAACTTTAGGTAATATTGCTTATGTACGAGATGCTATGGGCAATATTATGTTTAAGAATACTGGTCTTAATCTGAAAGTGGGCGATGTTATGACGGGTCTCGTCCGTGTTAAGTATGATGTGGAAAACAATATGATGCAGGTGGTTGGTATTCCCGATGTAACCAACTCATATTCCCTTGACATCCAGTCTGGTTTTGATGTTCAGCCTCGTGAAGTGCAGTTTGAAGATTTGACGGAGGCGGATTATTCTGATTATCTTGTTGTTAAGACTGTTCAGCTAGTGAAGGATGGTGGTGTATATGCTGTCAGTGACGACAAGCGTGCCCGTGTGTGGAACAAGTTCAATCTGAAGAACATCAAGGTTCCTTCCGACTATGACGGTAAATATTTCGACGTAACGTGTATCTACGGCACCGATGTAGTGAGCGGGGAGATTATTGACGAGCTATATCTGATGGCCTCGCCTTTCGAGGTTGATGCTCCGACGGCTATCAATGAGGTAAGATGGAAGATGGATGAAGGAAGTGGTGACATCTACAATCTGAACGGTCAGCGTGTCGACCAGCAATATAAAGGCTTGGTTATTCGTAACGGTCGGGTGGTATTGAACAAGTAAAAAATAATTTACGTTAACGATTTAGTAAGAAAAAGTGGCGAAAATGTTGCACATTTCGCCATTTTTTTTGTAACTTTGCAACGTCTTTTATACTAAAACAAAACAAAATTATCGATAATTCAAGCAATGGAACAAGTTTTTAGTTACATTATTAGTCTGGGCGCTTCGGTCATGATGCCAATCCTGTTTACCATCATTGGCCTCTGTATCGGCATGAAGTTCGGCAAGTCGCTCAAGTCAGGACTCTATGTGGGAGTCGGTTTCGTGGGCTTGGGCATTGTTACCGCCCTGCTGACCAATAATTTTGGCAGTCCGCTGTCGGAAATCTCACGTTTGTATGACTTGCAGCTCGGTGTGTTCGACATGGGTTGGCCAGCTGCCGCTGCTGTTGCCTACAACACCGCAGTGGGAGCGCTGATTATCCCTATCTGTCTGGGTGTGAACTTCCTGATGCTTATTACGAAATGTACGCGCACGGTAAATATTGACTTGTGGAATTACTGGCATTTCGCCTTCATCGGTGCGGTGGCTTATTTCGTGATGGATCAGTCGTTGGCTTGGGGCTATTTCGCCGCTATCGTGTGCTATATCAACACGTTGGTGATGGCTGACCTGACAGCTTCAAAGTTCCAAAGCTATTACGACGATATGGATGGAATCTCCATTCCCCAGCCTTTCTGTCAGAGTTTTACGGCCTTTGCCATTGGCATTAATTGGTTGCTCGACAAGATTCCTGGTTTTTCGAAACTCGACATCGATGCTGAAGGCCTGAAGAAGAAGTTCGGTGTGCTGGGTGAACCCATTGTGTTGGGTGTCATTGTGGGTGCCTTGATTGGTGCTGTAGCGCAGTTGGACATCAAGAAAGTGCTTTTCTTGGGCGTGACGATGGGTGCTGTGATGGAGCTTATTCCGCGTATCACGAAACTCTTTATCGATGGATTGAAGCCCATCGCTGAGAAGACGCAGGAGGTGGTACAAAAGAAATGGGCAGGCAAGAAGGTGTACATCGGTATGTCGCCCGCATTGGTTATTGGTCATCCAACGACCCTCGTAGCTTCGCTGATTCTCATTCCGCTGGCCCTGCTGATGGCTGTTGCACTGCCAGGTAACGAGTTCCTGCCGCTGGCATCGTTGGCAGGTATGTTCTATGTGTTTGTGATGGTGTTGCCCTATACGAAGGGTAATGTGGTCAAGACGCTGATAGTCGGTATCGTAGCTGTCGGCATTGGTTTGTGGTTTGTCACTGATATGGCTCCAGCCTTCACGCAGGCTGCCCAGACGGTGTATGCTCAGACGCAGGATCCTGCAGCGAAGATTCCTGAGGGTTTCCAGGCTGGTGCCCTCGACTTTGCCAGTTCGCTTTTCGGCTGGGTCATCTACAAGTGTGTGAATAATCTGGCCTATGTAGGAATGGGCGTGCTCACCATTATCACCTTGGTGATGATGTGGATTAACCGTCAGCGTATTGTGGCAGATGAAGCGAAAAGTAAAAATGAATAACTAAAATAACAAATGATGAAGAAAACAATTCTTACGATTGCAGGGGCTATTGCCCTCTCGCTTTCTGTTGCAAACGCACAGGAAGCCGACAGGTTTGTAGGCGCACAGCATGTGAAATTCCAGACGGCCTGCCATCCTGAAGATGTGAAGCACTACGACACGAAGTTGCTTCGCGAGCGTTTCGTTATGGAGAAGGTGATGACCGCCGACTCCATCCTGCTGACCTACAGTCATTACGACCGTTTTATCTTCGGTGGTGCTATGCCTGTCAACAAGACCTTGAAGCTCGAAAACTTCTGGGAGCTCGGTCTCGACGTGGATAATACCATCAAGGAGAAGTATTTCATGTATAACCGTGAGCTCGGCGTAGTCAACTGTGGCGAGGGCGACGGTTGGGTGATTGTCGATGGTAAGGAGTATGCACTCTCTCCCAAGGAGGCGCTTTACATCGGTCGTGGTCATATCGGCAAGGATAAGGACGTCAACAAGACAGTCGAATTCCGCTCGAAGGATGCAGCCAAGCCTGCTAAGTTCTATCTGAATAGTGCAACCGCTCACCAGCATTACAAGACCCAATGGATTACCCTCGACGGACGTAAGGGTTCGTTGAAAGCTGCTGTCTGGGGCCCAGTAGGCACCGTTGAGGAAGCCAACAACCGCACCGTCTATAAACTCATTGTCAACGACGTGCTTGAAGAAGGTCCCTGCCAATTGCAGCTTGGTCTCACCCAGCTTAATCCTGGTGCTGTGTGGAATACGATGCCACCTCACACCCACGGTCGTCGTATCGAGGCTTACTATTACTTCAATCTGCCTGACGGACAGACCATTTCTCACGTGATGGGCCAGCCTCAGGAGAGCCGTAACGTTTGGCTCCACAACGAGCAGGCTATCATGTCGCCTGAGTGGTCGATGCACGCTGCTGCCGGCACCTATTACTATACCTTCATCTGGGGTATGGCTGGCGAGAACCTCTATTACAACGACAAGGATAACATCCCCGTTATTGACATCAGGTAAAGGTAAAAAAGTAAAAAGGAAAAAAAGTAAAGAATATGACTCCAATTCAAACTACCAAGATGTCCAACTTCCGTTGGGTCATTTGTGCGCTGCTGTTCTTGGCAACGACCATTAATTACATGGACCGTCAGGTTCTGTCACTCACATGGAAAGACTTCATCGCTCCAGAGTTCCATTGGACGGATGGCGACTACGGTACGATTACAGGTATGTTCTCGCTGTTCTATGCCATTGCCAACCTCTTCGCTGGTAAGTTCATCGACTGGATGGGTACCAAGAAGGGTTACCTTATCGCCATCTTCGTATGGTCGCTGGGTGCCGTGCTTCATGCTGGTTGCGGCTGGGTGGCAATGACCTATGAGGGTTATGACTCTGTTGCTCAGCTTGGACAACTTACGGGTGATGCTGCTGTGGCCATCGCTACCATCTCAGTATGGCTGTTCCTCTCGTGTCGTCTGATTCTGGCTGTCGGTGAGGCTGGTAACTTCCCTGCTGCCATCAAGGCTACGGCAGAATACTTCCCCAAGAAGGACCGTGCATTCTCCACTTCTATCTTCAATAGTGGAGCTTCCGTGGGTGCTCTTGCTGCTCCCGCTACCATTCCCTTGCTGGCTCGTGCCTGGGGTTGGGAGATGGCGTTCATTATCATCGGTGCACTGGGCTTCATCTGGATGGGCCTGTGGGCTTGGCTCTACGACAAACCCGCCAAGAATCCACGCGTCAACCAGGCCGAGCTCAATTATATCGAGCAGGACAACGACCTCGCTGAGGCTCAGGATCGCGACAATATGAAGGAGGAGAAGACCATTCCATTCCTCAAGTGCTTTACCTACAAGCAGACGTGGTCGTTCCTCGTGGGTAAGTTTATGACCGATGGCGTTTGGTGGTTCTTCCTGTTCTGGGCGCCAGCATATTTCTCTGACCAGTATGGCTACACCTCCGACTCGACTATGGGTATTGCACTTATCTTCACGCTCTATGCCATTGTGACCATCTTGTCAATCGGTGGTGGTTATCTGCCGACATATTTTGTCGACAAGAAAGGCATGAATCCTTATCTGGGCCGTATGCGTGCCATGTTCATTTTCGCCTGCTTCCCCGTGCTGGGTCTTTTTGCTCAGCCTATGGGAGCCTATAGTGCTTGGTGGCCTGCTATCCTGATTGGTTTGCTTGGCGCTGGTCATCAGGCATGGAGTGCCAACCTGTTCTCGACTATCGGTGACATGTTCCCCAAATCTACCATTGGTACAATCGTAGGTCTGGGTACGATGGCTGGAGGTATCGGCTCGATGTCCATCAATCTCGGCTCTGGAAAGTTCTTCGACTGGGCAGCTGCTCAGGGTGCTAACTTCCAGTTCTTCGGCTTCGAAGGCAAGCCTGCTGCCTACATGGTGGTGTTCTGCATTTGTGCCGTAGCTTACCTCATCGGCTGGTGCATCATGAAGGCTCTCGTTCCTAAGTACAAGCCTATTGAGATTGATTAATAGCCTCTGACGGTCCAGGGCAGGAAGCCCTGCCGTTTGAGTGTTTCGACGAGCCCCTGGCTCATGGCGTCATTGTCCTTTCGCGTATAGCGGATGTCGGTGAAGACCTGAGCCAGGGTCTCTTTATTGTTGATACGTACAAATTCCAGATTCTCAGGACGGTGCTCCTTGTCCTCGTAGTATTTGTCGATGTCCATTGCCAGATAGTCATTATAGGTTTCTTCGTGCACGAAACTCTCCATCGGCAGACGGTCGGATAGGGGAGGCTCTTCACTAGGCCATCCTATGGTCAGCGTTGCTACGGGGAACGTCAGTTTCGGCAATTCCAACAGGTCGATGATAGCCTGTGGCTGATACACTGTCGTCCCCAGATAGCAATAGCCCAATCCCTCTTCGTCCATCAGGTTACACAGCGTCTGCGTGTACAACAGCGCATCTGTTGCCGCGTTGATAAACGACAGGAAGTTGTCGTAGCCCGGCTCTGCGTTTCTGCACCGTGCCCACGTTGACGTGCGGTTGAAGTCTGCACAGATGGTCAACACCACTGGAGCCTGCGTCACCATCGGCTGGTTGAAATGTGCCGGAGCCAGCTTCGCCTTCATCTCTGGTGAACGTGTCACCACCACGCTATACAGCTGGAGATTACCCATCGTCTGGGTTCTGCTGGCCTCGGTCATAAGGCGGTTCAGGAGCTCTGCGCTCACTTCTTTGTCACTATATTGGCGAATGCTACGCCTGGTCATTAAGTTCTTCATATTACAAATCCTTTTATATTCCGCCTGCAAAGTTACGAATAAGCGAGTGAAATACCAAATATATTTGAGTATTTCCGAGCGAGAGTAACTTCGAGCGTAGCTCAAAGTTACGAAAAAAAACGAGCTCACCAAACGATGAGCTCGAATTTTTACCATCTTACATCATCAGTCCTGTCCCATGCCGTCGTCGTTGCTAGACTTGGTGAACACGCGGCTGGCGACTTCACTCGACTGGCCGTCCTTGATGGCGATAGCCTTCACGGTAGTGGTTGCGCTCAGGGTGAATGCCTCACTGTACAGCGCGCTCTCGGCCGTAGGCACGGTGCCGTCGGTGGTGTAGTGGATCTCTGCACCGTCAGGACCAGAGATGGTCACCTGGGTGCTTTCGCTGAACGACGTGTTGCCACTGATGGTGGGAGCTGCAAGAGTTCCACTCTGTGAACCGCTGTTAGAGCCGCCACCATTCGTGGGATTCGTGCCATTCGTGTTCGAACCACTACCGCCCGTGGTTCCAGCCGTCTCGCCCTTGGCTGCGGCAATCTCAGCCTTGGTCTTGTCGGTCCACGCCAGCTTGACGTCCTTCTTCAGTTCGTCGCGGGTGAACTCGCCGGTCGACTGAGCCAGCAGCTTGATGGTCTTCACGGCGGCGCCGGTCTTGGCACCCTCCGCCAGATTGCCAATCGTGGCCTGAGCAACCTTGTCGTTC
>JBGUIA010000111.1:0-19153 GCA_045112595.1 Prevotella sp. | reverse complement strand
TGGCGCAACAGTTTGACAGCACGGCTCAGACGACGCGGATTCTCACCATATTCTTTCCATATGCGTTCTATGCGAGGAGTACGCAGGCGACCTATGTCGCCTAACTTGTCGTGAAGCACTTCCGGATGGATATGCAGTTCCAGACTGAGGTTCACCATTTCGCGGTCATAGATTGGTTTCATACCCGTCGGTTTGCGTAGGTATTGTTGCATCAGCAACAGCCAATAGTCGTCTTGCCAGGGTTGTTTTGTTGCCATATTTTGACTTTTTTTGGTTTTTATTTTGCAAATATACGAATTATTTTTTAATTTTGCACACAAATTGAAAGAACTTATGAGAAAAATCTTGCTGAGCTTGGTCTTGACGGTCGTAGTTACAGGCCTTGCGGCACAGAATATACGCGACGAAATTCGCGATAACATTCGTTGCTCAGCCGGCAACTATTTGGCTTACCCAGGGCCTACGCAGTTGAAACTGACGCCTGCTCCTGAGGGTAAGCATCCTTTCTATATCAGTCACTACGGACGTCACGGCTCACGTTATCTCATTGGGACCAACGATTACGAGGCTCCCTATGAAACGATGGCTGAGGCCGACAGTCTGGGTAAACTGACTCCATTAGGTAAGGACGTGCTGCAAAGGCTGGACATCATCCGCAAGGATGCTCGTGACCATTATGGCGAACTGACACGTCTGGGTGCTCTGCAACACCAGCAGATTATGCGACGTATGGTGGACCGGTTCCCTGAGGTTTTTGCTGACGGATCAGGCGTTGATGCGCGCAGCACAACATCGCTCCGTGTAATCCTGTCAATGGAGAATGCCTTGATGCAGCTTTCCCGCATGTGCCCCAAGGTGGTTATCCATCATAACGCCACACAGCGAGATATGTACTACCTGTGCCAGTCTGATTCCCACCTGGAGGCTTTGAGGAATGATTCGGCAACACAGGCACTTCTCAATGGTTTTAATCAGCGTTACGACACTAGCAGCCGACTGATGCAGTCGCTGTTCAACGATACGGCCTATGTCCGTCAGCACATTGATACAGGCAAACTAGACCATTATCTCTTCGAACTTGCCAGTAGCCTGCAAAGCACCAGTCTCACCCTGCAAATGACACTTTACGACCTGTTTACCGATGACGAGTTGTATAACCATTGGAAGAAGAGCAATGCTTGGTGGTATGTCAACTGTGGCTTCTGCCCGACGAGTGGTGGCGAGCAGCCCTACTGCCAGCGGAACTTATTGCGGAAAATCATCAACGACGCTGACAGTTGCATCCAGCTGAAACAGCCTGGTGCCCATTTGCGCTATGGTCACGATACGATGCTGTTGCCCTTGGTGTGTCTGTTGGAAATTGATAATTATGAATTAGCCACCAACGACCTTGAATCGCTCGACCGCAAAGGCTGGGCCAACTATAAGGTCATCCCGATGGCGGGCAATCTTCAGATAATCTTCTATCGCAGCAGTCCTGACGATACAGACGTGCTGATCAAGGTACTGCTCAACGAAAACGAGGTCCACTTGCCACTGAAGAGCTTCGAAGGGCTTTACTACCGCTGGAACGATTTCCGTAAGTACTATCTGAACAAACTTGACGCGTATGAGAAATAAAATAGTACTCCTGGCACTGGTCTGCAGTATGTTTTCGACCGCTCTGGCACAGTCAGAGGGAAAGGTGCTGTCGGCTTTCGAACACATTCGCCAGAACCGTAGTTTCTCGGCCAGCAACTACTGCATTTATCCTGACAGCACATTGCCCGCGCTGACTCCTGCGCCACAAGGTAAGAAGCCTTTCTACATCAGCCACTATGGACGTCATGGCTCGCGATATCTCAGTAATCGCAAGGGCTACGACATTCCTTATCGTATGCTTCAAAAGGCTGACAGTCTGGGTCTGCTCACTCAAATAGGTAAGGATGCCCTGCGCGAATTGCGCCATATCATCGACGACTCCGAAGGACGCTGGGGCGACCTCTCTGGGCTGGGCAAGCGCCAACACCGTCAGATTGCTTATCGGATGGTAGAACGATTCCCAGAGGTGTTCAGCGATGATGCCTTTGTCGACGCTCGCAGCACCACGGTCAACCGTTGTGTGCTATCGATGGGTGCCGCCGTCCAGCAAATAGTGGCTCTCAACCCCAATCTGGACGTCACCATGCGGGCTTCGAAAGAGGATATGTGGTACATGAACCATCAGGACGCCCTGTTGCGCAATAGGATGCAAACCCCTGAAACTAAACAGGCATACGCAACTTTCTACAAGCCGCTCGTGGGCAACTACCGCCTGATGCAAGAACTCTTTACCGATCCTGACGCTGCTCGAAAAGTACTCGACGACTGCGCTGCCACGCTCCAGCCGAGCGATGGGGAACAATGGTTGAACTACTACTTGATATTGACGGGCCTCATCCAGCAGAATACCCGCATGAGCGAGCGTTCGAAGCTTATCGACCTCTTTACTTACGAGGATATCCACTGCTTTTGGCAGTGCGAGAATGCGTGGTGGTACTTTACGTATGGTCCCTCGCTGCTCAATGGTGGCAACCAGCCCTATAGCCAGCGTTATTTGTTGCGTCAGATGATTCACGAGGCTGACAGCTGTCTGCGACTGAAGCGCCCAGGAGCCTCATTGCGCTTTGGCCATGAGACGATTATGCTACCACTGACTTGCCTGTTGGGTATCAACGGTTTTGATTTCCAGACCAACGACCTCGCGGCTCTCGAACCCAACGGTTGGTGGGCGTGCCTTGTATTCCCCATGGCCTCCAACGTCCAGTTGGTTTTCTATCGCGAAAACCCAGAAGACAAAGATGTCATTTTCAAGATTCTCCTCAACGAACAAGAGGCTACGCTGCCCATTCCGACAGACATAGCCCCCTATTATCGTTGGCGCGACTTCCGCGAATACTATCTCAAGAAGCTTGATGACTACGAAACGCTAAGGCGTACATCCTCATCTGCTTCACCATCGCCAACAGACCGTTAGAGCGCGTAGGCGACAGGTGCTCCTTCAACCCAATCTCGTCGATGAAGTAAAGTTCAGCGTCTAGAATCTCTTGTGGCGTATGACCGCTCAGCACGCGAATCAACAACGACACGATACCCTTTACTATCAGTGCATCACTCTCGGCCTTGAACCTGATGACTCCGTCCTCATAGTCTGCCACCAGCCATACACGGCTTTGACAACCGTCTATCAGGTTGCTCTCCGTCTTATACTTCTCCTCCAGCGGCTCCTGCTCGTTACCCAGGTCTATCAGCAGCTGGTACTTATCCATCCAATCGTCAAAACCACCGAATTCCTCAATGATTTCGTCTTGTATTTCATTAATTGTTGCCATATCGCCTGCGAAGGTACGAAAAAAAGAGCAAACAGCCAAATGTATTTGAGCTTTTTCAAGGTTTATGGTCTTTCACAAAGCCTTTTGTCCTCCATTTCCCTGAGTGCCAGCGGCGCACAAGGATGACACCACGGACGTTCTCATCCAGGGCAAAGCCTACCCACATGCCCACAAGACCAAAGCCCAGCGGGATTCCAATGACGTAGCTCAGGCCTACGGCAATGGTCCATTGGAAGATGACGCCCACGACAAAGGGATAGACGGTGTCACCCGTGGCACGCAGAGTGCTGCCGGCAAAGATGTTCGATGTGCGCCCGATTTCCAGGAACCAGTCTACTACCAGCACCCAGATGCCCATGGTGATAATCTCCTCGTTGTCTGTGAACGCGGTGAGGATGCTACGACCTGTCAAGGCAAGGATGGCCGAGCCGGTAAGGGTGATAATCATAGACCATCGGTAGAAATAGTTGCCTAAGATAAAGGCCGCCTGATGCCGCTGTTGGCCTACGAGATGACCTACGAGGATGTCGCCGCCCTGCGTGATGCTGAGGCAGAAGAGATAGACGAACATGATCATGTTGTGGCAGTAGGCTCGGGCGGCAAGGGCCTCGTTGCTGATCTGGTTGATGAAGTAGGTAATGACCACCTGCGACAGACAGTAGCTGATGTTCTCGCTCATGGCCGGAATGCCGATATACAGCAAGTTGCGCAGCTCCTGCCAAGGCATGGGGCGGAAGTAATGTAACGGGAAGCGTGGGATATGGACGCGGAAGTGGATGATGGCCAGCAACACCATAGCCACGGCACGGCTGACGGCAGTGGCAATGGCTGCTCCTTCGACACCCAGTTGCGGACAGCCCCAATGGCCGAAGATGAGGGCGTAGTTGCCAATAATATTCAGCACGTTGACAATACCTGTGACAACCATCGGATAGATGACCTTGTCGGCACTGCGTAGCGAGGCTGAAAATGTAAGCGCCAGGGCTTGGAAGAACGACAGGGCACCCGTCAGCCTTAGATACACCAGTCCGTCGCCCATCAGTTCTGGGCGCAGACCCATAATCAGCAACAAATGCTCGGCATAGAAGAATAGCAAGGCGCTGACTGTCAGGCCAACCAGCAGATTGACGACGAGAGCCATACCCACGACCTGTACCAGCCGCTTCCTCAGTCCCGCCCCGATATACTGCGCACAAAGGATGGCCGCACCCATCGAAAAGAACTGATACACAAGGAATACCAGCGATATGAGCTGATTGTCCAGTCCCACGGCTGCCACGCTATTGTCGCTATAGCGGCTCAGCATCACAGTATCCACGGCACCCAACAACATCACCAACGCCATCTCGATAAATACCGGGATGGTGAGCACTTTCAGTTGTCGTTTCAGGGTCGTGTTGCTAGTTTCGTTTGCCATTTCGCCTGCGAAGGTACGAAAAAAAGCGCAAACAGCCAAATGTATTTGAGCTTTTCCAAATGTAAGTAATCTGCCAAGGCACCTTCCCCCCCTGTTTGCACGGCACTCTTTCCCTTCAACCGCTACCCTTGTCCTTACGTTATCACATGAAATTTACAAACTTTATATTTACCCCTACTAAATACGTGACAACTTATTGATTATAAATAAAATATGCGGATTTTTCCTTCTACTTTGCCCCTATTTTGCTCCTACTTTCCTCCTACCTTGCTCCTACCAAAAACAAATGATATTACGATGAAACGAAACGATAAAGCAGGAATGACTCTTGAATTCTCGAGAGAATTTGGAGCTTAAATACGTGCTAATGATTACCAACCAGTAAGGAAATGTCTGAATTCTCTCGAGAATTTCAGAGATAACCCGCATATAAAAACTTGCAAGCCGGCAAAATCAAACGCGAGAGGTAGTAGTAAAGATGCAGAAAAGTAGTGGATTGGTAGGAGGACGGTAGTGGCAAAGTAGGAGGAAAGTAGGAGCAAAGTAGTGGTAGATATTATGGTATATCTCTGATATAGAATGTGTTAATGCAATTTTAGTAGGGGCAAAACAAAAATTGCACATTCTCAATACCAATAACTTCCCTGCTAACCGTCACCCTCCTCCCTGCTAACCACTGCTCTCCTACCGACTGTCGGTTTGACACTTCCCTGCTCTCGGTCACACAGCAGGGAGCAGAACGCCGTTCAGCCAATAATGTAACGCGGCGCCCCCCCGTGCGTTGGGCTCGAAAAGTAGATTTTCGTCTAATTATTTGGAACTTTCGAAAATAATTCTTATATTTGCAGCGACTCAGGTAGCCCGCAAGGGTGAATGGGGTCACGACATTGTGGTAAAAAGGACGTTTACGAACGTTATCTTCGACATCCGAATCTCGCAAATTCATGTCCAGAAGATACGCAGCCGAAACGTCCACATTGGGTGTATTGCACTCTGTCCGTTCTTTACGACAGTCTCAATATATCTCGGCGTGGGCTATCGAGTTGCTTATCCTGGACAAGGCAATGCGAGAGCCCGGATGTGGGATAGGCGAAGTAGAGCACCCACGTCTTTCCGTTTATTATTACTAACCGCTGAATCTGGGTGACTATAGGCACAACAAGATAAATAGTCATGGTAGTTTTTTTTAATGTTCTTGTAGTTGTTAAGGGAACCTCGGACAAAGACACAAAAAAGTTGGTAAAGGAAATAGCTAAAGCAACGAATGTATTTCTGCTAACTGACACGGATGTATACGATACAGAATTAGCAGACACCTATGCTATTGGTATAAAGAATCCTATGAGCTACAATGAAAGAAATGCTGACAAGTGGCTAAAAGCAGCAGCAAAATTTCTTTCGAGTTACAAAGACAGAGCCTCTATTGATATTGAGGTGTATAGAGAAATTGAGATTTATGCCGAGGGAGCCGCTTTGGCTTCAGGATGTCTTTTTAAGGGTGCCGTATCCGCAATAAAACCATTCGACGAAGGCTTCCCTAAGATGTTAGTATCAAAGGAATACACCAATCTCGAAAAGAAAAAGATAGATATGCCTCGTATCATTATCAACGAATCTTCAAACCAGTAGAAGCTATGAAACATGTGTGTAAATCGATTTTTGTAACTATGTTCGTGCTTTTGATAAGCACAAACTTGTTTGCGTTCGATTGCGAAATTGATGGTATTTATTACAACAGATTATCTGCAGACGAACTCTCAGTTACCTACGGAGATAATAAATATGTGGGCGAGATAACAATCCCTGAAACAGTTACATACAGAGATAAGTATTTTAGAGTAGTTGGAATAGGTAGCTCAGCGTTCTCGGGGTGCACATCCCTAACATCCGTTACTATCCCGTATAGCGTTACAGATATTAGTGGTTATGCTTTTGTTGGGTGTAAAAGTCTAGAGTCAATATTTATTCCGGATGGTGTCACTGAAATTGATTCACATACTTTTTGGGGGTGTAGTGCTCTCACTACTATTTCTCTCCCAGCAGGTCTCAAATCGATAAAATATGAAGCTTTTAAGGGATGTAGTAGCTTGTCTTCCATTTCTATTCCACAAGGTGTTGAAAGAATATATAGATCTACGTTCGAAGGTTGTAGTAGCCTAACTGCTGTAAATATGCAAGGTCAGGTCTCCGAAATTGATGATTCCGCTTTTAAAAACTGTACAAGTCTGACTTCTATTGTTCTTCCAGAAGGAATGCAGTTTATCCTTGACAATGCTTTTTCTGGTTGTACAAGTCTTGAAGAAGTATCAATTCCCCAAAGCGTAACTCAAATAAACGGAAATGCCTTTGAGGGATGTACAGGGCTTAAGAAAGTCGTTGTCAAAGATATTGATGCATGGTGCAAAATCTCGTTCCAAAATGTAGAAAGTAACCCCTTACATTATGCTCATCATTTATTTAACGATGATGGGACAGAGATAAAAGATTTAATAATTACGAAAAGAGATGGTTACTATAAAATTAATGACTATGCATTTTATGACGCCACAGGGATTGAGAAGATTTACATTTTATGCTATAATATACCCAATATCGCAGATAACGCATTTGGTAACACTTGCTATACATGGACAGATTTATATGTGCCAACAAATAATTTGAGTTCTTATAAAAACAACAAGGTGTGGAAGAAATTCAAATCAATCTCTGACTATAGGATTATTACGGATAGTATAGAATACTGGCTGGATTCATCGCACGATTCTGAGATAACCGTCGTCAAAAACGATGATTATTTGTATACAGGAGATATAATAATCCCTGATTCCATTACCTTTATGGGTAAAACCTTCAAGGTTACCTCTGTTTGGTCGTCTGCCTTTAAAAATTGTACGGGATTAAATTCGATAATTTTACCTAACTACGTGAGTCAAATCGGTAGAGAGGCATTCCAAGGCTGTAGTGGAATGACATCTGTCGTTATCCCTCAAAACTTGAATTCAATAGGTAATTCCGTTTTCTCTGGTTGTAGGTGTTTGACCTCTGTTGAGATTCCATACAGTGTGACGGCTATCGGTGACGATGCTTTTTCTGACTGTAGTGGTCTGATCACTGTGAAAATTCCCAGCAGCGTGACGAACATCGGCTGGTCTGCTTTTAAAAACTGTAGTAGTCTAACCTCTGTGGAGATTCCTAATAGCATGACGACCATCAGTGACTATACTTTTTCTGGTTGTAGTGGCCTAACCTCTATCACCATTCCAAATAGCGTGACAAGTATTGGTTACTGTGCTTTCCAAGGCTGTAGCGGCTTAACCTCTCTCACCATTCCGAATAGCGTGAC
The DNA here is from genome assembly GCA_045112595.1 of Prevotella sp. GTDB lineage: Bacteria > Bacteroidota > Bacteroidia > Bacteroidales > Bacteroidaceae > Prevotella. Next base: position 11,043 of record JBGUIA010000111.1, on the reverse strand, counting down.
TAATATTGGTTATAGTGCATTCGAAGGTTGCTCAGCTTTATACTCCATAGTCGTTGAGAGTAGTAATACAGTCTATGATTCACGAGATAATTGTAATGCCATAATTCATACTTCAACAAATACGCTTTTTTATGGATGTAATGCAACCATCATCCCTACCAGCGTGACATCTATTGGTAACGAAGCTTTCTATTACTGCAGCGGCTTAACCTCTATCACCATTCCGAATAGTGTGATTAATATTGGATCTCTTGCATTCCGTCATTGTACTGGGTTGACCAACATTATCATCCCCAATAGCGTGACTAGTATCGGATATGGTGCATTCGAAGACTGCAATAACTTAACTTCTGTTACAATAGGTAGCAATGTTTCGTTTATCGGTAATGTTGCTTTTTGGAGCTTTCGAGAAGGGACAGCCTCTTCTCCTTTGAAATCTATAGTGACGTATAATACAACCCCACCAGTATTAGATGGTTCAGTATTTGTATCGTATAATGAAACGACATTGAAAGTGCCCATAGGAAGTAAGAAGGCATATCAAAATGCTGAAGGGTGGAATCGTTTTTATCATATTGAAGAGTTTGATCCAACAAGCATTCATAATATCACCTTGGATAAGAAAACAAACACATCTGTCTATGACCTCAACGGCAGAAGATTGACGGAGCCAGCCAAGGGCATCAACATCATCGGCGGCAAGAAGGTATTGAATTATTAACGATATAAAAGCAAAGATTATGATAGTCACTTCATCAAATGGCGAGTAATCATTGGAGTCGGAGAGAGTGATCACTTTCTCCGACTCCTGCTTTTTTGTCTTGGGAACCTGAGAATCTAAACTTCTAAACATCTAAACTTGCTAAACTATTGACCCCTTATCCTTTTTTATTGCAGAAATACATGCCTGTGAGGATGAGTAGGGTGCCGATGAGGAAATAGACGGTGATGCGTTCGTTGAGGACCATCCAGGCAAAGAGTACGGTGACGACGGGATTGAAATAGACGTAGTTAGTGACGGTGACTGCTCCCAGCTTTTTGATGACCCAGTTCCAGATAAAGTAACAGAACGTGGAGGCGACGCACCCCAGGAATAACAGATTCCATAGGACGTCCGAGCGCATGAGCAAACTGAGCGAGGGCACTTCAGGACGGAAAAGGAAGTAGGGAACCATCGAGAGTAGCCCATAGAAGAACACTTTGCGAGTGACGAACAAAATGTCGTAGCGCTTGATGGCTGGTATCATCAACAGCGAATATGCTGCCCAACAGAGGCAGGCAGCAAAGGCTAGCGAGTCGCCCAATGGTGACAGGTGGAGCACGAAATGACCGTTAAGCACCACAATGACGACACCAATGGCAGCCATTACCGAGCCCACAATCTGAATGCCGTGTAGGCGCTGGGAACGAAAGAAGAGGGCTGCAAACAAGGCCGCGAAGAGTGGACAAAGGCAGACAATCAATGATGTGTTGGTGGTGGTCGTATAAATCATGGCGCTGTTCTCCGTCAGGAAATACAGCGAGCCGCCCGTCACACCCAGTCCCACCATCAGCAGCTCGTCCTTCCACGACGAGGTGAAGAGCCGAAAGTGTGTTTTCGCCAGCGCATAGACCAAAAGCATCACGTAGGCAATGATGAAGCGCAACACGAAGATCTGGGCTGCTGTCAGTCCAGCCATCAGCAGTAGCTTGGTAAACACAAAAGTCGTGCCCCAGATGGCTACTACCAGGAATGCTATCAGATGATATAATATCAATGAATGACTATCTTTTTTCCTTGGTGGATGTACAGGCCTTTGGCAGTTAGCTTTTGGCCGTTGGCTATACGGCGGCCTTGCAGGTCGTAATAGGAATGACTGGATTCGCCCTGAGCGTCCGTCTTCACGTCGTGAATGCCCGAGACGGGCGCTTCAACGAAATCGAAGGACACACAGCCTTCGCTCTCGGTGATATTGTGCAACTCGACGTTCAGAGGGTCGCCGCTATAGAATACGTAGTTGGGTAACTCTTGCTGAAGGGTCAGTTCAGTCACAGCGCTGTCTCCAGGGAAAGTGGAGCTGGCGATGCTGGCCGACCATTGTGCACGGGTATATGGAAGTGGTTTAGTGTCTGATGCAAGCCCCGTGTTGATGAGCAGTCCGCTGGCTGGTACGACGGCAACGGCAGGATGGCCTACCTCATTGTTCGGAGCGTCTGTCATATTTATTTCCAACAAGGGATAGGTATCCTTATACTTATCCTTATCCTTATAGCCCACGTGGTAAACCAACAGCCCATGACCTTTGGCATATTTGTTGAGTCCTTGCTTCTGGATGTTCTCCATGACGATATACTCGTTGTCGTCGCTGCTGTTGACAATCTTGTATGCCGTTCCGCCATCCGCCCACGGCTTCAGCAGGTTGACCTGCGTAGGAGCGCTGATAGGTTCCATCTGGCTCCAGCCCATCACTTCGCGTTCCCAGGCATTGTAGGGGGCCGGCGCAAAACCATTACGGTTGTAGAGGCCGTAGTCCATGATGCTCCACGACTCCATACCCTGATTGTTGGCATAGTCGCTAGTGGTCTGATAGAGATCGGGCAATCCCATGCAGTGCGACATCTCGTGGATAAAGGTGCCTGTGCCGTTGATATACTGCGAGTAGTCTTCTCTAGGGTTGAAGAGCTCCGAACAGCAGTTGAAGAACGAAATCCTCATGTTGTTGTCAATCGCCATGTTTTGTCTGGAGGCCTTGGCCCAGATGGTCTCAGGCACACCACCTTGGTTCTGGCCGTAGCCTGCAAAGATGATGCATACCAACTCCACGTTGCCGTCGTTATCGTTGTCGTAGAGCGACCAGTCGGCCACAGAGTCCTTTACTGCCTGATAGGCGTCCTGGCATAATTGGTAGAATTTGTCGTCGCTGCCTCTTTTTTCATCCTTTCCACCATAGTAAGCCATATCCTGAGGCAGCTTGACGGGACCGACCACATCAAACTGGGGTGTGAACAGTCCGTTACTGCACGCGTTGAAATACTTTCTAACGCTACACAGCTGCAAGGTGTTGCTGTTGCCAAAATCCACGATTTCATCGCCATTTAAATACTGGTCGAAGGCCAGTTTCGGCTCGTTAACGATGAAGTCAAGGTCCTGATAGGCAGCCAGAATGGTCAGTATCCGAGGCGATCCCGCATGCGGCAAATATTTGTTACTAACGGAGATGCTCATCGTACGCCGATTTGCCTGCGCCCGTTGCCCCTGTTGATGAAACAATGCGCGACGTGTAGCCTGTTGATTGACCAGATGTTGCTCCTTGCTGCCACGAAGCTGGGCCTCATGAGCCAACACATCGGAAGCCGTCAGTTCACCTTTGTCATCAATGACAGCCACGAAATATCCCAGACGAGTGGGAACTACCAACGTGCCGTCGGCAGTTTCCGTCCAGTGAAAGAATTCGTCACCAAACTGTTCAATGGTTAGCAACGTGCCATCGGCCTGAGTAACGGTAAAGGCTCCACGCAGGGCTGGAGCGGCCCACATGGCAGTTGCCGCCATGAGGATGAGGGATAAAATAAAGAATTGACGTTTCATATTATTGATGTGCAAAAGCTACAAGAAATTTATTTTACTCGCCAGACGTTGAGGACAATGCCCTTGAACTCTTGTGACCACTCAGGCGTACAGACAAAAAGAGAGTTGTTCAGCCAACCGTAACGACTGTCAGCAGGTGCCTCGAACTGGGGGGCAGCCTTGAAATAGAACGAAGGTTTGCCTTCAGCATCCTTACCATTATAGATGATGCCGCGATTACGCACGTGGATGTAGATGCCGTCGTCCGTCTTGATGCTGTAGATAGCCTCCAGTTCTGTACGATTGTCGGCATTCGCTAGCTGATAGTCGGCTCCTCCGTTCAGGATGGTACCTTTCAGCAACGGGCCCTCGAACGTTCCGCCAGTAATGGGAATCACTGTGCGGCGTCCGTGCTGCGTGTTTTGGATGCTGTATGTCTCACCTAATGTTACCCTTAATTGCAGGGCGAATTCCAACTGAGGGGTATCAGTATCCTTGGGAGGATATGTCTGTGCCTGTAAACTACAAACGGAGCACACAAACAGTGCCAGAATGGATAAAATAGTTTTCTTCATACGGAGTTATGGTTTATTTGTTATACATGTTTTGTCATCGAAAGCGTCTTTTGTCAGATAGACGGCAAGCATATCCTTCCACATCTTGCGGACGGACATATATACAAGCCCGTCGTAGGGACGATCCGTTCCCCACGAATTCTTCATCACGTAGTAGGGCTTGCCGTTCTCGTCGTGCGCCAAGCCCACAATAGCCATTGCGTGCCCTTTGCTTTCCCAACACACGGGATGGCGGTTCTTCAGAGCTTTGTCAATATGGGTTCGAAGGGTGTCAAGCGGAAGATTCAGCAGGCGGTTGTGTTCCCAGTTGTCAGGCGCAACGACTTCCACCTTATTATAATAGGGGGAGTCCGGCTGACAGGTCAGCGAGAGATATTCGTCAGGGGCACAGACGGAATGGGCAAACTCCTGTGGCGTATATCGGGCCCCCAGCATAAAGACCCACTGGGGTGTGGGCAGGTCATCGGTAGCATTGTCTGGCAAGACATCATATCCCACGATGCCCTCGCGCTGAATCATGTTGAGCAGCGTCTGACCCATTGCGCGCTGGGAAGAAGGAGCATTGGCAAAAGACTCTTGGTAATGTTTCAACTTTCGTCCGATGTACACAGCCGAAAGATTAATGGAGTCGCCCCTGAGGATGTGTTCCGTCTCGATGGTAGCCAGCATCGCATAGGCCCAGCAGAGTTCCGTCTTGCCTTGGTCTTTGACTGGCGTCATAGGCAACAGCACCTCGTGTGTAAACTGATGCTGTTGCTTGCGACCGCAGGCAGCTATCAGTAAGAAAGCCAACATCATAAAAAGCCCCAATAAGCCCTTCTTCATATCCTTTTTGACTATCATCATTCGTTTTCTGGCGCAAAGATACGAAATAATTGAGAAATATTTCGTAATTTTGTCGCCGAAATGAATGAAAAGATAACAGATTTTGAAATTATGGCGCCTGTGGGCAGTCGCGATTCGCTGATTGCCGCACTGAAAGCCGGTGCAGGTAGCGTCTATTTTGGAGTGGAGCAGTTGAACATGCGTTCGCACTCTGCCAACCACTTTACCATTGACGACCTGCGTGAGATTGCTGCAACGTGTAAGGAGCACGGAGTGAAGTCGTACCTGACGGTGAATACCATCATCTATGGTGAGGATGTTGAGTTGATGCACCAAATTGTGGATGCCGCTGTGGAGGCGAAGATCACAGCAGTGATAGCCTGCGACATCGCCGTGATGACCTATTGCCGACAGAAGGGTATGGAGGTGCATCTTTCCACACAGTTGAATATCTCCAACATCGAGGCACTGAAGTTTTATGCCCAGTTTGCCGATGTGGTGGTGCTGGCGCGAGAGTTGAAACTCGAACAGGTGGCAGATATCTATCGTCAGATAGAAGAACAGCACATTTGCGGTCCCTCAGGAGAGTTGGTACGCATCGAAATGTTCTGTCACGGGGCGCTTTGCATGGCCATCAGTGGCAAGTGCTATATGAGCCTCGACAATACAGGGCGCTCAGCCAATCGTGGTGCCTGTATGCAGATTTGTCGCCGTTCGTATATCGTCACCGACCGTGAGACGGGAACAGAACTGGAGATAGACAACAAGTATATCATGTCGCCCAAAGACCTGAAAACCATCCGTTTCATCGACAAAATGATGCGTGCTGGTGTTAGGGTGTTCAAGATAGAAGGACGCGCCCGAGGACCTGAATATGTGCTTACCGTTGTGCAGTGTTACAAGGAAGCTATCCAAAGTGTGCTCGAAGGAACCTTTACGGAAGAGAAAAAGGATGTATGGGACGAGCGACTGGCAACGGTATTCAATCGTGGATTCTGGGATGGCTACTATCAGGGGCAACTCTTGGGCGAATGGAACAAAAACTACGGTTCCAACGCGACAGAGCGCAAACAATACATAGGTAAAGGTGTCAAATATTTCTCCCGTTTAGGCGTTGCTGAATTTACCGTTGAGGCCGACACCTTCAGTGTTGGCGACAAGATGCTCATCACTGGTCCAACGACAGGGGCGCTCTATGTCACAGTTGACGAGATTCATGACGACGTACAGGAGGTTCAGACTGCCCAGCAGGGTACGCGAGTCAGCATCAAGGTGCCGGAAAAGGTTCGTCCAAGCGACAAATTATTTAAGATTATTCCCGTTGAAACCGCCTAAAATTAGCAAAACTATGAAGATTTGTATCTTTTGTTCTGCCAACGACCGGATTGACCCAGACTTCTTCATCTTAACGGAGGGGTTAGGACGATGGGCTGCACAGCAAGGCCATACCATCGTCTATGGCGGTGTGAATTGTGGACTGATGGAATGTGTGGCGAAAGCATCGCATGAAGCTGGAGGAATGAATATTGGTGTCATCCCACAGATTGTAGAGAAAGGAGGACGTGTTTCTGAATATGTGGATGTTGATATCTTGTGTGACAACCTCAGCGACCGCAAACAACTGATGGCAGACCAAAGTGACGTGTTTATCGCATTGCCTGGTGGCATAGGAACGCTTGATGAGGTTTTCACCATTGCTGCTTCTTCTACCATCGGCTATCATCAGAAGCGGGTCATCCTTTATAATATGAAGGGTTTTTGGGATAAATTGATTGCTATGCTCGACGACCTGCAGGCTAAAGGCTTGACTCGCAGACCTTGGCGCACATACATTGAGGTAGCCAATAATCTCGATGAAATCAAGGATTTTTTAGCGCAGGGCTAAATGAAAGGTATCAGCGCAGGGCTAAGGCAGCATTCTCTGCAGCCTCCATTTTTTCGCGCTCGCCAGGTCCTTTGTCGTTCAATCCGCAAAGGTGCAAGATGCCGTGAATGATCACACGATGAAGCTCCTCGTCGTAATCTTTTTTAAACAGCTCTGCATTCGAGCGGACGGTATCCAACGAAATTACCAAATCGCCATTCACCACATTACCTTCGTCGTAATCGAAGGTGATGATGTCAGTATAGTAATCGTGCCCCAGATACTCGCGGTTGACGGAGAGGATATGCTCATCGTCACAAAAGAGATAGCCCACTTCTCCAACTTTCTTGCCATAGGTTGCTGCCACGCGTCGAATCCAAGCGGTTGTCTCGCGACGCTTGATGTTGGGGAACTTAACGTTTTCTGAAAAATAGGTAATCATAGGAAATCGTTATTGCGTTATACGGTTATGACGTCGAATTGCTTATTGCTACGTTTCGGAAGAAACGGTGTTACGTCGACTCCGAAGTGCTGTAATTCGCGCACCATGCTCGATGAAATCGATGAATATTGCGGTTCTGAATAGAGTAGGATAGTCTCCACGCCACTGAGTTCGCGATTGATGTCAGCCTGCTCGCGTTCGTACTCGAAGTCCTTGACAGAACGCACGCCTTTTACGATGAAATGGGCGTTTTCTCCCTTTGCGAAATCGACAGCCAGTCCGTAGTAGGGCTTTACTTCTATGGCTGGTTCATCTTTGTAAAGCTCGGCAATGGCCTTGATGCGTTCTTCGGCTGATGGCATATCGGGCTTGTGTACTTGATCTCCCACCACGCCAATGACCAGACGGTCGAACAGTGGGAGGGCTCTGGTCACGACCGAATCGTGACCCACAGTAAAGGGGTTGAAACTCCCAACGAATATTCCTGTCTTCATCATTCTATTCAAATAGACTTGGTTCCATAATGTTTCCCGAATACGGATTGCGTCCGAAGTGCTTGTATGCCAATTCTGTTACCATACGACCGCGAGGGGTGCGCTTGATGAAACCCTCCATGATGAGGAAGGGTTCGTAAACTTCCTCAACGGTGCCGGCATCCTCACCAATGGCTGTAGCGATAGTGGTAATACCCACAGGCCCACCGCGGAACTTGTCGATGATGGTCAGCAGGATGCGATTGTCTATCTCGTCCAGTCCGTACTGGTCGATATTCAGCGCCTTCAAGGCAATCTTGGTGATACTGGAGTCAATCTTTCCCGTCCCCTTCACTTGGGCGAAGTCGCGAACGCGTCGCAACAGAGCATTGGCAATACGGGGCGTGCCACGCGAACGACGGGCAATCTCGTCGGAGGCATCAGTAGTAATAGGTACGCGCAGGATAGATGCCGATCGTTCGATGATTCGCTGCAGTGTTGCAGGGTCGTAATACTGCAAATGCATATTGATGCCGAAACGGGCGCGAAGGGGCGCTGTCAACAGACCGCTACGTGTGGTAGCTCCCACGAGCGTAAACGGGTTGAGGTCAATCTGGATACTGCGGGCTGACGGGCCTTTGTCAATCATGATGTCGATACGGTAATCCTCCATAGCCGAGTAGAGGTACTCTTCGACGACAGGCGACAAACGGTGAATCTCGTCGATAAACAGCACGTCGTTCTTCTCCAGCGACGTCAGGATACCTGCCAAATCGCCAGGCTTGTCGAGCACAGGACCTGAGGTAATCTTGAATCCTACGCCCAGCTCGTTGGCTATGATATTGGAGAGCGTCGTCTTACCCAGTCCTGGGGGGCCATGAAGCAAAACGTGGTCAAGGGGCTCGCCACGATATTTTGCTGCTTCGACAAACACCTCCAGGTTCTCCACCACCTGCTGTTGACCGCTGAAGTCGTTGAACGACAGCGGTCGAAGGGCGTTTTCAAACTCCTTTTCGTTAGAGCTCATTTGCTCCTGGCGGATGTCAAAATCTTCGTCCATCATCTTTTTTCTTGCTTTTGTGCGCAAAGTTACGCATTTTTTTTGTAATTTTGCAAACAAATTAGTAAAAACCTATTTATGAAACGTACATTCTTTACCCTTTTGGTCGCCTTGACTGCTGGTGTAGCCTCTGCTATCACTACCGTTCCATTGAAAGGAACCGTCATTAAACCCACCGATCCGTGCATCCAATATACGGGTCGCATCAGTTTTGCCAATCCTGAACGTCCGGCGTGGAACTTCCCTGGCGTACAGATTATTGCGGCCTTCGAGGGAACGTCGCTCCGCATGATTGCCAAACCCCGTAGCGGCTACTTTGTGGCACAGATAGATAATGCCGAGCCTTTCAAGGTTGCCTTCCGTGGAGAGCGCGACTCGGTGGTCACGTTGGCAACGGCACTGCCCGACGGTCGTCACTTAGTCCGGCTGATGTATGCCATTGAGGGTTATGAATTCTTCCCTGAGTTCTGGGGCTTTGTGCTTGACAAGGGTCGTCAACTCGTTCCTCCCCCCGCCCTTCCGTCAAGAAAGATTGAATTCATCGGCAATTCCATCACCTGCGGCTATGGCAACGAGGGTCTCAAAAAGGAAGAGGGTTTCGACTATGCCACCGAGAACCACTACTATTCCTACGCCTCGATTGCTGCTCGCAATTTGGAGGCTCAGCACTGGGTAGTCGCACGCAGTGGCATTGGAGCTTATCGCAATTACAACGGACCTAAGGCGGGTAATCCAGAGTCGAATATGCCTGCACAGTACGAATACACGGGTTATGCTTGGAATCCTGACCTCCGCAAGCAACCAACATTCCTGCGCGAAAAGTGGGACTTCAACCGCTACCAGCCCGATGTGGTCTGCATTAATTTGGGCACCAACGACCTCTCGACGCCCAATTACGATGAGAAACTGCTGAAGCAGAACTACCAGAAGCTCCTGAAGATGGTACGCCAGCACAATCCCAAGGCAAAGATTGTTTTCCTCACGGGTACCATGTTATATAATAAGGAGTTGGAATTGCAGAAACGATTGTTGAATGAGGTGGCTGCCGAGACCCAGAAGTCTGGCGATAAACAGGTCTATCGTTTCGATATGCCTCCCATCGACAACAATGCCTTCTACGGCAACGACTGGCACCCCAACATCTATCAGGACGAGAAGATGGCCGCTGAACTCACCGTCTTCCTCCGCCAGCTGATGAATTGGTACTAACATAAAGCCCAGACTCGTTAGGACACTTAGAAAGTCGGTCTCGGGCGCCCGCCCGCATCAATAAGCCCTGCCGCCCGCAATAATACGGCCTCCCGCCCGAATTAATACGGGCGAGAGGCCGAATCCGTTTACCTAGGCACTTGCTCCCTGCTACATCCCTACAAAATCCCTGTTTCCTCGGCACTTTCCCCCTTTTTGCCCCCAAAACACCAGTCCACAGCCTTCCAATATGACATTAAACCCCTTTTGCTCCAGCCAGTGTGGCGTTCTTTGCCGAGCAGCGTGTTGTACTGCAATCCTATGCTCATTCTGACATTGCGCGTTAAAAAGAGTAAAAAATATATAATTGAGACGAAAACGAAGGAAAAAGAAGCGAAAATGCATGGTGTTGCAGATGTTTTTGCTTACCTTTGCGGCGCTTTTGGTTTTATGTTTGCGTGCGACGCTGCAAAGCCACCCCGCCCAAGGACGTTTATTAACCAGACAATTCGTTTTATTTCATTTATATTAATAACTAACTAATTAAATTATGAGAAAATTTACAAAATTGTTTTTGACATTAGCCCTATTGTTGGCTGGTGTAGTAAATTCAAATGCAACCGTGGAGAAAGTGAATTTGAGCTTTACGGCTGAATTTTATTGTAATTCCACATGGGATTCTTCTACTAAACTTTTTACATGGGGCAACAAAGCGGGTAGAGAAGCTTGGATGAGTGACGACTGGGTGTTCGTGGCAGTTAATGGCTTTTCTGGCGATCTCTCAGAATACACCAAAATGGTGTTTAAACTTGAAGATTTTACAAATGTTGCTGAGAATAAGTTGATAATCTATTTTAAGGAAAATAAAGGCAATACTCAGTCAATGGATTGGGTTACGTCTGCTGAGCTCGTTCCTGGTGTTGATGGCTATGCTGAGTTAGATTTGACAACCTTTGACTGGAAGAACGTTGATTCAAGCAAGGGAACTATTGATAAAACTAATATTGCTGATGTGACCATCTATGGCACTGATAGAACAGATGCCACACAGGTTGGTTCTGTTAAGATT
>JBGUIA010000110.1:0-16724 GCA_045112595.1 Prevotella sp. | reverse complement strand
TGCGATAGATGCATTGGAGCCGGTGATAAGTAAGCAGACGCTGGAGTTTCATCATGGGAAGCATCTGGCGGGGTATGTGAATAATCTGAATGGACTAGCCTCACCCCCTAACCCATCTCCAAAGGGCGAGGGGAGCTTTGGAGAATTTGAGGCATTGAAAGAGCTTGTGCTTAATAGTGAGGGCGCAATCCTCAATAATGCGGGGCAGATATTGAACCATAATCTGTACTTCGGGCAGTTTTGTGCGCCTAAGGCTGACAATAAGCCTACGGGAAAGTTGGCTGAGGCTATCGTGCGCGACTTCGGGTCGTTTGAGGCTTTCAAGGAGGCGTTCCAGAAGGCTGGGGCAACGCTGTTCGGAAGTGGCTGGGTGTGGCTGTCGGCTGACAGGGATGACAAGTTGGTTATCACTCAGGAGGCGAATGCGGCGAACCCAGTGCAGAAGGGGCTGAAACCCCTGCTGACGTTTGATGTGTGGGAGCATGCTTATTATCTGGACTATCAGAATCGACGTCCTGACCACCTGGCTGCGTTGTGGCAGATCGTGGACTGGGAGGTTATTGAACACAGATTGCACGGATAAAACGGATATACGGAGCTGCGAATCTAAGGATGTATGGATCAAGAGACTCGTTGGCTAGTCAGATATAATGAGGTGAAAGCGTTCATAGAGCGTGAGCACCGGAATCCGTCGAAGCATAGGATTGAGGAGCATGATATGCTGAATTGGGTGAAGGCGAATAGGAAGGTGATGAATGCGGGGAAGTTGAAAGAGCCGAGGTTTAGTCAGTTCGTTGAATTACTGGAATTGTGTAATAAGTATAGGCGGAAGAACCAATATGAGTAAGCTGATGTAAATATGATTAAGAGGATTACGATACGAGATGTGGCAACGTACGACCATGAGGGGTGTACCTTTGAGGATTTGCAGAAGGTGAACTTTATCTATGGTGGTAATGGCACGGGGAAAACGACGATTAGTAGGGTGCTGGGGAGTGAGAATCGGGAATTGGAATATCCAAGCTGTGAAGTTAAGTGGCGTGGAAAGCAGAAGAAAGTCTTAGTGTATAACAAGGACTTTAAGGAGCGTAATGTAAAGGAAAAACTGCCCGGGGTGTTTATGCTTGGAGAGATAAGCATAAGATTAGACGATGAATTGGTGGAGATATTTGACCGAATGAAGTCTGAACGGGAAATGGAGCGTACAGCCACAATTAATTTAATCAAAGCAAAACAGGAGTTGGCAAAGGAAAAGGCCTTGCAAAAAGACAGACTGTGGTCCGAAGTGCATGAAAAGTATCGATGCTTTGAAAGATGTTTTGATGATAACGGTACAAAGGTAACATTTGCTGATCGATTGACTGAAGAAGTAGAGACATGGAAGGTGGTTGACGTATCTGATTATAAGCGGTTCGCACTGGATTTGAACGAGTTGAAAGACAGGTACCAATATTTGTATGGAGGTGAATATTCGGAATTAAGTGAGAAGGATCCTAATTCGGAGGGTATACTTTTTGCACGCGGAATTTTAACGAAAGACTTATGGAGTCATATAGCCATGGAGTCACGATCGTTGCTAGGTGAGATGAGGGAAAGGATTAACGGATTGGAGAATGAGGTTTTGTTGATGGAAGAAAAACTCGCTTCAGCAAAGTTTGCCTTGGAGGGAGTGGAAACGAGTATGGTGAAAGCTCTTGATATGGTGAAGAGTGTGCGGCCCAGTATGGAGTATATGAACGAAATGCTAGAGGGGATGGGTGTGACTGGTTTCAGCATACAGATGTCGCCAGTGTATCAAGGTTACTATGAACTACGGCGTAATGATGGTACTTCTGTGAATAACACTCTGAGTGAGGGTGAGACATCTCTTATTACCTTTCTGTATTTTATGGAGCTAGTGAATGGGCGTAAAATGACGGATTATCAGTTGGATAATGGGGTAGTGGTGATAGATGATCCGATTAGTAGTTTGGACAGCGATTTACTTATCGAAGTAAATAGGATGGTAAGAAAATTGATAGACAAGGTGTTGGCGGGGGAAAGCAATATACAACAATTATTTGTCTTGACGCACAATACGGAGTTTCACCGGTTGTTGAGTCAGCGGAAACGGAATGACGAGGTACGCTATTACAAATTGATGAAGCAATGGGGTGTGAGTTGTCTGTTGTCATGTGGTATTGTGAGTCAGGTTAAGAGTGATTATGAGATGCAATGGGATCAGTTGCGAATGTTGAAGAAGGGGTATGGTATTCCGGATGCACCGAACGCGATGCGTAAGATTCTGGAGGCTTATTTTATAAGGCTTGGTCGCTATGAGAAGCGGGAATTGGCAATGAAGACTTCTCCGGATAATGAGGTAAAGCGTGAGTTAGTGGAGTCGCTACTGAAATGGATGGATGAGGGTAGTCATGGGGCGAGTAATGGGGTGTATGCGGGTAATATGGATAGTGTGAACTTGAAATATCTGGAGGTGTTTCGGATGGTGTTTGAGAATTTGGGGCAGTTGGGGCATTATGAAATGATGATGAGGGAGGATCTCGACGGCAAGACCGCCGATCACAGTGACAAATACATATAATATATAAAATAGGTAAAGGTATGTATAATACGAATGCTTATATTAGGTACAGGGCGCTGGATGCGTGCTTGAGGGACAGGACAAAGAAGTACTACTATCAGGATTTGCTGAATGTGGTGAACAAGGTGTTGGATGGCTATGACGGGAGTCGCATTCAATTACGGCAGTTGCTTCGGGATCTGGAACATATGGACCGCGATGCCTTGTTAGGGAAGGAAACGGAGGCGGTGGATGTAATCGAAAGGAAGCGAGGCAAAGGTGGAAAAGTTTACTGTCGCTATACGGACCCGGAATACAGTATGTTTGACAGGTATCTGACTGATGAGGAGGCTACGACGCTGAAGAGTGCAATCGAACTATTGAAACAGTTTAAGGGTATGCCTCAGTTTGAATGGCTGGACGAGACGATGGCGCGACTGAAAGAGGAGTTCAGACTGGAAGGGATTGATGGCGGGACGGTAAGATTCAGCCATAACCCGTATCTGTCGGGTATGAAGTGGTATGAGCAGCTGTTTGATGCCATCGTGTATCAAGAGGTGTTGGAATTGACGTATCATCGGTTTGGCAGGCCTATCAGAAAGCGGGTGCTGCATCCTTACCAGTTGAGGCAGTTTAATAATAGGTGGTTTCTGATTGGTTATGAGGAGCGGCAGAGTGAACGGTTGCCGTTTGTGGTATTGCCGATAGACAGGATACTGGATGTTAAGGTGGCAGATGGAATCGCATTCAAAGAGAAGCCTGAGTGCGTGGACTTTGATGAGTACTTTAAGCATATCGTTGGAGTGAGTCTGAATCCGGAGAGTAAGCCGGAGAAGGTGACATTGAAGGCGACGTATCCAGCAGTGTGGTATATGGAGACGAAGCCGATTCATCCGTCGCAAAGGCTTTTGGTTGAGGCGGATGACTATAAGGTGTTTGAGATGGAAGTGATACCGAATGAGGAGTTTATGCAGGCTCTATTGGTCTATGCAGACCAAGTGGAGGTGATGAAGCCTATTTCTCTGCGAGAGAAGCTTGTGGAAAGAGCACAGGCTATCGTTTCTAGAAACGAAAAGAAGAAAGGGTAAGATACTTTAGAACCTTTTTATACAGCCAAGGCTGCGCGGTGAGAACTGTGTGGTTTTTTTGAGCTCGGACTGAGAGGTCCGGGCTTTTTTTGTGTCCCAAAATGAGGGAATTTGGGAGGAATTAATGGTTTTTAACAAAAATGAGGTGAGGGTGGGGAGGATACGCATGCTGGTGTCACAAGTGTGTCCGACATTTGCAGCGTGAATCGGAAATGAACAAGGCAGGTGCGCAGGCTGAGGGAGTGGAAGAGGATCACCTCTTACTGGGTAAGAGGTAGAGATTAACAACAAAAATATTAATTAAAAATTAAGAAAGGGTAAAAATTATGTATTCTAAAGATTCTTACAACTGGAACGGTTTCCAGATTAATGTGGTTGAGGCCTGGGTGAAGTATCAGAACTTGTGTGACGAGGTGTTTGGCGAGGATGTCGTTGACATACACAGTGTGGATTCGGTTAACGCAGTGCTAATGCATCTGATATTTGTGAACCAGTTTGTGGCTTTCTATGAGCGTCTGAAGTCTCTGTTGGAGCGTCTGAAGGAGAAGATGACTTTGGAGGGAGACAAGGAGAAACTGATCAAAACTGTAGGGCAGGTGGCTGATCCTTTGGATGGAGAGTTGGCCTATGCGAAGCTTGTGATTTGGGACAAGCTATGGCTGCTGTTTCAAAAAGGTGGTCTGGATCCGGAAAAAATCGCCATTGGCTTAATCTATGACACTGAGGATATGAATCCGTACGATATGGCCGAGGAGCATCGACTGATGGTGATGGAGAAGTTTGGTGACGAAATCATGGACGAGGACAAACATTTGGTGGTGCTGGTGAAGGCACCTTGGAACAATGAGAAGTGCTGTGAGAGTGATATAGCCGACGCTATTTACTATCGTAGCATGGCGCGTCGTACTTTCATTGAGTACTATTCTGACGATGAAACCGAGTTGAGTGACATCAGTGATTACTACTATGGCGACGCTCTGGTGAAGGATGCTATTGAGCAGTTGAATGGTATTGTGGTGATAGACATGACGGCTGGTGATGATTACGACCAGGTTATTTGCCATTCGTTTAAGAACCCTAACAGTAAAGTGATTACTAATAAGTATGACGCTGCGCTAAAGTTAGCCGTGGTATTTGGTGACGAGATTGGTATGTACGAGGATTTTGAATCGGACAACTATTAAGGGTTATGACACGCGGAAAATTATTAGCACAGTTGAAGCGTCTGGAGGAGGTGAGCCGCTCGCAATGGCGGGAGGCTCTTTCCGTACTGATGCTGGAGATATCGCTGCTACTGCACGGGAAGCTGAAGGATGACGAAAACGGCAAGAAGGTGCTGGTGGGTGGCTATACGCAGTATGGTGCGCACAGTGAGTATAGGCTGGGCGGCGAGGCGCTGTATCACTATCAGGGGATGGTGGTGGAGAAGTTGTATGACGGCAGTTGTGAGTGGAAGGCTGAGAACTCGCTGGAGGAGCAGCTGAAGGAGATGGCTGGCCCAGTGATCGATGATGCTGTGAAAGCTTATCGCAGACAGCAGAAGGAGGACGATCGACTGGGTGTATGCAGTACGCCAGTGGGCTTGGATGTGGAGTGGTTTGGTGAGGACGAGGGTCTGGCTGAGGCGACGTCGGACTATCGACATCAGGAATGGGAGACTATCTGCGAGGCAGCGGATGGGGATGAGGAGCTGGAGGCTTTTGTGCAGGTCACGGGTGAGTGTCAGTCGCTGAAGGAGGTTGGTCAGCGACTGGGGCTGAAGAATGGGGATCGAGATCGCTTGATGAAGCGGTTGAAGAGAAGAGTTAAGAAGAAACATTTTGAGAAAAGTTACCCGTAGGGTAATGGTTCTTTTTTTTAAAAAAGTTCTAGAAAAAAACGGCGGTTTTAGCCCAAAAATTGGGCAATAGGTTAGTGAAAGTTGATTAAGTTTAAAAGTTTAAGAATATGAAACATTTTAAGATTGAAGAGTTTCGCTGTAAGGATGGCAGCGAGATGCCGGAGGAGGCTAAGGCTAACCTGACGGCATTGGTTGAGAAGGTACTGGACCCGGCCCGTGAACGATACGGTGCTGCGATACATGTAAATTCGGGGTATAGGACTGAGGCCTACAACAAGAAAGTTGGCGGTGTGAAGGGTAGCCAGCATTGCTGTAAGAACGGGTCGGCAGCAGCGGATGTGTGTGCAGTGCATGAGGGCTTCGGTTGTGTGGCGGACTGGAAGGCTGCGAACCAGAAGATTGCGAAGGCGATTGTGGAAGGTGGGGAGTGGGATCAAATGATATTGTATCCGACGTTTATTCATGTTTCGTGGAAACGGAATGGTTTCAACCGAAAACAGGTTCTGAGAAAGACAGTGACGGGGTATAGTGCTGTGAGCGTTAAGGATGTATTAACACTTTAAATAAAGAAAGGGTAAGAATATGAAAAAGAAGTTATTTAAAAAGTTGATAAAGTGCTACAATGAGTGTGCTGAGGGGCGCTGTTGGAATCACTTGGATAAGGTTGGTCCCGATGGTAAGGAGAAGGAGTTTAAGTGTCCTTTGCAGGGTGCGGCGATGGGGTTGCCTAATGGGATTGAGGATAATGTGAAGGCACTGATGGAGGTGGTGCTGGAGCCGGTGGCTGATGCGTATGGCAAGCCGCTGAAGATTGTAGAAGGTTTTGTGTGTCCACGACGTTGTGGCTGGATGGGTGATAAGTCGCTGTGGTCACACGTGAAAGGTGATACGGCACTGATTCAGGGTTTGGAGCTGGAGGGTAATGAGCTTCGCTTTGAGAATCTGGAGATCGCTCGTGAGATTGTAAAGAACGGTCAGTTCGACGAGATGGTGCTTGAGGACGTGCACGAAGGTGGTATTGAACCGAAGTCGATTCGTGTGAGTTATAAGCGCAGTGGCAGTAATCGTCAGGTGGTGAGGAAGCGTGTGAGCGGTAAGGACGGCACTGAGGAATTAAGTGGCCTTGACATGAAGCAACTGATGACTGAGTAACGAGAGCCCTGCGGGGAACCGCAGGGAACTCGGGACATCCCTCGACGGCAAAACCGCCGAGCACTGTAAAACGAAGAAATCGCCATAGAATGGCGTTACAATAAACGAAATAATAGATAAAAAAAACAGGAGGTTTAGTTATGATTGAAATTGAATGGACGGCTGTAGCCGTGGGATTAATGACGCTGTTGGGCGGCTGTGCTTGGTTCGTGGAGGGGCGCAAGCACAAGCCCACAGCGAATGGGTTGAAGGCCGACTATCGGCTGAAGAACATGGAACTGGGCCAGATGTACGTGGAACAGTTTGAAGAGAACATCGCCGAACCCCTGCGGCGTGAGGTCAGGGAATTACGTGAGGAAGTAAATGAATTGAGACATGAGTTGGACATGGTTAAAAAGAATGCTTGCTATTGTGCTGGTTGTCCTAATCGTATCAGCGTGCTGTAGCAGTAGGGAGGTGGCGGTGAGGGAAAGTCGCTATGGCATAGCGACATGCGAGACAAAGGATTCGGTGAAGGAAGCGGTGATGGTCGAACTTTACGATACCATTCGTGAGGTGACGACCATTACGGTTGACCGGAATGAGGTCGGGGATACCGTGAAGCTGGTGCAGATTACCGACCGGACAAGGGCGAGGAATCGCGATAAAATCGCGAAGCAAACGACGAAGACGGAGGTGGAGAGGGATACCGTGTTCGTTGAACGTCGCGACTCAGTCGCAACATACAGTAGAGGTGGTGATTTCCAGAGCGGCGGAACCGCTCTGCACTCGACGTTGAAATGGGTGTTCTTCATTATTATAGGGCTTATAGCCTTGGGGATTGTCCTGAAAATCAGATAAACATTCCCATCGTGGGGAAATAAAAAAAGAATTTATTGTTTAATTTTTAAAAGTAAAGAAAGGAATTAGATTATGGCAAAAGTAACAGGAGTAGGAAGTCAGATGAGCGGTAAGGTTGGACAGATTATCTACCGCCAGACGAAGTATGGTACCGTGGCGTATGAAGCCAAAGCAAAGTCGAGCGTGCCGCAGAGAACGGAGGGGCAGATGCAGATCCGCACGCAGTGGAGCAACCTGGCGGCGGTGTACAAGCAGTTTAACAGTACGCTGAAGAAGGGTTTTGAGGGGTTGAACGGCCAGATGAGCGACTACAACGCGTTTATCCAGGCGAACACGAACGTGGTGAGGGTGTATGTGCCGAAGCAGGTGAGGCTGAACGGTGGCTCGGTGTTGGCACCGTATCAGATTACGAGGGGCAGCCTGCCCAGCATTGCGATAAGCAAGAATGGCGACGGCGTACTGGTGAGCGACATCAGCGTGGGCAGCCTGGCGATTGGCGACAGCACCACCGTGGCAGAATTCAGCGCTGCCGTAATAGCTTTTAATGAAGGCTGGCAGAACGGTGACCAGATCACCTTCTTCTACGGGCAACAGAGCGTGGATGCGGTGACGGGGATTCCCCGTGCGAGGATCAGCGGCTGGAAGGTAGTACTGGATACCACGGACGCTATGCCACTGAATGAAGTGTCAGGTTCAATCGGCTTTGCCTCGGTTCAAGGTTCGGGTTCCAGTGGTTACGTATTGGGCATGAGCCTGGCGATTAGCGACGGGGCTGCGGTGTGGGTGCATAGCCGCGATGCCAGCGGCAGTGAGCTGAAGGTGAGTACGCAGTATATGTATGTGGACAGCAGTGTGCTGGCGCAGTTCCAGGGCGACGGGGCTTTTGGCAGTGCTGCAGACAGCTATGGCGGAATTAACACGAGTGCGGTGTATTTGCAGCCGGGGCGCATGAATTATAGTGCGCCGACACAGTCGACGCCTACGGAACAATCGCAGAGCGGTGGACAGACCGGAAATTCCGGAGGTAACGGACAGACCGGAGAGAACGGAAATACCGAAGGTGAGACTACGGTGAGTGCGCCGGTGTTTAGTGGTGAGACTCAGTTCACCGAGAGCACGCAGGTGACGATGACGGGACCGGACGGGGCTACCATCTATTATACCACTGATGGTACCACGCCGACTAGCGCCAGCAGCGTGTATAGTGAGACGATTACGCTGACGGCGACTACGACCGTGAAGGCCATCGCCATCAAGGACGGTGTAAGTTCGGAAGTCACCAGCCGCATCTACACCAAGTCCAGCAACGACGACGGTATGGGCCAGGATTAGTTTTTGGCCCGTACCGGACGCAAAGGGAAGGGGTTTTAAAGGGACTCCTTCCCTTTTTTATGTCCTTTTGGAAAAGGACCAAAAGCCGAAGGCTATACCATAATTATCTATACAATCGAATATACACTCGGGGTTTGGGGCAGATAGCCCCATGAACGAGTGGGTGGGTGCGAGGCGAGGCAATCTTCCGCTCGAAAACACAAAGGAAAACTCTTTTTTTTTTGTGTTATTAGAAAAAAAGATGTACCTTTGCACGCGGAAACGCGTGCGAAGCTGCTCACGTTCTCACACCTGAAGGTATGAGTGTGGCGTTGCGAGCGGCAATGCTGATACGAGCATCGCATTGCACTCGCTTAACCGCAGCTTTGGCAGTCGAAACGAAAGTATATAAAGAAAAAAGGAAAACAGATGATAAAGAGATTAGTTGTTTGTATCATGGCTATCGTTTTAGCCGTTGGGGGGAATCGCGCATTTGCACAGCAGGAAGAGGTGCCTGTTGATTCTAATGCCGTTGTGACGAATTCATTCTGGGATAACTGGTATGGACAGGTGGGCGTGGATATGTGGTTGCAGAACCCTCATGGCACGAATTTCAAAAACGTATTTCCCAACGGTAAGACTTTTGGCGTGGATGTGGCTCTCGGCAAGTGGTTTACGCCAGAATTTGGTATCCGCGCTGTCTTTAACTGGGAGAATGGTATCATCAAGAACGATTATGCCAGCTGGGTCCACGAGGGCAGCAAGGGCTATCTAGTGTTTGCAGGGGATATCATGGTCAACCTGACGAATCTGTTTGGCGATTATAGGCCCGACAAGAAATGGAATGTTTCTGTATTTCCAAGGGCCGGCGCACTTATGGACGTTCAGAAGGGTGGTCCCGTGAGTTCGCCAATGTTGGGATTGGGTGTTGATTGTACTTACAGGCTGAACGACAAGTGGAGCCTGTTTGGGGATGCCTCTTATCAGGTATGTTCCAGCGCGTTGGGTTTTTACTCGGGAGAAGGCTCCGGCAGTAATGGCTATTTTGACTTCGTTTTGGGCGTACAAATGAATTTGGGTAAGAACAAGTTCCATAGGGCATCCGAACAGTCTTCCCATTACAAAAATGCTGTTGTGACGAACGATTTTTGGGACAACTGGTTTGTACAGGCTGGTTTGGGCATGTCGCTGATCAATGAGTATGGATGTAATTTCAGCCATGTTTTTCCCAACGGAAAAACGTTTGGCATCAATGCGGCCCTGGGTAAGTGGATCACTCCTGAGTTTGGTTTTCGTGCCGGTGTGAACTGGCAGAACGGAATCATTGGTAACGACCATCTGGCATGGTTGGATAAGGCAGACCAACCCGGCAGCAACCATGATGCTGGCGGCTTTGTGGCAGCCTATATGGATGTGTTCTTCAATTTGCATAATATAATTGGGGGATATGATGCCAACAGGCGGTGGAATGCCATCGTTTTCCCCAGGCTAGGTTTAGGTCATAATCCCGATGTATCGGATTCGTCACCCAATGTAGGATTAGGTACCGAACAGACCTATCGCCTGAGTGACCGCTGGTCGCTGTTTGCTGATGTCGCCTATCAGTTTACGTCGGGCGGTTTTATGGGGAGAGAGCATCAGTCAAGTCATATTAATGGTGGTAGTAATGGTTGGTTTGATATCAATATAGGTATTCAGTACGATTTGGGGCTTAATACGTGGTATAAGCCTGGATTTAGGGAATCAGGGACTTATGGATATACGGGAGGACATAACTGGCCAAGATTCGCCGTGAATACTATCGCATCGGTTGGTGTGGCTTATATTGGTAAAACAGCGATGAAGGCGATGATAAAAGAAGAACGACCTGACCATTCGGATAATAAGTCGTTCCCATCAGGACATGCTGCCATGGCTTTTGCTGCAGCAAGGTCGATAGACAAGGAGTTCCGAAAGGATTGTATTTGGATACCGATAGCTGGTTATGCGGCAGCTACAGCTGTAGGTATTGAGCGCATTGCCAGCGAGCGTCATCATTGGTATGATGTGGTGGCTGGTGCTGCTGTAGGCTATGGTGCCGCGGAACTGACGTGGTGGCTGTCGGACCTGATGTTCGGCAAGGGTAGCAACGTCGCCGTTGGCTCGTCAGGAAACACCGTGGATGTCACGTATAATTTCTGATGGCGAACACGGAGCTACGGAACCACGGAAGGAACGAACACGATTGCATTGCAACGCCACACTCTGCTTGCAGAGAACGCCACACTCTCAAAGAGAGAATCACACTAATCGTAAGAATAGAGACTTTAACGCGAATTACCGTTAATTACCCGTTAATTTATCATTAATTGAACACGGATCGAGTGCTATCATGTGGCGAGAAATAATATACGCTGGTTGGCGAGAATGCTAACCAGCGTTTATTTTGTGCTGAACTGTGAGTAAGGTGATGTAATTTTGAGAATAATAGTGGTTTTTGCCGAATTTTTGAAAGAAAATTTGCAAAAACTACGGCTAATTTTAAAAAAGCCGTATTTTTGCAGTGCGAAATTCATTTTACGAAAATGCAATTATTGCAAAAATATTAAATACGTGAGTTATGGAAATAGGTCGTGAGAGATATTTGGAAAGGCTGATAGCCCATAAGGGAAACCAGCGGGCCGGTGCACATGAAATGCACTGGCCCTTGTTTTTTTTGTTAAAAAAAGTGTTTAAATGATGGGGGGGTGGAGAATTTTTGCTATATTTGTCGATTATTAGAATTATTATGGAAATAAACGAACTGATAACATCTGTGAATGATGCGGTATGGGGCGATTGTCTCATCTATGTACTGATAGCTTGTGGCTTGTGGTTTACGTGGCGGATGCGGTTTATGCAGTTCCGAATGGTGGGCGAGATGTTTCGTCTGCTGACGGACGCGGCAGTAGATACGGCAGGACTCAAGGAGAAGGAACAGAAGGAAGTGAAGAAGAAGCACATCTCTTCGTTTCAGGCCTTTATCGTGAGTGTTGCCACCCGCGTGGGAACGGGAAACCTGGCAGGTGTCGCCTCGGCTATCGCCATTGGAGGTCCGGGTTCCATCTTCTGGATGTGGGTGATATCACTCATCGGCTCGGCCACGGCATTTGTCGAATCGACGCTGGCACAGCTGTATAAGCAGAAGGACAAGGATTCCTACATCGGCGGTCCTGCCTACTATATCCTGAAGGGGTTGAAGAAGCGCTGGATGGCGATCCTCTTTGCCGTACTCATCACGCTGCAGTTTGGCCTGACCAACAACTCCATCCAGGCGAACACCATCTGTAGCGCCATGGAAGATGCCTTCAACCTGCCGCACATGTGGGTGGGAGTTGTCCTTGCTGCCGTTTCCCTGGTTATCGTCTTCGGTGGTATCCAGCGCATTGCTCATGTCTGTACGGTGCTGGTGCCCGTCATGGCTATCGGTCATGTGCTGCTCTCGCTCGTCGTCATTGTGATGAACATCGAGCTGATACCGCATGTCTTCAAGGTCATATTCCTCGATGCCTTCGGTATTCAGCAGGTGGCTGGAGGCGGCATTGGCATGACCATCATGATGGGTGTGAAGCGCGGGCTCTTCTCTAACGAGGCAGGTGAGGGTAGTGCTCCCAATGTGGCCGCGACGGCTACCACCTCGCACCCTGTCAAACAAGGTCTTATCCAGGCATTGGGCGTCTTTACCGATACCCTGCTGGTATGTTCCTGCACGGCATTCATCATTATCATCAGCGGACTGTACAACTCACCGGAAGTCGATGGCATTGCCCTGACTCAGACGGCCCTGCAGTCGGAGATAGGTAGTACCGGTCCCATCTTTGTGGCCATTGCCATTTTCCTCTTTGCCTTCTCCACGATCATAGGAAACTACTATTATGGCGAGGCGAATGTGCGCTTCATCACCAAAAGTCCGACAGTGATGACCATCTATCGCATCTTCTCCGGTGGTGTCATGATTCTGTTCGGAACCTTTGCGAGCTTTGAACTGGTATGGAATGTCGTCGATTTCTTCATGGCACTTCTCACCGCCTGCAACCTCATTGCCATTATCCTGTTAGGTCGCTATGCCTTCCGTTTGCTTGACGACTACCGCCAGCAGAAGCGCCAAGGCATCAAGGAACCGACCTTCCACCGCAGTCAGATTCCGGAATTGGAGAACGAGCTGGAGTGTTGGGAGTAACAATGTGTCACGTGGAATACGGAACCACGGAAGTTTTTTCGAGTTTTTCGATGTTTATGGAATAAAGAGATCCGTTAGATCTGTTAGATCCGTGGTCTTTTTTAATCACAGGTGATGGGGAAGGTGGGTTCGTCATACACCGGCATCGAAGATAAGCCTGACGAAGCGGGAACTGAAAGAGCATAGGCGCACGATGCGTATTCCCCAAGGACTGTCGTACATCAGGCGGGCAATCGTCCGTTCCATCCGTTTTTTCTTGAAAATCAGGCGATTGGTCTCACGGAAGGGCTTTCCCTCGATGATGGCGATGCTTGCATTCCGGCCTGTAGCCAGTGCATAGTAGATGCCTTCGTAGGTCAGTTTGTTGGGGAAGCCACCGGCATCGCCAATCAGGATGATGTGGTCGTTGTCCGTCTCTACCTCCTCCACGGGAACATAGGCGCCCTTGATCTTTGTCTCCTTGACACCGAAGCGTTCCATTATGTTTCTGAACATGGCAGGCGTCAACTGCTTGTCGCCATAGCCCACAATGTCATGGTCCGGACCGGGAAACCAGTAGTAATAGCCGCCGTTATATTCGCTTGAGAGGGAGACTTCCATACAGTCTTTCGTCTTTTCCACATATTGCTCCATACAGAGCACGTTGCCGTGGTATGCTCCCTTTGCCTGTCGCCTGACACGACTGTTGGCACCGTCGGCTCCAACAAGGTATCGACACAGATACTGTACGCCAGACTTCAAAGTGACGAGTATGCGTCCATCGGCCTGTTCTTCATACGCGGAGAAGGCATCCTGCACGAATTCACCGCCTATGTGCTGGTATTGCTGCAAGAGGGCGAAGTCGAAGTCCTTCCTGTGTACAATTCTCAGCTCTTCGGTGGGTTGGAAATCGCTTACCGTCTTGGAGCCTATCATCAGCTTTAATTTTCTCACAGGATAATAGTCATACTTCAGATCGGGCATCGTTTCAGCCAGAAGGGTATAAGCCTTGTGCGTCAGGCTGCCGCCACAGACTTTCTCGCGGGGAAAGGTGGCTCGGTCTATAAGTACACATTCCACACCAGCCTTCTTCAAGAGATAAGCACACATCGAACCCGCAGGGCCGGCTCCAATGACGACAACATCCTTCGCCAAACAATTATTTTCCTTCATACTCTTGCATGTTTTGTGTGCAAAGGTACGAATAAATTCTGTAATTCTCAAATTCTTGAGAGATTAAATCTTGTCGAGTGCTTAAGCGATGGAAATACGAACACGGATGAAACGGATGAAACGGATAAGAGACGAAGGGCAGGTGTGAAAGCATCTGCCCTTTTTATGTTAAAAAGGTTGTAATGTTACAAGCATTTGAATATTATTTCGTATATTCGCAGCATGAATTACTAGAAACTTAAGGATATGATGATAGAGAAAGAACTGAGAGATAAGATTATCGCGATGGTGCATCGGGAGGTGGTGCCTGCCATAGGATGCACTGAGCCGATGTGTGTGGCACTATGTACGGCGAAGGCTACCGAGAAATTGGGTTGTCGTCCTGAGAAGATTGAGGCGTTGTTGAGTGCTAATATCCTGAAGAATGCGATGGGGGTCGGGATTCCTGGAACGGGTATGTTGGGCTTGCCTATTGCTATTGCCTTAGGTGCTATCATCGGCAAGAGTGACTATCAGCTGGAGGTGCTCAAGGACTTGACGCCAAGTACGCTCGAAGAGGGGAAGAGGTTTATTGCAGAGAATCGTATTTCTATCAAACAGAAGGAAGACATCAGCGAGAAGTTGTATGTGGAGATTATCTGCACCGCTGGCGACAAGAAAGCTTCTTCAGTCATCGCCGGTGGGCATACCAGGTTTATAGATGACGAGAAGTGCTTATCCGGTAAGGCAGGGAAGAGTATTGAGAGCAGCGCGAACAGTCCTGCCAGTGACATGGATGTTCCTCTGAACCTTCGCCTTGTGTATGATTTTGCCATGACGACACCACTTGATGAGATCAGTTTCATCCAGGAGGCACGAACCTATAACATGAATGCGGCACGTGAGGCGCTGAAGGGTAACTACGGGCACAACCTCGGTAAGAGCATAGAGCGTCCGTTGTCAAAGGGAATATTCGGTGACAGCATCTATTGCCATATCATCTCACGAACGGCATCAGCATGTGATGCCCGCATGGGTGGTGCGATGATTCCGGTTATGTCAAACAGCGGCAGCGGCAATCAGGGCATCTGTGCTACCAACCCTGTCTGTGTTTATGCCAAGGAGAACGAGAATACTGAGGAGGAACTCATACGTGCCTTGATGCTCAGTCATCTGACTGCCATATATATCAAACAGTCATTGGGTAAACTGTCGGCACTCTGTGGTTGTGTGGTGGCAAGCATCGGCAGTAGCTGTGGCATCACCTATCTGATGGGTGGTGATTACGATCGTATCTGTTCTTCAGTGAAGAATATGATTGCTAACCTGACGGGTATGATATGCGATGGTGCCAAACCATCGTGCTCGCTGAAGATAACCTCGGGAGTTTCCACTGCTTTGCTTTCGGCTTTGCTGGCTATGGAGGGCAAGTGCGTCAGTTCGTCGGAGGGTATTGTGGATGACGATGTGGATAAGAGCATTCATAACCTGACGAGTATCGGTGCAGATGCTATGTGCAAGACAGATGAGATGATCCTTAATATCATGACAACGAAGTGATATGAGTCTTTTGGACCTATTCTGACTTCCTGATAAATCGCTTCACGCGTTCGTCCACGATTCGCAAATATGTTCTTTTCATCTTGTCATTCAGGTAGCTATTCCCGACAAGTTTCATGGTCAGTTCTGGAATAACCATGTACTTGTCCAGCACTCGCTTGATACGAGCATCGGTCAGCCCTATTTGTGCACCAAACCGTTCGAAATCTAAGCGGCATGGATGGCCAGTCCTGTCATAGACGTCACTCTTTTCGATGTCTGGAGACAATCCTCCGTCGAGTCCGAAGTCATCACCATTCACATGCAGGCTGGTATTTAATAGGTCGTATGCTGGAGCAAGTCGGTAATCACCCCCTTGACGGATAACCGAGAAATTCTTCAGATGGTCATCTCCGTTGGCATAGATGTAGTTAAACACAACAAGTTCGTAGAAACGCTCCATGTCAACCATCCAGGCAGGAATAGTCTTTCGGATGCATTTGGCAATATCCTCGTAGCAGCCACTATATTTGAAATAGGTGCCGTCGGTCTGCTCGTTTCGCCCCACGAGTGCAGCAAAGTCCTCCATTTCCACCTTCGTTCCATCGGGTAGAATATCAAACCTCTTGGTGATATACACCGTCTGGCCGTCTTTGGTAAAACACAGTCCGTTCTCTGCTGTAACAATACCATACACCTGCCGGGCTATCTGCATCGTCACATGCTCATTGGTGGGAATCTGTTTCCTTGTAGCAATGGTCTCGTCCCATGGCGCAGGCTTGATGATGTACGTGGATCGCTCATTGCTCTCGGCAATGCGGATGATGTTGTGGTCTATCAGTCCCGAGAACTTTTCCTGTACTCCAGAGACGGATATACGCTGCATGGCCTGAACTATCACATCCGACTGTTTCAACTCATTGATATTGAAATCCAGAAACGGTGACACCTTTTTTCCGTCAAACAGTCTTTTCACTGCTTGCGGACTGTAGGTGTTATAACCTTCTGCTAATGTCGATGGACAATATTTTATCTCAACCATTCTCTACCTCATGAAAATTGACG
>JBGUIA010000109.1:0-18079 GCA_045112595.1 Prevotella sp. | reverse complement strand
TGCTGCCCCTCGACTTGCATGTGTTAAGCCTGTAGCTAGCGTTCATCCTGAGCCAGGATCAAACTCTACATTGTATATTTTTTATGCATTGCAGAAAAAATATACACTCTGCGTCGTCGCTCGGAAATAATCAAGCAAGCTTGTTATTTCACTCGCTCCTAGCAGAGTTGTACAATTTTTATTTCTGCGTTGTTTCTCTGTCTCAGAACGCTCTATCCGGTAGTATTTGAATTGAAATTGAAACGGTTTGTTCTTGTTACCCAAGTATATACATTATATAATATAAATACTCGCTTCTCGTACTACTTCTTCTCTGTCTATGTAAGTCTTTCAAAGAACTCTTTTTGGGGTTGCTTTTTCGGGACTCTCCCTGAAAGCGGATGCAAAGGTACGACTTTTTTCCGAACTAACAAACTTTTCAGAAGAAAAAAAACGAAATAAAAGCAAAAAAAAATAGAGACTTGATACGCGTCAATCTAACACATGATTACACATTATTAAATATATAATATTGTGCACGCGAACAATAAAGAACATATTCGCCCGACCAGAGTTATCGATACAGCAATGAAACTGCAATAGGCTGAAACAGCGATAAACAATAAAATGCAAAAAAAAGATGCATATTTGTTTGGTCATATGCAGAAAAATGTATAATTTTGCAGCCGATTTGAATAAATATACCAGCGATGAAAGTTAAAAACGACCGCTTAGAAGCACTGCGGATGATTATTTCAAGCCAAGAACTTGGTAGTCAAGACGAACTGTTGGACGCCCTAAAGAAGGAGGGTTTCCAATTGACTCAGGCCACTCTCAGTCGCGATTTGAAACAGTTGAAGGTTGCCAAAGCAGCCTCCATGCGAGGCAATTATGTATACGTATTGCCTAACGACACTATGTACAAACGTGTGAGCACCCCTTCGTCTGTTCGCGAGATGATGCAAGTGCCAGGCTTCCTTAGCATTCATTTCTCTGGCAATATGGGCGTTATCAAGACGCGCCCAGGCTATGCCAGTTCGATAGCATACAACATAGACAACAGTCATATTAACGAGATATTAGGTACGATAGCAGGCGACGACACCATCTTTATCGTTATCAAGCAAGGGGTAACGACGGAAGAAGTGATTGAGGCCTTAAGCGAAGTAGTACCGAATATGAAGTAATTTTTTCAGTTCATAGTTCATAGTTAAGAGTTCATAGTTAAAATGGAACAGAATAAGAATATAGAGGTATTTGTGGCAGGACCTGAACATGAAATTTACGTAGACACTATCCTGCAGACCATTGCTGATGCAGCTAAGGTACGCGGAACGGGTATTGCTAAGCGTACACACGAATATCTGGCGACGAAGATGAAAGAGGCTAAAGCCGTGATTGCCTTGAGTGGCAATACGTTTGCCGGTTTCAGCTATATTGAGACATGGGGCAACAAACAATATGTGACGACCTCTGGTCTGATAGTCCACCCCGACTTCCGCGGACTGGGTGTGGCGAAGAAGATTAAAGATATGACCTTCTCGTTGGCCCGTACGCGTTGGCCGCACGCTAAGATTTTCTCGTTGACCAGCGGTGCTGCCGTGATGAAGATGAATACGGAATTGGGGTATCAACCCGTGACCTTTGCCGATTTGACCGACGACGAGGCTTTCTGGCGCGGTTGCGAGGGATGCGTCAACGTGGATGTTCTGCACCGTACAGGCCGTAAATACTGCATTTGCACGGCTATGCTCTACGACCCCGAGGAACACCTGCCCGCTAAGATCCCCGAAGAAGTCTTAGAGCGCATCAAACAGTTAGACGAGAAATAAAACCACGAATTTCTCTGACTAGCAGAGTGTGGCGTTGCAATCACGAATAACACGAATATATTACGACCGCGGATTTCACGGATTAAACGGATTATTAACAACGAATTAAACAAATAAAAAAATATGAGCAAGAAGAAAGTAGTAGTAGCCTTTAGTGGTGGATTGGACACCAGCTACAATGTGATGTATCTGACTAAGGAGTTAGGTTATGAGGTATATGCCGCCTGTGCCAATACGGGTGGTTTCTCGGCCGAGCAACTCAAGAGAAACGAAGAGAACGCCTACAAGCTGGGCGCCGTGAAATACGTGACGCTCGACGTGACGCAGGAGTATTACGAGAAGTCGCTGAAGTATATGATTTTCGGCAACGTGCTGCGTAATAACTGCTACCCAATATCGGTCAGCAGCGAGCGTATCTTCCAGGCTATTGCCATTGCGCGTTATGCCAAGGAGATTGGTGCTGATGCCATTGCTCACGGAAGTACGGGTGCTGGCAACGACCAGATCCGTTTCGACATGACGTTCCTCGTGATGGCTCCTGGCGTTGAGATTATCACGTTGACGCGCGACAGGAACCTAACCCGTAAGGAGGAGGTGGACTATCTGAACGCCAACGGTTATTTCGCAGACTTCACCAAGCTGAAGTACTCGTATAACGTCGGTATCTGGGGCACCTCGATTTGTGGTGGCGAACTGCTCGACCCCACACAGGGACTGCCCGAAGAGGCTTATCTGAAGCACGTCACCAACCCCGAAAAGGAGTCGCTGCTGAAAATTCAGTTCGAGAAGGGCGAGATTGTGGCTGTCAATGGTGAGCAGTTCGATGACCACATCAAGGCCATTCAGAAGATTGAAGAGATTGGTGCCTCGTACGCCATTGGTCGTGATGCCAACGTCGGCGACACCATCATCGGCATCAAGGGCCGTGTTGGTTTCGAGGCCGCAGCACCTAAGCTGATTATTGAGGCTCACCGTCTGCTGGAGAAATCGACGCTCTCCAAATGGCAGCAGTACTGGAAGGACCAGGTAGCCAACTGGTATGGTATGTTCCTGCACGAGAGTCAGTATCTTGAGCCCGTCATGCCAGATATCGAGGCTATGCTTACAAGCAGCCAACGCAACGTTACGGGTACCGCCATCCTGAAGCTTCGTCCCTACGGCTTCGAAACTGTGGGCATTGATTCCGTCAATGACCTCACAAAGAGTAAGTTGGGCGAATACGGCGAGACCCAGACTGGTTGGACTGCCGACGAGGCCAAGGGCTTCATCAAGGTCAGCTCTACCCCACTCCGCGTTTACTACGGCATTCACAAAGACGAGAAACGCTGATTTTTCGACCACAGATTTAACGGATTACACGGATGATAAAAGTTGGAATATTAGGTGCGGCAGGCTATACAGGCGGAGAACTGATTCGCCTGCTGCTGAACCATCCCGAGGCAGAGATCGTCTTTGCCAATTCAGAGAGTAATGCTGGTAATTTGGTGAGTGACGTACATGAAGGACTCATCGGGGAAACCGATTTGAAGTTTACCGACGCGATGCCCTTCGACCAAGTGGACGTCGTCTTCTTCTGTTTCGGTCACGGCAAGAGTGAGGCGTTCCTCAAGGAGCACACCATCCCTGCGAACGTCAAGATTATCGACCTCGCCCAAGATTTCCGCATCAAAGGCGATCACGACTATGTCTATGGCCTGCCGGAAATCAACAAAGAGGATATTCAGAAGGCGCAGCATGTGGCCAATCCCGGCTGTTTTGCCACCGCCATCCAACTCGGTTTACTGCCTGCCGCCAACCTCAATCTGTTGAAGTACGACGTCAGCGTAAATGCCATCACGGGCTCTACGGGAGCCGGACAGAAACCCGGTGCCACGACCCACTTCTCATGGCGCAACAACAACCTCAGCATCTACAAGCCCTTTACCCACCAGCATCTGGCCGAGATACGTCAGTCGCTGGCACAGGTGCAGGGGCACTTGGATGTCGATATCGACTTCATCCCCTATCGTGGCGACTTCGCCCGCGGCATTTTCTGCACGGAGGTCATCCGCACGAAAGCCCCTGCCGACGAGGTCATTCAGGCCTACAAGGACTTCTACGCTGACGCTGCCTTCACGCACTACTCCGACAAGCCGTTAGACCTCAAGCAAGTGGTAAATACCAACAAGTGCCTCGTCCACATCGACGCCTTCGACAACAAGCTGCTCGTCACCTCCTGCATCGACAATCTCTTGAAGGGTGCCGTGGGCCAAGCCGTTCAGAATATGAACCTGATGTTCGGCATCGACGAGACCGCCGGTCTGCGTCTGAAAGCCTCCGCATTCTAAAGTTCGATTTGCACTATCTTTTCGCTTTGCGAGAAGTTACTTCCGTTCGAAAGACCAAAAAAAACTTAAGTTTTCTTTGGTTCTTTGCTCACTTATTCGTAACTTTGCAGGCAGTATAGTAATAACCCAGAACAATTATGAGTATGAGAAAGAGCATTTTCACCCTGGCCGTGATGATAGCAACGGCACTGTTTGTAACCACGTCTTGCGGAAACAAGAGTCAGAAACAGGCTCAAGAGGAGAGTCAGGCAGGACAAGTGAATAACTTCCGCATCAAGCGCGGCACCAACGTCAGCCACTGGCTGTCGCAGTCGGAGCAGCGCGGTGAGGCACGTCGTCTGCACATACAGGAGGATGACTTTGCCCGCCTGAAGGAGCTGGGCTTCGACTTTGTACGCATTCCCATCGACGAGGTGCAGTTCTGGGACGAGGACGGCAAGCAGTTGCCTGAGGCTTGGGGACTGCTGAACAACGCACTCGACTGGGCTCGCAAGTACGACCTGAGAGCCATCGTCGACCTGCACATCATCCGCTCGCACTACTTCAATGCCGTGAACGAGGCTGGCCAGGCTGCCAACACGCTGTTCACGTCAGAGGAGGCACAGGAAGGTCTGCTGAACCTGTGGCGTCAGTTGTCGGACACGCTGAAGAACCGCAGCAACGACTGGGTGGCCTACGAATTCATGAACGAACCCGTAGCCGACGAGCACGAGCAGTGGAACGCCCTCGTGGCAAAGGTACACAAGGCCCTGCGCGAACTGGAGCCCCAGCGTACGCTCGTCATCGGTTCGAACCGTTGGCAGGGACACGAGACGATGAAGTATCTGAAGGTACCCGAGGGCGACAAGAATATCATTCTGTCGTTCCACTACTATAACCCCATGTTGCTGACTCACTATGGTGCATGGTGGTCGCCGCTGTGTGCTGCCTATAAGGGTAAGGTAAACTATCCCGGTGTGCTCGTGTCGAAGGAAGACTACGATGCTGCTCCCGATGCCATCAAGGCTGAGCTGAAGCCATATACCGAACAGGTGTGGGACATCAACACCATTCGCGAGCAGTTCAAGGATGCCATCGAGGCTGCCAAGAAATACGACCTGCAACTGTTCTGCGGCGAGTGGGGCGTCTATGAGCCCGTTGACCGCGAACTGGCCTACAAGTGGTATCGCGACGTGCTGACCGTCTTCGACGAGTTCAACATTGCCTGGACCACATGGTGTTACGATGCCGACTTCGGCTTCTGGGACCAGCAGCGTCACTCATTCAAGGACCGCCCGTTGGTTGAACTCCTGATGAGCGGCAAGAAACTGGGAGAATAAAAAGAAAATAGAACTAGACTGAATATGAAACTATTTGACGTATATCCCCTGTTCGACGTGAACATCGTTAAAGGCAGGGGCTGTAAGGTTTGGGACGACAAAGGTCAGGAGTATCTTGACCTCTATGGCGGTCACGCCGTAATTTCCATCGGCCATTCGCATCCGCACTATATTAACAAGGTGACGGAGCAGCTGGGGAAGATTGGGTTTTATTCGAACTCGGTAATTAACAAGCTGCAGGTAGAGTTGGCAGAGCGTCTGGGTAAGATCAGCGGTTACGACGACTACCAGCTGTTCTTAATCAACAGCGGTGCGGAGGCTAACGAGAATGCGCTGAAGCTGGCATCGTTTAAGAATCCGCAGGCCACGCGCATCCTGTCGTGTGAACACGCGTTCCACGGACGTACGTCGCTGGCCGTCGAGGTGACCAACAATCCGAAGATTGTGGCTCCGCTGAACGACAACCACCACGTGCGATTTCTGCCGTTAAACGACATTGAGCCGTGGGTGCGTGAGATGTCGCGTGGAGGCGTCGCTGCCGTCATCCTCGAGTGTATTCAGGGCGTCGGTGGCATCCAAATGGCCACGCCGAAGTTCGCTCAGGACTTGGCATACGCTTGCAAACGTTTTGGCGTGACGCTGATTTGCGACGAGATACAATGCGGCTACGGACGTTCGGGTAAGTTCTTTGCCCACCAGTGGCTCGGCATCAAGCCTGACATCATCACCGTGGCGAAAGGTATTGCCAACGGATTCCCCATGGGTGCCGTACTTATTTCGCCCGACTTCCAGCCCGTCTACGGACAGCTGGGTACGACGTTCGGCGGCAACCATCTGGCCTGTGCGGCAGCTCTCGCCGTGCTCGACGTGTACGAACAGGAGCACATCGTAGAGAATGCCCACGAAATAGGCGAATACCTCATTGCACAGCTGAAGGAACTCCAAAAGACGCAACCCCATATCAAGGACGTGCGCGGTCGTGGTCTGATGATTGGCATCGACCTTGACGTCCCTCACAAAGACGTGCGCCAGCCGCTGATTTATCAGGAGCACTGCTTCACGGGGTGTGCCGGACAGAACATTCTGCGCCTATTGCCACCGCTGTGTCTGACGAAGGCCGAGGCCGACGAGTTTATTGAGAAATTAAAGAAGGTTTTTAATTCGTTATAACGGAATAACGAAATAACGTCAAAAAAAGATGAAGATATCAGTAATCGGAGCCGGTGCCATGGGTGGCGCCATCGTTGAAGGGCTCATCAAGGGAGACTACATCCAGAACGAGGACATCTGCGTGAGCGACCCCGTGCGCGCAACACGCGACAAGTTTGCCGACTTGGGCGTAACGGCGACACCGAGCAATCAGTTGGCAGCACAGGGTGCCGACATCGTATGCGTGGTTGTCAAGCCCTGGCTCGTGGAGCAGGTACTGACCGGCATTCGCGACGTGATGGATTACGACCAGCAGACACTCGTCGTGGTGGCTGCAGGCGTCAAGTCGGAGAGCATCAAACAGTGGATGACAAAAGAAGGGAAGATGATTCCGACGTACCTCGTCATCCCGAACATCGCCATTGCACAACTGGCGTCGATGACATTCATCGTGCCGGCTATCGACGCGACACAGCAACATACGGACCAGGTGGTGAAGTTGTTCGAGAGCATGGGCAAGACCATTATCACCGACGAGCAGCATCTGGGTGCCGGCACGACATTGGCATCGTGCGGTATCGCCTATGCCATGCGCTATATCCGTGCTGCGGCAGAGGGCGGTGTAGAGTTGGGCTTTAAGGCTGACGACGCGAAGGCCATCGTGATGCAGACGATGAAGGGTGCCGTAGAGTTGTTGGAGGCAACGGGACTGCACCCCGAGGCCGCCATCGACCTGGTGACGACGCCAGGCGGTGTGACCATCAAGGGACTGAACGAGATGGAGCATGCCGGTTTTACGTCAAGTGTAATTAGAGGATTAAAAGCAGGAGCGAAATAATTATGGACGAACAATTGAAACAAATTGGCGAGCGACTGCGCGGACTGCGCGACGTGCTCGACATCCCCGTGAGTGAGATGGCTGAGACCATTGGCATCAGCACTGAGAAGTATGAAAAGATTGAGGCAGGCGAGCTGGACATCACCATCTCGAACCTGATGAAAATTGCGAAGAAATACGGCGTATCAACAGAGGAACTGATATTCGCCGAGGCACCGCACATGAAGTCGTACTATGTGACGCGCAAGGGTCAGGGCATGAGCATCGAACGCACAAAGGCCTATAAATATCAGAGCCTCGTGGGTGGTTTCGTCAACCACAAGGCCGACGTGTTTATCGTCACCGTCGAACCGAAGCCCGGTGCCCGCACTATCTACAAGAATACCCACCCCGGACAGGAGTTCAACATGGTGTTGGAAGGCAGCATGGAGCTTTACATCGGTGGCAAGACCATCATCCTTGAGGAAGGTGATAGCATCTATTTCGACTCCACCAAGCCCCACGGCATGCTGGCCGTCGGCGACAAGGCCGTCAAGTTCCTCGCCTTTACAGTCGAGTAAGAAGGGGCTGTTAGCAGTTAGCAATTAGCAGTTAGCCAATGGCCAAAAGCAAATAGCAAATAGCAAGAATATGATAGAAAGATTTTTAAAGCAGACTAAGTTTACGTCTGTAGAGGATTATAATAAGAACTTAGAGTTCATCATCCCCGAGAACTTCAACTTCGCCTACGACGTCATGGATGCATGGGCTGAAGAGGCCCCTGAGAAACTGGCCATCCTCTGGACTAACGACCAGGGTGAGGAGATTCGCACTACCTACGGAGAGCTGAAAGAGCAGACCGACCAGGCTGCCAGCTATCTGCAGTCTTTAGGCATCGGCAAGAACGACCCCGTGATGCTCATTCTGAAGCGTCACTATGAGTGGTGGGTCATCATGCTGGCACTCTGCAAGATTGGAGCTATTGTGATTCCCGCTACCCACATGCTGACCAAACATGACATCGTCTATCGCAATACGCGGGCATCGGTGAAGGCCATTATCTGTGCCAAGGACGACTATATCATCGGACAGATTAAGCTCGCCATGCCTGAGAGTCCTACCGTGAAGCAGTATATCACACTGGGTGAAGAGGAAGGTTTTCATAACTGGACCAAGGAATGGCAGCAGGCTCCCAAGTTCCAGCGTCCCGCCTTTGTCAACGAGAACGATGACACCATGATCATGTACTTCACCAGCGGTACCAGTGGCGAGCCCAAGATGGTGGCGCACGACTACCTGTATGCGATGGGCCACCTGACCACGGGCGTCTTCTGGCACAACCTGCACGAGGGTTCGCTGCACCTCACCGTGGCCGACACCGGATGGGGCAAGGCCGTCTGGGGCAAGTTCTACGGACAGTGGTTTGCCGGAGCAACGGTCTTCGTCTTCGACCACGAGAAGTTCAATGCCGACACGCTGCTGCGCCAGATGGAGAAATACAAGGTGACCTCGTTCTGTGCACCACCCACCATCTACCGCTTCATGATTCGCGAGGACCTGTCGAAGTACGACCTCAGCTCGCTCGAATACTGCACTACAGCCGGCGAGGCGCTGAACCCCGCCGTGTTCGACAAGTTCTATGAGAAGACGGGCATCAAGATGATGGAAGGCTTCGGACAGACCGAGACCACCATGACGCTGGGCACCTTCCCCTGGATGACGCCGAAGCCCGGCTCGATGGGTATTCCCAATGCGCAGTACGACATCGACCTGCTGCGTGCCGACGGCACCAGCTGCGAGGACGGTGAGAAGGGCGAGATTGTGGTGCGCGTGGGCGACAAGAAACCCGTCGGACTGTTCAAGGGCTACTACCGCGACGAGGAGAAGACGCGCGAGGCCTGGCACGACGGCATCTACCACACCGGCGACATGGCGTGGCGCGACGAGGACGGCTACTACTGGTTTGAGGGTCGCATCGACGACGTCATCAAGTCCAGCGGTTACCGCATCGGCCCGTTCGAGGTGGAATCAGCGCTGATGACTCACCCCGCCGTCGTAGAGTGCGCCATCACAGGTGTTCCCGACGATATCCGCGGTATGGTGGTGAAGGCTACCGTCGTACTCGGCAAGGAGTGGAAGGACAAGGCCGGCGACGACCTCATCAAGGAACTCCAGCAGCATGTCAAGAAGGAAACCGCGCCTTACAAATATCCTCGCATCGTCGAGTTTGTCGATGAACTGCCGAAGACCATCTCCGGAAAGATCCGCCGTGTGGAAATCCGCAACAAGGACGCCGAGAAGTAATTCAAAATTGACAATTGATAATTGACAATTGATAATTAGGGATGGCGGCGCATAACGAGTTAGGCAAGTGGGGTGAAGATACGGCGGCAGACTATCTGCAACGCAACGGCTACACCATTGTTGAGCGCGACTGGAAATCAGGTCACCGCGACCTCGACATTATTGCCCAGGACGAAGACGGCACCGTCGTATTCGTCGAAGTGAAGACTCGTCGCAACCGCTTGTTTGGCGACCCCGAGGAAGCCGTGGACTACAGGAAACTGCATAGTCTGCAGATGGCCATCAACCACTACATCAAGTATCGCCACATCAACGGCGACTCCCGACTGGACATCATTACCGTTGTCGGCACTGTCGGAGAAGAACCGGAAATAGAACATATCAAAGACGTATCAATGATATAAAATGAAGAAAAGAATTGTCATCAAGATAGGCTCCAACGTGCTGACGCGCACGGACGGAAAACTGGACGTCACACGCGTGTCGTCACTCGTTGACCAAGTTGCTTCCCTCCGACGCCACGACTACGAAATCATCCTCGTGTCGTCGGGTGCCGTTGCCTGCGGACGTCGTGAACTGACCGTCGACCACTCGCTCGACAGCGTCGAACAGCGCCAGCTTTTCTCCGCTGTGGGTCAGGTGAAACTCGTCGGACTCTACTACGACCTGTTCCGCGAATTCGGCATCCACGTCGGACAAGTGCTCACGATGAAGGAAAACTTCGAGCCCGGCGAACAATACCGCAACCAGCAGGCCTGTATGACGGTAATGCTCGAGAACGACGTGTTACCCATCGTCAACGAAAACGACACCGTCAGCGTCACCGAGCTGATGTTCACCGATAACGACGAGCTCTCCGGCCTCATCGCACAGATGATGAAGGCCGACACGCTCATCCTCCTGAGTAACATCGACGGCATCTACGACGGTCATCCCGACGACCCTGCATCGAACATCATCCCCACCGTCGAACCCGGTCGCGACCTCTCGCAATACATCAAGGAGGAGAAGAGTGCCTTCGGTCGTGGCGGCATGCATTCGAAATATACCACCGCCCAGAAACTCCAGAAGGCCGGTGTCCGCGTCGTCATTGCCAACGGCAAGCGCGAAGACATCCTCCTCGACATCCTTTTAAACAATCAAAACGTACCACATACAGAATTCATTCCAAATGCAATTGACTGAAACATTCCAGCGGGTCAAGAAAGCCAGCCGCTCACTGGCTCTGCTCTCCGACGAGCAGCGTAACACCATCCTCAATGCGGTGGCCGACGCCATCGTTGACTTCAAGGAGCGCATCCTTGTAGCCAACAGCCAGGACTTGGCGAAGATGGACCCCAAAAATCCCTTATACGACCGTTTGCAACTCACCGAAAAGCGCCTCGACGACATTGCTGGCGACATGCGTAACGTGGCATCGTTGCCCTCGCCGCTTGGTTACGTCACCAAGGAGAAGACGTTGCCCAACGGGTTGCGCCTGCATCGTGTCAGCGTACCTTTCGGCGTCATCGGCATGATCTACGAGGCCCGTCCTAACGTCACCTACGACGTATTCTCGCTCTGCTTCAAGAGCGGCAATGCCTGCGTGCTGAAGGGCGGCAGCGATGCCGACCTCTCCAATCAGGCTTCCGTCGAACTCATCCACGAGGTGCTCGAACGCTTCGGCGTCAATCCCGACGTCGTTACCCTGTTGCCGGCAACCCATGAGGCCACAGGCGAGATGCTTAATGCTGTGGGGTACATCGACCTCTGCATTCCCCGTGGTGGGCGTCGCCTCATCGACTTCGTGCGCGACACCGCCCGCATTCCCGTCATCGAGACCGGTGCCGGCGTCGTCAACACCTATTTCGACAAGGACGGCGACCTGGAGATGGGCAAGAAAATCATCTGCAATGCCAAGACGCGTCGCGTATCGGTGTGTAACGCCCTCGACTGCCTCATCATCCACGAGAGTCGTTTGGGCGACCTCGTCGAACTGGTAAAACCCCTACTCGACCACAAGGTGACGCTCTACGTCGACGGACCTGCCTACCAACTGCTGCGAGGAAATTATCCGACCATTCTTCTTCAGCCTGCAACCGACGAGTCGTTCGGCACCGAATTCATGGACTACAAGATGGCCATCCGTACCGTTGCTTCACTGGACGAGGCACTGGCACACATCGACCAGTACGGCTCCGGACATAGCGAGGCTATCATCACCAACGACGAGGCCACGGCCCGCAAGTTCCAGGCACACGTCGATGCCGCCTGCGTCTATTGGAATGCCCCCACGTCGTTCACCGACGGCGCACAGTTCGGTCTCGGCGCTGAGATTGGCATCTCCACCCAGAAACTCGGTCCCCGCGGTCCTATGGCACTTGAGGAAATCACCACCTACAAATGGATCATCGAGGGCGAAGGCCAAACCCGCCCATAATCACGGAATCACGGAATACCGCAATCCCGAAATAACGTAATAACGAAAATAAAAATGAAAACCTTCATCAACGTACAGGATATCGGCCCGCTGGAAAAGGCGATGGCCGAAGCATTTGAGATCAAGAACGACCGTTACAAGTATCAGCATCTGGGCAAGAACAAGACCCTCATGATGATCTTCTTCAATAACTCCCTGCGCACGCGCCTCTCCACCCAGAAGGCCGCCATGAACCTCGGCATGAATGTCATCGTGCTCGACGTCAATGCCGGTGCCTGGAAACTCGAGACCGAGCGTGGCGTCATCATGGATGGCGACAAGAGCGAACACCTCCTCGAGGCCATTCCCGTGATGGGTTGCTACTGCGACCTCATCGGCGTGCGTTCCTTCGCCGGACTCACCGACCGCGAGTACGACTATGCCGAGACCGTGCTCCAGCAGTTCATCAAATACAGCGGACGCCCCGTCTTCGCTATGGAGACCGCCACGGTGCACCCCCTGCAGGCCTTCGCCGACCTTATCACTATCGAGGAATATTGGGCAAAAGAGCCAAAAGCCAAAAGCCAAAAGCCAAAAGTAGTTTTAACCTGGGCCCCTCACTGTCGCG
Organism: Prevotella sp.; assembly: GCA_045112595.1. Classification (GTDB taxonomy): domain Bacteria; phylum Bacteroidota; class Bacteroidia; order Bacteroidales; family Bacteroidaceae; genus Prevotella. The sequence continues at coordinate 5,326 of JBGUIA010000109.1, read as the reverse complement.
CTCTGCCGCAGGCCGTGCCTAACAGCTTCGCCCAGTGGATGAATGCCGCCCCCGACGTGGACCTCGTCATCACCCACCCCAAAGGCTACGAGCTCGACCCGCAGTTCGTCGGCAATGCCCGCGTGGAATACGACCAGCGCAAAGCCTTCGAAGGTGCCGATTTCATCTACGCCAAGAACTGGTCGAACCCCGGTGTCACCAACCCTGCCGACTATGGTAAGATTACCTGCGAGGACCGTTCATGGACCGTCGATACCGAGCACATGTCGTGGACCAATAACGGCAAGTTCATGCATTGTCTGCCCGTCCGCCGTAACCTCATCGTCACCGACGACGTCATCGAGTCGCCCAACAGCCTCGTCATCCCCGAAGCTGCCAACCGCGAAATTTCGTGCTCCGTGGTCATCAAGCGCATGCTGGAAGCCTTATAAAGTTCATAGTTCATAATTCATAGTTCATAGTTCGTAGTTATGATTTCCTTCGAGTGCGATTATAACAACGGTGCACACCCCAAGGTGCTCGAGAACCTCATTAAATACAATAATGAGCGACCCACGCCCTACGGCTTCGACGCCTTCTCCGAGCGTGCCAAGGACCGCATCCGCGAGGCCATCGGCATGCCCGACGCACAGATATTCTTCCTCACGGGCGGCACGCAGACCAACGCCACCACCATCGACTCCATGCTCTATCAGTATGAGGGCGTCATCTGCGTCGGCTCCGGTCATATCAACGTCCACGAGGCTGGTGCCGTCGAATTTACGGAACACAAAATCATCACCATCCCCGACGCACTGGGCAAGATGGAGGCCAAGACGCTCAACAGGTATCTCGACGACTTCTATCACGACGGTAACCGCGACCATGCCGTACATCCGGGCTTGGTCTATATCACCTTCCCCACGGAATTGGGAACCATCTATACCGCCCGCGAACTGGACGACATCTATCAGGTCTGTAAGCAGTACGACATACCCCTCTACATCGACGGAGCACGGCTGGGCTATGGACTTATGGCCGAAGGCTGCGACGTCACCCTACCCTATCTCGCACGCCACTGCGACGTCTTCTACATCGGTGGCACGAAGATCGGTGCCCTCTGTGGCGAGGCTGTCGTTTTTACTAATCGTCAGGCCCACAAGCATTTCTTCTCCATCCAGAAACAGCACGGCGCCGTCATTGCCAAGGGAGCCCTCATCGGCCTGCAGTTCGACGCCCTGTTCACCGACGACCTGTATTTCAAGCTCGCGCGCCACGCCATCGATATGGCCATGCAGATGAAACGCATCTTCCAGGAACAGGGCTACGAGTTCTGGATTGACTCCCCCACCAACCAGCAGTTCATCATCCTGCCCGATGCTAAGGTCGAGGAGTTGTCGGCCAAGATGGACTTTACGCACTGGGGACAGGCCGAGGGCCATCGCACCATCTGCCGTTTCGTCACCTCGTGGGCAACGACACAAGAAGAACTTGACGAATTGGAACGTCTGTTATAATAAGAAATGAAGCGCCTGCTATAGGCGCTTCATCAGTTTCTTGACCTTCCGTTCCGTCTGTTCGATAATCTTGTCGGGCCGCCAGTCGCCAAACACATTTCCTACGGTATATCTGGCCGCCTCGCCCTCCGTCATCACCGTCTCTACCTGACAGTTCTCCGTCGTGGTCACGTTCGCGTCCTCCTTGCTCTTCTTCGTCATCGTAAACGTCACCACATTCGTCTTCGGCATGATGTCGCGACCCGCGCCATCCACCGTGCCATACTCCCTGAAGTCGTTCTGCACCGTATTCATGCCGCGATAGTCGAAACGTGTCGGATTCAGCCGTTCGGGCGTCAACAGCGTCGTACGCAACCAGATGCAGTGGGGCGTGCCATTCCATCCGCGCGCATATTCAAAATTCGACACGATATTCTCCACCGTGCAACGGTTAAAGATGTAGCCCCACTTCGTCTTCGACGTCTTCGGAGCCGCTATCACGTTACGCCCGCTACCGTCTGTCGTACGTTTCTCGGTGACAATCTTACAACGCTCAAACCACACGTCGCCATCGCCGCAGATGAAGTCCACCGTACCGTGAATCTCCGAATCCTGCAGGTAATGCACGCCCTGGTCGTTGTCCGAATAGTATGTATCCTGATACGACAGCATCCGCACGCGGTTACAGATGGTTCGCGTGCCCTTGTCCTGTAGCGTCACCGCACGACCGGCAGCACCCGCACCATAGTAGTCCAGTGCATTCTTCAGCGTCATATCCTGAAAGTAGTTCCCCGTGCCGCGGTTCTGGAAGATGGCGGTCTTCGAGATGCCTTCGTTCTTCACGTCGGGCTGGTTCTGGAGGATGGTACCTTCCATGCTCTGTCCTGTCAACACGATGTTATGTCCTGTTATCTTCGTTAAAACCCGCTTGCCGAAATCGTACATCCCGTCGGGAATCAGGATAAACAGCCGTTCGGCATCCTTCTCGGCATTCATCTTGTTGGCCTGCTCCACTGCCTTCAGCAGACTCTCCACACTGCCCTTCTCGACGGTTATCACCCGCTGAGCCATGACCGTCGTCAAGCCCAACAGGCACAATGCCAATAATAAAGCTCTTCTCATCTTCTTACAAATGTATTTTCTTTAGTTTTCGTGCTTGTCGCTCCATCTTCTTCAGCTGCTTGTCCGGACGCCAGTCGCCGAACACGCGCTTCACCGTATATTGCTTCGCTTCTTCCTTCGTCATGATGGTCTCGGCCGTATAGGGCTGCGTATGGTCTCTCAGCGTAAACCGCACCACGTTCGACTTCGGCGTGATGTCGTGACCCGCACCGTCCGTCGTACCATACTCCTTGAAGTAGTTGCCCGACGTCTTCATACCCTCGTCGTCAAACCGCGTCGCCTCCAGCTTCTCCGGCGTCAGCAGTGTGGTATAGAGCCACACGCAATGCGGATTCGTATGCCACGAACGGCCGAAGTTGAATGCCGACACGTCGTTCTCTATCGTACAGTGGTTGAACACGTAGCCCCATTCCGTCTCCGACGTGCGCGTTGCCGTGATGATGTCCACCCCGCTGCCGTCCGGCGTACGCTTCTCGGTCACTATCCTGCAACGCTCAAACCACACGTCACCCGCCCCGCAGATGAAGTCGATGGTGCCGTGGATTTCCGTGTCCAGCATGTAGCTCTGACACTGCTCGTTGTCCGAATAGTACGTGTCCTGATACGACAACATGCGCACGCGGTTACAGATGGTTCGCGTACCCTTATCCTGTAGCGTCACCGCACGGCCGTCCGGCTCCACGTGGTAGTAGTCCAGCGCATTCTTCAGCGTCAGGTCCTGAAAATAATTCCCCGTGCCGCGGTTCTGCAGCACCGCCGTCTTGCTGATGCTCTCCGTCTTCACGTCCGGCTTGTTCTGAATCACCGTACCCGTCATGCTCTCACCCACCAGCGCGATGTTATGTCCGCTGATGCGCGTCAGCGTTGTCTCGCCGAGGTCGTACACCCCGTCGGGAATCATGATAAACAACCGCTCGGCCGTCACCGTATCGTTCCTTTCGTTTGCCTCACTGATAGCCGCCAACAGACTCTCGACGCTGTTCTTCTCAACGACGATCACCCGCTGACTTTTCATCGCCAACGACATCATCAAACAGGCTACTATCAGCAATATTTGCTTCATTTCGGTTAGTTTCAAATAGCTTTTGCGTGCAAAAGTACAAAAAAATTTTGAGAATTCAAAAAAAATTCGTACTTTTGCACCCGCTTACGAAAAATCACTGACCTTTCCGGGCCCAGCGATGTCGTAGCAAGCGGGATGTAGCGCAGTTGGTAGCGCACTACGTTCGGGACGTAGGGGTCGGGCGTTCGAGTCGCCTCATCCCGACAGAAAAAGAACCTAACTGATTGATTTTCAGATAGGTTCTTTTCTTTACTTACCTCTTAGATTGCATCGCCACACTTTGACTTTAGTCAAAGAATGGGCCATAGCCCATGCATGACGTGGTTCCCAGTGCCGTGGCGGCCGCCGTGATGGCTGCTACTATCACCTTCAACAGCACATCCCAAAATCGCTTGTTCTTCATAATCAAATCTCTTACCTCTTACCTCTTACTTCTTACTTCTAAAAGAGTTGCCCCGCGAGGGGGCGAACTCTTTTAGTCCTGTCCCATGCCGTCGTCGTTGCTGGACTTGGTGAACACGCGGCTGACAACCTCACTGGACTGGCCATCCTTGATGGCGATAGCCTTGACGGTGGTCGTTGCGCTCAGCGTGAATGCCTCGCTATACAGGGCGCTCTCAGCCGTAGGCACGGTGCCGTCGGTGGTGTAGTGGATCTCTGCGCCGTCAGGACCGCTCAAGGTCACCTGCGTAGACTCAGTGAACGTGGTGTTACCGCTAATCGTGGGCGAAGTCAGAGTTACTGACTGCGAGCCGCCACCGTTGGTTCCGTTGTTTCCAGAATCCGTAGATCCGTTCTCATTCTCGGGGTCTTCCACGGTGCCGTCGTCGGTCGAGGTCACGCGCTTCACTTCCTTGCCGTCACGGTCGTAGCAGGTAATCTGCACGGCGGTGTTCTTCAGCTCGTCCTTCAGGTCAACGTCAGGGGTGAAGATGATGCGGCGGCTGGTGATGAGCGATGCTCGCACGTCGTTGACGCTTGCCACCGACTTGGCGCGCAGTCCGAAGCGCATGGTTCCCAGACCGGGCAGAGCCACGCTGTGACCCTCAGTGGCCCACGCCTTGATCACCTCACCGGCTGCATCCCAGCAAGCCTGCATCACTCCCTTGCTCACGCCGCTGCGCAGAGCAGCCTCCTTGATCACCTTGTCCTGAGTCAGAGCCGTGTAGAGCTCCGGCATCATCACGTAACGATACTTACCAGCATACTTGCCGATGTTCTGATACTGTTCCTTAGCTTTTACTTTCAGTGCCATAACTGTCAAATGTTTTTCATGGTTAATACTAAAGGTTCTGGCCTCGTGGTGCCGCGACGTCTCAGCAAATCCACTTCCATCTTCCTTATCAAATCCGAAGGTCATCCGCGCCAGTTCGAAGAACTTTTTTATCTCTCCCGTGGGCGAGAAAAATTTCTCTCGTGGGGGCGCAAATTTTTATCTTCATTGACGATGCAAAGGTACAAAAAATCCAGATGCAAAACAATAGTTTCCCCCGATTATTTTTCATAAAATGCAATTTTATTTTTGTCAAATTTTGAGAGTACTCCAGCACGGTGTTACGCAGTTACACAGTTACGCAGTTTGTACTACCCTAGAAAAAGTTGAATGGTTTTTACTTTAACCCTGCCATAGGTTGAATGCCTGTTGGGTACCTTAATCCTAATCCCT
>JBGUIA010000108.1:0-14876 GCA_045112595.1 Prevotella sp. | reverse complement strand
TCGTTCTCTATCGACCCTTGCGTATTCAAGGACGATGATGGCAAGATTTATACATACTTCGGTGGATTGTGGGGCGGACAGCTCCAGTGGTGGCGCCCACTTCCCAATGGTTTGGCACCTGTTTTCGGCAAGTATGGCGACCAGAACGGACTCATCGACCTCGGTGCTGCTCCTGACCACAAGGGCGAGCTCTTCACACAGGCCGACAGTCCTGCCATCAACAGTTGTGTCGTTCGCATGAGCGATGATGTACAGCAGTTTGCAGAGGCTCCACGTGCTGTTGTCGTACTCGACAAGAATGGTGAGCCTATGAAGGCTGGTGACCCCCACCGCTTCTTTGAGGCCTCATGGATGCACAAGTACAATGGTAAGTACTACTTCTCCTACTCTACTGGTGACAGCCATTTCCTCTGCTATGCCATTGGTGACAACCCCTATGGACCATTCCGCTACCAGGGTGTCATCCTTGACCCCGTCGTAGGCTGGACAACCCACCATTCTATCGTAGAGTACAAAGGTCAATGGTATCTGTGCTATCACGACTGTGTACCCAGCAACGACATCACACACCTGCGCTCACTGAAGGTTCAGCGTCTGTTCTACAATGAGGACGGCACTATCCAGAAAGTGGTAAACGAATAACGCAAGTCAAGCGCCTGTTGTTTGACGCGCGAAACACCTGAGGACTGATGACATTTAACGGTGTCATCAGTCTTTTTTATATATAATAAGGTGATGATGATAAAGAGATTAGCATTCATAGGATTATTGGTTTGCATGGCACTTGCCGTTGTGGCTCAGAAGGTCAGCGTGGTGACGGGCAAAAAGGCAACGGCTCGCGAGCAATACGCTAAAGAATATTTGCAGAAGAAACTGACAGCGATGGGTTATACCATTGTCCAAAAGAATGGTGACTATCAGATTGCGTTGTCGTGTAAGAATAGCGGCAATGCTGAGGGCTACCAGATTTTCCGTAGTCGTCAAGCAATTAACGTTATTGGTAATGACCCGAGTGGCGTTATCTATGGATGCGTGGAACTTGCAGAACGTATACGTCAGGATAAGGAACCCATCGTCGACGAAAGTCCGCAGATGGTGATGCGCGGCACGTGTATCGGGCTGCAGAAGACCGTCTATCTGCCTGGTCATGCCGTCTATGAATATCCCTATACCCCAGAGAATTTCCCTTGGTTCTACGACAAGGAGGAATGGATAAGATACCTCGATATGATGGTGGAGAACAAGATGAACTCACTCTATCTCTGGAATGGGCATCCCTTTGCATCACTGGTAAAACTGAAGGACTATCCCTTTGCGTTAGAGGTGGACGAAGAAACGTTCAAAAAGAACGAGGAAATCTTTTCGTTTCTAACACGTGAGGCCGACCGTCGAGGCATTTGGGTCATCCAAATGTTCTATAACATCATTCTGAGTAAACCCTTTGCCGATCATTACGGATTGAAGACACAGGATCGTCATCGTCCCATCACGCCGCTCATTGCCGATTATACCCGCAAGAGCATCGCCGCATTTATCGAAAAGTATCCCAACGTCGGCCTGCTAGTCTGTCTCGGCGAGGCAATGGCCACCATCGACGACGATGTCACCTGGATGAAGGAAACGATTATTCCAGGTATCAAGGACGGACTGAAGGCAAGTGGTCGTACGGATATTCCCCCTGTAGTACTCCGTTCGCATGATACGGATGGACCCTTGGTACTGAAAGAATCGCTTCCCCTCTACCCCAACATTTACACGATGTCGAAGTATACAGGCGAATCGCTGACAACCTATGAGCCAGGAGGACCTTGGGGTGAGACACATCGGCAGTTGGCAGCCGCAGCTCCTGTACATATCGACAACGTACATATTCTTGCCAATCTCGAACCTTGGCGTTGGTCGTCGCCCGCTTTCATCCAAAAGACCGTGCAGGCCATGCATCGTGTGCACCACTCAAAAGGCTTGCATCTCTATCCGCAAGCCTCCTATTGGGACTGGCCCTATACAGCAGATAAATTGTCCTATGGTGAGCGCCTAAAGCAGTTAGACCGCGACTGGATGTGGTATCAGGCGTGGGGGCGCTACGCATGGAATGAGCAACGCGGCAACGACAAGACTTATTGGAAGAAGGAGTTGGCAGAATACTATGGCGTTGACACCACTGCCGCTGGTCACTTACTCAATGCCTACGATGAAGCAGGCGAGATCGCCCCGAAGCTGCTGCGTCGCTTCGGCATTACTGAGGGTAACCGTCAGACGCTGCTCCTTGGCATGACAATGGGCGAACTGGTCAATCCCTATAAGTACACCATCTATCCCGGTTTCTATGAGAGTTGCGGACCAGAGGGCGAAAAACTTATTGAATATATTGAAAAAGAATGTAAAGGACAACCGCACGTAGGCGAGCTGCCTTTTGATATCGTTGACCAATGTGTCAATCATGGTGACCGCGCTTTGATTGAAATGGGAGCCATTGCAACAAAACCCACCCGTCATGCTGATGAATTCGAGCGTGTATGGAACGACTTCCTGTGCTATGCTTCGTTTGCCAAAGCCTTCCAACTGAAGGTGCGTGCTGCCGCCGAAGTGCTACGGTATAAATGGACGAAGGATATCAGCCATTTGGAGACTGCAGAGAAGTGGTTAGAACAGAGTCTCAGCATCTGGTACGACCTGAGTCGTATGACAGACCAGTGGTATCTTTATGCCAACTCCATGCAAACTGCCCAGCGTCGCATTCCCGTTGGTGGCGACGGCGGTAAGATGAAGACGTGGAGCGAACTGGCTAAGGTCTATCAAGAAGAACTCGATGCTTTCAAGGAGAATGTCGAAAAGCTGAAGCACCCTGTGGCACAGACGGACGTTCTTATCAATCCTCTGAAACCTGCAGAAGTGAAATATAGTGGTACTATTGTTACGCTGAAGAAAGGTGCTGTCCTCTTCGAGAAGCGCCCAGATACCCCCATCGACAGTCTGGCGCCAGAGTTGGTTGGTCTGCAAGCCTTGGTATTGAATCGCGATACCACTCGTATTGCTGGTACCACCATCGAGTTTGAATGCGACAAACCTGTCAAAGTGCTTGTTGGTCTGTTTAAGGATGACGATCCCAAGTGGGCAAAAGCGCCCAAACTTGAGATTGACGCTACGGGTAATGAATACGGTCAGGCTGAGCCCATCCTCACTAATGCCATCAGCATCGTACAAATGCCAAAAGTGAATATCCATACTTACAATCTCCCAGCTGGTAGACATACACTACGGTTGCCGAAGGGAATCCTAATGGTTGCTGGCTTTACCAGCGATAATATCAAGCCTCGTGACTGTGGCCTCAATGGTCCGTCAAGCGAAGTTGACTGGCTATTCCAAAAGTAAAGACATGAGAAAAGGTATATTATTCTTATGGATGTTGCTGACATCTGTCGCCTACAGTCAGCAAATTTCTCAGGAGGAGATGCAGCGTATCTACCAAGAGGTGCGCACACCCTATAAATATGGTATGGTGGTTGCTCCTACTGACAACTATCACAAAATAGATTGTCCTACGGTTTTCCGCGTTGGTGACAAGTGGCTGATGACTTACGTGGTCTATAACGGTAAGGACGGCACGGATGGACGAGGCTATGAGACGTGGCTGGCAGAAAGTGACGACCTGCTACATTGGACGACGAAGGGACGCATCTTAAGCTATAAGGACGATGGTTGGGACATGAACCAGCGCGGTGGGTTTCCTGCCCTTATTGACTGGACGTGGGACGGAAGCTATGGTATTTCGAAATACAAGAATAAGCATTGGATGACCTATATCGGTGGACATGGGACAGGCTACGAGGCCGTACGTGAACCGCTGAATATCGGCATGGCATGGACGGATGCTGACATCACACAAGCCCACGAATGGCAGAGTGCTGACAAGCCTCTGCTTAGCATTAACGACAAGGATGTACAGTGGTGGGAGAAGTTGGTACAATATAAGAGTACCATCTATGATGACCCTCAGAAAACGTTAGGTAAACGCTTTGTGATGTTTTATAATGCTGGCGGGATTAATCCTGCAAACGAACTGAAGGCTGAACGCATTGGCATCGCCCTCTCGAACGACTTGAAGAAATGGAAACGCTACGACGGCAACCCCGTTTTTGCTAACGAAGTAGGGGGTATCATCACTGGCGACGCTCAAATAGTCCGCATGGATTCACCTCTCACCTCTCACCCCTCACCTCTATATGTGATGTTCTATTTTAAGGCCTACGACCCCAGTCGCAAATATAATGCCCTTAACACCTTTGCTGTCTCTCGCGACCTCATCCATTGGCAGACATGGGACGGTGAAGACCTCATCATTCCTTCGAAGCCTTATGACGAAATGTTTGCCCACAAGAGCTATGTCGTCAAACACGACAGGGTGGCTTACCATTTCTATTGTGCCGTCAATAACGACCAACAGCGTGGTATTGCCGTTGCGACGAGCGTACCGATGGGACGCTCGGAAGTCCGCTTTCCAGCCCCTGAACGTAAAGGCCGTCGTAATATCACCAGCCTCAACGATGGCTGGACTGCCCATTGTTCCGTGGCTCACGATTCCGTCGTGAGCATTAATCTCCCTCACAACTTCGATGACTATTACGGCTACCGTCAGCTTCGCCACGGCAATCTGCACGGAATCGCTATATATAATAAGGCATTTACTACAGAGAAGCAAGTCGGCAAACGCTACTTCCTACAGTTCGAGGGCGTGGGAACTTATGCCACCGTAACTCTTAATAGTCATACCTACCCCAAAGAACTCGTGGGACGAACGGTATGGACTCTTGATGTGACAGATGCCTTGCAAAACGGCAACAATCATCTGAAAGTCCTCGTCGACCATCCAGCCATGCAGACAGCCTCGCCATGGGTTTGTGGTGGTTGCTCGTCGGAATGGGGATTCTCCGAAGGTTCGCAACCCTTTGGTATCTTCCGTCCCGTTTCGCTTATTGAGACTGATGCCGTGCGTATCGAACCCTTTGGTGTGCACATCTGGAATAATGCTGCCTGCGACTCCGTTTTCATCGAGACAGAAATCAAAAACTACACCTCCAGTCCGAAGACAATTGAACTGGTCAACAAGTTCGCCTTCGCCAATGGCAAGACAGCATTCCGCCTATCGGAGGGCTTACGACTCGAACCAGGAGAGACACGCACCATACGACAAGTGTCACCCATTGACAATGTCCACCGCTGGTGTCTTGACGATCCCTATCTCTATACCCTCACGACGATGTTGAAACGACCAGACCACAAGGATGGTGACGTCAATGCCGAACCCGCCCTCGTTACCTTCGACGAGGTACGAACGTCGTTTGGCATCCGAAATATTTCGTGGCCTGTATTGCGTAAAAATGGAGACAACCGCTTCTACCTGAACGGCCAGCCCGTTTTTATCAATGGCACCTGCGAATACGAGCATATCTTGGGTAACAGCCATGCTTTCTCGCCCGAACAGATACGAAGCAGAGTAAAGCAGATTCATAATGCGGGTTTCAATGCTTTCCGCGAGGCTCACCAGCCACATAACCTACTCTATCAGCAGTTGCTTGACGAACAAGGCATGCTCTTCTGGAGTCAGTTCTCTGCTCATATATGGTATGATACGCCTGAGTTCCGCGAAAACTTCAAGCGTCTCCTCGTTCGTTGGATTAAGGAACGCCGCAATAGCCCAAGCGTCATCCTTTGGGGACTACAAAACGAGAGTGTATTGCCCAAGGAGTTTGCCGAGGAATGCTCAACAATCATACGACAATTGGACCCCACATGCTATGACCAACGAGCTATCACAACCTGTAATGGTGGCGAGGGAACCGATTGGAACGTCATCCAAAACTGGAGCGGCACGTATGGCGGCTCTGCGGAGAACTACGACAACGAGCTGAAACGCCCAGAGCAGCTGCTCAATGGCGAATATGGCGCATGGAGGACGATAGATTTACATGGTGAAGAAAAATACAGTGAGGAGAGTTTTACCAAACTGCTGGAGACCAAAGCGAGATTGGCCGAGAGCGCTAAAGATAGTGTCTGCGGGCATTTCCAGTGGTTATTTGTTTCGCATGATAATCCTGGTCGCAACCAACCTGATGGCGCCTACCGTCGCATCGACAAGATTGGTCCCATCAACTATAAGGGCCTAGCAACTATCTGGGAAGAGCCCACTCCAGCTTATTATATGTATCGCGAGCGCTATGCAGCCACCGTGCCCGAAGGTTCTCCGTCAGCTATCACCCCCACCGCTGCGGATAGAAACAAAGAACTAGTGAAAGGCGCTGAAGGTTACCATTATCTATATCGAATCAATTGTGGTGGTGATACCTTTACGGATGAATACAACCAACTTTGGCAGGCTGATGACACAATTCATAGCCATTCGTGGGGACAGGATTTCGAAGGTGTCCATGCGCTGCAGGCCAGTCAGAGACATATTGCTGAAAAGATCCGAGGCACCAAGAGCGATGAGCTTTTCCAATACTTCCGCTTCGGTCGCCACCACCTGTGGTACGACTTCCCTGTTCCTGACGGTGAGTACCGCGTTGAGCTCTACTTCGTCGAACCCTGGCATGGAAAAGGTGGTGGCGAAAAGGATGACTACGAAGGCTTACGCATCTTCGATGTCGCCATCAATGGCGAGACCGTCATCGACGACCTAGACCCATGGGCTGAGGCAGGCTATTGCGGGGCGTTAAAGCGTGTGGTAACGGCCAAGGCGAAGGACGGGAAAATACGCATTTCCTTCCCAGAGGTAAAAGCCGGCCAAGCCATCATCAGCGCCATTGCCATTGCTGTAGCTAGCGTTGAGTATGTCGCTGTGGCACAGCGACAAACAGTACAGACGGGCTTCTGGCATACGCTAGATACCGACACCATCGCCAAACTGCCCAAAGAAGAGTTGCCGCAAGACACCGAGGCACGCCCTGCCACGACCTACCAGCCAGAGACTAAAAGCCAAAAGTCAAACGCTAAGGCGCCTACCACCTTTATCATCAAGCCAGGGCTTGGACAGGAATATGCTCTTCGTTTCCGCTACAAGAACACAACGGGCGATGCCGTCAAGGCTCGTATGACCATCACCGACTCCAAACGTACGGTATTGGTTGACCGTGAAGTGACGTTCCCTCCGACGCCCAACAAATTCAAGATACTTTCCACCACTACAGGCACCCAAATCAATGCAGGAACCTACGTTGTCCGGTTAGATACCAGTGAGGTGGAATTCAAAGAACTGGAGATACAATGATTTTATCAGCCCACTTCCTTGTTTAATTGCAGATTAATTTGTACCTTTGTACGCGATATGGACTATACGCTGAATTGTAACGGACAATTGCTGTCGCTCAACGAGCCGCAAGTCATGGGCATCCTCAATGTGACGCCCGACTCCTTCTATGCTGACAGCCGCCAGCAGACAGAACATGATGTCGCCAAGAAGACAGAGGAAATCCTGTCGCAAGGTGGCACCATGATTGACGTTGGAGCCTGTTCTACGCGTCCTGACAGCGACCCCGTCAGCGAAGCCGAAGAGACAGAACGTCTGCGCTGGGCACTGGCGGTGGTACGTCGCGAAGCACCACAGGCCATAGTCAGCGTCGACACCTTCCGTCCGCAGGTAGCACGTATCGTCGTCGAAGAGTTTGGCGTCGACATCATCAACGACGTTGGCGCACCAGCTAATAGCAAACTGCTAATAGCTAATAGCCAAGAAAACATGTTCCGCATGGTCAGCCGACTGCGCGTACCCTACATCTTTATGTCCAGGAAGAGCAATATTCGCGACATCCTGCTCGATAGTGCCGAGGCTGTTGACCAATTACGTTCCATGGGTCAGAAGGATATCATTATCGATCCTGGCTTTGGCTTTGGCAAGACGCTGGAACAAAACTACGAGGTGATGCAACACATGGAGCGTCTGCAAATGCTGCAACTGCCCCTGCTGGTCGGCATCTCACGCAAATCAATGATCTACAAACTGCTTCAAACCAATCCGGAGCAAGCACTCAACGGCACGACGACACTCCATACGATTGCCTTGCTGAAAGGTGCCAATATCCTCCGCGTGCACGACGTTCGCGAGGCAGTAGAATGTGTGAAGATCGTGGCTGCGACAAAATTGCAGTTCACACTAAATCGTAATTAAATAGTCAAATAGCATATGTTTTTCGAATTTGGAATCAAAGATATTATCGACATCCTGTTAGTCGCTATATTGCTCTACTATATTTATCGGCTAATGAAGGAGTCACGCTCGCTGAATGTCTTTATGGGCATCCTGGTATTCGTCGTCTTGTGGCTGGTAGTGGCACAAGTGCTCCAGATGAGGCTGCTGGGATCTATCCTCGACAAGTTCGTCAGCGTGGGAGTCATCGTGCTCGTCGTATTGTTTCAGGATGAAATCCGCAAGTTCCTCTACAATTTGGGAGCACATCAGCGTATGAGATATTTACGACGTTTCTTCTCGATAAACGAGAAAAAACAGGACTCCCAAAAACTGAAACAGGTCATCATGCCTATTGTGATGTCCTGTATGAGCATGAGCAAAAAGAAGGTCGGAGCACTGATTGTCATCCAACGCACAACACCTCTCGACGATATTGTGGCCACAGGTGAGAGCCTCGATGCCAGCATCAATCAGCGACTGATAGAAAACCTCTTCTTTAAGAATTCGCCCCTGCACGATGGCGCTATGATTATTGCCAGCGATCGCATCAAGGCTGCTGGCTGTATCCTGCCCGTTTCCCACGATTTGAACATTCCCAAGGAACTCGGTCTTCGCCATCGTGCTGCCTTGGGCATCACTCACGAGAGCGACAGCATTGCTATTGTAGTGTCTGAAGAGACGGGTGGCATATCCGTTGCTATCCATAGCCAATTCCAGCTCCGACTGACGGCAGAAAAGCTGGAGAGCATCCTCACGCAGGAAATGGCGTAAACGTAAACGCAAAATAATTCACAATTCATAATTCACATTTCATAATTATTTTGTACCTTTGCAGAACAAAAATAAAGTATCACTAAATAAATAAAACAAACTATGGATTTATTAAGTCAAATTGTAGCGCGTGCTCAGAGTAACAAGCAGCGCATCGTGCTCCCTGAAGCAGAAGAGGAGCGTACACTGTGTGCAGCCGACAAGGCATTGGCTGATGGTCTTGCTGACATCATCCTGATTGGTAACCCCGCTAAGGTGGAGGCTCTGGCCAAGGAAAAGGGCCTGCAGAACATTGGTAAGGCTACCCTTATCGACCCTGAGAACTACGACAAGACCGAAGAACTGGCTGAAAAGCTGGCTGAGATTCGCAAGTCGAAGGGTATGACCATTGAGGAGGCTCGTAAGCTTATCAAGAATCCATTGTATCTGGGTTGTATGATTATCAAGACCGAAGGTGCCGATGGTCAGATCAGTGGTGCATTGTCAACTACTGGCGACACCCTGCGTCCTGCCCTGCAGATCATCAAGTGCCAGCCTGGCATCACCTGCGTCAGCGGTGGTCTGCTGCTCATCTCTAAGCAGAAGCAGTATGGTGAAGATGGCGTGCTCGTCATTGCCGACGTGGCCGTAACACCTATGCCCGATGCCAATCAGCTGGCTCAGATTGCTGTCTGCACCGCTCAGATGGCAAAGGCCGTTGCTGGTTTCGAGGATCCCCGCGTGGCTATGCTGAGCTTCTCGACGAAGGGCTCTGCCAAGCACGAGGTTTGCGACAAGGTCATCGAGGCCACAAAGTTGGCCAAGGAGATGGCTCCTGAACTGAAGATTGACGGTGAGTTGCAGGCTGATGCCGCTCTCGTTCCCTCTGTTGGTGCCAAGAAGGCTCCAGGTTCTGACATCGCTGGCAAGGCCAACGTGCTCGTATTCCCCAACCTCGAGGTAGGAAACATTGGTTATAAGATGGTTCAGCGCTTGGGCGACGCCATCGCTATCGGTCCTGTGCTGCAGGGTATCGCACGTCCTGTCAACGACCTCTCTCGTGGCTGCTCTATCGATGACATCTACTACATGATTGCCATCACCGCTTGCCAGGCTATGGATGCCAAGAAATAATAATTCGCTATTGGCTGTTGGCTATTGGCTTTTGGCAAGCTAACGGCTAACAGCTAAAAGCTAAAAGCTAGAAGATATGAAGATATTAGTTTTAAATTGTGGTTCGTCGTCGATTAAGTACGCACTGTATAACATGGACGACAAGAGTGTGATGACCAGTGGTGGTGCCGAGCGTGTAGGCTTGGACGGTGCTTTCGTGAAGGTGAAGCTGGCTAATGGCGAGAAGAAGCAGATTATGCACGACATTCCTGAGCATACTGAGGGTGTGAAGTTCATCTTCTCTTTGCTCACCGACCCTGAGATTGGTGTCATCAAGAGTCTCGACGAGATTGACGCCGTAGGTCACCGTATGGTGCATGGCGGCGAGAAGTTCAACAAGAGCGTTATCCTGACCGACGAAGTACTGAAGGAGTTCGAGAAGTGCTCTGACCTCGCTCCGCTGCACAACCCCGCTAACTTGAAGGGTGTGAATGCCGTGAAGGAGTTGATGCCCGGTCTGCCTCAGGTAGGTGTGTTCGATACCGCCTTCCATCAGACCATGCCTCCCAAGGCCTTCATGTATGCCATTCCCTACGAGCTCTACGAGAAGTACGGCATCCGTCGCTATGGTTTCCACGGCACCTCTCACCGTTACGTCAGTGCCCGCGCCTTAGAGTTCCTTGGACTTCCCGCTCAAGGTACCAAGATGGTTACCTGTCACGTGGGTAATGGCGGTTCTATCGCTGCCGTCGTCGATGGCAAGTGCATCGACACCTCTATGGGTCTCACTCCGCTGGAAGGTCTCGTCATGGGTACCCGTGCCGGCGATATCGACGGTGGTGCTGTGACGTTCATCGAGAAGAAACTCGGTCTGGATGCTGACGGCATGTCGAACCTGCTCAACAAGAAGAGTGGTGTGGCTGGTCTCACTGGTGGTTCCAGCGATATGCGCGACGTCGAGAATGCTGCCAAGAGCGGTGACGAGCGTGCCAAGCTGGCTCAGGACATGTATTTCTACCGCATCAAGAAGTACATCGGTGCCTACGCTGCCGCTATGGGTGGCCTCGACGTGGTGGTCTTCACCGCTGGTGTTGGCGAAAACCAGACATCTATGCGTTCTGAGGTCTGCAAGGATATGGAGTTCCTTGGCATCAAGTTCGACGAGTCGAAGAACAATGTCCGTGGCGAGGAAGCCATCATTTCTGCCGACGATTCTAAGGTCAAAGTGGTTGTCATTCCTACCGACGAGGAGTTGATGATTGCCACCGATACGATGAATCTGCTGTAAACGAGACTTTCAAAATTAGCAAAAGAGTTTCAAAATTTACAAAAAGACTTTCAAAATTTACAAAAATTGCACTTTTTCGATGCACGTACTTGGTTTTTGGCCAAATACGTGCATTTTTTTTCGTACCTTTGCATGCAGATTAAACTAGCTCATCATGTACGAATACGAAGGACTAAGCGACATGTTTTTCATCATGCTCTATGGTGCAGCAACGATGATGGCTGTGCTGGCGGGATTGTACCTCTGGCTGAGAAGCGGCAACGCACTGAACAGCGAGACGGAATCCCCCAAAGCTCTTCGTCGCTGGGCAGCAGCATTCCTGGCATCGATAGCCGCAAGCCATGTGTGGTGGGCACTGCTCGGCACCGTATGGCTGACGGACGATCGTCTCATTCGCAACATCGTTGCCATCACACTCGACCGCGTGACCTTCGTACCGCTGATGATGTGCGTTCTGCTCCGCATGTTACAAGACCGTCGTCGACCGTTGTGGCCCATAGCCGTAGCAATGGTGCCCTTCTTCGTGGTGGCCGTCGTGGCTATTGTCACACACTACGACAGCTTCGAGTGGTTCGTCGAAGGCTACAGTCTGCTGCTCGGCCTCATCTTTATTATATATTATGTACACGCGCTAAGGAGGTACGGCCGTTGGCTGCACGATAATTTTGCCGACTTGGAACACAAGGAACTATGGCAGAGTCTGTTGCTGTTGGCATGCATCCTGCTGATATATGTGGTTTATACCACCAACGAGGGTGCCCTCGCCGTTGAGTATCTTGCCCAAGTGCTGACGCTGGTCATCATCGGTTTTGTGGTATGGCGCGTGGAGACACTGCAGATCTTGTTGCCAGAGGAGTCGGAGGAGACGAAGGAGAACGAGGATACCGAGGAAACAGAGGAGGATCCTGAAATCTTACAGATTGGTCCCCTGCTGGTAAAGTATTGTGAGAAGCCAAAGCTATACCTGCAGTACGACCTCACACTGACACAGCTAGCCCTCGCCGTAGGCACCAACCGCACCTATCTGGGGGCTTATTTCACGGCAAGAGGTGAGACGTATAATGCCTATATCAACCGTCTGCGCATCGACCATTTTATCAGTCTCTACCAAGAAGCTGCAGCCAAGGGTCAGAACATTACTGCCCAACAGCTGTCCGCGCAAAGCGGCTATCGTAATTACACCACGTTCTCCAATGCCTTCAAACAGCGCATGGGGCAGACCGTGACACAATGGATTAAAAACAATACTTAGAAAGAGGAGAATATAAAAATGTATCAAGGTAAGAAGATTGTACAACCACCCTATTTGAAAGCAGGGGACAAAGTGGCTCTTGTGTCCCCTGCCTATTGGGTGCCAGAAGAAGCCATTCTGCAAGCAGCAGAAGTCATCAAAAGCTGGGGATTGCGCCCAGTGATAGGGCCACACACCACCAGTCTGAATGTCGACGCCTACTCGGGAACCGCCGACGAACGGGCTGCCGACATGCTATGGGCACTCGAAGACGACAACATCAAGGCCATCGTCTGTTCGCGAGGCGGCTATGGGTCTCTGCACCTGCTGAACCGCATCCCAATGGAATGCTACCAGCAACATCCGAAATGGCTGATAGGTCATGGCGACATCACCACACTGCTTTATGCCGTTGCCGGTGCCGGCGTGATGTGCGTCCACGGTCCTATGTCATTCCAGATTGCCAGCAATCAGGAACCAGCCACTTCCATCACACGAGATATCCTTTTTGGCACGTTGCCGCAATACAAGATTGCCAGCAAGCCCTACAACCGCTGCGGCCATGCAGAAGGCATCCTCATAGGAGGCAATCTGTCAAGCTATGCGGCTATCACGGGTACCAAATATCACCACTCCCCAAAACAGGACATCATCCTCTTTGTCGAAGAGGTGGAAGAGTCGCTGCACGCCATCGACCGCCTGTTCTATACGTTGCGCCTGCAACTGGATTTCGAACGCGTCAAGGGCATCATCTTCGGCTCGTTCAATTCCATCAAGTACGACCTGCAGTTCGGCAGTGTCGAACAGATGCTGATAGCCCACCTGCGCGACTTGGAGATTCCTGTCTGCTGTGGATTCCCAGTGGGTAGCGACAGTTGTCTGCCGCTCATCGAAGGGGCTCCGTGTTCGCTGGATGTAACGGCAGAGCATTCGATGCTGACCTTCAATATCGACGGCGAGGCAAAGCCCTGTGAAATCATGGATACGGCTCCGCAAATCACGAAAAGTATAGTATATTGAGATAGTATGGACGAGAGGGTAATCAAGATGGTCAATGAGGCGCGGTGGGCCGACGGTCTGAGAGTAAGAAACAGACTGGAGGACATCACCTACGACCCCATGCGCAGTCAGGAGGAGTTTGTGATGAGGATGATGCGCGAGAACAGCAAGACCGCCTATGGACGTCAGCATGGCTTCGACTCCATTCGCAGTCTGGATGACTTCCGACAGCGTATCCCGCTCACCACCCACGACGACTATCTCCCCTATATCGAGCGCATTGCCGACGGTGAGAAAAATGTCCTGACAGCCTATCTGACGGAACACCTCTCTACGCTATCGGGCTACAAACGGCTGCCACAATCCAGATGGGGCGTGCAGGCCGGCTACGATTACAGTCTCTGTTCCGGATTCTATATCGCAGGCCAACACGGCTTTCTTGCAGACGGAATGACCCTCAACCTCGTCGACAACAGCCTCGAGCGTCTGCCTTCAGGGCTAAGGGTCGGCAATCTGCTGGGTCGCCTGCTGGTGAAACGTGAGTTTGACAACGACCAAGTCTACGTCATACCCGTGGATTTCGACAACAGCCCCGAGCGAAGCGACACACTCTATCTGCAGGCACTCTTCGCCCTCCGACAGCAATACATTTCCATGGCCATCTGCGAGCGTTACGACAACATGCTCGAACTGCTGCGCTATATAGAAAAGCACTGGCCCTGGCTGACAGAAGAGATTGAAAAGGGCAACCGCTATTTACGTCCGGACGAAAACAGGGCCAACACGATTCGTGAGATCATGGAAGAACACCATATCGGCACACAGCTGGTCACACAACTTTGGCCCCGTCTGCATTGCGTCATGATTTACGACATAGATAATTTGGGAGCCAGTTTCGAACTGTTGCGCACCTACTGCGGCAAAGATGTTCATTACATCTTTACAGGCATCAGCACCGCTGAAGGGACGTTCTCTACGGTACTCAACCTTGACGACCCACAGACAGTGCTGATACCCGACAGCATCTTCTATGAATTCAAACCCATAGAAGCCGAGAGCTACAACCGTTTGCTAACCCTCGACCAGCTAGAGATCGGCAGACGTTACGAAATGGTTGTCACCACCCTCTCCGGCCTCTACCGATACATCACCAAAATTACCCTACTTGTCGTTGGCCGCTACCACGACACACCAACCGTGATTGTCACTTGATGGTCAGCCAGACAGTGTCTTGCCCTGAAAAACGTTGAATCAAAAACAGCGTTTTAAAATGGAGAAAAAAGGAGATTTAGATTTGTTGGAGTTGCAAGAAC
>JBGUIA010000107.1:0-2574 GCA_045112595.1 Prevotella sp. | reverse complement strand
CTTTGTGCTGTCGGGCTTCGTCATCGGATATGCGTATGATGACCGCTGGGATAGGATGAGTACGTGGAATTTCTTCAAGCGCCGACTGGTTCGCCTGCATCCGATGGTGATCTTCGGCACGTTGTTCGGTGCCGTGATGTTCTATTTCGGAAGTTGCTCCTCGTTCCCGCTAATCAACGACACACCTTGGTATATGGTGGTGCTGGTGATGCTGTGGTGCTTCACGATGATTCCATTGCCCAACGGAATGGACATTCGCGGCTGGAGCGAGACCAATCCGTTGAACGGTCCGGCATGGTCGCTGCAATGGGAATATCTGGCTAACATCCTCTATGCCCTCGTCATTCGTCGATTCTCGAAACTGCTGCTTGGCATCTGTGTGGCTGTATTTGCCGTCTTTACGATTATCCTCTGTTTGAACATCGACATCTTCGGCGTCCTCGCTGAACGCAGCTATGCAGCTTATACAGTCATCGGTGGCTGGAGTACCACACCGGATCAGTTGCAGATAGGTTTCACCCGCCTGCTCTATCCATTCTTCTGCGGACTGCTTATCTCGCGCATGGGTAAATTAATAAAGGTACGCGGAGGTTTCTGGTGGTGTTCGCTGTTCATCGTTATCCTGTTGGGAATGCCTTGGCTCGGACTCGCCACAGAGGGCGACAGCCGCTGGACTAACGGACTCTACGAGGCTTTCTGTATTCTCATTTGCTTCCCGATTATCGTTGCCATTGGCGCAGGTTCTTCTGTGAAAGGAGGCAAATCAGAAGCTATCAACAAGTTCCTGGGCGATATTTCATATCCTATCTACATCACCCACTATCCCCTCATCTACATGCAGATGTCGTGGGCAGAGAGTCACAAAGATGCGCCTCTTGGCATGCACATCTTCGTAGCTGTCTGCATCTTCTTCCTCGCCATCGGTTTGGCCTACGCAGCCCTAAAACTCTACGACCTGCCCGTCCGTGAGTGGCTGAAGAATAGACTCTTCACTAAATCAACTGCAAAATGAGAATTGATCACATAGCATTATTCTGTCGCGACCTTGAGGTGATGCGCCAGTTCTTCCTTGATTATTTTGAAGCTGCAAGTAATGAGCTTTACCACAATCCGCGTACAGGCCTTCGGACATATATACTCTCATTCACTGAAGGCAGCACCCGTTTGGAGTTGATGCAGCGTCCTGACGTGGCTGATGCCGATCCGTCAGTTGCTGCCACTGGCTACATCCACATATCCATTGCCGTCGGAAGCAAGCGTGGCGTTGACCTGCTTACCCGCCGCCTTGCCGATGACGGATATCCCGTTGTCAGCGGCCCGCGTACCACTGGCGATGGCTACTATGAGAGTTGTATCCTCGGCCCAGAAGGAATCCAGATTGAAATTACGGAGTAGCGAGTGCAGAGCCCGCTCGGCTTTGCCGCTACCAAAGGGACGCAATAAGTTTGCTTTTATTCGTTTCCGCGATATTCCAGCGGAGTTAGGGCGGTGAGACGCTTGAAGTACTTGGAGAAGAAGGAGGGATTGGGAAAACTCAGTTCCTCCGAAATTTGTAATACGGAGTGGTCGCTGTGGCGGAGGAGAACTTTGGCCTGGGTGATGAGGGCACGATCAATCCAGTCCTTGGCGGTGGTGCCGCTGGTTTGACGGATGACGGTGCCAAGGTAACGTTCCGTCAGGCACATACGGTCGGCATAATAGGCGATTTGATGCTGCTCGTGACAGTACAGATTGACGAGTTGGATGAAGCGGTCGAAGATGGTCTGTTCGCGTGAGCGGGTGGCGGCAAGCGTGTCGGTCTGCTGATGGAACAGGCGGTCATAGTGGTGCATCAGGGCGGCAACGAGACTGGAGGCCGTGGGGCGGTGATAGTCCGGCTGGTGGACGAGGTGCCAAAGGGTGTCGAGGATGTTGCGGGCCGTCTGCAAATCCTCATCGCCAATGGGCAACTGGAAGTCGCGCACCTGGCCGTTAAAGGCAGATGGAAATTGGTCATGTGAGAATGGCATGGGGAAGTCGGCAAAGAGTCCAATGCCATAGATTTCAAGGTCGTCAGAAAGCCGAATTGGATTGATGATGGAGCCTGGGCCAATGTAAACGAGTGTGCCTGAGGAGAGGTGTCGGTCCACCAGATTGAAGTTGATGACAGCTTCACCACGTACAATCATGCCCAACCTATAGTCGTTGATGGTGAAGGGCGGTTGTTGCTGCATAATCAGGCGGAACACCAGCGGGTTGCCGTGAACTATCGCCAATTCGTTATTGAAGAATACGTTCTCGCGGATTTGCGAGAAATTGTCTTTAAAGATGTCGCGCATTCGCGACACATCCATCAGTTTGGGCTGTTTGGTAGTCATTGTATCATCAATTATAAACCGTTTTCAACCGCAAAGATAGTGTTTTTACCGTAAATTACATGCATTTTTAGCAAAAATCGTACAAAAAGAACATTATCCGCTCATTATGGGTAGTGATCGTTTCGAGAAATCGTCGTACCTTTGCACCAGAATTTAAAGCAAAGGAATATGAAAAGAATTTTGTTAGGTTTTATGCTGATGCCGCTGCTAGTGCAGG
>JBGUIA010000106.1:0-29060 GCA_045112595.1 Prevotella sp. | reverse complement strand
ATTTGGACTCTCGTCCAGAACCTATCAGTTGCCGAACGGTGGAACGAAGGAGGTACCCTGCTACGTACTGACGAAAACCGAGTGTCTCTACATCGCCACGAAGTTCAACGACGAGGCCCGCGCGAAGCTGGTGCTGAGGTGGGAAGAGTTGGAGATGGCTGAAGGAAGAAGGCAGATGGCTGATGGAAGATGGAAGAAGGATGAAGTGAGATGTCTGCCGAGTCCGCAGAAGATTCTGGCGCTGGCTGACGAGATCATCGGCGAGGGGTTGCGACTGGTGAATGCCGACGCTGAGGACACGCTGACGGCGACGCAGGTGGCGAAGACGTTCAATATGGACGTGCGGGACTTCAACGCCGTGCTGGAGGACTTGGGCATCCAGTATCGCCGGGGTGGTCACTGGAACATCGCTGAGGAACTGGAAGGCCGCGGATATACCGCCTTGCGCACACACGTGGGCTATTCACTGAAGGGCGTGAAGAAGATTGACACGTATATGACGTGGACCATGGCGGGGCTGCACTACTTGAACTCGAAACTGGGATACCCCAATTTTTAGTTTAAAGTTTAAAGTTTAGAGTTTAAAGTTAGAGTTATGGTGAAACGGTGCTGTGCGTCGTGCCAGAATAGGGTATTTGACGACAAGGAGTTGCGCTGTTGCGGGCTGACGGGCAAGCACGTCAGGAGCAACAAGGTGTGCGACAGCTGGGTGATGAGCGACGGGCTGAAAGCGCTGGACGGCAAAGAGCGCGGCAAGGTGCAACGCCGCCGCTATCAGCTGTACGTGCTGGAGGTTCGCGTCGGTGAGCTGGAGGCCAATGCGCGGGGCTTTGACGTGCCGCCGGCATCGGTCGAGAGCATCCGCAGGGATTTTGAGGAGCTGCATGGCTCACGGTATTTGATAAAATAACACATTTTTAACCTTAATATTTAGATATGTCAAGATTTGATTTAGGAGACAACATTCGCAAGCCCTCGACCGTGCCCGCCACGGTCGAGGGTTTCTATGAGAGAGTGGACAAGGCGGGCAGGATTTGCAGTGAGCTGGCCGACATGCTGGAGCAACACCAGCGGGGTGAGCTGACCAAGGAGGAGTATAAGGCGAAGAAGGCTGAGGTGAAGCTGGGGGATGCCTTTTACACACCCCATGCGCACTTCGCAAAGGGCTACAAGAGCAACGAGGGCGAGCCTGTAGATTCGGGCAAGGCCATCATCGATTTGGACGGTTGCCCGAACTTCGCGGAGATCTACGCCCGTCACCTGATGGGTCGCGAACGTGAACTGGGTATCAACATGGTAAACCGTTCGGTGAGTGGTACGGGTGGTCACGTACTCTTCGACATTCCCGAAGGCCTTGACCGCCAACAGGCGCAAGCGTGGATGAGTCACGAGATGGGCGACGTGGAGTATGACAAGGCCGTGCACGAATTGGAGCGAGCCATCTATCTGCCCTGTAGGGAGTATATCCTGTACATTGATGAAGGCCTGATGTTCGGGGATGAATTGAAGCCAGCAAAGCTGACGGAGGAGGTGGTGAGGAGGTTTTCTGCTACGCAGAAGTCGCATCACGGGGACAGTCCCCATGATCTTCGCTCCGCTACAATCACAGGGGACAGTTCTCTCAGAGAGAGTGTGGCGTCGCAATCCCAAGATTCTCCGGTAGATCCAAGTGCGCGGGCGCTGGTGGCATTCGAAGAGACGCTGGCGATGACGGGGTTAGACCTGGAAACGCTAAATAAGGAGGGCGTGCGACATAACACCCTGAAACTGATGTTGCCGACGTTGTGTCAGATGATGCCTCAGGAAGAGTTGTTAGGGGTACTGGCACTGAGAATGCCCGACTATTCGAAGGAGGATGACTGCCACAAGCTGGTGAGCAACTTCTACGAAAAGTATGTCGACCCCTACCGTCCGATGAACCTGAAGCAGAAAGAGGTCTTTTTGCGCTCGTTGAAGGCGGAGGATGCAAAGGGGGCTGACCCTTCTGTGCCCTCAGCGCCATCGACTCTGCCGTGGGATTTCGACGCCAACAAATTGCCCATCGGACTGAAAGAAAGCCTAAAGCCTTATCCCGAGAAGATGTGGCCGGCACTGATAGTGGGTCAGATGCCCGCACTGATGGCTTTGGCAGACGGAGTGACCTATCGCTATTGTGACGGCAAGACGAGCTATCTGGGCGGTATGGCCATCATTCTGGGCGAGCAGGCTTCCAACAAGTCGTGCATCGAGGAGGCCGTGGAGCGTTGGCTGGTGGACCTTCGCCACGACGACGAACTCATCAGGGAACGCGAGGACAAGGTGCGTGAGGCCAATCGCCAGCGTAAGGCCAACGAGCGTGCGCAGGAGGCTCCAAAGGGTGTTATCAGGGTGGTGCCAATTACAATCTCGTGTTCGAAACTATTAAAACGATTAAAGCAGTCACAGGGCCACTGTCTGTACTCCATCTGTACCGAGGCCGAGACGCTGTTGAAGTCGAACGGTGGCGGTTCGTGGGCCCAGAAATGGGATATTTATCGTAACGCTTTTGCCCGTGAGCGTTGGGGCGTAGACTATAATTCCGACCAGTCGGAGAGCGGTGACGTCAGGGTGGCCTATTCGTGGACCATCCTCGGTACGCCACGAACCACCAAGAAGATGTTTTCGGGCAAGAATGAGTCGAACGCTGAAAACGGCCTGTCGAGCCGTATGATGCTCTCGGAGATGCCCGACGGGTTGTTTGAGAAGATTACCGTCTTCAAGGAGCTATCGGATGCCGACCAGAACCGCATCACGCAGGCTACGGCATTGCTACGCACGGCCACGGGATTCTACGACACACCCCGTATTCGCAAGGCCATCGACCGTTGGTTGGAGGAGAAGCGCGTGGAAGCATCGATGGATATGGACGTCATCAAGGACCGTTTTCGTCGTCGTGCCGGAGTGATTGGTTTCCGTTGTGGCGTGGTGTTTATGCTGTTGGCTGGCAAGGAGTCGAACGCCTGTGTGGACTTCGCCGTCAAGATGGCCGAATACACGCTACAGATGCAGTTGAAGGTGTTCAGACCACTGTTGGCCAAGCACTATTCCGATCATGCCGACGACACACCAGGTGGTACGATCAATGGCAACATTTACAACCAGTTGCCCTCGCCATTCACGATGCAAGACCTGCGCAGGCTGAAGGGTAGCGAGTTCAGCGACGGCGCCCTGTACACCATCATTTGCAGGTGGAAGGCCGACGGTTGGGTTGACAAGGACGGCAAGAGTTGGATAAAGAAAAAGTAAAACCACAAATCCCACGTTATAAAGTGACATGCACTCCGGCATGAGGGTACAAGCTATTGTTCAGTTGCGTGGCGGTTGAGGAATATGTAGGTGGTGTTGAGTGCGATGTAGTCGCGCGACATATACCAGATACCCTTGTACTGGCCGCTCTCGCCCCAAGAGTTCTTGACCATATAATAGGGTTTGCCCGTCTCGTCAAGCGCCTTGCCGTAGATGAGCATCACATGATCGTAGGTGAAGCGCCAGTCGTCCCACTGTTCCTGACGAAGCTGTTGCGAGGGCTGGATGCTATCGGGTAGCATAGCCAGTCCGGTGCGGGTGAAGTCGCCTGACACGTCGCCGCCCCAAGCCACCGTGTAGCCTGCATCTATCGCTTTGTCGAGCACATCCATCAACTGTTCGATGGGAATGTTGTAGCTGGGTTTCAGGCGCCATTTGTAGGGTGCCTCGATGACGAACCACTGGTTGAACGGATGATGCGTATAGCTCGTCAGGCTCACATAGTCGTCAAGATTCAGTCCCAGACTCTCGGCAAACGACTTCGGCGTGTACGTCTTGCCCTCATACTCGAACGACTCCGGACAGCGGCCAAGGTATTTCTCGATGACCGTCTGCACGCTATCCTGCCAATGGGACAAAGGTGCCTTGGCATCCTTGCGGACGATGTTTCTCACGGTGCGCTCCAGTTCAGGGAAGAACACCTTGAAATTAGCCAGCGAATCGCCCGTCAGCGAACCTGGTGCCGGCATGGCATTCTCAGGACAGATGCCGTGTTGGCGGATGACCTCCAGCACGTCGTCGCACGAGCCACCCTCTGAAATCTGGCTGTAGCCGTGCATGCGTACATAGTGTGTGGCGTTGTCCATGTAGTCGTTGCTGACCACGAACATCTCGCACAGGTCATATGCTCTACCCGTCTGCCGCAGTATCTCGCTCTCGAAATAGCCCAGCGTGGCGTAAGCCCAGCACGTGCCGCTACGCCATTGGTTCTTCACACTGGTGATGGGAATCTCCTTCACCGTCGTAAACGTCTTTGTAACCTGCGAGGCTATCGCCCCGCGCTGCAAATTCTCCTGCGCTGATGCATTCAGCCCCCAGCCCAAGAGTATCGTCAATATCACCAGAAAATGTTTCATCATATAAAAAGAACTATTCGTCGTAGATGGTCTTGTCGTCGATGGCGGCGGCGGCAAAGGCCTCACGGCGCTCGACGCAGGTGCCGCAACGGCCGCAGTGGTGTTCCCCACCCTTGTAGCACGACCACGTCTCGCTGTAGTCGATGCCCAAGGCCTTGCCGCGACGGGCGATGTCGGCCTTGGTGATGTGGGTGTATGGCGAGCGCAGGCGGACATTGACGAAGGTGCCTGCGGAGGCAGCCTGGTCGAAGGCGTCGACGAACTCTGGGCGGCAGTCGGGATAGATGGTGTGGTCGCCACCGTGATTGGCCATCATGACATACCGGAGTCCGTTGCTTTCGGCAATGCCCACGGCAATGGAGAGCATGATGCCATTGCGGAAGGGCACGACGGTGGACTTCATGTTTTCGTCGGCATAGTGGCCCTCAGGGATATCCTCGCCACCCTCGAGCAGCGAACTGACGAAATAACGGGTCATGAAGTCGAGGGGAATGACGATGTGGCGGATGCCCAGACGCTGGCAGTGCAGTTGCGCAAAGGGGATCTCGCGTTTGTTATGCTTCGAGCCGTAGTCGAAGGAGATGGCGAGGGCGATGCGCTCCTGCTCGTCATATAGCAAAGTGGTGGAGTCAACCCCACCACTTAGTATTAATACCGAATCTTTCATCGTATTACATGTTCATGCCGCCATCGACCTGGATGACCTGTCCGCTGACATAGCTTGAGAGGTCGGAAGCCAGGAAAGTGGCAACGTTAGCGATATCCTCGACCTGACCACCGCGACGGAGGGGAATCTTCTGCTTCCACTCGTTGCGAACTTCCTCAGGCAGTGCTGCAGTCATAGCGGTCTCGATGAAGCCAGGGGCGATGGCGTTAGCGCGAATGCCCTTGGGACCCATCTCCTGAGCGATACTCTTGGCGAGGGCAATGAGACCAGCCTTCGAAGCGGCGTAGTTAGCCTGACCGGCATTACCGTGAACACCAACGACAGAGGCCATATTGATGATAGAACCGCCACGCTGACGCATCATGACGGGCACGCAGGCGTGGATGAAGTTGAATGCCGACTTCAAGTTGACGGCGATGACAGCATCCCACTGCTGCTCGGTCATGCGGAGCATCAGACCGTCCTTGGTGATACCGGCGTTGTTCACCAGAATATCGATGGAGCCAAACTCCTCCCTCACGGCCTTAACAACCTCCTCCGTCTGTGCGAAGTCGGCAGCATTCGAGGCGTAGCTCTTGGCCTTGACGCCCAAAGCGGCGATTTCCTTCTCCGTGTCGAGGTTGATCTCGAGGTCGGTGAATGCGATGTTACAGCCCTCAGAGGCATACTTCAGTGCGATAGCCTTTCCGATACCGCGTGCAGCACCAGTAATCAGCGCTGTCTTTCCTTCTAATAATCCCATAATTTTACTTTAATTTATTATTATTATTCGTTATTTCGGTATTTCGTTATTACGATATTTCGGTATTTCGACATTCCGACGATTTACATTCGTCTCTTTCCCAGGGCGCTATAGACAATCTTAGCCACCTGCGGCTTCGTCGCCTCAGCGGTCATGCCGTGGGCAATGCGGCCGTAGATGTAAGGCACCTCGAGGCCCTTGATACAATAGTGGGTGATGTCGGCCACCAGATCGACATTGTCGATGTCGAACTCGCCGTCATCCTTGCCCTCGCGGAACACCTTGCGGAACAGCTCAATCTCGGCATCGTCGAAATTACGGCGCACCTTCTCGACCATCCAGATGTTACGGAAGAACTCGGCACGCAGATTACCATTGCGCACCACCGTCTCGCGAATCATGCTCAGATGCATGTAAATCAGTTCGATGATTTTGTCCTGAGGCGGAATGCGCTTGGCAGCCACCTCGTCAAGTTGGTCGGAAAGACGCTCCAGTTCGCTTTCTATCACCGCGTAATAGATGTCTTCCTTCGACTTAAAATACGTGTACAACGTGCGGCGACCCTTGCCCGAAGCCTGGGCAATATCGTTCATCGTCGTATTTTCAAGTCCGTTCTTTGCGAACAATTGGCGAGCCACGTCAACCAACTTTTGTCTTGTCTTCGATATTGACATATTATCCGTCCTCCTGTACCTGTTTTATGATTGCACAGTACTCATATCGTGTGCAAAATTAAAAAATACTTCGCAAACGGCCAAACTTTTCGACGTAAAATGTTTGAAAAGAGGAAAAATATGCGAAAATATGGCGAAATATTTGGCTATTTCAAAAAATAGTCGTACCTTTGCAGCCGATTTCGAGAAAAGCACTGCGAAATCATGGTAATATCGCGGAGTGGAGCAGTTGGTAGCTCGCCAGGCTCATAACCTGGAGGTCGCATGTTCGAGTCCTGCCTCCGCAACTACAGCAGTCCAAACGGACTGCTTTTTTTGTGTCAGGACTCGACATGCTCCCGGTCGCAGTTCTTTGACCAAGGTCAAAGCGTTTGCAGGCAAACGATGACGAGTCCTGCCTCCGCATTTTTGCGTTAAAATATCGTTAATTCGGAGAAAAATATAGAAGAATTATATAATTATTCCTACTAAAAGAAAAATTGCATCTAATTTATTTGGTTATTTCGTCGATATTCTCTACCTTTGCATCGGTAAAATGAATTATTCCATTACCCGAAGAGACAATATATATAATAAGGTATAAGAAAATGAAGAAAACATTTTTATTGATGGCCACGCTGGTGAGTCTTGGTGTCCATGCCCAAAAACAGTGGACATTGGAAGACTGCATCAACTACGCCATGCAGAACAACATCGATTTGCAGCAAATCAGACTGACGCAGAAAAGTGCTGCGGAGGATGTCAAGCAGTCGAAGGCTGCCCTACTCCCCACTGTGACGGCATCGACCAATCAGGGCGTCAACTACGACCCGTGGGACGATCTGGTTACGGACAAGGTGTCGTATAACGGCACTTACACGGTGAATGCCCAGTGGACCGTATGGAATGGTGGTCAGAACACCAACCAGCTGAAACTGAACAAGCTCAAGGAGCAGGATTCAGAACTGACGGTACTGGAGTCGTCGAACAGCGTCCAGGAAGCCATTGCCAAGCTGTATGTGCAGATTCTCTATCAGAAGGAGGCCATCGAGGTGAATCGTCAGAGTCTGGAGACCAGCAAGAAAAACGAGGAACGCGGTCAGCAGATGGTCGAAGTCGGTCAGATGTCGAAGGCCGACCTTGCGCAGCTTACAGCCCAGCGTGCTTCCAGCGAATATAACGTCGTGGAGGCGGAGACGCAGTTGTCGAACTACAAGCTGCAACTGAAAAAAATACTGCAACTGACTGGTGTCATGGAATTCGACATTGCCAGTCCCTCGTCCACCGACACTCAGGCATTGGAAGAGGTGCCCGCCTTACAAAAGGTTTACGAGAGTGCACTTTTGCAACGTCCTGAGATTCAGAGCGCTATACTTGGAATTGAAACAAGCAAACTACAGCTGAAGATTGCGAAAGCCGGCTGGTTGCCCACCGTCAGTATGACCGGTAGCGCAGGTACATCCACCTTCTCGTCGTCATCGAATTCCTGGGGCAAACAGATGAAGACCAACTTCGGCACATCGGCAGGTGTGGGCATATCGATTCCCCTGTTTGACGGTCGTAAGACCAAGACCAATGTTCAGAAGGCGCTCATCGCTCAAGAGCAGGCACGTCTGACGTTGAAAAACGAGGAAGCCGACCTGTTTGAGACCATCGAGCAATACTGGCTCAATGCCATCAACAACCAAGAGAAGTTCCGCTCATCGTCTGCATCGGTAGAGAGCGAGCAGGAGTCGTACAACCTCCTGCAGGAGCAGTTTAACCTGGGTATGAAGAACATCGTCGAGCTGTTGGCGGGCAAGGACAAGCTGTTGCAAGCCCAGCAGAACAAGTTGCAGTCGAAATATATGACCATCGTCAACCTGCAACTGCTGAAATTCTACGAAGGAGAGACGATGAAGTTGTAAGAGGTAAGAGGTAAGAACTAAGAGGTAAGAAGTAAAAACAGAACAAGATATGAAGAACAAGAAAGTTTGGATGGGCATAGGCGCCGTAGTGGTCATAGCCCTCGTCGTCTGGATGTGTTCAGGCGGCAAAAAAGAACAAAAGGCAGAGTTTTCTACTGCCAAGGTAGAAAAGCAGAACATCAGCACGTCGATTACCGCTACGGGAACCATCGAGCCCGTCACTTCCGTCACCGTAGGTACGCAGGTGTCAGGTATCGTGTCGAAACTCTATGTCGACTACAACTCCATCGTGAAGAAAGGTCAGATTATTGCCGAACTCGACAAGACCAACCTCATCAGCGAGTTGAACCGTGCCAAGGCCGACCTGTCGAGTGCACAGAGCACGCTGAACTACGAAACCGCCAATTATAACCGTTACAAGACGCTGTTCGACAAGGGTCTCATCTCGGCCAACGACTACGAGAATGCCCGCCTGTCGTTCGACAAGGCTCAGCAGACAGTACGTTCGAGTCGTGAAAACGTGCAGAAGGCACAGACCAATCTGGGCTATGCCACCATCACCTCGCCCATCGACGGTGTCGTGCTGTCGAAGAGCGTTGAGGAAGGTCAGACCGTTGCTGCATCGTTCAACACCCCTGAGCTGTTCACCATCGCCCAGGACCTGACGGACATGCGCGTCATTGCCGACATTGACGAGGCCGACATCGGCGGTGTGAAGGAAGGTCAGCGCGTGTCGTTCACCGTCGATGCATATCCCGACGATAAGTTTGAGGGTCAGGTAACGCAAGTACGCCAGCAGGCTACCACTGAGAGCAACGTGGTGACCTACGAGGTGGTCATCTCTGCCCCCAACAACGACCTGAAGCTGAAGCCCGGCCTGACAGCCAACGTCACCATCTATACCCTTGAGAAGAACGACGTCCTCGCCGCTCCTGCCAAGGCGCTGCGTTTCATGCCCACCGAGGCCCTGCTCTCAGAGGGTCAGAGCATTGAAGATGTCGAAGCGCCCACGAAGGTATGGACACTGGAGGGTAACGTCTTCAAGGCCCATGCCGTACAGGTAGGAACCACCAACGGCATGCTTACCGAGATTACCGGTGGCATCAGCGAAGGCACCGAGGTGCTCGTCGACTTCACGTTGAGCGGTGATGACGCTCCTGAGGGTCAGCAAGCCCAGAACCCCTTCATGCCACGTCCGCGTAACAACAGAAACCAACAGGGCGGTAATCAGCAGCCAAAGAAGTAAGATGGCTGATGTAAGATGTATGATGTAAGAAGTAAGATGTATGAATGAAGAAAGAAAAGTAGTCATCGAGCTGCAAAACGTCAAGCGCTACTTCCAGGTTGGCTCTGAGACGGTGAAGGCGCTGCGTGGTGTCTCGTTCAAAATCTACGAGGGCGAGTTTGTCACCATTCAGGGTACTTCAGGCTCAGGCAAGTCGACGCTGCTCAACCAACTGGGCTGTCTCGACACGCCTACGTCGGGCGAATACTTTCTGGACGGCATCAGCGTTCGCACAATGTCGAAAACCCAGCGAGCCCACCTGCGCAACCAGAAGATTGGCTTCGTGTTCCAGAACTACAACCTGCTGGCGAAGACCACAGCCGTAGAGAACGTGGAACTGCCCTTGATGTACAACTCGAAATACAATGCCCAGCAACGTCGCGAGGCTGCCATCAAAGCCCTGCAGGCTGTAGGTCTTGGCGACCGTTTGGAACATAAGTCCAACGAGATGTCGGGTGGTCAGATGCAGCGCGTGGCCATTGCCCGTGCGTTGGTCAACGACCCCGCCGTACTGTTGGCTGACGAGGCCACTGGTAACCTCGACACACGAACGTCATTCGAGATGCTGGTACTGTTTCAGGAGCTCTACCGTAAAGGCCACACCATCATTTTCGTGACCCACAATCCTGAAATTGCCGAGTTTTCCTCGCGTAACATCAATCTGCGTGACGGCAAGATTCGCGAAGACACCATCAATACGAATATCAAGTCGGCAGCCGAGGCCCTCGCCGCCCTGCCCATTCCACAGGATGATTAAAAAGTCATAATTAACGAAGTGAAATTATGAATATATCGAATTTATTTAAGGTAAGCCTGAAGGCTGTGGCCAACAACAAGATGCGGTCGTTCCTCTCGATGCTGGGTATCATCATCGGTGTGGCAGCGGTCATCATCATGATGTCCATCGGACAGGGCTCGAAGGAGAGTATCCGTCAGGAACTGTCGACGATGGGTACCAACCTGCTGACCATCCGTCCGGGAGCCGACATGCGTGGTGGTGTGCGTCAGGACCCGTCAGCCATGCAGACATTGAAGATGGCCGACTACGAACGCATCATGCGCGAGAAGAAATTTGTGACGAAGGTGTCTCCTGAAGTCACCGCCTCCGGTCAGGCCATCTACGGCAACAACAATACCAACGCCTCGATGTACGGCGAATCCATCGACTACCTCGACATCAAGCAATGGCCCGTCGAAGAAGGCGACTGCTTCACTGAGGAAGACATCCGCAAGGCCGCCAAGGTCTGTGTCGTTGGTGCCACTATCGTCAAGGAGCTGTTCAACGGTCACGACCCCATTGGCAAGACCATCCGTTTCAAGAGCATTCCCATGCGCGTCATCGGTGTACTGAAGTCGAAGGGTTACAACTCGTGGGGAATGGACCAGGACAACGTCATCATTGCCCCCTACACCACCGTGATGAAGCGTATCGTCGCACAGACCTATTTCTCGAGCATCGTCTGCTCGGCACTCACCGAGGAACTCTCCGATGCTGCCATCGAGGAACTGACTCAGATGCTGCGCGACAACCACAAGCTGAAGGGCGAGGCTGCTGACGACTTCACCATCCGCTCGCAGGCGGAGATGATGGAGACGATGTCCAGCACGATGGATACCGTCACACTAATTCTCGTTGTGGCAGCGGCCTTCTCACTGCTCGTGGCTGGTATCGGCATCATGAATATCATGCTGGTATCGGTAACGGAACGTACCAAGGAGATTGGTCTGCGTATGGCCGTAGGAGCCACAGGACCCGTCATCTCGCTGCAGTTCCTCATCGAGTCAGTGCTCATCAGCGTCACGGGCGGACTCATCGGCATCCTCGTAGGCTGTTCGGCCAGTGCCGGGCTTGCCATCGTCGGCATGCCGTCGAGCGTCCCTGCATGGTCCATCTACGTCTCGTTCCTCGTCTGTGTATTCATAGGCGTGCTCTTTGGTTACATCCCTGCCCAGAAGGCAGCAAATATGGATCCTATAGAAGCTATCAGACACGAATAATAAGATGGGAAAAGCGATACTGGACCGACGGATGAAGATATTCTTGCATGTGGTGTTCTGGGCCTACATGTTCCTATCACCCATGCAGTATATGAGGGGCACGGGCATGCCCATGTTGCAGTATGTCATGAACTGCATGCCGTCGCTGTTGCTCATGGTGGTATTCTACGCCAACTACATGTGGCTCACCCCACGTTATTTCGTAGAAGGAAAGCACCGTTACTTCCTGCTCATCAACCTGATGATGATCATGGTGTTCGTCATCTTCCAGCAATACTGGATGGACTTCACCAACAATCTGTTCCACACCGCACGACGAGAGCCGGACGTACTCGATGCCATTCTGTTCATCATCCGCGACAGCATCAACTTCATCATCTTCGCCACTGCGGCCACCTGCATCAAGCTCGCACAGCAATGGATGTGGGCCGACAAGGCACGCAAAGACGCTGAGACGGCAAGGGCTACGGCCGAGCTGAGCAATCTGCGCAACCAGATCAATCCTCACTTCCTGCTCAACACGCTGAACAACATCTACGCGTTGACGGCCTTTGACACGCCCAAGGCTCAGGAGGCCATTCAGGAACTGTCAAAGATGCTGCGCCATATTCTGTACGACTATCAGCAGCCCACCGTGCCGTTGAAGGACGAGGTGGAATTCCTGCAGAACTATGTCAACCTCATGCGCATCCGTCTGCCACAGAATGTCGACATCAAGTTCCAGTACGCCATCCGTACCTCGCAGATTGATATTGCCCCCATGATTTTCATCTCGCTCGTCGAGAATGCCTTCAAACATGGGGTCAGCCCCACCGAGCCGTCGTTCATCCATATCAACATTGATGCCGACGAACATCAGATTACGTGCGACATTGTCAACTCCAACCACCCCAAGGCTGCCGGCGACCACAGCGGTCACGGCATCGGACTCCAGCAGGTACAGCGCCGCCTAGAACTGGCCTATTTCAAACACCACACGTGGGAGAAGGGTCCTTCTGCTGACGGCAAGGAGTATCGTGCGCACATAAAAATCACCGATTGGAAAGAATCAAACAGTAAATTAAGAATTTAACATTTTATACGAAAACATTATGACGATTAATTGCGCCATTATCGACGACGAGCCTTTAGCAGCAGGACTGCTCAAGAGCTACACAGAAAAGACTCCGTTCCTCAACCTCATAGGCACCTATGGCTCGGCTCTCGAGGCCATGAAGGAGCTGCGCGACCATCCTGCACAGCTGCTGTTCCTCGACATCCAGATGCCTGAACTCAGCGGCATCGAGTTTGCCAAAATCCTGCCTCCAGGGACGAAGATTATCTTCACCACCGCCTTCCAGCAGTATGCCATCGAAGGTTACAAGGTGTCAGCACTCGATTATCTCATGAAACCCATCTCGTACGACGACTTCTTGAAGGCCGCCAACAAGGCCCTCGACTGGTTCAGTGTCACCCAGCGCCAGATGGCTACCGCCCAAGACCGTTTCATGTTTGTCAAGAGCGACTACAAGCTCGTCCGCGTGGCACTCGACGACATCCTCTACATCGAAGGCCTCAAGGACTATGTCCGCTTCTATCTGGAGGACGGCACGAAAATCATGAGTCTGATGAACATGAAGAAACTCGAGGACTATCTTCCCCGTCCTGAGTTCCTGCGTACCCATCGCAGCTATATTGTCCACATGACGAAAGCCCAACAGATAGACCGTTTCCGCATTGTCTTCGGCGAAGAACACATCCCCATCTCTGATTCCTACAAGGAGGATGTCCAGCAGTATTTCGATAACCATACGCTGGTATAAGCGGTATGAGCGGCCTGCGGCCTAGATAATAAATCATAAATAACAAATAATAATGAATAACGACATATTATTGAAAAATGTCGGACTGCTGTCCAAGATGACTGAGGAGGAGGTGAGCATGATGCCCGCTATCGATGCGCCCCTGCCCTCCGTCGAACAGGTCAGGCAAATAGTCAGTCTCGTGAAGAATATCATCTTCCCAGACTATTTCAACAAACGCCAATCCGACGAGAATATACGCTCGTACTACATCGGTGTACACATGCAGGAACTCTCCCGTCTGCTTCGCAAGGAGATAGCCCACGGACTACAATTTTGTGAGGACTGCGAGGCCATCAAGACCAAGCAGCAGATTTACGAAGAAGCTGAACGGCTGACACTGGAGTTCATCGACGCACTGCCTGAAATCAAACGCCTGCTCTATACCGACGTTCAGGCCATGTTCGACAACGACCCTGCCGCACCCAACTACGGTGAGGTCATCTTCTGCTATCCCGTAGTCAACACGATGACGCACTACCGCATTGCCCACAAACTGCATGAACTGAAAGTGCCCGTCATACCGCGTATCATCACTGAGCAAGCACATTCTAAGACGGGTATCGACATCCATCCGGGTGCACAGATTGGCGAATATTTCGCCATCGACCACGGCACTGGCGTCGTCATTGGCGAGACGTGTATCATTGGCAATCACGTCACCCTCTATCAGGGCGTTACCCTCGGTGCTAAGAGTTTCAAGTATGATGAGAACGGTAATATTCTCAACGTGCCTCGTCACCCCATCATCGAGGATCACGTCACGGTCTATTCCAATGCCTCCATCCTCGGCCGTATCACCATCGGCCACCACTCTGTCATCGGAGGCAACATCTGGGTTACCAACAACGTGCCCCCCTACTCTCGCATCCAGCAGTCGAAAGCCGTCGAGACTGCCTTCGACGGTGGTCTCGGGATATAATAAAAAGCGGTGGGCCGACATTTTCGTCAACCCACCGTTTTTCATTGTTCTTTGTAACTTATTTCTTGTTATTGAGTGCTTCGGCGAACTTGCCGCTGGCCTGAACATTTTTGTGGTCGGCGCTGCGGGTGAAGGAACGTGTCCAGTAGCCCCAGTCGAAGCGGTTGTCGTAGCTCAGGCTGAAGTGGATGTCGCGCGAGGTGCCGTCGTCCATGTAACCCGAGAAGTGGTAGTCGCTAAGCGAGTAGTCGTAGATATAGACATCGTTCCAACTGTCGGCATAGCGGATGCGGATTTCGCCACCATAAACCTCCCACTCAAACTCGCAGTAATAATAGTCGGAATAACGGCTATACATGTCATAGTCAACTTCGTAGCCCCAGCCTCCGTAGCTGTCTTCACGCTCGAAATACATCGCTGTGCGATAGCTGTCGCCTGAGAGACCGTAACGGTCGTAGATGTAAGTATCAATATATCCCGTCCAGGTGCCCTCAAGGGTGTAGGCTTCTTCGCGGTCCTCGCTGTCGCGCCAGAGTTCTTCGCAGCTGGTAAACATCGTTACTGTCACGAGGGCCATTGTCAGGTAGGTAAATAACTTCTTCATAATCGTATGCTATTAAAGGGTTCAACTTTTATTTTCACACTGCAAAGGTAGGCATTATTTGCATGTGAAGCAAGTTGTTTTTCCTATTTCAGCGTAGGGAAATTCCTATTCTTGCGAGGAATCCTCCTCTGCCTTCTTGCCAAACTCGGGGTCGATATCGAGGAACCATGTGACGACATAGGTCAGTGAACAAGCTGCAACGACAATAAGGAAGAAGGCCCGATAACCCACGGACTCCTGCAGTGCACCGGCAAAGAGCCCAGGAATCATCATCGACAATGCCATGAAGGCCGTGCAAAGGGCATAGTGGGAGGTCTTGTGCTCACCCTGACTATAATAAATAAGGTAGAGCATATACGCCGAGAATCCAAAGCCATAGCCAAACTGCTCGATGAAGACGCAGACGTTGATGACAAGCAGATCATGGGGCAGGACATAGGAAAGATAGACATAGACGAGGTCTGGCAACGTGATAGCTAACACCATTGGCCATAACCAGCGCTTGAGACCATCGCGGCTGGCAGCAATACCACCAAGGATGCCACCCAGCGTGAGTCCGATGACACCTACGGTACCCTGAACGAGACCGTATTCGCCATCAGAGAGTCCGAGACCACCATTATGACCTGCATCGACGAGGAAGAGAGCACTAACCTTTGCCAACAAGCCCTCTGGCATACGATAGAACAGCATAAAACAGATGCCCGCCCAGACCTGTGGCTTCTGGAAGAAGTTGACCAGCGTCTGACGAAACTCGTTGAGGATACCACTCACCGTTTTCTGCATCTTTTCTCCATCCTCAGAGGGACGTGGCAGTGCCCAGCTGTGGTAGAGCCACAGGGCAATAAAGAGGCCAGCCATGAGGTAGAACACAAGGCTCCATGAATAGCGGATGTTACGTGTGATGACCTGTAAAGCACCTGCCAAGCCGACAAGCAATCCTGAGGAGAAGATCGTAGCAATACGATAGAACGTAGACCGGATGCCCACGAAGTATGCCTGTTCATGCTGGTCGAGACCTAGCATATAGAAACCGTCTGCAGCGATGTCATGGGTAGCGCTAGAGAATGCCATCAACCAAAAGAAACATAACGAGCCCTGCAACCACCATGGACCAGGAATGGTGAAAGCCACACCAGCAAGAGCTGCACCGATGAGCAGTTGCATAGTGATAATCCACCAGCGTTTGGTGCGGAGCATATCGACAAACGGGCTCCACAGGGGTTTGATGACCCACGGCAGATAGAGCCACGAGGTATAGAGTGTGATGTCGGTATTACTGAGACCCAAGCGTTTGTACATGATGAGCGAGATGGTCATCACAGCGACGTAGGGTACGCCTTCGGCGAAATAAAGTGTGGGCACCCAAGCCCAGGGATTTCGTTTGTTCATTTTCTTTTTTTTCTTATTACGTTATAACGTTATTTCGTTATTACGACTTTAGTAAATACGTTTAATTTCTGCGTTGCGATAGTAATGGAGGAGGATTTCGTCGTACTTGAAGCCTTGCTGGCCCATGACGGCGGCACCAATCTGACAAAGGCCTACACCGTGGCCCCAGCCTTTGCCATGAAGGCGAAAGGCTATTGGCTGTTGGCTGTTAGCTGTTAGCTCTTGGCTGTTGGCAAATATCTTTTCCACGTCGAAGGCGGAACTGTAAAGATGGCTCTCGCTGAGGGCACGGCGGATTTCGAGTTCCTTACCAATGGTGAAGGTCTTCTTTGTACCCACGATTTTCAGTTTCCAGATGCGACCGCTCTTGCCACGCTCCAGCGGGATGAGGTCGGTGATACGGCCGAAGTCATCCTTGAGTTTTTCGTTGATGAGATCGGAAATCTCATCCACCGTGTATTCTACTGTCCAGCGATAGAAATCGTTGGTTTCCTGGTCGTAATCGTTGAGCACTTGCGAGAGAATGGCCTTATCGTTGGTGTTACAATAGGGGTCGGCAACACTGACGAGATAGGGTTTGGGGGTGTCCTCCCAGCAATACTGGAACTCCTCGGTGATGCCTCCACAGCATTTCGAGAAGCGCGCGTCGCAGATGTCGTCGCCATAGCAGAGAATCTGCCCACGGGTGGCCTTCAACGCCTGCTCCACATTTTTACTAGTCTGCTTGGTGATGCCCTGATAGCGCTGGCAATGGTCATCGGCACAGACATCGAAAATGGTATGGTCCTCGCGGTCGTACCAGCGGATGAGTTCATCGTCCTTCTTGATGAACGAGAAGAAGCCGTCCTTATGCTCACTGGCCTGTTCACGGCGACGCATCTGTGCCAAGAGCCACGAACGGCTGATAACGGCATGGGCCTTCAACAGTTCGAGACCTGCCGTAGCCTTCATCTCACTGGAAATGACGGAGGCGAGATACTTCTCGACAGGCAATTCGTTGATGGCCGTAATCTGGTCGGATTCTACCACCAGTCGCAGGGTGCCCAGGAAGGTCTGCGTCTCCTTGCGCTCCCAATGGAAATTGACGCCAATGGTGACATCAAACAGCGAGAAGGAAGCGTCGGCAGTAGAGGGCGTAAAGGTGAGTTCACGATACTGATTGCCACGCCAGAGGATGCCGCCCTCGGAAAACTCCACCACCTGCCGTCCTTCAAGAGTCTCGCCCTTAGCGGTATAGGGTGCGTTGAGTGAGAACTCAATCTTCTGACCGCTGACAATACCAACACTGACATTCGGTTGGGCCTTGAGACGTTGAACGTTGAACGTTGAACGTTGAACGTTAAAGGCTTCACTCTTTACACGTTTGATGACCTGTTGCATCTGTTCTGGGGTCAGCGACAGTTCACGATAGATCTCGAGAATCAGTTCGGGGGTCACGCGACGGAAATCCTGTTCACGTGGAGTGATGATGAGTCCACCCATATCGACTGCTCCAGGACTGATGATGTATTGGCCGTCACCCTCAGCGGTATAACATGCAGGACGGTGCTTGCGACGAGGCAGTACCACGCTGAGCAGCACATCGTCAGCACGCCATACGATGACGTTTATCATGGGCTCTGTATCGTCGTCGGCAGGCGGTAGCGCATCGTAGAGACGACGGAACAAACGCTCGCCAACGCTTTGGCTATGACTGACTATCACGAAGGCTGCAGCAGGATAATCGACTACTTGGAAGATGCCATCATCATCGCCGTCTTTTACCACTTCGACGAGGTTACGGCTCAATCGTTGCCAAGCCTTCTGTAAGGGCAGATGACCTGTACTCACTGACTGCAGATGAGCATGATCTGGAGCCGAAGCGCCACAATGCGGACCATTATATAATATGGTAACAGCAGGTTCCTTTTCTGCCACATTGAGCATCTCGCCAAACATAGGCAGGATGCGCTGGGGCTGGTGTTTCAGCGTGGGCACCGTAAAATGAACAGGCAGAATGGGGAACGGATTGACTAGCAGTTCGTATTTGCCGTCAACCACACGATGCATCTGCTCCTGAGGGCGATTCTTGGCGCACAGGAAACAAGGACGCTCGGCGATGGATTTGGGGTCGATTTTTGCCCCCGTAGAACCTATACGCGCAGGATTCCACTGCACCTGTAGGGTAACCGTATCAGTTACGAGTTCGCGCGTCTCCACCTGTTGCAGGTCGCGATAGCGCTGTTGCACCTCAGGCCATGTCTGCAGCTGACGATGGAAGAATCGGACAATGGGCGAAAGCGTCAGGGAATCATCCTTCCCTTGCTGTACACGCTGACGTGCTTTTAGTTCAATAGTACGCAGACGGTCCTTATAAAGGTTGTTGGCATTGACCTTTTCGACGGACAAAGCAGCATCTGAATTGCCTCCCCAGCGACGACAGAGATAGAGTTCCGTAAAGATGCGTCCGATGCGATAGTGGCGCGAAAATTGCAAGCCCAGAGCATAATCCTCGCCATACGACGTGTTGGGGAAACCGATGCTTCGCAGTATTGGAGTAAAGAATGCACGAGGAGCACCCAAACCATTGATTCTTAGCGCATTATTTGGCCCATTCTCATCCGTCCATTCTTTGTGAGCGATGAGCCCTGGAGGCAGGGTATTTAATTCGAAGTCGCACATACGATAAGAGCCGATAACCATCGCAGCCTTCTGTTTGTAGAAGGCATCGACAATGGTCTGTAGCGTCTTAGGCGAGGAATAGAGGTCATCAGAATCGAGCTGAACGGCAAAGCGTCCACAGTGCTCGCTATAGACGGCTTCATTCCAGCATCCGCCAATACCAAGGTCGGTGCGCTCAGGGGTGATGACGTGTAGTTTGTTGTCATGGCATGACAACACGCTGGACAAGATGTCGGAGGTGCCGTCCGTAGAGTGGTTATCCACCACGATGACGTTATACTTGAACGAAGCCTTCTGCGACAAGGCGCTCTCGACAGCATCCTTGATGGTCTTGGCACGATTGAAGACGGGAATGACAACGGAAGCTTCGACGTCGAACTCCTGCTCATTAAAGTCAATCTCCTGATACTGAGTAGTATCCACCAGTGCACCCACCTCTCGCAGATGGGCCGTACAGGCTTGTTCCATCTCGATTTGCACCTCACGATTGGCTGGATTCACGTAGTCAAACTGTTTCTCACCAGAGGCGCGAAGGTCGAGTTCCTCTTCGGTATAGAGATACTCATTCAGATGAAAGAGGCTACCCTCGAGACTGAGGAACAGACGGAAATCGTAGAAACCAGCATAACGATAGTCGGCATCACGATCGGTGGTAGCATACTTATGGATGAGCGACGTACGGATAAGCACCAACGAGCCGAAATCGAAATCATCGCGCAACGAACCTTCCTGATAGTCAATCACGGGATGACGCTCCACGACACCGTCTTTCACCTCATACCTGTCTGCATACACCATAACGGCACCAGTATCGGCAGCAGCAGCCATCATACGCTCCAAAGCCCCTGAACCAAGAGTGATGGCAACGGGTTTGAGTTGGAGTAACACGTAGTCGGCAGTAGCCTTCTCAGCAATATGCATCAGCATGGCACTGCTCAACATGGGAATATCCTGAAAGAAGAAAACACCTTTCACCGACGCATTTTGCTGCAACTGACTGACCAAAGATGCGGTCTGTTGCTCATCGTGACAGGCTAAAAAGCAATCTGTTTTCTGTATCATTACTTTATCTTTTGCAAATATTTAGGCACAAAGGTAACCTTTTTTCTTTAAATAACCAAAAATCTTAATTCTTAATTCTTCATTCTTAATAAAATTTCGTACCTTTCTCCCTTGGAGAAGGTGCTTTCGCTCGAAAGAACAAAGAAAAACGGGTTTTCCTTTGGTTCTTTGCTCGCTTATTCGTACCTTTGCACCCATGATACCACAAAAGAAACGACTTTTGGGGCTGACACCGACGGAGTTGAAGGCTATCGTCGGCAGTTTAGGTATGCCTGCTTTTACAGCGAGGCAGATAGCACATTGGCTTTACGTGAAGCACGTGAAGAGCATCGACGAGATGACAAATATTTCGAAGCAGAACCGCGAACGGCTGAGCGAGGAATACGAGGTCGGCGCTATGGCACCCATCGATTGCCAACGTTCGAAAGACGGCACCATCAAGTACCTCTTTCCCGTGCTAACAGCCAATAGCCAAAAGCCAAAAGCCAATAGCCAACTTTTCGTAGAAACGGTGTTCATCCCTGATAAGGACCGTGCGACGCTATGTGTATCGTGTCAGGTGGGTTGCAAGATGAACTGTCTGTTCTGTCAGACGGGCAAGCAGGGATGGCAAGGCGACCTGACGACAGCGGATATCCTGAACCAAATCTATGCATTGCCTGAGGTGGACCGCCTGACGAATATTGTGTTCATGGGACAAGGCGAGCCTATGGACAACCTCGATGCCGTGTTACAAACGTGTGACATCATGACGGCAGAATGGGGGTGGCAATGGAGCCCCAAACGGATCACAGTGAGCAGCGTGGGTGTGAAAAACAAGCTGAAACGATTCCTTGACGAAAGCGAATGCCACGTGGCCATCTCCATGCACTCACCCCTGCACGAACAACGGCTGCAACTGATGCCTGCCGAGAAGGCTATGCCCTTGGCCGACACCATCGCCCTGCTGAAACAATACGACTTCACCCACCAGCGCCGATGCTCGTTCGAATACATCTGCTTTGGCGGACTGAACGATACGCCGCTCTACGGTCGCGAAATCGCGAAACTGCTGGAGAGACTGGAATGTCGCGTGAATCTGATTCGCTTCCACGAGATTCCCAATGTCGACCTGCCTGCGTCGGACGAGAAACGTATGGAAGCACTGCGCGACTACTTGACTGCTCACGGCATTACCACTACCATCCGAGCCTCACGCGGACAGGACATCTTCGCGGCCTGCGGACTACTGTCGACAGCAAAAAAGAATAACGAAATAACGACATAATTATGGAACAAGAAAGAAAAATTCGCGTGGCTATCACGCAAGGAGATACTAACGGTGTCGGTTACGAGGTGATTCTGAAGGTCTTTGCTGACCCAACCATACTCGAACTTTGCACACCGATCATCTATGGCTCGCCCAAAATTGCCGCTTACCACAAGAAGGCACTCAATCTGGAAACAAACTATACCATTATCAATTCGGCAGAGGACGCTCGCGACGGACGCGTAAACATGCTGAATTGCTTCGACAACGAGGTAAAGATAGAGCTGGGGACGCCCTCTGCAGAGGCCGGCGAGGCAGCCTTCAAGGCATTAGACCGTGCCATGACCGATTTTCGCAAAGGGCTATACGACGTGCTGGTGACCGCCCCCATCAACAAAGCGACCATCCAAAGTCCGGGATTCCATTTCCCGGGTCATACGGAATATATCGAAACCAGCGTAGGCGACGGCCAGAAAGCCTTGATGATACTGATGAACGAGACGCTACGTGTGGCCCTCGTCACGACACATCTTGCCATTAAGGATGTGGCACGTGCCATCACCAAAGAAAGTATCATGGAGAAAGCAACCATTTTCCATACGACACTGAAACGCGACTTCCGCATCTCGTGCCCACGCATTGCCGTACTGGCACTGAATCCCCATGCCGGCGACGACGGACTGCTGGGGTCTGAAGAGAAAGACATCATCGCACCTGCCATCGAGGAACTGGCAAAGAAGGGCA
This sequence comes from Prevotella sp., assembly GCA_045112595.1. Lineage (GTDB taxonomy): Bacteria > Bacteroidota > Bacteroidia > Bacteroidales > Bacteroidaceae > Prevotella. Next base: position 6,933 of record JBGUIA010000106.1, on the reverse strand, counting down.
TTCAGGCATTTGGCCCCTACCCTGCCGACGGTTTCTTCGGTTCAGGCAACTACGACCGTTTCGATGGCGTGCTGGCCATGTATCACGACCAGGGACTGGCTCCGTTTAAGACTATTGCGTTGGAGAATGGTGTCAACTATACTGCCGGACTGCCTATCGTACGTACATCGCCCGATCATGGCACCGCCTACGACATTGCTGGACAAGGCAAGGCCGACGAACAATCCATGCGTCAGGCTATCTACACCGCCATCGACGTCTTCCGCAATCGCAAAAACTATGACGAGCCGCTGAAGAATCCGCTTCCCAAACTGTTCCACGAAAAGCGTGAAGATGGCGAGAAGGCTCGCTTTGCCGTTCGTCCTAAAGACCAGTTCCGCAAGGATAAACCTGCCGAAGGTAGTGACGAGAAGAAAGAAATAGAACATGAAACGGCAGCAGAAAGTTAAATTTCTGCCAAAGTATGCCATTATGTCAGATTTTCTTTGTACCTTTGCAGCCAATTGCGTAAAAAACGGTTGAATGAAGACTTCCGAACTTCAGAACATTAAGCAGCGTTACAGCATCGTAGGCAACTGCGAGGCACTGAACAACGCGCTGGACGTCGCCCTCAAGGTGGCGCCCATTGACCTTAGTGTGCTGATCATCGGTGAGAGCGGTGTGGGTAAGGACATCCTGCCACGTATCATCCACGACAATTCGCCCCGCCGACGCGAAAAATATTTCGCCATCAACTGCGGAGCCATCCCTGAAGGCACAATCGATTCTGAACTCTTCGGACATGTAAAGGGCTCGTTCACTGGTGCCGTCAACGACTCGCAAGGATACTTCGGTGTGGCCAACAAGGGCACGCTGTTCCTCGACGAGGTGGGCGAACTGCCAATGGCCACACAGGCACGCCTGTTGCGTGTATTGGAGAATGGAGAATACATCCCTGTTGGTGGTACGGAGATTCGTAAGACCGATGTGCGCATCGTGGCTGCCACGAATGTCAACATCCAGAAAGCCATCAGCGAAGGTCGTTTCCGTGAAGACCTCTACTACCGTCTGAACCAAGTGCAGATACAAATTCCTGCCTTGCGCGACCGTGGTGAGGACATCGTACTGCTGTTCCGCCTCTTTGCCCTTCAGATGGCAGAGAAATATCGCATGGACAAGATTGTCCTGACCGATGAGGCCAAGCAGATGCTGATGCGTTATAAGTGGCCGGGCAACATCCGTCAGCTGAAAAGCATCACCGAACAGCTGTCGATTCTCAGTGCAGAACGCACCATCACGCCCGACATCCTCATGCAGTTTATTCCGCAGGACCTGGAGACCACCCAACTGGCCACCATCCACAGAGAGGGAGACCATTCGTTCGAAAACGAACGTGAGATTCTCTATAAGATTCTCTTCGAACTGCGCTCAAACGTCAACGACATGCGACGTGAGATGACATCGCTGAAGAAACAAATTGAAGACGTGCAGGGTACAACACCTGTGCAGGCTCCGTCGCAGTTGCCGACAACACAGCTCGCACCAGCGAACCTCTCACCTCTCACCCCTCCCCTCTCACCACTAAACTCTGCTGAAGTGGCTGAGGCAGAAGAGTATGTAGAACCGTCGCCAGAGGTGGAGAACCTGAATGTCAACGACTGGAGCAGGCAGGCACTCGAGAAAGCCCTCAACCGTAATGGCGGTAACCGTAAGAAAGCAGCGCAGGAACTGGGCATCAGTGACAGGACGCTATATAGGAGATTGAAACAATATGGACTGGACAAGTAAAACGACATATAAGCTATTGGCCTTTAGCTGTTGGCTGTTGGCAGTCAGTGCCTGTTCCGTGAGCTATAAGTTCAACGGTGCCAGCATCGACTACACCAAGACGAAGACCATCCAGATTGCCGATTTCCCCATCCGCGCCAGTTACGTATGGGGTCCGATGGGTCCCATGTTCAACAACGAGCTGAAGGATCAGTTTGCCAACCACACTCGTCTCACGCAAGTCAAGCGTAACGGCGACATGAAGATTGAGGGCGAGATTACGCAATACACGCAACGCAATAAGTCGGTCAGTGCAGAAGGCTACTCGGCTCAGACGGAATTGACGATGACCGTCAACGTACGCTTTACCAACAATGCAAATCACAACGAGGACTTTGAGCGTACATTCTCGGCCAGTCAGAGTTACGAAACCACACGTTCGCTGAACTCTGTGCAGGAAGAACTGGTTTCACAGATGTGTAAGAGTATCTGCGAAGAAATATTCAATGCCACTGTGGCGAACTGGTGATGTTAGAAGTAAGAAGTAAGAGGTAAGAGGTAAGAAGTAAGATATAAGATATGGAAATAACGGAACTCATTGACCACCCCGAGCTGATGGATCGCGACACGCTCTACGAGCTGCGGTCTATGCTGGCGCTGCATCCGTATTTCCAGACGGCACGCCTACTCATGTTGCAGAATCTCTATCTGCTGCACGACCCTTCGTTCGATGAGGAGCTCCGCCGTGCTGCCATCTATGTCACAGACCGTAAGGTCATCTTCCAGATGATAGAGGCTGCACACTATCAGATACGTCAACAGCTGGCGGACAACGGTCAGAAGCCGATAACAGACAGTTCGTCCTCGCGTACTATCGACCTGATAGATACTTTCCTAGATGCACTGCCACAGGAAGACAATACGGCAGAAAAGCAGGACCGCAAGCCTACCCCAGCCGACGCATCAGTGGACTACGTCACCTACCTGTTGGCTACCGAGGGTGCAATGGCAAAGGAGGACAATTCTCTACAAATGAAGGGACAAGACCTCATCGACACCTTCCTCGAACAGGAACAGGGACGCATTCTTCTCAACGATCTGCCCCAGGAACCGGAAGAGGCACAGACGTCAGAGGATACAGAGGACGTGGAAGAGGAATACTTCACCGAGACCCTGGCACGCATCTACATCAAACAAGGACGCTATCAGAAGGCACTCGACATCATAGGCCGACTGGCAGAACGCTATCCGAAAAAGAACGCATACTTTACCGACCAGATACGTTTCCTCGAGAAATTAATAATAAACAGCAAGAATAATTCAAAAATTAAATAATTTAAAATCAAAACATTATGTACACATTATTTGTAATTCTTATCGTGATTGCAGCCATACTGATGATTGGTATCGTGCTGATTCAAGAGTCTAAGGGTGGTGGTCTGTCGTCAAGTTTCGCTGGCTACAACCAAGTTGCCGGTGTTCGCAAGACCACCGATTTCATTGAGAAGGCCACATGGGCACTGGCTGCCGCTATGGTCATCATCAGCGTCGTTTGCGCATGGGTTGCTCCCACCGCTACCGCTGACAGTTCAGTGATGGAGAACATCGAGAACCCTGTCACCAATCCTAACAATCTGCCTGGATTCGGTGCCAGCCAGCAGAAAGAAGCTGCTCCTGCCAAGGACGCTGCTGCTCCCGCCGCTGAGGCTCCCGCTGCTGAAGCTCCTGCAGCTGAGGCTCCCGCTGACAATAAGGCAAAAGCCGAGTAAGCAACGCCTGTTTACAAAGATAAAAGGTTCCACGTTTGTTCGTTGGAACCTTTTTTCTTGCCTGAAAGGTAAAAAGATGGGGAAAAGTTTGCAGGAATGAAACAATTTTATTAATTTTGCATCCGATTTTGTAACGGAGGGGCGTAGCCCAGTTGGTTTAGAGCGCTTCAGTCACATTGAAGAGGTCGCCGGTTCGAGCCCGGCCGTCCCTACAAATCAAAAAAGAGACCCGCAATGGTCTCTTTTCTTATTTATTGTCGTTATAACGTTATTCGGGATAACGATATAACAATGTTACTTCGCGTAAGCGACGGAGCGGGTCTCGCGGATGACGGTGATCTTAACCTGACCGGGATAAGTCATCTCGTTCTGGATCTTCGATGCAATCTGTCCGCTGAGTGCCTCGGTCTCGGCATCGTCCATCTTGTCCGCACCGACAATGACACGCAGCTCGCGACCAGCCTGGATGGCGTAGGTCTTGGTGACACCGGGATAGCTCATGGCGATAGCCTCGAGGTCGTTCAGACGCTTGATGTATGCCTCGACAATCTCACGACGTGCACCAGGACGTGCACCAGAGATGGCGTCGCAAATCTGCACGATAGGAGCCAGCAGGGTCTGCATCTCCATCTCGTCGTGGTGGGCACCGATAGCATTGCAGATATCGGGCTTCTCCTTGAACTTCTCGGCAATCTTGGCACCATAGATAGCGTGCGGATCGTCGGTATCCTCGTCGGGCACCTTACCAATATCGTGCAACAGACCGGCGCGCTTAGCCTTCTTGGGATTCAGGCCCAGCTCAGCAGCCATCACGGCACAGAGGTTAGCCGTCTCGCGGGCGTGCTGCAACAGATTCTGACCATAGCTGGAACGATATTTCATCTTACCGATGATACGGATGAGTTCGGGGTGCAGACCATGAATACCAAGGTCGATGGTGGTGCGCTTACCCGTCTCGATGATCTCGTTCTCCAACTGTTTCTTCACCTTGGCAACGACCTCCTCGATACGTGCGGGATGGATACGTCCATCGGCCACCAACTGGTGGAGGGCCAGACGACAGGTCTCGCGACGGATGGGGTCGAAGGCGGAAATAACGATAGCCTCAGGTGTGTCGTCGACAACGATTTCAACGCCGCAGGCAGCCTCCAAAGCGCGGATGTTACGACCCTCACGGCCAATGACACGACCCTTGACGTCGTCATTGTCGATGTGGAACACGCTGACAGAGTTTTCGACAGCGGTCTCAGTAGCCACACGCTGGATGGTCTGGATAATGATTTTCTTGGCCTGGGCATTGGCATTGAGCTTGGCCTCGTCCATGATTTCATTGATGTAGGCAGCAGCATCGGTCTTGGCTTCATCCTTCAGCGATTCCACCAGACGTGCCTTAGCCTCGTCGGCAGAGAGTCCGGAGAGTTCCTCCAGCTTGGCGCGCTCCTGCATCTGCATCTTCTCAAGTTCTTCCTGCTTCAGCGTCAGCACCTTCTTCTCGTTGTCGATACGGGTCTGCTGGTTGTCGCGGTCATTCTTGCGACGTCCCAGTTCCTCCTGACGCTGGTTCAGCGAAATCTCACGCTGTTTCAGCTTGTTCTCGCTCTGCTGGATGTGCTGGTTGCGCTGTTGCACTTCCTTTTCCAGTTCTGCTTTCTTGTTCAGGAATTTCTCCTTCACCTCAAGCAGTTTCTTTTCTTTGATTACCTCTGCCTCCTTCTTGGCGGCATTCAGCATTTCATTATATTTTCCCTTCACAACGAAGCGGAAAATCATAAAGCCGCAGAAACCACCTACAATCAGGGCTGCAGCAATCAGAATAATACCAACAATAATGTTCATAAACGTTCTAAGTCTTATATATATATGTTAATGTTCTCTACTTTCCATCACCGAGGGCTTCCTCGATTTCACTTGTCAACTTAGCGAGAACATTATCATAGGGCGAGGTATCGTTATTGGCACGCTCTTTCTGATACATCAGCGTGATGTCGATTAACGTCATCAGTGCCACTGTATGATCACTTTTGCGCCCCTTGTACGCCTGTGCATAGGCATTGTAGCGCTCGGTGATGAGCTTGGCTGCAGAGCGATAGTACTCTTCATCTTCACGATTGATGACGACCTCTATCTCTTCGTCGTAGACGTGCAACCTGATATGTAATCTGTCCTTTTTCTGTTCTGGCATAGCATCAATTCCTTATTGATTTTCATCGCTGAGGATAGCAATGCATTTATTGACATCGCGAATCAACTTCGACAACCGATCCTTGGCTCCTGTCAGGTCGCCATCGGTAATCTCAATCATCTTCGCCATTTTCAGTGAATTGTAGTCTGACTGCTGCTGTTCCAACTTCTGACGCATCTGTGTTAACTCCTGTTCGTTCTTTTGCAGCATATCATACAGACTCTTATTCTCCTTTTTCAACTCTTGAAAGCGGAGAATCATCTGTCGGATGCGCGTCTCAAACGTCGCCAAAGCTTTCTCGTTAGCGGTCATACTTATTCACTTTATCCCACAAAGGTAGAAAATATAATTGACAATTGATAAATGTCAAATTGAGAATTAATAATTTTTAACTCTTATTCTTTTGGTTTGGGCTCTTTCTTAGCCAGCATCACCACCTTATACACAAAATTAGTGGTCCACTGCTGCGAGAATCCAAGCTTTTGGGCATACTGTCGAATGGCTACTACGGTCTTCATGACACCAGCGTCCGAAAAGTCATTCTTCGTGAAAATATCGTTGACCGTTTTCTCCGTCATCGTACGGATGGCACTCTTGAAGATGCTGGGCACACGGAGCTTGAATTTCATCAGATTACCCGTGAGCATCATCAAGTCCTGCGTGAAGCCTGAGAACTGATACATATAGGTCTGGATATCCTGTGGTTTCTTGCAACGCTTGCGGATGCTCTGGTCGATTTCCTTCGTAAAGTCTTCGTCCATGCCGTAGAGTTCTTTCAGCATTTTCTTACACTTCGTCTTCTCGGCCAATCCCAGCTTATTGTTTTGTGTAGGCACTTTCAGGGTAGCCTTGAACACGCGCAGGTCAGGCAGTGCAGCCATATTGGTGATGCCCAAGTCGGCGGCCATCACCGCCTGAAAATATACACGAATCAAGGTCATGAAGTCTTCCATGCCTCCTGCTTTCTGTTGTCCTTCCTTTTTTCCGAATAAATTTGATAAAAATCCCATATCTTATATTTTGCTATTCTATTAAATAACTATTTGTTTACCATCCCCATTTCTCATATTCGACATTGATGCCGCCCTGCATATACCAGTTGGCCAGCGTCTGCTCGTAGAGTTGCATGAGTTGTACAGGAGCCTCCACATCCTCGCTGAATGGATAGATAGACAATACGCTGTCTGACGAAGGTGCTGACGAGGGTGACGACATAAGATAAGCAACCACCTGCAT
>JBGUIA010000105.1:0-12766 GCA_045112595.1 Prevotella sp. | reverse complement strand
CGCCAGCCGAGTGTTCACCAAGTCGAGCAACGACGACGGCATGGGACAGGATTAAAAGAGTTCGCCCCCTCGCGGGGCAACTCTTTTTGAATTGACAATTGACAATTGATAATTGAAAATTATGAGTGATACAGTAAAAACAATTTTGAAATGGTTCGCATACCTGGTCTTATCCCTTGTTGGAGGTGCAGCAGGCGGCGCAGGTACGACAATGTTGTAAGCTATGACGGCCACAAAGAAAATCCAATACGCTTGCGCAGTATGCCTCATCCTTTCGAGCATCTGCATGGTGGCTTACCAAGTCATTGAGATTGACGACGTGGCAAACGGCTTGTTGTTCTACGTAGGACAAGCGTTCCTACTTGCAGGTTCGATCTTCGGCCTGGACTATTACGTTGACAAACTGAAAAGCCTCCACTCGTCGTAAGACCCGTGGAGGTCTTTTTATGCAAAATATTTTGCAGTATCAATAAAAAACACTATCTTTGCACCCGAAATAATAAAGTAAGCGTATGACGTATGAGTTACTCAGAAATGGCACAACTGGAACTGATGAACGCGGCGGCTAATGTTACCTCGCAGGCCGACCTCGACGCACTGCGCCTCACCCTCTCGCTATTCTTCGCTGAGCGGGCGCAGCAGTCTATCGACAAGATGTGGGACGAGGGAACCTTCGACCAGCGCAAGCTCGACGAGTTGCGCGGCCAGCATCTGCGCACACCCTATAAGACCATCTGACCATGCGTCTCGTAGTTCTCGACACCAACGCACTCATCCAGGCCTTGCCCTCCCGCAGCCGGTACCATCAGATATGGACTGGTGAAAACTACAAAAAAAACGACGTGGCCCAAAGAAAAAGAGGTGATTATTTGGCTGTTTCGATAAAAATATCTACCTTTGCCGCTGGTAATTCCTGTAACCATTATGAAACAGAACAAGACAACAGCATTTATTCATCGTGCGGTGATGACACTGGACGGGGAAAGACGTGTTGCCACGACGATGCTGATGGTAGTAGCGTTGCTCGCGGGACTGAGCGCGCAGGCCCAGATTTATGAGACCACATACACCGTGATAAACGGATCGTCGTTATCCGGCGGCGAATCCTGTCGCAAGTTGCTGGATGGTGACATCCACACGAAATGGTGTGAGTTTTGCGGAACCAGCCCCATTTATGTGGAGTTTTGCAGCAGACTGCCTTTCGTTCCCACGGCTTATATCCTGACCACGGGTAATGACAACACGTTGAACAACTACCGCAATCCTAAGCGTTGGCGGCTCTATGGCCGGTTGAACGAAAATGAGGATTGGACCGAGTTGGCCTATATGTCGAAAGAAGAGTCGATGGACGACAAGAATTTCGCGCCGTATGAGTTCAGCCTGAACAACCCCAACCACATGGTCTATCAGTACTTCAAGTTCGAGGTGTACGATGTACGGTCGTACTATGCCGACTATTGCCAGCTGTCGGAGTTCCAGTTCAAGGGCTACAACTACCTGGACGACATGATGGATGCCGTGGTGGACATCCAGCCGATATACGACTACAACAACGGCGAAACCATTCCGGTCGACTTCACGGTGAAGGACGGTCTGGGCAACACGATTGATCCGTCCCACTACAATGTCACGTACATCCCCTATGGCGAAGTGAAAGTGGAAGGTGAATACGAACTTCGTCTGACTGGCAAGGATGGTTTTACCGGCGCGAAATATGTCACGTTCCGGGTGATGAAACAGCTGACCGGAGCAGGCACCGAGGACAGTCCTTACCTGATTAACAGCGATGCGGATTGGGAGCTGTTTGCCGAACGTGTACGCCTGGGCGACACCTACAAAGGCAAGTATGTGAAGCTGGCCTCCGACATCCACGTCTCGACGATGGCCGGCAGCAGCGAGCTATACAGTTTTCAGGGCACCTTCGACGGCGACCTGCATACGATGGAGCTGAACCTCACGGCCGCAGAGGACGCCTGTGCACCGTTCCGCTATCTCAAGGACGCGCAGGTCAAGGACCTGAACATTACCGGCACCGTGAGCTCCGCTTACTGTTATGCAGCCAGTCTGGCGGCATACGGCTACGGCACCTGCGTCATCACCAATTGCGGGAGCATGGCTACGATTACCAGCACGCGCTCAGGTCGCAACAAGAGCTTCCACGGCGGCTTCATAGCAGTCTATTACCCCAAATGGTCGCTCACGTTCACCGACTGCGTCTTTGCCGGCAAGATGCTTGGCGAAGGCTCGTATGCCGTCGGCGGCTTTGTGGGCTATTCCTTTGCCTCGGTATATTACAACCACTGCTTGTATGCGGCTACCGAGTTTACCATGGATGACAAGGACAGCTACACCTTCAACGGCAACAACAACTATAGCGTCTTCCGTGGCGCGTATATTACCACAGGCATCGATTATTGGTATGGTACAAAGGTATATGACGACGGGACACAATTAGGCAAGGTGGAGTTCGATTACGGCGGTAAAAAGTATTGCACGAGGGCTTCCGTCAATATCGACGGTATCGAAAGTTCGTACAACGAAACCGGCAGCGTCATCGACATCCAGCCTGTGGTGTACTATGACCGCGAGCAGCTGATTGAAGGTACTGACTATGAGGTGACGACCACTCCTGCGCCCGTACAGCAGGCCGGCAGTTATACGATGACTTTCACAGGAAAAGGCAACTATGCAGGTACCGAGACAAGATCGTTCAAGGTCAATTATATCTTTACCCAAGAGGGAACAGCCGAAGACCCGTATCTGATACCCCACAGCGGAGCCTGGGACAGTTTTGTAGCGAACCTGAATGGAGGAACGGACTATACCGGCAAATACGTGAAACTGACCGACGATTTCGACAACAGCGCTTCGCCCGTCACAACGATGGCTGGCACGGACAAACATCGGTTCAAGGGCGTCTTCCTGGGCAATCACCGGACATTGACGGTCAACCTGAGCGGTAGCAACAAATATATGGCCCCGTTCAGCTATATCGAGGACGCTACCATACAGGATTTGACAGTCACTGGTACCATCACGAGCACGATAGAGGGTGACGGCACGCACGGCGGTTTTGCAGGCATCAACAACGGCAGCTCAACCTTTAGGAACTGTACTTTCACGGGCAGTATGCTGGGTGAGGCGACCACCTGCAGCGGTGGTTTCGTTGGCTGGACGAACGGCAACCTCACCTACGAAGACTGTGTGTTCAACCCTGCTGAGATGACGATGAGCAGCAATGGCAGCGCCACCTTCAACCGTAACGGTAAGAACACCCTGACACGTTGCTATTACACGACAGCGTTCGGTGAGGTGCAGGGCGTTCGGGTGACTGAGAATGCCAATAGCGTGCACACCAATGAGCAAATCGAGATAGACGGCAAAAGTTACTACCGCATGTGCGACATCTCCGGCCTGACTATGGGGTATAAATATACGGGGAAGCCCATTGCGGTGACACCGATTGTGCAGTTTGAAGGTCAGACACTAACAGAGAATACCGACTATACGGTTGTCTACAAGAACAGCAGCGACGAAACCGTTGCTGCCGACAATATTTCAGCTATCGGCCGGTACACCATTATCATCACCGGAATAGGTGACTATACAGGCACTTACACTGCCCCCTTCTACATTCTGGACAAGGAATCCCTTGCCGGATACCTCTTCCAAAAAGGCCAGGACGAAGAGGGTGAGTTCTACGAGATCAGCTCATCAGACGACTTCAACGCCTTGGGCATCTTTGTGGCCAGCGCGGATCATGCAACCTCCGGCATGCGTTTCAAACTGATGAGCGACATCGAAGTCACGACGATGATAGGCACTAACAAGGACACGCGGAGCTTCCAAGGTACCTTCGACGGCAATGGCAAGACACTGACGCTCAACCTGAGTGGCGGTGCCGACGATCAGTATCTGGCTCCGTTCCGCTACACCGATGCTGCCACCTTCCGCAACCTCACCGTAGCCGGTACTATCACGAGCACCAGAGATGGCGATGGCACCCACGGCGGATTCGTGGGTATCAACAACGGAAGAACGACCTTCGAAAACTGTATCTTCAGCGGCAGCCTCCTGGGCGAACACACCCATCATAGCGGCGGTTTCGTGGGATGGAACGATGGTTACATCCACTATATTGACTGCCTTTTCGCCCCCACCGAGATAACCATGAACAGTTGGGAGAGTGCCACCTTCAACCGCAATGGCAGAAACGATTTCGTCCGTACCTACTATCTCACTCCGTATGGTGAGCGACAAGGCACCCAGGTCTTTTCCTCCGAGATAGAAGGAACAGCCTCTCGTACCACAACGGCTGCCGACGGCAACACCTACTACATCATCCTGTGTCACGTTGTCAGTTCGGCAGCAGATTGGCAGTTGCTTGCCGACAAGGTCATCAATGACGAATTAGAAGGCTTTCCGGTTGTGATGACTGCCGATATTGAGGTCAGCACCTCCATCGGCACTGAGGACCATCCGTTCCGTGGCAAGTTCCTCGGCAACGGCAAGACGCTGACGGTCAACCTGAGCAGCGACGAAAAGATTCTCGCTCCGTTCCGTTTTGTCGAGGATGCCACCTTCCGCAACCTCACCATCGCAGGAACCATCACGAGTACGGTGAATGGTGACGGCACCTGTGGCGGTTTCGTGGGTGTCAGCGCTGGAAAGACGATCTTCGAGAAATGTATCTTCACCGGCAGCCTCTTGGGCGAAACGACCAATAGCTGTGGCGGTTTTGTGGGATGGAACAGAGACGACGAATACCAGGCGTTCACAGACTGTCTGTTCAATCCCGCCCAGATAACGATGAGTAGCAAGAACAGCGCCACCTTCAGCCGTAACTTTTACGGCATATTTACCAGGGCCTTCTTCGTTACTCCGTTTGGCGAGGAGCAGGGCAAGCAAGCATACATCTCTCAGGAAGACGTTCCCGAAGGGATTATCGCCACCCCTGAAACGCTCTTTAACGGTGTCACTTATTACGTGGATTGTGGTTTGAAGATTGATAGCACCATCGCCGAGGGCGAACCCGGACACTACTATATCAACATGCCTTCTTGGGGCACAGAGTCCTACACGATACCTGCCAGCGTCAAGTCGTTCAAAGTGTACGACGATGGGGGGAAGGACGGTAATGCCTTCTATAATTGTTATAGTGATTTGGTGCTGACGGTTCCCTCCGGCTCCCAGATTCGGGTTACGGGTACTGCATCCCTGTATGAGTACTATTTCGACGCAATCGCGTTTTATGACGGTGACAAATACAACGCTCGCAGGTTAGCGGCTTACTCTGATTTTTCCGGAAGGCCTAAAACTATCGGCCCTGTCATCAGTAGCGGAGAGACCATGGCTATCGGCTTTGAAACCTGGGATAATGAAAATAAATCCAACGTCGACCTGACGGTGAATGTGATAGACCTGATGTTGTATGATATGCAGGACAACGATTCTCGGATTACCGAAAAACTCAATACGACGGTCAACACTGTCCTCCGCAACCGAAAGCTGCACAAGGACGATAAATGGAACACGCTGTGCCTGCCCTTTGCGCTGAGTGCCGAGCAGATAGCCGCCAGTCCTTTGGCCAATGCCACAATATTGGAGCTCGATACCGATGCCGGCTCGTACGACCACCCCACTGGATACGAGAACGACACGCTCTACCTCAACTTCAAGGCCGCTGCGAGCATCGAGGCTGGCAAACCCTACATCGTAAAATGGGCTTTTTCCGACTCCGACAGCATTGCGACCGAAATTGCGAACCCATTCTTCAGCGACGTCACCATCCTTAGCAACCAGCCCGAGACCGTCACCAGCAGCGACGGCAAGGTGTCGCTGGTGGGAACCTACAATCCTGTGACGTTTGCCGACGAGGACGGCAGCATCCTCTTCCTCGGCGCCACCAACACGTTGTACTATCCAGCCACGAACATCAATGCCTTCCGTGCATACTTCCAGCTGACTGGAATCACCGCATCCTCCGAATCCTCTCAGGGGTGGGAGACCGTTCGCCATGTGGTGCTTCAATTCTTAGGCGAAAGGACCATCACGGGCATCACCCCCTGTTCCGCTCCTGTGAGCGAGGGTGTCTGGTATGATTTGAGTGGCCGTCGACTGGACGGGAAACCGACACAGCGCGGCATATATATTCGTAACGGAAAGAAGTTCGTGATAAAATAATTCAAAAAAAGGTCTTCCGAAGAATCGGTCATTTTGGTCACTCGGTCATTTCCGGGCGTGCGCGGGGAAATAGAATAAAAAATTCGGACTCATCATTTGGTGGGCTCGAATTTTATTCGTAACTTTCTCCTTGGAGAATTTACTTCCGTTCGACAATAAAAACAAAAAAAACGTTTTTTGTTTTGTATTTTGCTCACTTATTCGTAACTTTGCAGGCTGACTCATAAGAAAACGAAGTATGAAAAAAATAAGAACCTTATTGGCAATGGCCTTGGTGATGGCGGCAGCGACAGCGTGGGCCACCATCAATCCGAAAGCATATTACACAAAGGACGGAGAAGAGACGGTGGACTCGGTTGCCGTGACGGGCGAAGCTCCGCTGTACGTACGGTTTGAGGCGAACGCAAGCAACCTCGAAGCGGGAAGCACGCTGGAATGGCGTTTCGTGCATAACGGCGTGGACGGCCAGAACTCGTATGTGCGTTACGAAGAGAATCCCGAACACACCTTCACGGAGTCGGGACTGACGAGGGTGACGCTGATAGTGAGATATCAGGAGGAGGTGGTGGATTCGGCCAGCATCAATGTGACCATCTCGGAAAGTCATCTGGAGATGCCTAACGCCTTCTCGCCCAATGACGACGGCCACAACGACATCTACCGCGCCAAGCCGCACGGCAAGACGGGCGGTTACAAGAGCATCGTAGAATTTCATGCATACATCTTCAACCGCTGGGGTCAGAAGCTGTATGAATGGACGAATATTGATGACGGCTGGGACGGCACATACAACGGCAGCCCAGTGAAAGACGGCGTCTATTTCGTACTGGTGAATGCGCGCGGAGCCGACGGCAAGGAATATAACATCCGCCGCGACGTGAACCTGATAAGACGCCATAACGACGACACGACCAATTCGGAACAATAAACCATGAGCGATACGAAAATCAACGTCTGGGGTGCACGCGTACATAACCTCAAAAACATTGACGTCGAAATTCCGCGCAACTCGCTGACAGTCGTCACCGGACTGAGCGGAAGCGGAAAGTCGAGTCTGGCCTTCGACACCATCTTTGCCGAGGGTCAGCGCCGCTATATCGAGACGTTCTCGGCCTATGCGCGCAACTTCCTCGGAGGTATGGAACGGCCCGACGTGGATAAGATTACCGGACTGTCGCCCGTCATCAGCATCGAACAGAAGACGACGAACAAGAACCCGCGCTCGACGGTAGGCACGACGACGGAGGTGTACGACTATCTGCGCCTGCTCTTTGCGCGTGCCGGCAAGGCATACAGCTACGAGACCGGCGAGCCGATGGTGAAATACACGGAGGAGAAGGTCATCGAGATGATCACGAACGACTATCAGGGTCGGAAGATACTGATACTGGCGCCGCTGGTACAAGGTCGTAAGGGTCACTACCGCGAGTTGTTTGAGAGCATGCGGAAGAAAGGCTATCTGCATATCCGCGTGGACGGCGAACTGCAGGAACTGACGCAGGGCATGAAGGTGGACCGATACAGGAATCACGACATCGAAGTGGTAATTGACCGCATGGCCGTGAAAGGTGCCGACGAACGCCTGAAGAAGACCGTGCAGATTGCCATGAAGCAGGGCGAAGGGCTTATCATGGTGATGGACTACGACACGGAGAAGGTGCGTTACTTCTCACGCAGGCTGATGTGTCCGACGACGGGCATCTCCTACAGTGAACCAGCGCCTAACACCTTCTCGTTCAACTCTCCGCAAGGGGCTTGTCCGCGCTGCAAGGGACTGGGATATATCAACGAGATAGACATCAACAAGGTGATTCCCAACCGCAAGCACACCATCTATGAAGGCGGTATCGCACCGTTGGGGAAATACAAGAACCAGATGATATTCTGGCAGATTGACGCCATTCTGCAGGAGTATGACTGTACGCTGAAAACGCGCATAGAGGACATTCCCGACGAGGCGATGAACGAGATACTCTACGGCACGCTGGACCCTGTGCGCATCAGCAAGGAACTGGTGCATACGTCGAGCGACTACTTCGTGGATTTCGACGGTGTGGTGAAATACCTGCGCTCGGTGATGGAGAACGACGACACGGCAGGCGGACAGAAATGGGCCGACCAATTCCTGGCCGAAAAGGAATGTCCCGAGTGTCACGGCCTGCGACTGAACCGTGAGGCGCTGTCGTATAAGATCTGGGACAAGAACATCTCCGAACTGGCGACGATGGACCTGAACGAGTTGCGCGCGTGGCTGGACGAGTGTGAACAGCACCTGGACCACCAGCAGCAGCAGATTGCCACAGAGATACTGAAGGAGATACGCACGCGACTGGATTTCTTGCTCGACGTAGGACTGGACTATCTGGCCTTGAACCGCCAGTCGGCATCGCTGTCGGGCGGCGAGAGTCAGCGCATCCGTCTGGCGACGCAAATAGGCAGCCAACTGGTGAATGTGCTCTACATCCTGGACGAGCCGAGCATCGGACTGCACCAGCGCGACAACCAACGGCTCATCACGTCGCTGAAGGAACTGCGTGACCTGGGCAACACGGTGATCGTCGTAGAACATGACGAAGACATGATGCGACAGGCAGACTATATTGTCGACATCGGTCCGAAAGCAGGGCGCAAAGGTGGTGAAGTGGTGTTCCAAGGCACCATCGACGAGATGCTGAAGACGGACACCATCACGGCGCAATACCTGAATGGCAAAATGCGCATCCCCCTCCCTACTCTGCCTGCCGACCCCAACAAGACCTACCGCCGCGAAGGCAACGGCAAATCACTGGTGCTGCGCGGATGCACAGGCAACAACCTGAAGAATGTCACCGCGGAATTCCCATTAGGCAAGCTCATCGTCGTGACAGGCGTGTCGGGGTCGGGCAAATCGACGCTGGTAAACGAGACGCTCTACCCCATCCTATCGAAACATTTCTACCGTTCGCTACAGGCCCCGATGCCCTACGAAAGCATTGAGGGGCTGCAACATATAGATAAGGTGGTGAATGTTGACCAGAGCCCCATCGGACGCACGCCGCGTTCGAATCCGGCGACGTATACGGGCGTATTCTCGGATATCCGCAGTCTGTTTGTCAACCTGCCCGAGGCACAGATTCGCGGCTACAAGCCGGGCCGCTTCTCGTTCAACGTAAAGGGCGGTCGCTGCGAGACGTGTGGCGGCAATGGCTACAAGACCATTGAAATGAACTTCCTGCCCGACATCCAAGTGCCGTGCGAAGAATGTCACGGCAAGCGTTACAACCGCGAGACGCTGGAGGTGCGATTCAAGGGCAAGTCGATAGCAGACGTGCTGGATATGACCATCAATCAGGCCTGCGAATTCTTCGAGAACGTGCCGGACATCCTGCGGAAAATCAAAACCATTCAGGACGTCGGACTGGGCTATATCAAACTGGGCCAGCCTTCGACGACGCTGTCGGGCGGTGAAAGCCAGCGCGTGAAGCTCGCCACGGAACTGTCGAAAAAAGATACGGGAAAGACGCTGTACATCCTCGATGAACCCACGACAGGCCTGCACTTCGAGGACATCCGCATCCTGATGGGCGTGCTGCAAACGCTGGTGGACAAAGGCAACACGGTGATTATCATCGAGCATAATCTGGACGTCATCAAACTGGCCGACTGGATTATTGACATGGGCCCAGAAGGCGGTCGCGGTGGCGGCACCATCCTCACGGCAGGAACGCCCGAGACCGTAGCCAAGAGCAAAAAAGGCTACACCCCGAAATACATAAAAGAGGCCCTGAAATAGGACCTCTTCTATATCTTACATCTTCTCTGCAAGCAGAGTGTGGCGTTGCGAATCCATCATACCTCTTACTTCTTTATCTTCGCTTTCACTCCCTTGCTCTCGTTCTGCAAGCGGTTGAGGGCTGTGACGATGTACACACACGGCACCTGTTCGTTGGCAGGCACCTCATAGAAAGGATTGGCAGTGATAGCCTTCAAGTGAGCACCGTCAAGGTTACTTGTCGACTCGCCCTTATCGAAACGATAGACGGCATAGCGCGTGGCTTCATCCTTCCAGTCCTTGCTCTTGGGCGGCAACCACATCAACACGTTTTGGCCATCGAAATTGAAACGCTTCATCTTGCGAACCTTCTTAGGCGCCTTCTTGTCAAGATGATCCATCACTGGCTGCAGAGCCGGCGTGCGCCAATAGACCTTACGCAGGTTGGTGCCGTAATTGCCAACATTATCGACGGCAGCCTTTGCATACCACAGCACGGTACCTTTTACACGGGGCAGCTGCTGATGGAGCGACATCTTGGCGGCCTGCTGATGGCTGTTGGCGTCTTTCGGGTCGGAGAATTTCACGGTGCGCTCGACATCCTCACCGATATACAAATCGCTCTTCGTGATATGCTTGTTCCACCAATGGATGAGCTCGTCATAGTCAGCCGCACGATTGCCAATCTCCCAATAGATCTGAGGCACACAATAGTCCATCCAACCTTTGGCATCCCATAGCAGCACGTCGGCATAGAGGTCGTCGTAGTTCTGCAAACCATTGGTACGACTGCCGTTGGGGTCGCTCTTCTGGTTGCGATAGATGCCGAAGGGCGAAACACCTACCTTCACCCACGGCTTGGCGTCGTGAACGGTGCGGTAGAGCTGTTCGATAAACAGATTGACGTTATAGCGGCGCCAGTCGCCACGATTGTTGATGCCGTTGCTGTTGGCGCGATACTGTGCGTCATCGGGAATTTTTACGCCTGCCACGGGATAGGGATAGAAATAGTCATCGATGTGCAGACCATCGACATCATAGCGTGTCACTATGTCGCGGACGACGTCGCAGATATAGTCGCGGCAGGCTTGCTGGGATGGATCCAACAGCGTCAGACCGTCGTACTGAAACGTCCACTCGGGATGTTCTACAACGACGTGGTTGCGGGCATTTTTGTGCGCCACTTTCGTTTTGGCACGATAGGGATTAATCCATGCGTGCAGCTCCATGCCGCGCTTATGGCACTCGTTGACCATCCACGCCAGCGGATCCCAATAGGGATAAGGCTTGGTGCCCTGTTCGCCAGTCAGATAGTAGCTCCACGGCTCGATACTGCTTTCGTAGAGCGCATCACACTCTGGGCGCACCTGGAAGATGATGGCGTTACAGCCGTCTTTCTGCAATTCGTTCAGCTGATAGGTCAGCGTCTTTTTCATCGCTTCGGTACCCATGCCTTTGAACTGTCCGTTCACGCACTGAATCCACGCACCACGGAACTCTCTCTTGTGCTGCGCCGACACAACCAGCGCAAACATCAACAATACTATCGTCAATAATTTTCTCATATTCTTGAACTACTTAAACTCCTTAAACTTCTTGAACTTCTTGAACTCCTTGAACTCCCTATTTATACTTCTTCATGGCGCGGTCCATTTCGCGGCGGTCTTCCTTTTCTTTTAGGGTCTGGCGCTTGTCAAACTCCTTCTTACCCTTACAGAGCGCAATGTCCATCTTCGCACGGCCTTTTTCGTCGATGAATACCAGCAACGGAACGATGGTATATCCCGTCTGCTTCGTGGCTGACGCCAGTTTCTGAATCTCGCGACGCGTCAGCAGCAGCTTCCTGTCGCGCTTCATCTCGTGGTTGTTATACGACCCATAGAAATACGGCGAAATGTTCATGCCCTTCACCCACAGCTCGCCGTTGATGATGGTGCAATACGTATCCACCAGCGACGCCTTGCCCAGACGAATACTCTTAATTTCCGTCCCCGTAAGCACGATGCCGGCGGTGTAGGTCTCGATGAAGAAATACTCGAAACCGGCCTTTTTGTTTTTTATGTTGACAGGACTCTTCTTCCTGATCAGTTCTTCGTCTTTATTCATCTTATTATTTTATAATTCAATGACTTTTGCAAACTTTTCGATGTTTTCGTCGATATAGTGAGCAATGTCGGCAGTCCAGTTTTCTTCTTCCTCAACGAACGTGTCGTCCAAGTCGTCGAACTCGGGAAACTGCTCGAACAACGCCATGAACTCGTCGTCCGTGCAGTCGCGTTCTATCTGCTCACCATATTTTATATATAATGTATGCGCGCTATATATCAGCTTAGATAATTCGCGCAATCCCCATAATTTCAATGCTTTGGCCAACGGATTCTTAAAGATGAACGGGCCGTAGCCGTTATGTATCAACTGGACGAAACCGCCGTCCATCACCTCTTCGTGCAATATATCCCAAGCCAACAGCGTCACTTGGTCGCTGTTCAATTCTGCCATCGTCTCGGCAGTCAGTTCGCCGCCAATAGCCTCCTTTATCGCACTCACAAAACAGCCTACGAAGGCATCCATTCCCTCGCCTGCCGCCTCACGCAAAGCACTATCCTTTATTCTTACTTCTATCATAAACTCTCTACTTTCAAACACATCATTGTTAGGTCGTCGTTCGGTTCTGCACCATTGCGGTGGGTTTCCACCTCAGCCTTGAGCGTTTCGATGACCTGCTGGGCAGTATCGAAATGCGTATTGCGCAGGATGTCGAGCAGGCGGTCGTCGCCGAATTGTTCCTTCTGCGGGTTCTCGGCTTCGTTCAATCCGTCGGTATAGATGAAC
>JBGUIA010000104.1:0-14779 GCA_045112595.1 Prevotella sp. | reverse complement strand
GGCGAAGACGGGGTGATGGGGTAGATAGCAGCTACCTCCGAGAACATATAGCTCACGTGAGCCGCAGCCTCGTTACCATCACAGGTGATAAATTTCTTTTCTTTAGCCATTTGTTTAGAATGTATTAAATGAATAAAACTGTTTGTTATATTATTTGTTACTAAGTGTATTTGAAAAGGGTAGGGGACTCAGCTAGTAGAGGAACCCCAGTAGCCATAGCGGTATCTGATTGTCGCGACCTATTTCCGTGTTATAACGCGCATATATAATATCGTTCGTGTACCTTACTTTATTATATCCATTGGCATCACAGATGCGGAATTTCAACTTTCCATCGACCGTATAGTAATTGTCGTGACTATCCTGATTGACTTTGTGGTCTTTCCACAGCGAATTGACAAAGAATGTCTCCATAGCCGTCTGCTTGTCAACATGGATAGGGTAGATGGCATAGAGCAAATTGCTGTTGTGAAGCATGACTTTTGACGGTTTTTTCGGGAAATCTTCGCCAAGCGGATAAATCATGTTCAGCAGGCGAGCGTCGGTCAGATACTTCATGTAGTTCATAATCGTAGCTCGCGAAGTCTCGATGTTTTCGGCCAATTTGCTGACATTGGGAGCCTTGGGGCCGCCTTCAGCCAGCTGATAGAACAGCTTCTTGATTTTTGTGAGGTATTTCAGCTCAATCTGTTTAATGAGCAGAATGTCGACCTCAGTCATCATGTTCATCGTTTTCAATAGGTTCTCCGAGTAATTACGGTGCTCCTGAAAGAATGGGTAAAAACCGTGGTGGATGTAATCCTGAAAATATCGATTGGGCGACACTTTGGGCAGAATCTGCTTGACAATACGTTCGTGATCGTGAATAATTTCTTCTAGAGAGAATGAGGGTAAATTATTATCCGTCAACAAGTTAAGAAATTCACGAAACGAAAAACCGCGCAGATTATACGACTTGACAATACCGTTCAGTTCAGGATTCTCATCCTTCAGGCGCATCACGCTGCTACCTGTGAAAACAATCTTTAAATGTGGGTACAAATCGTAACATTTTCGTAGCTCCTGCGACCAGTCCGGCTGTTTAAATACCTGGTCAATCAACAATACACGACCGCCATGACGACAGAATTCGCCAGCAAAATCGGCAATTCCGCGTCCCTGAAAATAAAAGTTGTTCATGTTGATATACAGGCATTTTTTGTCCTGTGTATCGAAATGCTCTTTGGCATATTGCAACAAGAATGTCGTCTTGCCAACGCCACGCGTTCCTTTGATGCCAATCATGCGGTCACTCCAGTCAATTTCGTCCATCAATGAGCGACGAACTGGCGCGTTAACATGATCCACCAAATAACGATGCGTTCTGAAGAAAGCTTCCATTCTTGCCGAGTTTGTTTTAAAACAGCCGCAAAATTACTAAAAAAATCCCAAATTGCAAAGCAGAGATAGCAAAATCTTTGTTTTTTACGATATTTTAGGATTTAAGTCAATTTGAAAATAATAGGCATTATGATAAATAGATAATTTAATAACTATCCTCATTCGAATCTTTTCATATTCTATTTCGTTATTCTTTATTATTCGTCTTTCAGTGTTGGCAATGACAAATGATAGCGGACAGCCAGGAATCTGATAAGGCAAGTAACGAGAAAAGAAGAAATAACCGTTACTTCAACAGTTATTCCAAAGTAATCGAATAACCAATAAGTTATGCCGCCGGCGACAGCAGCCATGGCGTAAATTTCACGATGGAAAATCACCGGCTCGTTGTTTAGTAATACATCACGAATGACGCCACCGGCTGAACCCGTAATACAGCCCATAATAATCGCCACCCAATAAGGTTGTCCGAAAAGCAAAGATTTTTGAATACCAGCAATTGTAAACAGTGCCAAACCTAACGTATCGAACACAAACCACGTGTTGCGCAGACCTTCCATGTGTTTGGCAAAGACAACCACAAATAATAAAGCCATTGCCGTACAAATCATATATATGGGATTGGTCATCCAGAACGGCGTGGTTCCCAGCATGACATCACGGATAGTACCGCCGCCAATAGCTACCGCAATACCACAGACATAGCCGCCAAACCAGTCGAAATGCTTGGCTGCTGCGTGGCGTATGCCTGAGATGGCAAATGCAAATGTTCCTAAGAATTCTATGATTTGTGTGATAATTTCGTTATATTCCACAAGCGTATATCCTCTTTTTTACAAATGATTAGTCTTCAAAACGCTTTCCCCAGTAATTAACCATTCTCTCGTATAATTTCTGTTCACCTGGCGAATGTTGTCCGTGCCAGATCCGTTCGTCTTGCAAAGCGTCTGGCATATATTGTTGAGGGGTAAAATGTCCTGCAAAATCGTGTGGATACTGATAGCCGTCGCTATAGCCCAAATCTTTCATCAATGATGTCGGAGCATTGCGAAGATGCAGTGGCACGGGCTGATTTCCTGTTCTGCGAACTAATTCCAGAGCTTTATCGATACCCAAATAAGCAGAATTGCTCTTAGGCGACGTGGCCAGATAGACGCAACATTCTGCTAAG
The DNA here is from genome assembly GCA_045112595.1 of Prevotella sp. Classification (GTDB taxonomy): domain Bacteria; phylum Bacteroidota; class Bacteroidia; order Bacteroidales; family Bacteroidaceae; genus Prevotella. The sequence goes on along the minus strand of JBGUIA010000104.1, from coordinate 12,228 downwards.
GGAATTCTGCCCTCCGGCCATCCGATTTTCATAACAGTATCAAAGGCGGCATTAGCCAGTAACAGCGCGTTGGGATTAGCCAAACCGATGTCCTCGGCTGCAGAAATCACGAGTCTTCGCGCAATGAATTGCGGGTCTTCCCCACCCTCAATCATACGTGCCATCCAGTAGAGCGCCGCATCAGGATCAGAACCACGAATAGACTTGATGAAAGCCGAAATAATATCGTAGTGCATCTCACCGTCTTTATCGTATGCCAACGGATTCTGCTGCAAGCAATTTTCGACGAATTCATCGGTAATGGTGATTTTTCTGTTTGACGAGGTGTCAGTTACTAACTCCAAGATATTGAGTAACTTACGAGCATCGCCTCCACTATATCTTAAAAGGGCTCCTGTTTCTGCCAATTCTATGTTCCGCTCCTTCAGAAAAACGTCCTTTGTCAATGCCCGATGAAGCAGATCCAGCAGGTCGTCTTTCTCCAGCGATTTCAATACGTACAACTGGCAACGCGAGAGCAACGGACGGATGACTTCGAACGACGGATTCTCCGTTGTGGCACCAATCAACGTCACAACGCCCTTTTCGACAGCCCCAAGCAGCGAATCCTGCTGCGACTTGGAGAAACGGTGGATCTCGTCTATAAATAAAATAGGTGAAGCCTCGTTGAAGAATCGACCTTTCTGTGCACGCTCTATGACGTCACGAACATCCTTCACACCGCTGGTCACTGCGGATAATGTAAAAAACGGCACTTCTAACTGGTGGGCAATGATTTGAGCCAGGGTGGTCTTCCCCACTCCGGGCGGTCCCCAAAGGATAAACGACGAGATGCGTTTTGCGTCAATCATTTTGCGCAAAACGGCCCCCTCGCCTACCAGATGTTGTTGTCCGACATAATCATCAAGTGTCCTGGGTCTGAGTCTTTCTGCCAGTGGTTCTGCCATATTTCAGTGCAAAATTACATTTTTTTGCGTAAATAACAAAAAAATATCGCCAAAAAACTTGTAAATCGAGAATAAAGTATGTACATTTGCAGACAAATACGAAAAAACTAAAAAATTGAGTTATATGAAAGAAGCAAAAGAGCCCAAAGAGAAGAAAGAGAAAAAAGAAGAAAAAGGACTGAATTTAAAGACTTTGTCCAAGAGCAGCGTCTGGGACCTGCAAGAGAATGATGTCTTCCGTCTGTTGGATGCTGTTGAGAAGGATGCAGAGATGAGGGAGAATTTCCATCATTATCTGGACATCATTCGTAGTGCATTCCTTGTAGAAGAGCTGAAAGACGACGATAAACGTGTTAAACAGAAATATACTAATCTGGATTACAAGGTTGGCAGTGTCAAGACGGATGACACGAAATTGGTTCTTGCCATCAAGAAACGTCCCATTATGCGAGTTACCGACCTGACTTACGAAAATATCCGTCATATCTCTGCAGCAAAGCTTGTAGAGGTGCTTGACCGTAATTTCGGTGGTGGCTGGGACTCTCTTTCTCAGTCTATTCAGGACATTATTGAGAGTGGTTTCGACATCTCTACCACTACCCTACCCAAGGATCGACTCCACAAGAAGGGTGGCATGTATGAGAAGAAAGTTGCCGACGGCTACGAGGTTTTGGAAGTGGCAAAAGGTTCATGGGTCGAGGCCATCTTTGCCAAGTTGAAACCAGAATCCTATAAACCTCGCATGGTATTCGATTCGCATGGTGAGGAAGGTGATGAGGACGACGAAGATGTTGACTTGCCAGAGGACACCTATAACAAGCCCGATGAGGACGATGTAGACTTTGGCGAGCCCAACGACGACGATATCAACGAGGATAACTATCGTACGACGTTCGAGATTGAAACGGATAACGACGAGGACGCCGAGAGCCTGTCCGATTTTATTGCCGACGAATAACGCTAACATCTAATTCATTCATAACAAAAAACTAAACATGAACATTCCAAGTGTTTTCTGGCTCGTACCCATTTCCTCTATCGTGGCGTTGGGTATGGCTTGGTTTTTCTTCACCCAAATGATGAAGGAAGACGAGGGAACGCCCCGCATGAAGGAGATTGCCCTCTACGTGAGAAAAGGTGCTATGGCTTATCTGTGGCAACAGTACAAGGTCGTAGGCATCGTGTTTGTAGTGCTTTGCGCCTTGTTTGCATTCATGGCTTACGGTCTGAACGTGCAGAATCCGTGGGTGCCGTTTGCTTTCCTGACGGGCGGTTTATTCTCGGGGTTGGCTGGTTTCTTCGGCATGAAGACCGCCACCTATGCCTCTGCCCGCACGGCTAATGCAGCCCGCCAGAGCCTGAATAGCGGCTTGAAGGTCGCTTTCCGTTCGGGTGCCGTGATGGGTCTGACCGTCGTAGGCTTGGGTCTGCTCGACATTGCCATCTGGTTTATTGCGCTGAACAGATTCACTGACGATTCGCTTATCACCATCACTACCACCATGCTGACATTCGGTATGGGCGCATCGACGCAGGCCCTGTTCGCGCGTGTTGGCGGTGGTATTTATACGAAGGCTGCCGACGTGGGTGCCGACATCGTGGGTAAGGTCGAAGCCGACATTCCTGAGGATGACCCGCGCAACCCCGCCACCATTGCCGATAACGTTGGTGATAATGTTGGCGACGTGGCAGGTATGGGAGCTGACCTCTACGAGTCATATTGCGGTTCGGTGCTGTCGACTGCCGCTCTCGGTGCTGCGGCCTTCTCCGTTGCAGGCCTTGAAGTTCAATTGCGCGCCGTCATTGCGCCGATGTTGATTGCCGCCGTGGGTGTATTCCTGTCGCTGTTCGGCATTTTCCTCGTTCGTACGAAGGAAGGCGCAACGATGAAGGACCTGCTGAAGTCGCTGTCGCTCGGCACAAACGTTAGTGCCATTCTCATTGCCATTGCCACCTTCGGCATCCTGTATTTCCTCGGCATCGAAAACTGGCTCGGCCTGTCGCTCTCCGTCATCAGCGGTCTGGCTGCAGGTGTCATCATCGGCCAGGCTACCGAATACTACACCTCTCATTCGTACAAGCCCACCCAGAAGATTTCTGAGGCTGGTCTGACGGGTTCCGCCACCGTTATTATTAAAGGTATAGGCACGGGTATGATTTCTACCTGCATTCCTGTGATTACTATCGGTGTGGCTATCATCCTCAGCTTCGGCTTTGCCAATGGCTTCGACCTCTCGATGTCCAGCGAAAGTCTGGCTCACGGACTTTACGGCATCGGTATCGCTGCTGTGGGAATGCTCTCGACGCTGGGTATTACGCTGGCAACCGACGCTTACGGACCTATTGCCGACAATGCAGGTGGTAATGCCGAGATGAGTGAACTCGGCGAAGAGGTTCGTCATCGTACCGACGCACTTGACGCGCTTGGAAATACCACCGCCGCTACGGGTAAGGGCTTCGCCATCGGTTCAGCTGCACTCACCGCCCTCGCTCTCCTCGCTTCATACATCGAGGAAATCAAGATTGCGATGGATCGTGCCGGCGTGATGATGGAGAATGTCAAGGGCGAGGCTATCAATGCCGCTCAGGCCACCATTCCCGACTTCATGAACTACTTCCAGGTGAACCTGATGAACCCCAAGGTGCTCGTCGGTGCTTTCATCGGTGCTATGGCTGCCTTCCTGTTCTGCGGACTCACCATGGAGGCTGTAGGTCGTGCTGCCCAGAAGATGGTTGAGGAGGTTCGTCGTCAGTTCCGCGAGATTCCTGGTATTCTCAAAGGCACAGGTACTCCCGACTACGGTTCCTGCGTAGAGATTTCCACCCGTGCTGCACAGCACGAAATGATATTCCCGTCGCTCTTGGCCATTGCCATTCCTATCGTCGTAGGCTGCGTCCTCGGCGTGGCTGGCGTACTGGGCTTGCTCGTTGGCGGATTGGCCGGTGGCTTCACCCTTGCTGTCTTTATGGCTAATGCCGGTGGAGCTTGGGATAATGCCAAGAAAATGGTTGAGGAAGGCAACTTCGGTGGCAAGGGCTCTTTCGCCCACAAGGCTACCATCGTTGGCGATACCGTTGGTGATCCCTTCAAGGATACATCTGGTCCGTCGCTCAACATCCTCATCAAACTCATGTCGATGGTATCGATTGTGATGGCCGGATTGACCGTCTTGTTCATCTAAATCATCACAATTATCATAGTAAAAAGGCTCATTTCTTCGGAATATGAGCCTTTTTTCATCTTTTTTTGAAAAAAGTTCGCAAAAAGTTTGGCAGATTGAAAAATACTCAGTACCTTTGCACCCGCAAATCAGCAAGAGTGCTGTTTTAATCGTCAAAACTTGATGCACCCGTAGCTCAGTTGGTAGAGCACCTGACTCTTAATCAGGGTGTCCAGGGTTCGAGCCCCTGCGGGTGTACAAAGAGAAAAAAGAGAGTTACGAAAGTAGCTCTCTTTCATTTTTTTATTTGAGGCTAATTTGAGGCAACTATTGCTTTTTGTAGGTCATTCATACTCCGGCAACGACTTCAATCTCAACCAATGCCCCTTTCGGCAAAGTCAGAAGAATTTCACTATTTCATCAAGATTCTTTCTCTCAGGACGGTTAGGCTCTTCTGCTCGATATCCCAAAGCAATTACAGCCATGATGGTCTCGCCTTCTGGAATGGCAAAGAGTTCTCTCAGTTTATCTGCTTCACGCATACCCATGATAAGCGTGTCGAAGCCCATAGCTCTTGCCTTCAGAATCAGATAGCAGTTACTCAAACCATTATCATAGGCTCCCCAACCGTCACCAACCTCGTTGGTCTGATTGCCCTGGAAGAAACCAGACTTGCCACGTTCAAAGGTCGAGACGATAAGCACTGGCGCATTCTTGATACGCTCCTTATTGCCACCAACCATATCCTGTACAGCCGCCAGTTTCTCTTCACTAATGGCCACATAGTATTTGGTGGGCTGCTGATTAGCCCATGAAGGAGCCTCTTGTGCTGCCTTAATGAGATCACGAACCTCTGCCTCAGTGATTTTCTTCGAGGCATCGTAGTTACGGACACTCCTGCGTGAGGTTAATACTTCGTCGAAAGACGGTGATGATGTAACTTTGTCGTTACTGTTGCCGTTGTAGCAACTTGTCATTAACAGTGCCATAAAAGCACCAAACATAATCTTTTTTGTCATAGCTCAATATTATGTGAAGTTATATCTATAATTCTCTTAAAGTATTGTAATGTTGGCTGCAAAGATACGAATAATTAAGGAAAAATGAGTAACTTTGCAAAGAAATTTGCGAGAACGGGCTGCACAGGTGACTGGCGAGTGTGCCTCACGGGTCTATAATGCCTTGATGCACCAACGGCTCGAACCCGGCACGAAAGAGGCTTTCAATGGCTATGTGGCCTGTCTGCACCAGCTCTACCTGTTTGGAGCCGCCATGCAGTTGAAGCGTATGGGATATCACATGACAAAGATGAACTGATATGTTAGAACACATTGCAGACTTCACGGCCTGGCCTATTTTGACAGGTATCTTGGTAGGCTATATCGCCAACCGCATTATGAGTGGTGAGGGCAAAGGATGTTGCATGAACCTTATCATCGGTATCATTGGCAGTTATGTAGGTACTTTTATCAGCCATCTGCTGAACATCGAATTGCTTGGCAAAGGCTATCTCACCAACTTCGTGTTTTGCGTCGTTGGTGCTGTAACTGTGTTGTGGATTTGGAAAAAGCTATTTGATTGAGCATTCACAACCGTCCTGATGTCATCTTGTGTGCGCCATATGGAATCGTAGTCAATCATAGGATTATCCATTCTTCCTTTGTGAGACTGCTGACATGCCCTTTTCGCGTCTCATGCATCAAAGGCACATCCACGTTGTCGGTAGTCCACTGGTATTTGAATCCACACTTCTCCTGTACCCGCTTCGAGCGATTGTTGCCGTCGTAATAGCCAACCCAGATTTTCATCATCCCACAATCCTCAAATGCATGGCGAACCATCTCCTTTGCGGCCTCTGTCATCAGCCCCTGTCCCCAATACGGCACACCCAGCCAATATCCAAGTTCGCATTCATCGTCGCGTTCAGTCAAGTCCGTTGCATTCCCTGTTTTCAAACCTATACAGCCGATGGGCTTTCCCGTTTCCTTCAGAACAACGGCATACGTCTCTGGGTATGAAAACACAGTACGGATGATTTCCAAGCTCTCTTCCACACCCTGATGTGGTGGCCACCCTGCGATAGGCCCCACCTGTGGGTTTTGGGCATACTTATACAGTTCTTCGGCATCACTATCATACCAAGACCTCAGAATGAGCCTATCTGTCTCTAATCTCATCTTGTTTATTACGATTTATCTGATTATCTTTGCCTTTTGCAGATTGTCGAAGTCATCCCAAAAGGCTGACTCATCTGAGTCGCTAAAGCCGTTAGATGAAAGTTCATGAAGAATGGCATCGAGAAGCTGGACTTTCGAGATGTTCAGCTCTGGGTCAACATCAATAGGATATGTAATGATGTCACCCAATGAGCCGACGTGAACATTGGTAACGGTAACCTCACCACTCACCAACTTAACCTGAATATGTCTGTTGGAACCATATTCAGGCTTCGTTTCACGCAGCTTCTGGTACAACTCTGAATCTCTGTACTGCTCGGAATCCACTGAATTAATAAGTTCTCGTAGTGTCATTATTTCACAATTTGATAACCAATGATGACGGCGATCAGCCCAAGGGCAAGGCTGAGTAACGTATATAGCACTGCGGAAAGCATGGCACCGTCGCGTCCCAGCAGCAGATTCTCGTTCATAAACGTAGAGAACGTTGTGAATCCGCCACAAAAACCAGTCACCAAGACCAACTTCGTGGTGGGTGAAATCTGTCCTCCAAGCGACAGTCCAGAAAGCAGGCCAATCAGGAAACAGCCAATGACATTGACAGCCATCGTTCCCCAAGGAAACGAGACGGCCACGCACGACTGCACAGCCTTGCCAACCAGATAGCGCGCGCCACCTCCAAAGAAGCTGCCAATGCAGACTAAGAGTAATTCCTTCATGCTATTCCTAATAGTTCAATTTCAAAGATAAGCGTCGAACCACCAGGGATGCCAGGCTGAGAGAATTTGCCATAGCCCATCTCTGCAGGTATGTAGAGCTCCCACTTGTCGCCGATGTGCATCTGCTGGATGGCAATAATCCAACCTTCGATAAGGTCACACAAGCGGCAAGCTAGAGGCACACCACCACGACTGCTGTCGAACTGTTTACAGTCGATGGTTCTGCCAGTATAGTGGGCTGTGATGATACTGCGAACCGTTGGCTTTGCACTATCCTTTTTTCCCTCGCTAAGCACCTTGTAATAGATGCCTTTTGGCAGAGCCTTTACACCTTCCTCCTTGGCTTTCGCCTCCAGCCAATCCTTGTTGGCCTGTATGTATTCACGCTTTGCCATATTATATCATTTCATCTTTATTATGTAATTCCCTTGAGTCTTTAGCTTAGGTGAAAATACATTGATGGTGACGTCGCCTTTCTCTTCCTGTGGCTGAATGATGAGGAGTGTCTGACCACGGAAAGTAGTGGGGTTAAGTGAGCGGAAGGAGTGGACATCGTAGGGATGACCGGTTCCTGCAACGGCGATATGGCGGGTGCCGGAGGTCTTGATATCGAGGGGGATCTCGGCTGTCGGACAGAGGTTGCCGTCGGCATCGACTACCTTAATATATATGTATGCGAGGTCGTTGTGCGAAGCGGTGATGTCCTTATAAACAGGCTCAAATTGGATAGCGACAGGTGTGCCAGAGGTGCGGAAGACGATGCTCGCTTTCTTCCCCTTAACAACTTCAGCCTTCAGTTCGCCTGGCTCATAGGCTACGTGGAAAGAGGCGGTATAGGTGTCAGGATTAACGTCCTGTTCGCCGATAACGCGACCGTTAATTGACAAACGGACACGGGACTCGCGGGTGTAGACGTTGACACGCAGGGAGTCGCTGCGGTGGCCGTTCACGTCATGTACGACGCCAGCCTTCAAAGTGGCATTGTCATACTTCTCAGGACGAATATCTACGGGCAGGTAGCCGCACTTGTTGGGCCCGTCATAATAGGCTTGTTCATGCCAGTTCCAGTGGTTCTCCTCCGCTGTCCAGCACCAGCCTAATGCATCCTCATATTCGCCATCAGTCACCGAGGGGCGCACAGCCATCGCAATCGGACGTTCTCCCCACACCACGTCGCGGTAATAGCTTTGCGGCTTCTTATTGCCCACGAGGTCGATGTCGCCGCACCAGGCATTAAACCAAGGCCATGTCAATAACTGTATCCATGCCCCGTGATCGCTGCGTTCCAGAGCGTGGCCCAGCCCTGTCTCGCCAATGTAGTCCATGGCTGTCCACACAAAGTCGCCGATGATATAAGGATGCTTCTCTACGAGTTTCCAATTGCCCGCAATGCTGTTGGGGTACGTTTCCGAACCGTAGATGATGCGTTCGGGGAAGAGCTCATGATCTTTCTCGTATCGATCAACCTTGTAGTTGTAGCCGCAGACATCAAGATTGGCCAGTCCACGAGGTGAATCCTTTTCCCAGTTCAGACCTGGACGATCCCAAAAGTCGCAGAAGCCCATTGTTGTGGGTCGTGTGGTGTCGTACTGATGAATGGCCTTTGTGATGGCTTCGGCTATCTCTTTACCGCGTGGCAAGTCCGAACGCTGGGCCACCTCGTTTCCGATGCTCCACATAATGATGCTGGGGTGGTTGCGGTCACGACGAACCATCAGGGCAGCATCGTATTCGAAGTTGGTGGTGCCGATGCCCAGATATCTGCCGTCCTTCACCATCATCTTTTCCTTCGAGAAGTAATTGCTATAGTCGTCCTTGTTTTTCTTGACCTCCCATTGGTCGAAGCACTCATCTATGACAAGCATTCCCAGCGAGTCGCAGGCATTGAGAAAAGCCTCTGAGGGTAGGTTGTGGCTCGTGCGAATGGCATTGAAGCCCTGCGCCTTGAGAACTTCTACTTTGCGCACCTCAGCACGGTCGATGGCGGCCGTACCCAGCAGTCCGTTGTCGTGATGGGCGCATCCTCCGCGCAACAGCGTTTCTTTGCCGTTGAGCAGGAAACCCTTATCGGCAGAGAACGCGATGCTACGGATGCCGAAGGGGATGGTCAGTTTATCTACTGCCACGCCATCCTTCATCACGCTGATGCGCGCCTTGTATCGGTAGGGTGAAACGTCCGACCACAGTTTGGCTTTCTTCACCGTCAGTTCCATCTCTACGTCATTTTCGTCCTTTGCGCTAAAGGGAACATTGGCACTTGCAACCACCTTTTCCTCAGCATTGACAATCTCGGCCTTCACGATGCCACTTGCCATACTGCCAGTCTCGTTGAAAACCTTTGTGTTGAGTTTCACCCGTGCATCCTTGCCTACCAGTTGTGAAGCATTCACATAGGTGTCCCATTCGTTGATGTGCAGCGCATCGGTAGTCATCAGCCACACATGGCGGTTGATGCCGCTACCGGCATACCAACGACTGTTCAGTCCCTGATTCACCGATTTCACTGCCACAGTCACCTTGCGCTCGTTCTGCGTGTTGCGCAGTTCCTTGTGTGCCAGCACCTCGTTGATGTTCACCTCGAAGGGCGAGTAGCCATAAACGTTGATAGCAGCCTTTTTGCCATTCACCCACACCTCAGCTTGATTATATACACCATCGAAGCGTAGTTTTACCTGTGTTTCCTTGAGATACTCGTCCAGCGTTTTTCCTTCAGGCACATTCAGTGTGAAAGCCTTGCGATACCAGCCCTCGCCGCCCACTGTCTGCCCCGTTGCGGTGTCACCGTTACTCAGGCGTGAGAAAGGTCCCACCTGCCATTTCTTCCACTCCGTCGTCTGCTCGCGACTGTCGTGTGCAAATGCTTCTGGTTCCATACTGAAGTCGTGAGGTACGATAACCTCGCGCCACTTACTGTCGTCTAATTCCACAGCCTCACCATTGATGACATCTCCACGGAAGAACCGCCATCCCTCGTCGAACGATTGTTTACGCTGTGCGCTGCCATCAATCGGGGCAAACACCAGCACTACCATAGCTGCCAATGCTATCTGCTTCGTAGCAAGTAAAATTCTCTTCATATTCTACTCTCCTGTAATTATTTCTTCCAAGCATTTACAACTTCCCCGATATACATGGAGTGGATGCCGGCAGGGAAGTTGGCATACATCTTCTTGGGTGCATCACTCTTGAAATACTGAGGTTCAAAGGGCGCTGCATACATAATCTTGCACTCAATCACCATTGCAGCCTCAGTATAGTAAGGCGTTCCGTTGGCGGTATAAGCCGTATGAAGCCCAAGTGCCTGAGCCTTGTCACCGTCGCGTCCGCTCTTGGTTCCCATGTAATTCAGAACCTTACTCTGCTCAACGTTGAAGGCCATTACCGTGAAGTACTCAGCTTTGTCCATGAACTCCTTGGTGTAGCGTTTCTCGGCGACATAGACCGTCAGGGCGGTACGTCCCCAAAGTGTGCCGATACCCCCCCAGCCAATGGTCATGGCATTGCTTTTCTCCTTGTCGCCAGCTGCAAGCAGCTCAGCGTCGTGGAACCATTGAAAACCGTTCTCCGTAAAGTCCTCCTTCACATTGAACTTCTTGAAACCCTGCTCTTCCTGAGCAAATGCAGGAGTGACCGCCATCATCATAATAGCTGTCAGTGCAGTGATAATTGTACTTTTCTTCATATTCGTCTAGTTTATATTAATCGTTAATATAGGATTTCGTTGTCATGTCATAATACAGTGCCTCCAGTTCCTGAAGAGTCAGTTTCTCTACGGAATGCTCGATGATGCGGATTAGTTTATCTCGCCGATAATCGTCAGATTGGGTGAATTTATTCATGTATGCCATAGGAATTACTTTGTTTTTGTGAATATTAAAGGCTTTACTTCATTCTCGAAAATGCTCTTCTCTACGATTCGATAGTGTGGGCGATATGCCTCGCGGTATTCGGGAGAATGGCTGATAGCGTATTTGCCGACGGAGAGGATGCTGTCGATAAATGCGCGGTCTTGCTGGTAGTTTGGCAGATTGAGTTCCAACTGGTCAATCGTACCGATAATCTTGTGCCATCTGTCGCGCCAAGATTCTACCGTTGGCCGTTTTCCTGAATTTGCACTACGGATAAAAGCATCAAGTAGCATATCTTCCGTTATCATATTCTCTTTAATCGCTCTGATACTGACACGGATATACTGACCGTTCACACCGCATGGCTCAAAGTACCAGGGCATCAGGTCATCAAGGCTGGTTGTTTGTAACTCCTCGTCAAGATAGGCCTTCACACGCTCTCTGTCTGACACCAGATGCTCCGCTCCCATGTAGTCCTGAAAACATGACTTATAGATGTCGAGCAGTCGCGACTTCGGATAGGTTTGCATCTGTTTAGTCACAAAACCTTGTATGTCTTGTGCCGAGAGTGCGACCGAATATAGCATAACTAAAACTAAAAATACATTTTTCTTCATAATCATCCCACGCAAATTCTAATAATTCTCATTTTCAGGCACAAAGTTAGTGCAAATCGAGCGAAATACCAAATTTATTTGAGGATTTCCGAGATGCAGCCTAACTTCAACATATGTTAAATTTACGCATTATTATTCATATTTCGCATTAAATGACTAAATTTGCAACAAATATTAAGCATTTGCGTGATATGAAAGAGATAAACTATAAAGAAATGAAGTTCAATCCGTTCAACCTGATTGGTGGTGAATGGATGCTGGTGACGGCAGGCGATGAAGCGAGTTGTAACACAATGACAGCCTCTTGGGGGCACTTGGGATGTCTGTGGGGACATAACGACCCGACGGCTGTGATTTATCTTCGCCCATCACGCTATACCAAAGAGTTCGTAGACAAGGAGGGCTACTTCTCCCTCTGCGTTATGGATAAGTCATTCAAGAAGCAGATGGCATACCTCGGCAGTGTATCTGGCCGTGACGAGGACAAGATTGGCAAGGCAGGTCTCACTCCTATCTATGCCGACAACACCGTCTATTTCGAGGAAGCCAAGTTGGTACTGATTTGCAAGAAACTCTATCAGTCGGAACTTCAGGAAAGTGGATTCCTTTATCAAGACACCATCGACGAGAACTATCCCCAGCGCGACTTCCATACGATGTACGTCGGCAAGCTTGAGAAGGTTCTGGTGAGGGATGACGAGTATATAAAATAGATTATGCCCAGGGCGATTATCTGGCCCCTGCGGGTGTACAGAACGA
>JBGUIA010000103.1:0-43905 GCA_045112595.1 Prevotella sp. | reverse complement strand
ACCACTAGGAACTGTGAACTCAGTCTCGAAGTCCTGCCATTCCTCAGTAAAGTCTACATCACCAATAGCCTGCCAGTTGAGATAAGTGCAAGGTTTGCCATCATCACCAACCTTATGTACCTGTGTAGAAGTATGAGCAGCAATTGAACCCTTATACTGGAATTTGAGGACAGTTACATCGTCTGTCTTAAGATCGCGGTCAGCAGCAATCCAGAACTGGCTGTCCCAAGGCTGGCCATTACCGATTTCACCACCTGGCTCTCTTGAGTTACCATCAGAATCAGCAGTAAGGAAGTCACGCTCTACAGCATGGAGAACAAGTTCATCTGTATAGGTGAAGACAGGAACGGGATCGGGCTCCTCATAAGGAGTACCCTCGAGCATTTCGAATGTCATAGCATTATATTCAGTGTCGATGACAACCTTCCAAACGCCAAGGCCTGGGAGATCAATTCTTGCATTGACAGATGCTTCATAATCCAACCACTCTTCAGGATCAGACTTTCTGACCTTGCTAGTGGGTTTCAGAGTTGCACCCTTATAGGCAGCATCATCACCACGCTTAGTAGAAATCATTACCTGATCTACATAACCTTCTTTACCAAATTGAGCTACAAGAAGTCCTCCCTCTGCCTCGAACTGGACGGCGTTGTCCAGGTCATTGTAGTCGGGGTTGACTGTAGCGTTAACACCAGAGATAAAGAAACCTTCGTCAAGTTTCAGATACTCCCAAGAGAGGTCATCGAAGTAGAAGTCAATAGCATCCTTATCGTTCTGGTTCAGCTGGAATGCAACTGACCAACCGCCATTCATAGCATCTTCAAATGTAAACGTTTTATCAAAGTCCTGCCAGTCTTCAGTGAAATTAATGTCACCGATAGCTGCCCAGTGGAGATAGTCAGAAGGCTTCTGTTTGTGAGTCTGAGTAGCCACTTTAACAGCCTTCGAAGCCTTATATTTGAACTTCAAATGGATTTTCGTACCAGCAGTCCACTCATGCTGTGACTGAATCCAGAACTGGTTGTCCCAAGCAGCAGCATCACCTTCAGTGGTAGCTTGCTTGCCATGAACGACGAAGAAATGGTTGCCATTCTCCTCTTCGATGGTTGCGGGGAATGGATCCCAGCCATCATTTTCATTCATGTTCACACCTCTTTCTTTACCCCAAGCGCAAATCTTGAAGTTTCTCTCCATATCATCAAATGTTATACCGTCAAGTTGCATCTCCAACCAAGACTTCTCAGCATCGCCATTTACAATATCCTGAAGCCATTCCTTAGGTCTCTGACCTTCCTTTTCCCATGCATAAACTTCAAGACTCAGCCATTCGATGGTTTCAGTGCAAGTACCAGGCTGTGCAACGAGGTTACAAGCAGCACCACCGATGCCTTCGTACTCCCATGTTACCTCCTGGAAGTCACCGTCAGGGATAGCGACTGAAGCGCTGGCAGGATCTTGAGACCAACTCCAACCCATGTTGACGTTGATAGATACAGCTGCAGTAGCCTTTACCTTTGCAATGACTTTGTACTTACCATCGATCTCGGTAGGGATACCATCAGCAATGAAATACTGGTGCCAAGCGGGTGCATCAAGCAGGACCTTGTGGTACACAGCACCACCTGCGGTAGTAACCGTACCAACTTCAGATCCACCAGTAAAATCAGCCATTTCGTCATCGGTCTTGTAACCATACATTGCACCAAAGTCGGTCATGCAACCATTGCCAAACTCAGGTACATAACCCATTACGTAGAACGGGAAACCCGTTTGCTTGGAGTAGTCAATTGTGTAAATCGGCTGATCACTCCACTTTGCATTTGCTCCCAAAACCATTGCCATGAGAGCAACAAGAGTAAATAGTCTCTTCATAATAGAAAAAAATTAGTTAATAAATAAATGAATTAAAAAAATAATAATTATTGATATACTTTAGAGAGATGACTGCCAGGAAAATCAGACGAATCCTTTTGTTCACTGGCAATCATCTGAGATCGTTTATTGCAGTCCACCAAGTGCTTTACAGAAAGCCTCGTATGTAGCATTACGTAACCAGTCGCCGTTAGCAGCCTTAGACCAGAGGCCTACAGGAGCGCCTGCACCACTCGACGCATCAAAGAAATTGCCTTTGCAGAGACCTGCCTGTTGTGCAGCAGGAATCAGACTCATGTAGAGCCTAATGACACGGGCATGGTAGTCGGCCAAAGCCTGACGCTGAGCCTTCGTAATCTTATCTGCTGTAACAGAAACGCCGTCAGCATCCTCATACGTGATATCGAAGTTAGAGAGACGTATCAGCTTACCTGTTTCAGCAAGTTTTCCGAAGAAGGCTTTCAAAGCATCCTCATTAGCAGCCTGCTTGGTGGCATCCTCGCTATAGGTAAGATTCAGCTCGCCATTGATACCATCAATCTTGGCACCATTAGACTCCCATACATTCATCCAATACTTGAGGCTCGACAGTCTCTGTTGCTTCTCCAGTCCTGTCTCACTGATGAAGAACTTCAATTCTTCCGGGTTACCACCATGCTTCTCGAAGGCAGCCTTTGCCACCTTTGAGACTGTAGCAGCATAGAGCTCACTGCCGCTCTTGCCACCTTCCTCCAGGTAGTCCTGCCAGAAGATCTTTTCATCAGAGTGCTTCAGGTCGAGCACATTCTCACCCTCGTAAGTAACACCCTCGAGCACCGTTGTGCCAAGAGGTTTGTCAACAAGGTCGAACGACTTGATATATCCAGCATTGGCCTGCATCAGACCATCGCACCACTTTCTGAGTGCATACTGAATGGTGTCGTTCTTCTCCTGCTTGGTCTGCTCACGGTGATTGTCAGGCGTATGCTCAACATGTACATTACGGATGTAGAGGATTGTGTTCAAGTTACGCTCAATCATCAAGTATCCCTGTGTAGCAGTCTTCGACGGCACCCACTCCACCTTGATAGTCTGCCATCCACCGGGTCTGACGGTGAAGTTCTTTTTAATCAAGTCACCATTTTTATCCTTACCGGTATTCACCACACTATCGGCAAAAGTACAGTTGATGTTCTCTTCCTTATCCATTTCTGTCTTCTTGTCATCTTTGTAACCCCTCACGGTGAAAGTGATGGTGTAATAGCCTTGAAGATCGACAGGGAAGCCTTCAATGATATAAGGTTTTGAATTCTTTGGAATCTTAAGGGCATTACCTTTGTCATCGAAATTCTTTACAATGACAGGTTTACCTCTCAGCGACGTACCCGTGAACTCATCTACCGTAGAATAGTCAAGGTCCACATCATTGATGGGGAGCACCGAGACTTCAATAGGAGCTGTCAGCGCACCAAACCAGTCATCAGACTGCTGCTCATTGGCAACGATAGGACTACCGTAAACCTTATAGCCAATCGTTTCCGAGTGGCTAAGGGCATCCTTCAAAGCCATGAAGTTCATATAACCCTTCTTACTGACGTACTTGTCCGGCATAAAAGTATAGCCAAAGGCGACGCCGTCGAAGTTGGTCACTGCCACGGAATGCTCCAAGCCCTGTTTGTTATAGGTTGTCAAGGCCATGGATGTCTCCATTGACATGTTCGGATTAGCCGTTCTGTTGATATAGTCCTTCACAGGATCCAGGTTAGCATACTCATCTGTGTAGCTGGGATCCGGTTCAGCTTTAAAGCCACCCAAATCATTATAGTCAGCACAAGAAACGGCCAACAGCAAACAGCTAAAAGCAAAAAGCTTATTTACAATTTTTTTCATATTCCAATCCTCCTATAATTAATTACCTGGAAGAACTACAGGTTGGTCATTATACTTGTAATCGAACCACTCTCTCTTGTTCGACTCACGCGTCTGAACAACCATCGTATCAGCAGTTGCTATCTGAATATCCTTGCCAGTGCCGCTAAAATCAACTTGATAGGCCAGACGGAGGATATCACGCTGGACAAGTTCTCCATTGATGCTTCCCCACTGGTAGTCCTTATACTCAGACTTTTCAGTTCCCTTGATGATATACTCACCGGAACCAGTAACTGTCACACCCTCATCTTCGGTAGAGATGGTGCACTGGTTGCCATTGAAGGTCAGAAGGAGATTACAGCTAATGGAAGCTCCAGAGGTCTTGAACGATACAGGGAAAATAGCCTGTGTCATGTTCTTGGTAGTGATACCGCAAACCTCGTCGTACTGGTTCACAGGGTTCGAGGGATCCATCTTGCTGTAACGCTCGACGTCTGAATTGTACATGCTGAAATCCTTACGGACAACCTTTGTAGCCTCGCCACCATTTTCTGTCACCATATCAACACCACGGCGGATGTACTTACCCTGCCAGGGGTTCATATATCTCACGCAGTAGAGCACATAGTCCATAGGAAGGACTGACCAGTCCTTCGCGTTCTGGCGGACAGGGTTAGAAGTATTGGGCGTACCGGAAAGAATGGCATCAATGCCCGTCGCTTTCACCATTCTAACGGGAATCACATAGGTGGTGTCGTTAGAAGTGGTCTTGGGATCCTGGAAGAATTTATCCGTAAACTGGATTTCCAAATAGCCACGAGGATTACCATTGTATCTGATAACAGCGTTTTTCACCTCATCGTAGTTATAGTAATCGTGAGGTAAAGGAGCAACCTTTGCACGCTCGTATCCGCCATCATCCAGGAAGTAGAGGTTTTCGCAAAGCGACTCGTCAATGATAACATCTATCACTGCATCACGTCCACCGTAGGCACCACCCATGGTGGACCAAATTTGACACTTGTGTGCATTGTCCAGCGTGTTGTCATAGATGTCAGTACCAAGTACGAGTGTACGTATTGGGTTCTGATAGGCGAAATAAGCCTTCGTACCCTCTTCGTAGTCTGGGAAGTCTTTGTCTGCATTATAGCATGCTGCCAATGTGAGAGAAAGGGCTCCCAAGGCTACACCGTATATATATTTCTTCAGTTTCATCATTGTAAAACTTTAAACTTTAAATTTTCTAATCGTTTCCTTAAACGCTTTGTACCTTTAGGTCAAAGAACTTTAAACTTTAAACTAGTGTTTACCATCCCTCGTTCTGTTTCAGTGCATTCCACTGGAGCACTTCACTGTTAGGAATGGGACCATAGTACTGGTAAGACTCGTATTGGCGAGGCTCTACGTCAAGAATGGTATAGCTAAAGGTATCATCACCAACCTGGTCAACCTGCACACCCTTCGCACTGACATTGATGGGCAACAGCCAACGACGGAGATCATAGAAGCGCTTGTTCTCAAAGCAGAGCTCAATACGACGCTCGTTGCGAATCAAGTCACGCATCTTAGCACCTGTATTATCGTTTGCGCACTCATCCAAATAGGGGTCGCCTTGATATTCACCAACCTCGTTTTGACCGATACCACCACGCTGACGGATCATCTTGATAACATCGTAAGCCGAGAGACCCAGGCCTGCACCATCCGCTTTCGGTCCCCATGCATCGTTGGCAGCCTCAGCGTATGCCAAGAACATCTCTGTATAACGGATACGTGGGAAGATGTGCGGCTGAAGTGCTGCAGTCGTTGATTTTGCCGATGGACCGGCATCATCACGGAGCAACTTCTTCATGTAATAGCCTGTAAGCGTATGTTGAGAACCGGCATTGTTGATATTGTCTTTGTTGTCAGCCGGTCCATAGGTACCAGTAATAATCGTGGTGCTTTTGAATACGGAACCATCATGAATAATATCCTCATCCAGACGCGGGTCGCGGTTGGCGTAAGGATTCTGGGGATCGTAATTCGATCTCGAATCGGTGATGGGGTATCCGTTAGCCATGGGGAATGCATCCACGAGATTCTGTGTGGGATTGATTCTACCACTACCATTCTGCGAGGGAGGGAAGTTGTCCGTCTCCTGAGAGGCATCAGCTTTTTCCCACTCAGCACGCCATAGGATTTCCGGCATGATACTTGTACTTGATGACAGCTGAGAGACATTACGATACCAGATGTTACCTTCCGGATCAAACTCCACGCCCTTCAGTACAGCTGCGCATATTCTGGCAGCCTGTTCAGAAGAGACACCACTCTTCTCACGATAGGCAGGACTTGCAGCCAGCAAGGCAGTCTGTGCCTTTACGGCCTGAACGATCTTGCCGCAAATCAGGTTCTTGGCCATCTTAGCACCAAATACGAGGTTATAACCTGACAACTGTGCACCAAGATGCAAATATTTCTCAGGAATTAAGCTCTCGTCGTCCAGATCAATATATTGAGCAGGAAGCAGTGTATCAGCCTTATCGCAATCCTTGAAAATCTGCTCTACAACTTCTGCGAAAGTGGCGCGCGGCTGGTTGTAGTCAGAACTACCGTCTTCCGGCTCTGTCAGCAAGGGTACACCAAGCAGTTCACCGCCTGCATAACCGGCATGAGCCAACAGCAGATGGTAGTAGAAGATGGCACGGAGACCAAGGGCCTCACCCGTCAGACGGTCAATGAACATCTGCTGCTTGGATTTAGCACTCTGAGCCCAGTTCACGTCATTGACATACTTGAGGAAAAGATTGACATACTGGATACCGTCCTTGCACGCATTCCACTGTGTCATAGGATCATTGTCTGCTGTCCAAGTACCGAGAGCCATCTTCTTATAATTATCATTTGAATTGTTGGTGACAGCATCGTCGGTAGCCACGTCGGTCGTAGTGACCCTTAAATAAGGAAGGCAGGTATATCCATAAATCAGCAGACCATACACATAGTCAGTCTCCTGAACCATCGCCTCCAACTGTCGGGTATTTTCTTTTGCCGGCTCAAACATGTCGTCGCAGGAGCTGAACAAAAGAAGACCGATGAGATAGAATATAATATTTTTTGTCTTCATTGTCTTATCGTTTTAGAGAGTTACCTTAACACCGAGGTTATAGAAACGAGTCTGTGGAGCATAGCCAATGCTGGTCTCCATGATCTTACGATTCTTAGAGATTGTGAGGAGATCGTTTCCGTTCAAATAAACTGAGAGTGCCTTGACCCACTTTCCTTCGAACCATTCCTTCGGGAAGTCGTAGGTCACCTGTACCTTACGGAGGTTGAAGCGGTCTGTGCTATACAACCAGTAGGTAGAAGCAGCACCATTGGCAGGCGTATTCTGAGCACTCAGACGGGGATGAGTAGCATTCGAATTTACGAAACCATTGATAACGCCGTTAGCATCATAAGTGTACTGGTAGTGGTCACGTACGTTCACAGAATACTTGTTGGTACCCGACATATAGTAATATGCGCCATTAGACAGGGCAGAAGCGCCGAACTGTCCATTACCCAATACGAAGAGTGTCCAGTTCTTATACTTCAGCGTGAGGTTCAAGCCGATGGTCCAAGGAGCACCGTATGTTCCCGACTTTCCTAACTCTACCTGGTCCTGGTTATTGATAGTTCCATCGCCATTGACATCTTCGTACTTCAAGTCGCCGGGCATCACAGTACCACCAAGACCATATTTACCCTCCTTCAAAGTGTAGGTAGTCTTGCCATTGTCGTCCGTCTTCACATTAAAGTCGTCAATGGTATAGACGCCCAGACATCTGTAGCCCTGAATGACGTCAAGAGGAGTGCCCTCGTGCATGAGTTGCTTAGCGGAATTCAGCCAAGGGGATTTTGAATCAGCAACCTCATCATACTTCTTCCATTCGGTCTTGAGATAAGTACCAACAAAACCAAGTTCAGCATGCACCTGACCAAACTGCTTCTGGGCTTTGATGCTGAAGTCGAGACCCTTGCGATTGGCAATATTGTTGTTCAATGCAGGGGAGAACTTACCTTGACCGGTCTTCAGGTGTGACGGATACGAAGTCGGGTTCTGGATAATGTAACCGTCCATGTCCGTATTGAAGTAGGTCAGTTCGGTACTGATCAACTTCTTGAAGAACGAACCGCGCAGTGACACGGAGAATTCCTTGCGATGAATGTAGTCGAGAGCAGGGTTGCTACCTACTGTAGAATAAGTAGAGGCGTGAGAGTTAGCTCCATCAGCCCATGTATAGCTCGTACCACCATCCGACCATGCTGCATCGTAAATATAGTAGTAGTTGCTTCCATAATAGACATCCGCATCATCATTCAGATTACTATAGGATGCGCTGAGCAGCAAGTCGTCCACGAAGCTGCCCTCCATAAACTTCTCCTTGGCAATGTTCCAGCCGAGGGTGAAAGAATACGAGATGGCCCCACGGTTGCCCTTAGGAAGGCGGGCTGAATGTACAGCAGCCAGGCCGACCTCGGCAAAGTAGCGACTCATGTAGTCGTAACCACCCTGAAGGCCTAAGTTTGCATTGGCATAACGATGGTATTCACCACTCTTGGTAGTCGTGTACATACTGGCGAGCAGCATACCCGTTACATGATGCTTCTCAGCAAAGGTGTTGTCATAGTCGAAATGACCATTCCAAGTAATGGTCTGGCGATACTTCGAATTAGACATGGTCATCGTACCAGTCACCACCTCGTCCTTCGGCTGTTTGATATCCACAATAGCATCCGTCGTGTTATAGTTACTCCATGTGGGGAAGAACAGCGAATACGTGTTGTTGTATGCCAAGTCATAGCTGGCAGCATAGTCAATAGAGAACAGTGTCTTGAAAGACAAGCCCTTCAGGAATTTGTTCATGTCATAGTTGATACCGGCATCGAACTGGAACTGACGGCTTACACTTTGCGTTTCACCGCCGAAGTAGCAGTCAGCAATGGCATTCGTCTGTGCACCGTCCGTACCACCGCCAGGGAACCAATATCCGTCAAGCAGGTTCAGTGACTTGCCGAGAGTGGCGAGAGCCTTGCTGGCATTGGGATCGACCATACTCAGAGGAATCAGTGGAGCAGCACCCTGCGGGAAGTTCGGACGCATACTGGACGCATCACTCCAGAAATTACCCTTGTTCTTATATTCATTATAATAGGTAGCACTGACGTTTGCCCAACCTGTGACGAATTTGTTTACAACAAGGTCAACGTTACCACGTACACTGAAGCGGTCGGTGTAGTTATCCTTGGCTTTACCAAAGTTGATCAGGTCCTCAGCACGATAGTAGTTGATGTTCGTGTAGAAGTGAGCACGCTTACCACCACCCTGAATCTCCAACGTACCTTCTGAACGGTTATAGGCCTTACGGATATACTCGTCAGAATAGTAGTTCACGTTGGGATAACGGTAGGGATTGACACCTGCAGCATGATTATAGATATCCTGCTGAGAGTACGGCAGCTTTACAGTAGCAGCATTACCCTGACCAAGAGCATCGTTATAAACAGCTTCATTATAGAGTGTCATATACTCTGCAGATCCTAAATACTCAGGGAACACCTTGGCAAAGTGCCAACCAGTGTTGGCATTGGCATCAATCTGCAGGCCATCCACCTTACCACGCTTGGTGGTAATCAAGATAGCACCCTTGGCACCCTTGGAACCATAGAGCACGACAGCCTGTGCGCCCTTTAGGAAGGTAATCTGTTCGATCTCAGAAGGAAGCACGTTGTTAGACGGACGCTTCACACCGTCGATGATCACAAGCGGCATATTGTCGTTGTCGTTATTATCCAGACGGTCGTTGTCCATTCCCCAAAGGTTGTTGCCGTTCCATCCGCCGACAAGGCCATACATGTCTTCCAGACTACTTTGTGTATAGTCCTTCTTCGACAGCTCTTCCATATCGACGTAGGAGACACCTCCGAGAAGATGGTCGGCATCTACGTCGCGGAATGCAACATGGACTTTCTTTTTCACCACTGTAGAGTCAGCGTCGTCAGCAGTCTGGGCAAAACCCGTTACTGGCGATGCCATCAACATGGCAAAGAGAAATATGTTTGTTTTAATATGTTTCATAATCTTCAATAATTATCAATTTTCAATTCTCCATTGCTTACCATCCAGGATTCTGTTTAAAGCCTTCGTAGAGATAAACATCCTTCTCCGGGAACGGGAACCAATAGTGCTTTGCTTCCAAGGGGCGCTTGATGAGAGATTCCCTGTGGAAATTAGCAACTTCAGCATCCTTCGGATCGTTCTTCTTGAACCAAGAATCCTTCTGCATACGCTCAAACTCATGAGAGTATTTCTCCGTGTAAGGAGCCTCTGTCAGGAGGAGCCAACGCTGCAGGTCACACCAGCGGAAGCCTTCAAACGCAAGTTCTACAGTACGTTCGCGGCGTACCTCATCAATGAAATGCTCACGAGTATCCAGGAAGTTTTCCTGTACACCTTCCATACCTACGCGGTCGCGAAGGGCATTGATAGCGCCAACAGCCGACAAGGAGGGGCAATAGGTCGTCGATTGCTTCAACTCTGCCATATCCGTAGCAAAACCAGCCATAGCCTCTGCAAACATCAGATAGACATCAGCAAGACGCATATATGGGAGATAGGTCTGGAGATTATAACCCCAGTCATACCACTTGTCACCGATATTACACTGGTGAGGAACCAGCTTCTGGATGAAATAGCCCGTGCTACTACCGTTATCGACAGAACGCATGGCACCATTTGTGTACAGCGAGCAATATTCATGCTCCTTCTGAGCTGCATTCAAACCATCGGTCTTCAGGACATAGTGGAAACCGTCGAACACGATATCATGATAGAATCGTGGGTCACGGCCCTTGTAAGGATGTGTGGGATCCCACTCAGCCTTTGGATTGATCACATAGTGACCATTCTCTACCAGATAGATGGGCTGGCCATTGGCCATACCGTACTGGTCAATCAAGTTTCCTGTGGGGTGATGGATAATGTTATCATGTTCCACCAGACCGGCAACCTTCGGGCCGAAGATCTTAGCACAGTTCCAGTTAGATGAGTTCGCACCAGGGTGAGAACCACGCATAATGGCCTCACAGGCACCTGGCATCTTCCAACCTTCACTAACAGTATAGAAAATGTTTGAGTAGAATTCATCAGATTCGATAGCACTTGACTTCTCATGATCATAGATGCTTGCGAACTTGAAGGTAGCAAGGTGGTAGGTTACCTGACCTTTATTGACCAAATCAAGCGCCTTACCGAGAGCATCAGCAGCCAGTCTGCAATACTTCGCGTCATAATCATAGGTCTTGGCATTGGCACCGCCCTGGCTTGCACCCAAAAGGACGGGCTGACCACCCTGATTCCACTTCTCAAACTCCTTCATGAGCGGAGAACCTGCCCAGAGATAGCACTTGCCCAAGTAGCAGAGAGCCGTGAACTTATTAACACGCAGGAAGTTGTTGTTCCTGGTATTGTTGTCCTGAGCGATCAGTGTTTCATCCCATTCTTTGGAGTCCAAGGGAAGGAGGTTATATGCCTCTTCGAAGTCTCGAGCACAACGCTCTGCACACTGCTGGAAAGACAAACGGGGAAGTTCGGGAATCTGACCATCCACGAAGGTCTGGTCGATATAGGGCAGACCACCGAAATAGCACATCAGCTCGAAATGCCACCATGCACGGAAGAAATACATCTGTCCGAGCAAGATATCGCGTTCCTCGTCCGTTCCGACAAGTGACTTGATATTGTCAATACCCATGTTACACTTACGGATACAGTACCAGGCGTTTCTCCAAAGAGAACTTCTTGCACCATTCAACCAGCACTGGTCGTTGGTGTACCAGTTACGATAGTTACCAAGGTCAACTTGGTGATCCATGTGTGCATAGCCTTCCGGGTTATGGACAGCGTCATCACCGAAGTTCCATGCGGTACAATAGTTGACCATCTCCTTACTGGGTATCAAGGAATAGATTTCCTCAATATAACCCTGGAAATTTCGGAAGTTCTTGAATGCCTCATCCTCAGCAACGATAGAATCCGGATCCTTGTCCAGCCAGTCTGTACAAGAAGTGAGGGAAACTGCGCCTACCAGAAAGAGCAGCAAACCACACGAAAAGGATTTGATATTATTATAGTATTTCATAATAGATAATCGCAATTAAATGTTAAGCTTGAATCCGAAGTTATAACGTCTGACAGTCGGGTAAGCACCGCCACCGCCACTCCATCCGTAGTTACTCTCGCGGTCGTCAGGCATCTTTGTAATCAGGAAGAGGTTGTTACCATTCACGTAAATCTTCAGACTTGAGAAGCCAAGCTTCTTGATCCAGCCCTTTGTCCAGGTGTAAGCAATCTCCACATTCTTCAGACGGAAATAAGAACCGTCGTAGAGATACTGTGTACCGTCATTATAGGCAACCTGAGTGGTGAAACGTGGTACGACAACGTCGCCACCTGCATCGACAGGATTCCACCAGGTACCATTATCATATACTGTAAGCAGCTTATTATTAAAAGAGGTAAGACCAACGTCACGTGTGACGCCTGTTACACCATAGAGCTGAGCGAAGCAGCTCCAGCCTTTCCACTCCCAGCCGATAGTGGCATTGTAAGTGTGTTCGGGGTTGCCAGTGTAACCGTATGGTGCCTGGTCGTATGTTTCATCAACGACACCATCAGCATTGAAGTCAACGATATAGTGGTCACCAATCAAGACCTGCGTATCGTCCTTCTCACGCTTTGGCGTGCTGTAGAGTTCATCGTAAGTGCCAATATAGCCGTTGTCAATGAATGAAATATATTGACCCTGGGAATAACCCTGAGCGCGGCGATAAGACGGCAGCAATGCGGGGTCATCCTTAATCTTAATAGTATTGTGCGCGTACGTATAGTTAGCATTTGCCCAGAAACGCATACCATTCTTCAGCACCTTATTGAATCGAAGTTCAAATTCGAAACCAGTATTCTTGATCTCACCCTTGTTGATATCGGGAACGGTCCATGCACCATAGTAAGTAGGTACAGAACGGTTGCCACCGGAAACGAAGATGTCATAACGGTCATCGCGGAACCAGTCGAAGCTACCGGCAAACATGCCATGCAGGAATGCGTAGTCGAAACCGAGGTTCTTCTTTGACACCGTAGCCCACTTCAGGTCAGGGGCGGCAATCACAGACTCCTTATAGCCCTGGAAGGGACTTTCGCCATCAGTAAGAGTCATGTGGACCTTGTTGGTTACAGCCCACTGGTTCATATAAGCCCAACGAGCACCGGCATTATCGTCACCGATTTCACCGATAGAACCACGAATCTTAAACATATCAATGATTCCCTTGTCCTTCAGCTTCTTCATGAAGGGCTCCTCGGACATCATCCAACCTGCAGCTCCTGAACAGAAGAATGCGAAGCGGTTGTCGGGAGAGAACTTCTGTGAACCGTTGTAAGCACCGTTGAACTCAGCGAAATACTTGCTCTTATAATCATAGGTAGTACGGAACACCCAGTCCTCACGACGATTCTCGAGGTCAGCATTACCAGCATCAATACGACGCTTCCAGTTACCCATCGCAGTGATGTTATGGTCACCGAACTGACGACCCCAGAAGAGCTGGAGTGACATTTCCGTAGCACGATAGGTACTACCTACGCTACCTGCTTCAGTGCTCCAGTCTACCTTTTCATAGAAATCGAAACCGGTATTCGTGAAAATCTGGTTTTCGGGACGCAGCACACCGTCCTCAGGAAGCATATACATTCTCTTGGTAGCGTGACCACCACCGGCCTGGTTAATACCGCGATTACCCTCATTGAACTGGTTATCCCAAGAGATGGTACCACGCAGGACAAGACCCTTGGTGACAAAATCGAGTTTCTGTTCGAGGGCAAAGTCGGTAAATACACGGGTATTGGTTTTCAACTCATAACCTGACAGTGCAACGTTCATGGGAGAATTGGCAACGTTGGATACCAACGGATAATAACCCCATGAATAGTCTGAGAACTGTACAGGGAACACGTTGGGCGGCATACCGTAAGCACCGGCCCAGTTCTGCTGCTGGAAGTACTCACCACTATTACCATAATAATAACGTGGGGTCTTCTGCTGGGCATTAGAACCGGCCAGGTTGACTCTGAACTGAGTGGTCTTCGTAATCTGGAAGTCCAGATTTGAACGTACGTTCAGACGATTGTAAGCATAACCGCCTTCATAGCCCTGGTGGTTATCCCAGACCTTGGTCATATCACCTTCGTTCTGGTAGTCGAATGCCACGAAATACTTCACGAACTGCGTACCACCGGAAATATTCAGGTTGGCATTATAAGACATCGCGGTACTCTTGAACATCTCGTCCTGCCAGTCTACGTTCGGATAACGTTCTGCCTGACTATAGTCACCGAGGAAGTTGCCGTTAGCATCATAGTTCGGCTTAACAGTACGGTCCTGATTACGGAAATTGTCGATAAAGGTCTTTGGACGATAATATGCCCAAGAAGCGTCACCACCGATGGCAAGCTCGTGCTCAAGAGCCTCATTACGAAGCATATAGCCATCGTAAGAGTCATACTTACGCGGCAGTTTAGACACTGCCTTCAACGTAGCGTTGAAACCGACATCGATACGTGCCTTACCTTCCTGACCACGCTTGGTGGTAATCAGAATAACACCATTAGCACCCTTCACACCATACACGGCTGTTGCAGAGGCGTCTTTCAATACGGAAACAGTAGCCACGGACGAAATATCCACGGACTTGATTTCACGCTCGACACCATCGACGAGAATCAGAGGCTGAGCATCTGTATTCCAAGCTGCTGCACCACGAATGTAAATACGCGGGTCCTCTTCACCGGGCTGACCGGAAGAAGCGATGGTTGCAACACCGGGGAGGTTACCTGTAAGTGCCGCACTGACACTACCGATACCGGCTGCACGTTCTAGAACTTCACCTGTGGTCTGGGTAATAGCACCCACGACTGAGGCCTTCTTTTGTTGGCCGTAGCCTACTACTACGACTTCTTCCAGCTGGGTATCGTCGTACAGCGTCACGTCGAACTTGCGCTGCTTGCCGATCTTGACTTCCTTAGTGGTCATACCCACATAAGAAATCACCAGTACCGTCGACTCCGACGGCACCTTCAGTTGGAAGTTACCATCGAAATCAGTCACAGTACCCGTTGAAGTGTTTCCCTTCACTACTACCGAGGCGCCTATCAATGCATCCCCGGCACCGTCTGTGACTGTACCCGTTACCGTGATGCCGTTTTGAGCCTGCATTGTTGTGCAGAATACCATCAGCATCAAGATGGTTGGAAGAGTCTGTCTGATCAGTTGCTTTAGATTCTTCATTTTGACAGATTTTGATTCATAAATTATTTTTTGTTAGTTAAAATTCAAATGACGGGACAAAGGTACATCTATTATTTTAAATAGTATTTATAGATTGTAACATAATTTTTTTGTTTTGTAACATCTCTTAAATATTTTAGCTTTTCAGCCGTTTTTCGATACATTTAGAGCATTCATCTCACTAATCTAAGCCAGCACTTATAACAATTATTTCAATGTTTCGCGCGTACATTATTAAATAAAAAATGGGAGGCGATTCACATCGGCTCCCAGTCGTTTTTACATACCAAAACTACTAACTCTTAGTAACTATTAACTATTATAAGCCTTAACTTAAAAATAAAGCGATTTGAAAAAGAATTCTAATGTAGTTCTCAAGGCCACTGGCCCAGAGCTTTTTTACGAATGCAAATTTAGACATTATAAATGATACAAGCTTTATTATTTGTAACACGGACTTCATAATTTATCGTATATTACAACAAATATTACAAAAAGCAAGCATTTTGTTACATCACAAAAAGTAATTATGTTACTTCGAAACAAAATAATGCTTAACTTTGCAAGCGTTATAACAATCAACAACGAAAATAATAAGAAATTATGAAAAAGTTATTAACCATGTTATTATGCATGTGCGCGCTAGGCGCGCACGCGCAGGATCCTAATTTTTATATCTTCCTCTGCTTCGGTCAGTCGAACATGGAAGGTGCCGCACGTCCTGAAGCTCAGGACCTGAAGAGTCCCGGACCACGATTCCTGTGGATGCCGGCAGTAGATTACCCCGCAACAGACAAGCTTCCTGCCCGTAAGATGGGAGAGTGGACCGAGGCCATTCCCCCACTCTGCCGTCCCAACACAGGACTTACTCCCGCCGACTGGTTCGGACGTACGCTTGTGGCTTCGCTGCCCGAGAACATCAAGATCGGCGTCATCCACGTTGCCATCGGCGGTATCGACATCAAGGGATTCCTTCCTGACAGCATTTCTGCATACATCAAGAAAGCTCCAGGCTGGATGAAAGGTATGCTCGAAGCTTATAACAACAATCCCTACGAACGTCTGGTCACACTGGCAAAGAAAGCCCAGAAGGACGGTGTCATCAAGGGCATCCTGATGCATCAGGGTGAGACAAACACCGGCGACCCGAAGTGGGCTGGCATGGTGAAGCAGGTTTACGACAACCTCTGCAGCGACCTGAAACTGAAACCCGAGGACGTGAACCTCTATGCCGGAAATATCGTCCAGGCTGGCGGCAAAGGCGTCTGCATCGGCTGCAAGAAACAGATTGACGAACTACCCCTGACGCTCCACACCTCACAGGTTATCTCTTCCGACGACTGCACCAATGGTCCTGACCGTCTGCATTTCGATGCCGCTGGCTATCGCGAACTCGGTTGCCGCTACGGCGAGGCTGTGGCTCGTTTCCTAGGTTACGAACCCAAACGCCCACATATTGATATGCCCAAGCGCATAGAAGTTCCCGCCGATGCCGTCACCGCAGAGACTGCCATTCCCGGCAACGAATTCCCGAAGGTTGACAAGGAGCGCCGTGCTTATTTCCGCATCCAGGCTCCACAGGCCCGCAAGGTTGTCGTCGATATCTGCAGCAAGAAATATGACATGCAGCCCGACGGTAAGGGCGGTTTCATGGCCGTCACAGACCCATTGCCCGTGGGATTCCACTATTATTTCATGAATATCGACGGCGTGAACTTCATCGATCCAGCCTCAGAGACCTTCTTCGGCTGCAACCGCGAGTCGGGTGGCATCGAGATTCCTGAGGGTCCCGAGGGAGATTACTACCGTCCACAGCAGGGCATCGCCCACGGACAGGTCCGCAGCATCTATTACTTTGCCGAGCACTCAACAATCAATGGCCATCAGCCAAGAGCTAACGGCCAAGAGCCAACAGCCAACGGCGAGTGGCGCCACGCATTGGTTTACACGCCAGCCGAGTACGAACTGTCGAAGAATGCCAAGAAGCGCTATCCCGTGCTCTACCTGCAGCATGGAATGGGCGAGGGTGAGACCAGCTGGGCTATCCAGGGTAAGATGCAGCACATCATGGATAATGCCATTGCCAGCGGCGAGGCCGTGCCGATGATCGTCGTCATGGAGAGCGGTGATATCAAGCAGCCCTTCGGTGGCGGCAACAACCAGGCCGGTCGCTCGGAATACGGTGCCACCTTCTATCCCGTCCTGCTCAACGACCTCATTCCTTATATTGACGCTAATTTCCGCACGAAGAGCGACCGTGAGAACCGCGCCATGGCAGGTTTGAGCTGGGGCGGTCACCAGACCTTCGATGTCGTACTCCAGAACCTCGACAAGTTCGCCTGGCTCGGCACGTTCAGCGGCGCCATCTTCGGTCTCGACGTAAAAACCGCCTACAATGGTGTCTTTGCCAATGCCGACGAGTTCAACAAGAAGATACATTATATGTATATGAACTGGGGCTCTGATGACTTCATCAAGAGCGGCGACATCGTGAAGCAGCTGCGCGAACTCGGCATCAAGGTCGATTCCAGCGAGTCTGCCGGCACCGGCCATGAATTCCTCACCTGGCGCCGCGGCCTGCACGAGTTCATCCCACACCTCTTTAAATAATAGAGCATGTTTCAAAATCCATCGAGGCTCCCGCTTGGGAGCCTCGATTTTATTTCATTTTTAACCTCAATGAAGCAACTTTAAATAAATATTAAACAAAAAGCGTTAATATATGAAAATGGACGAATTTGTTTGTGGAATGTACACTAATACAACTGTTGATACATTTTGCAAAGTATTTGTAACACAAAATAAATGACAATTTCTTGAAATAATATAATTTTGCAGCGTCAAAAGCGCAATTGAAGACAACAACAACTTATTATCATTACAAATAGACGCAACCAAAATCAACATTATTAATATATAAATTAAATTTTAACAACAACATTATGAACCGAAACAACACTTCCTAAAGCCCAGCCTAAAGTCTGCCAAGCAGATTCGTAGGCTACTGAGAAGCTATGCTTCCACCCAAACCTATTGTATTTATTACAAACCAATTAAAATAAGAAAACACTTAAGTATGAATCAAAAAATCAGAAAAACAGCGCTGTTGATGGGTGCATGTTCCTTGTTAGGACTGTACTCACCACTGGCAGCCAATGCTGAAAATTCGGTGCAGGCTGTTCAACAGTCAACGAAGAAGATTACGGGTACAATCTCTGACGCTCAGGGTCCCGTGATTGGTGCTAGTGTCGTTGAAAAGGGAACCTCCAACGGAACGGTGACCGACCTCGACGGTAACTTTACGCTCAATGTGAAGCCCGGTGCTACGCTGGTCGTCAGCTACATCGGCTACACTACTCAGGAGATTGCCGTCGGCAATCAGTCTAATTTCAATGTAACCCTTGAAGAAGACAACACCTCACTGGAGGAAGTCGTCGTTGTGGGTTACGGTGTGCAGAAGAAAAAGCTGTTAACCGGTGCTACCGTTCAGGTAAAGGGTGAAGACATCGCCAAGCTGAACACTACCAACGCACTGGAAGCTATGCAGTCAAGCACTCCTGGTGTGCAGATCACCAGTTCATCTACACAGCCTGGTAAGGGTTACAAGGTTTATATCCGTGGTATCGGTACCATCGGTGATTCTGCACCTCTTTATGTCATCGACGGTGTAGCAGGTGGAAACCTTGACGGTATCAACCCTGCTGATATTGAGAGCATCGATATTTTGAAGGATGCTGCATCGGCAGCCATCTACGGTTCGCGTGCTGCAAACGGCGTTATCCTCGTTACTACCAAGCAGGGTAAGGCTGGTAAGATGGAGATCAGCTACAATGGTGCCATTGGTTGGTCAAACGTCTACAAGCGTCCGCAGCTGCTCAACGCTCAGCAGTTCATGACCATCATGGATGAGTACAGCTTCAACACATCAGGTCAGAAAGTTAATTTCGCAGATTTTGTTCCGCAGAGCATTCTCGATAAGGTTGCTGACGGTTGGCAAGGTACTGACTGGTGGGGAGAATTCGAAAACAAGAATGCCCTGCAGCAGAATCATTCTGTGACATTGACTGGTGGTAACGACCGTTCTAAGTTTGCTATGTCGTACACCTATACCGGTAATGAGGGTATTATGGGTGCCGACAAGGCTTCTTACTACAAGCGTCATACCATCCGCATGAACAGCGACCATGTACTCCTGAAAATCAAGGATCTCGATGTCATCACCATCGGTGAAAACATCTCTATCGGTTATAACAGAAATCATGACCTGGCAGAGGACGGCATGTACTGGAGCTATATCCACAGCTTGCTCCAGACCAATCCACTTGTACCCATCTATGATGAAAATGGTCAGCTATATAACCATGTAAATAATGGTGCTGGTTGGAACGACTATTGGTTTAGCAACCCATACGAAGGTCTTGACAAGGGTGGCTTCAACTCTATTGCAGAGAGCCGCAGCATTAACACCAATGCTACCGCTTTTATGACCATTCAGCCTATCAAAGGTCTGAGATGGCGTTCTCAGTTCAACTACACCTGGGGTTCTGGTGCATACCGCAACTTTGGCATGCCACGTTCTCCTTCTTCTGGTTCAGGCACTGTACAGTCTTACAGTGTTAGCCAGAGTACTTGGTTGAACACTTCATGGTCTATTAACAACACTCTGACATATGACCTTCCTATTATTTCTGGTCACAAGATCAGCGTCATGGTAGGTCAGGAGTATCAGAGCACCGGTTGGAGCACGAACCTCAGTGGTTCTAACTCTGTTGGCGAGGGTTCGCAGTTTGCTACTCTTAAGGATTGGAACTCTGCATATTTGAAGAATTTCAGCACAGACCTCAAGAATGCTACTCTTAGTGGTAATCCAAACGATGAAGAGTATCTCGCTTCATGGTTCGGTCGTCTGACTTGGGACTGGAATGAAACTTATATGGCTACTGTCACCCTGCGTTATGACGGTTCCAGCATCTTCATGGATGGTAAGCGTTGGGGTACCTTCCCCTCTGTATCTGCAGGTTGGGTAATGACCAACGAGAAGTTTATGGAGAGCACCAAGAGCTGGCTCGACTTCTTCAAGATCCGTGCAAGCTGGGGTCAGAATGGTAACAACCGAATTGCTAAGTACCAGTATCTGGCTACAATCGCTCAGTCTGGTAGCTCAGGTGATAGCGGTTATAAGTTCAGTGACAGCATGGATGTTACTTTAAATGGTAAACCAAATGTAGGTGCTTACGCTAATATTGTACCTAATCCTGATGTAACATGGGAGACTTCTGAGCAGCTTGACTTCGGTTTCGATGCACGCTTCCTCAACAATCGTTTGGGTGTTAACTTCGACTGGTATAAGAAGACCACTAAGGACTGGCTCATCGTAGCTCCTCGTATTGCTATCGAGGGTACCAACCCCGCTTATATCAATGGTGGTGACGTTCGTAATACCGGTATTGAGATTGCCCTCTCTTGGAACGACAGAATTGGCAAGGACTTCAACTACAACGTCGGCGTGAACCTGGCTACCAATAAGAACGAAGTTACTCGTATTGCTAACGAAAATGGCTACATCAATGGTGGTTCAAGCGTCCTCTCGCAGGGTACTGAATACATCTACCGCGCTCAGATTGGCAAGCCTATCGGTTACTTCTACGGTATGTCTTACAGCGGTATCTGGCAGAACCAGGAAGAGATTGACGCTGCACGCGCAGCAGGTAAGGCCGTCCTTGACAACGCACAGCCTGGTGACTGCATCTGGGATGACTGGAATGGTGATGGCAAGATTACTTATGCAGAGGCTAAAGATGCAGATGGCAACGATATCTGCGACCGTCATGAGATTGGTAATCCCAACCCAGACGTAACGCTTGGTATCAACCTCGGTCTGAATTGGAGAGGCCTTGACTTCGCTATTAACGGTGCTGGTGCATTTGGTCAGCAGATTATGCGTTCTTACCGTTCATTCAGTGATTCATGGTGGCATAACTACGACACCACTATCTTCGATCGTTGGCATGGTGAGGGTACCTCAAATGACGTACCACGTATTTCTGGAACGGGTCATCCTAATACCAACTATGTATCTACACGTTATATGGAAGATGCTGACTACTTCAAGATTAAGACTGTGACTCTCGGTTACGACTTCAAGAATATCTGGAAGTCTTGTCCTCTGCAGCAGCTCCGTTTCTATGTTCAGGTACAGAACCTCGTGACTTTCACTGGTTACACAGGCCTCGATCCTGAGGTTGGTAACGCAGCAGGTGGCGATAGCTGGGCTTCTGGCATAGACTTGGGTCTCTACCCACCAGCTCGTACTTTCTTGGTAGGTGCAAGTATCAAGTTCTAATTGACAATTGACAATTGAATATTAAAGTTATGAAGAAATATATATTATCAGCGTTTGTTGTTTGTTCAGCAACAATATTTACATCCTGCAATGACATGTTGGATACAGATCCACGTGTTACCGATGCTACTCAAGCTACATTCCCCGGTAAGATTGGAGATGTAGAGGCATTGAATACAGCTACCTATAGTATCATGAATACAATGGGTGGTGGAGATGCCGATACACAAAATCCTTTCTATTGGTGGGAGGTTATGTCAGACAACTGCTACGGCTCAGGTGGCTTGCAGGACAACAAGGTTAAGGCCATGCATCATCTTGTTGAGATGAGTGTAGACCAATACCAGCAGACATTTATCCTTCTTTATGGCGGTATTAACCGTGCTAACAACCAGATTGCAACCATCGACAATATTAAATGGACAGGTAATGAGGCTAAGCGCAAGCAACTTCTTGGTGAGGGTTACTTCATGCGTGGTCTCTACACGCTCTGGCTCACACAGTTGTACGGTGATGTACCCTTGATTACATCTACCACTATCACTGATGATATGAAAAATGAGGCAGATGCTGAGACTGTTATCTATCCTCAGATTCTTTCTGACTTCGTGTCAGGTATGAACCTGATGGGCACAGAGAAGAGTTCTGGTCATGCTAATAAGTTCGTTGCCGAAGCATTCCTTGCCCGTGCATATATGTTCTGGGCTGGTTTCTACAAGAAGGTTGGTGAGTTGGCTTCTGGTGGTGCTCCTGATATTGATCTTGTTAAGCAGGAAGGTTGCGATAAGGAGTCTCTTTCTCAGGGTGATGTTATTACTGCTCTGAAGGATGTTGTAGCTAATGGTGGTTACAAGCTTCTTGAAGACTACCGTTCACTTTGGCAGTACTCCAACAGTTATGTTTGGGATGAGGCTCACGACGGTGAGGATGGTGTATCGAATAAAGAAGGTACTCATGCATACGCTTTCATTGCTGACATGAAGCGTGAGAACTGCTTCGACATGCCTGGCATGGGTAACGGTAACGATGAGGAGCTCTTCGGTATTCAGTTCATGAATGCTTCCAGCTGGGGAATTAATGGTGCAATTGAAAATGGTGGTACCTATTCTACCTCACGTATGTATTGCAACTATCTTTCTTGCTGGTGGGCTCTTCGTGTAAACGGTAACAATGGTAACCGTGATTGCACCTATCCCTTTACTCAGGGCTGGGGCCAGGGTACTCCCTCATGCAATATCTGGGACGACTGGACCATTGCTGAGCAGACCAGCGGTTCGGATATCCGTAAGCTTGGTTCTCTGATTGACTGTGAGCATGAGCTTGCTGCATATTCATACGTAAAGGACGACTGTGAGGAGTCTGGCTATGCCTGCAAGAAGTGGTGCGGTGTCACTACTGACAAGATGACAGGCGACACTCCGTGGTGGCATGGCGTGAATGAAGACTTCAAGGGTACGCTTGACAATCCCATGCAGGGTGAGCACTTCGAGGATTTCTACCTGATGCGTTATGCAGACGTACTGCTGATGTTGACTGAGCTTACTGGTCTGCCTGAGTATATGAATCAGGTTCAGAAGCGTGCCGGTGTCAAAGAAACGCCATACTCTCTGAAGGCTGTACAGGACGAGCGCCGTTGGGAGTTTGCATTTGAGGGGCTTCGCTTCAATGACATGCGTCGTTGGTCTGGTAAAGAAGGCGGTACGTCTTGCTACGCTGCTAAGGCTCTTGAAGCACAAGCCGGCAAACAGATTGTTGTAAAGGGCAATACTGCAAACAAGGTCTCAATGAAGCATATGACTTGTTCATGGGCTGAGCGTTATGCTGCTACTGATGGTTTCCTTTCTAAGCCGCAGTCACAGATTACCCTGATGGAAGGTAAACTTAAGCAGAACAAAGGTTGGGATGCAAGTGATCCTAAAACACAATATGTTGATCTCTATAATTAATCAAATAATTAGATTATAAAATGAAAAAGATATTTTTGTTTTTCGCAGCAGTAGGTATGCTATTTGCATGCGATGCTACTCATGAGGATATCAGCAATGATGGTCACATCACTGCCGAACAACTCAGAGCTATGTCTTCTGTCACTGTTGACCAAGATAATGGCAAGAACGGTAATGTCATTACATGTACGACTTCGGCTCCCGTCAATGCTAAGTGGAGTGTTGGTGGCAAGGAGTTCTACAGCAACTACGCCAAGAAGAAGATGAAGGTTAACAAGGATGCTGCTGGTAATTATGTGGATACTGAGCATAAAGTTTTCCTCACTGCTCTTTGTGCAGATGGCACCTTGCTGAAGGATAGTTTCGTTGTAACCTGTCAGACAATCACCGACCCGCTTCAGAAGTATTATATTTATGGAGAGGATCCTGCTGCTCAGCCTCCTTTCAAGCCCGTTGCTTGGAACGCTGCCTGCATGCGCTTCAGTGACAATGAAGGTAAATTCGTAGACATTAATGGTAATGAAGGTTTCTTGCCATATCTGTCTGACGATGTTTATTGGGGCTTAAAGACCCTTATCTTCGACATTACTGAATGTACTGAAGATGCCAATGTTAAAATTATGACTGGTTGGTGGAGCCCTGTATTCTTTGAAGATTATAATCTTAGAGAAGCACTCGGAGGTGCATCCGGTTTGTGGGAGCTTCCAATTACTGAAGACATTGCTAAGGCATGTGCTAGAGGTAACGGCGGTGACGGTAGAGACCTTGACCTCATGTTTAAGTCTGGTGGCTGCCAAATTAACGCTGTATACTACGAGGAATAATCATTCCTTATCGGTATAATTCATAAAGAGCCGGCTCATATGAGTCGGCTCTTTATAATATGTACTTTATATACCATGCCGGAGGCTGTTCGGCAGTCTGCCCGGCAGGTGTTAGAGATGAATAAGAAAAAGAAAAATCTCTTCCATCTTCCATAATTTTACGAAACCACCTTTATTTACAATGGTTTTCAAGATGGAAGAGGAATTTTTCTCTTCCATAGTTCTTCCATCAAATACTCCGGCATTATTGCAAAATACTCCGTCATTATTGGAAAATACTCTGGCATTATTTAAAAATAAGTGGCACTTATTACTCGATAAGATGGTTTAAATGGAAGATATATGGAAGATAAATTTTCTCTTCCATCCTCCAAAATGCCAATAAATACATGCATTGACGTTGATTTTGTGGAAGTGGAAGAGAAAATATAAAATAAATATTTGGAAATATCATTCGTTTTTTGTATCTTTGCAGTCACTAATCATTCAATCAAGGAAATATGACAGACATTCATCAGTCGAAAGTGACACTCATCAACAATCGTGACGGACAGGAACGCTTTACCCGCTATACGCTCCAGAGTGCCGTCGAGATGATACGGACAGGCATACTGAAAAGTGGTAAACAGCTCAGTGAACTGACAGACCTGCCCCGCATTTGTTTCGCTTGCGCCATCAAGAATCAGCTAGGTCAGCAATGGAATTATATCTACAACGGCTTTATCCTGTTGGAGATCAATAATCTGCCAGACCGCAAGACGGCAGAGGAGATCCGTGACGAGGCGGCGATGATCGACTATACGATGTTGGCATTCGTTGGTGCTGACGGACGAAGTGTGAAACTCGTCTGTCAGGCCGTCGAGCGCAACCAGTGGCAGAATCCTGAGGGCTACTGGGAATCGGAGGTGGTGCAGTTCAATCTGAACGCCTACGCGAAGTTCCACTATCTCTATTCCACACAGTTGGCCATCCGTGTTGACAATATCCCCCCGTCGATGCGCTCCAGTTGCTTGATGAGCCACGATCCTGATGTGCGTTTCAACCCGTATTGTGCTACGATGGTGGTGTCGCCTAAAGACCAGACGGCTGAAAGGCTGTCGAGGACAGTACGCTATGACAGGGAACAGGAGTCTGGAGACAGGAGACAGGAAGGAATAATTCCGGGCCTTTCGACGGAGGCCTCGATGCGCCATGAATATCAGGCTTGCAAGGCCGATGCCCTTGAGGAATGCCGCTTGGACAAGGAAGAGGATTTCGTTGCCCATTGTCTCGAAGTGCTTGCCCATAACTGTCACGAGAGCGGACTTGAGGAAGCCTTTGCCGTGAAGATGACACTCTTCGACGGACGACTGAACGAAGATGCCGACTACGTGCAGACGGTGTTCGACTCGCAGTATTCCAAGACGCTCAAGGCCACCTGGCCCTTGAAGCACGTCAAACCCTCGCAACTTTTGACCTATAAGACGGAGGCGTTCCTTAATTCCCGTTATGAACTGCGGAAGAATGTGATGACGGGTGTGGCGCAGTACCGTTCGAAGGACAGTTACGACTACCGTTTCTACGATTTGACGAAGGAGGCGATGAACACCATGTCGATACGGGCTTTGAAGGCGGGACTTGACTCGTGGGACAAGGATATCAAGCGCTATGTGGAATCGACCATGATTCCAGAGTTCGATCCCGTGAACGAATGGCTGGAGCAGTTGCCGAAGTGGGATGGGAAAGACCGAGTGACGCCATTGGCAGAGCGCATCAAGACCGATAATCCTCATTGGATTGGCGACTTCCATAAGTGGATGCTCTCGATGGTGGCCCATTGGAAAGGCATCGACCGCAATCACGGCAATGCCATCGTTCCGATGCTCATCGGTAAACAGGGCTGTGGCAAGTCTGCCTTCTGCGGCATGTTGCTGCCCGAGGCGTTGCGCGACTACTATATCGATAAGATCGACTTTAAGAACGAGACGGCCATCAACCTCGGTCTGACCTCGTTTGCGCTGATCAATATCGACGAATTTGATATGCTCTCGAAGAGTCAGCAACCGCTTTTGAAACACTTGATTTCAAAAGCTGACGTCAAGATGCGTCCGCCCTACGGCAAGGCCTACGAGCAGCGCCGGCGTTATGCCTCGTTCATCGCCACCACAAACAACCTTCGTCCGTTGCCTGATGACAAATCAGGTTCGCGCCGTTTCATCTGTATCGTGGTGAAGGAACAGATAGACTATCTCACACCCATCGACTATCCGCAGCTCTATGCACAGCTCCTGGCGGAGATAGCCCGTGGCGACCGCTATTGGTTTGAGGAGGACGAAAACCAGCGTATCATCAACGAAAACCGCAATTTTGAGAAAGTGGGCAATATCGAGAAGATGATTGCGATGATGTTCTGTCCTGCTGACAGCGGTGACAAGTCTGCGCTGAAGGGCATCGATGAGATCGTGGACATCCTGGACCGCTCCTTCCCCAATTTCCACCGCACGAAGGGTATCAATGTCGAGGTGGGCCGCGCCCTGAACAACATGGGTTACTTTCCTCACAAGACAGCCTCTTGCCAGAAGTATTTCATCAAGGAAATGAAATGACAGAAGAATAAAGATAAAAAACGTAAAATACGATTTTAAGATTTTCACAAAAAAGTTTGGGGATTCTAAATATTGTTGCTACCTTTGCAGCTGAAATGTAGCCTAATAAATATGAATAAGACTAACAAATTCTCATATTTTATCTTTTATGGAAGTCTGTTGGCTTTCATCGTATATGCCGTTTACATCTTGTATATCAATCAAGAGGTATTCTATACGGCACACGACCGTTCCGAATTCCTCTTCGGAACACCCTTCTTCCACACCCTAATGCAGAAGCCCTTTGGGCTGATGCAGTATGTGGGCGCATGGCTCACGCAACTGTTCTATCATCCTGCCGTAGGATCAGCCGTTCTGGTAGCTATCTGGACACTTATCTTCATAGTAGGCGCCAAAGCATTCCGGTTAAAGTCCAGTGCCTCAGCACTGATGCTCCTGCCTGTAGCCTGTCTGCTCACATCAGTGGTCGATTTGGGTTATTGGATCTATATATCCACCATCAGAGGTTATTGGTTTTCGCAATCAGTAGGCTATCTCGTCATGCTGCTGCTCTTATGGGTTGCACGCCAGACGCCACGTAAATGGCACATTGTCTGGTATCTGATAGGCTTTTGCATCTATCCCATACTGGGATGGTTCGCCCTGCTGTTTGTGCTTTGTCTGGCACTCTGCGAAAAGCCCACATGGCGTGAACTCGCAGGCATCGTATTGTTCCTCTTTACCGCGAGCATCTGGCATACGCAATTCTATTCAAACATACGGTTCGACGATGTTGTATTTGCTGGCCTGCCCCGTTTCATCACCCCAAGCGACAGCAGTGAGCATCCTTCCATCCCGTTCTGGGTGCTGGGAGCCGTTTCTGCCCTTATTGCAATGGGAGGCCACTACCTGACCAGTAAAGATCAAAGCTTAAAGTTTAAAGTTCAAAGTTTTGCTGTTCCCGTGCTGTGTGCTGTTGCCGGCATTGTCTTTACCTCGTCGCAGATGTATTACGACAAGAACTACATCGACGAGATGCGCATGGTGCGCTATGCCGAAGACGACAACTGGCAGGAAGTGCTTCATATAGCAGAAGCGAATAAAAAACCAACCCGCACAATGGTATTTCTCAAGAATATAGCCTTAACCTATGAAGGCGGCTTACTAGACCGTTCGTTCAAACTGGGTAATGATGACATCAACATTACCAACCCTGACTCGCTCCATGTCACTCTTTTGGATATTGCATCACCTTTGGTCTATTACAACTATGGTATGATGAATGAGGCCATCCGACTGAATTTCGAGATGGCCATACAGGCAGGTTTCTCGCCTTTCTATCTGAAGGTGCTTTCCCGCTGTGCCCTGGCTTGCGGCGACAAAGAAGTGGTGGAACGCTATACCACTCAGTTACATCACCATTTGTTTTATGATGATTGGCAGCCAGCGCCGGCCTCAGAAAAAGTCAAAGAACTACAAAAAAGCTATCCCGATGAGATTACCGGTGTTGAGTACAGCGATAGCTATCTAGTCAATGCCATCAGTCTTTGGTATGAATCTGATAGTAAAGTGGCTTCAGAACAGGCACTGTTCTATTCCATGATACGCTGTGATTCACGGCGTTTCTGGGCATCACTACGCAACTATGTGAAGACACACATGGACGAAGAATTTCCCTTGCATGCGATGGAGGCTTATATCCTGTACATGGATAAAGCACCGGAAGAGAAACGCATAATGCTCCCTGTTGAACAGTCCGTTTATGAACGCTATAAGCGCTTCTGGGCGACTCTGGAAAGCCTGGCAAAACCCGGCATGACATTTGGGAAGGTTGGTGAGAACATGCGTAAAGAATATGGAGACACCTACTGGTGGTACAACCTCTTTGGTAAAAAAATATTGATTGTAAATGGTCATATTGGTCACGAAGTAGCATCGTAAGAAAATCATGAAAAGATATATTCATCCTTATTTCCTGCTTTTTGCTGTAGGACTTTTGTTTCTCTCGTCGTGTGTAAATCACCCCGATGTGCCTTCTTCTAGTAAGGAGGTCAAGAGCCTGCCAGCTATCTACCCCGACTATTGTAATGTCACGGTGCCCTGTAATATTGCACCGCTTAACTTCATGCTCCCTGCTGACGAGTACGAGGCATGCGTGGCTCGGATCACCATGCCCGACGGACAGCAACAGACTTACGGTAAAGGCGTAAAGGTACAGATTCCCGAGTCAGAATGGCACGAGATGCTTCAAGCCGCAAAGGGCAAAAGCATCAAAGTCGAGGTTTGGGGTCAGAAAGAGGGCGAATGGCTGTCGTTCAACCCCTTTGAAATCCGTGTAGCCGCAGAACCTATCGACGAATACATCTCGTATCGCCTTATCGAGCCGTCGTATGTCGCCTGGACCTACATGGAGATAGCTCAGCGTAACCTCACCACGTTCGAAGAAACGCAGATTTTCAACAATGAGATTACATGTACTGACATAAAAAGAGGCCAGTGCATCAACTGCCACAGCTATCAGAACTACAAGACCGACAACATGCTCTTCCATGTGCGTCTCGCCAATAGCGGTACCGTACTGGTGAACGACGGCAAGATTTCAAGAGTCAATTTGAAGCGCGACTATACAATCTCTTCGGGTGTCTATCCCGCATGGCATCCTACCGCCAAGTTGATAGCCTTCTCGACGAACAAGACACGACAAGGATTCCATACCCTCAATCCCAACAAGATTGAGGTTTACGACCTGGAGAGCGACCTGATTCTCTATGATGTGGAGAAAGACTCGGTGCAGGTCGTCAGCAACGATTCCACGCTCCTGGAAGTGTATCCCACCTGGTCGCCCGACGGCAAATGGCTCTATTACTGCAAGACGATTCCTCTGCCTGAAGAGATGCGCGACAAAGATATCCGTACCACCTACCCAAAGGTGCAATACAACCTCTACCGCCGTTCGTTTGACGTGGCAACACACAATTTCGGCGACGAGGAACTGGTGTACGACGCTGCTGGTAACGACAAGAGTGTTACCTTGCCACGCGTCAGTCCCGACGGGCGTTATCTGCTCTTTGCCTTGGGCCAGTACGGCTGTTTCCATATCCGCCACAATGATGGAGATATTGCATGTATGCCGATTGACCAAGATTCGATAGCGGCGCATACCGAAAATCCGACTTTCCTCGATATGACCAACGCCAACAGCGAAGGGCGCCCCGACAGCTACCCTTCATGGTCGAGCAATGGCCATTGGATCATGATTGCCAGTCGTCGCGACGGAACCTACTGCCGCGTCTATTTCTCCTATTTCCACGATGGGAAGTTTGAAAAGGCCTTTTTGCTGCCACAGGAGGACCCCGAACACAACACCTTCCTGCTGAAGAGCTACAACCGTCCGGAATTCATGGTGGAACCGGTTAAGATCAGTGTCGATGAATTCAGTAAAGTATTTGACAAGTAGCACGCTCCTGTTCGGTGTGGGTGTCCTCCTCTTTTTCGGACTGGCCTATCCGCATCATCTGCATTTTCAAGAGCAGTTTCAGCTGTTCCTCTTCGACAACACGTATGTGTGGGAAATTGTAAGGCTGCCTGGAGGCGTTGCCGACCTGCTCGGACGGTTCTGTACGCAGTTCTTCCTCTATGCCTGGGTGGGCGCCGCCATCATCGCCATTCTGCTCTCGGCGATACAACTCCTAACCCTCCGGCTTTTTATAGTTCATAGTTCACAGTTCATAGTTCATAGTTCTCTCTCTGAGAGTGTGGCGTTGCAATCACAGTTCATAGTTCATAGTTCATACGGCCTGACCTTTGTACCTTCGTTCCTGCTGTGGCTTTATCTGCTCGACGAAAATGCCCTAATGAGTGGCGTCTGGGCGGTTTTGCTCACCTTGCTCGCTGCATGGGCTATCGTATCATTGTCAAAAGGTTGGACGCGCCGCATACTGCTTATCGTCGCCATTCCCCTACTCTACTTTCTAGTGGGTCCGGTATGTTTCCCAATACCCATCGACGGTCTTTGGGCCGACATACACTACTACCGCTATCCCACCGTATTCCCGTGGCTCCTTTGGGGTGCAGCACTGTCTATTTGGGTGATTTTCGGGTTGAATTCCCTAATCCGTCGTCGTCAGGTACATTTCTCTCACCTCTCACCTCTCACCTCTTACCTCTCTTTTGTGCTCGTTGCAGCCATCATGGGCTCACTTGTCTGGAAAAACGCCAATTTCAAGGCCGAGAAGGTGATGCAATACGACTTCATGGCGCGCCACCAGCAGTGGAACCGCATCCTTCAGACCATCAGTGCCGAGAAGCCCAACAACCAAATCGGTGTGACGGTACAGAACCTGGCCTTGGCGATGAACGGTATGTTGCTGGAACAAATGGGCAATTTCAACCAGAACGGCATTGCTGGTCTGCTGCCCGACGTCAAGGAAGACGCTACGAGCCCTCTGCCCACCGCTGAAGCCTTCTATCAGCTGGGCATGATCAATGTCGCCCAGCGAACGGTCTTCGAGGCTCAGGAGGCCATTCTCGACTTCCAGAAAAGCGGTCGCTGCTACAAACGACTGGCAGAGACCAACCTCATCAACGGCCAGTACGCCGTGGCTCGCAAATACCTCATGGCCCTGCAAAAAACCATTTTCTATCGCGACTGGGCTAACGAGACCCTCCCGCTGTTGGGTAATGAAGAGGCCATCGCCCAGCATCCCGAATACGGACGTCTGCGCCAGTGGAACTACAAGGATGACAGCTACTTCAGCGACCACACGACCCCCGAGATGCTCGAAAACCTCTATTCCCGCAACCAAGACAATCGTATGGCCTATCAATACCTGTTGGCCTACTATATACTAACGGGCGACCGCGAACGCTATAATCAATTCATGTCCACTAAGCAATGAGAAAGATTCTATATAGATGTTGGCTATTGGCTATTGGCTGTTGGCTGTTCGCCGCTTGCACAGAGACTGTGAGCGACGCGAAGCAGGAGACCGCACAGCCCGATATCTACCCCGACTACATCGGTGTCACCATACCCGTCAATATCGCCCCGCTCAACTTCAGCATGACCGACGAGACGGCCCTGCGCATCGATGCCGTCATTACCGACCGCCACGGCCACGAGCTGCACAGCCAGGGCGACGATGCTGTCGATTTCGACCTTGACGACTGGCACACGTTACTTGGCGATAATCGCGACGACTCGCTCACCGTCACCGTCTCGGCCAAATACGACGACGGCTGGCACACCTATCGTCCTTTCGCCCTCTACGTCAGCACCGACAGCATCGACTACGGCCTCTGCTACCGCCTGATAGCACCGGGTTACGAGGTATGGAGTAAGATGGGCATCTACGAACGCGACCTCAGCACGTTCGACGAGCGCGCACTGATTGAAAATAC
Organism: Prevotella sp.; assembly: GCA_045112595.1. GTDB lineage: Bacteria > Bacteroidota > Bacteroidia > Bacteroidales > Bacteroidaceae > Prevotella. Next base: position 11,736 of record JBGUIA010000103.1, on the reverse strand, counting down.
CCAGTTCGAGGGTTGCGTCAACTGCCACAGCTTCAACCGCGGCAACCCCGCCGATATGAGCCTGCATATCCGTGGCCCGCATGGTGCCACCCTGCTACGACATAATGGTCAAAGGTCCAAGGTCGAAGGTCAATATGGTTCTCTCGACGCTTACGAAACCAAAACCGACCAGACCCTCGGCCTCTGCGTCTATCCCTACTGGCATCCCTCGGGCCGCTATATCGCCTATTCCACCAATACCACGCGTCAGCTCTTCCATAGTGCCGACCCCAACCGCATTGAAGTGTTCGATGAAGCCTCCGATGTTCAGGTTTATGACATCGAGAAAAACGAGCTCATCCTCTCGCCCCTGCTCAAGCAGGACTCCATCTACGAGACCTTCCCCGTCTTCTCGGCCGACGGCCGCGCGCTTTATTTCTGTGCCGCCCGCACCATTCCCCCCGCCCTCGACAGGGAGGGGCCGGGAGTGGGTCTTGACTCCATCCGCTATAACCTCTGCCGCATCGCGTTCGACCCTGCCACAGGAACCTTCGGCGACCATATCGAGACCATCATCGATGCCGCGGCACAACATAAATCCATTTCCTTCCCCCGACCCTCCTACGACGGCCGGTTCCTCTGCTACACGCTCTCCGACTACGGACAGTTCAGCATCTGGCACCACGAGGCCGACCTCTGGCTCCTCGACCTCACTACCGGCGAGAGCCGTCCCATGACCGCCTCCAACTCCGACGACACGGAATCGTTCCACAACTGGAGCACCAACTCCCGCTGGCTCGTTGTCAGTTCCCGCCGCGACGACGGACTCTTCACCCGTCCCTATTTCTGTCACGTCCGCGCCGACGGCCGCGTCAGCAAGGCCTTTATGTTGCCTCAGCGCAATCCCCGCCAGTTCTACCGCGACCGCTTCCTGTCCTTCAACGTGCCCGAATTCATCATTGCCCCCACGCGTTTCGACGGCAGCAATGCCGCCCGCATCATCAACAGTCCCGCCCGTACGCCCTTCAATGTACGTAAGTAAAACGAAAACAATAACGAAAACGAAAATAGTATGATCAAAAAGCATTTCTTCCTTATTCTCGCCCTGATGTGCGTGGTGGCACAGGGCCCATTGCTGACATCGTGCAGCAAGGATGATGATAAGAAATCGGTAACACCACCAACGCCGAAAGAGTATTTCACCCTGTGGAACGACTGCGAGGCCCTGAGGACCCTGAAGACGTATGTCGAGGATGTGACCAATCCGAACTCCAGCAACTTCATCCGTGAGGAGGACCGCATCGCCACGTTCGACATGGACGGCACGTTCATCGGCGAGCTCTACCCCACCTACTTTGAGTACAACCTGTTGGAATACCGCGCCCTGGACGATCCCACGTACAAGGACAAGGCTCCCGCCGATGTGCGCCAGGCAGCGCAGGACATCAGGGATTTCGTGCGTAACGGCAAGAAACTGCCCGACCATTTCGACATGATTCACGCCTATGCCGCCGCCAAGGCCTATGCCGGCATGACGCTCAAAGAGTTCGACACCTACGTGAAGACCTATGCCGCCACGCCGGCTAACGGCTTCAAGGGGATGACCTACGCCGAGAGCTTCTACAAGCCCATGTTGGAAGTCTTCGACTACCTGAAGGACAACGGCTTCACCTATTACGTCGTCTCCGGTTCCGACCGTTTCATCTGCCGCTCGCTGGTCGAGTCGCTGGGTATTGAGCCCAACCGCGTCATTGGCATGGACGTATGCCTTAGCTCCAACAAGCAGGGCGATAACGTCGGTGTCGATTACACCATGGGCACAGATGAGTATCTGGTGCGTACCGACAGTCTGATCATCAAGAATCTGAAGACCAACAAGGTGCGCCAGATCAGTCAGGAGATTGGCAAGCAGCCCGTGCTGTCGTTCGGCAACAGCAGTGGCGACTGCGCCATGCACAACTACTGCATGAGCAATCCGAAGTACCGCACCGCCACGTTCATGCTCGTGGCTGACGACGATGCCCACGACCATGCAGACCTTGCTGAGGGTGCCCGCCGTGAGGCGAAATGGCGCGAGGCCGGCTACACCATCATCTCCATGAAGAATGACTTCAAGACCATCTACGGCTACAGCGTGGAAAAGACCGACTTCACCTTCCAATAATGAAATAATGAAAAAAGCGCTAACAATCCTTATTGCCCTGATGTTTTGTTTCTCATCCTCTTTCGGTGCGACGGAGGATAGCAAGAAAGCGTCGCAAATGTACCGTCAGTTCCGCATGCTCTATGACAAGGGCGACGACAGTGCATTCTACCAGCATGCGCATGACTTCGAGGAGTATCTGAAGAGCACGAATGACTGGAAATCGTACTATAAGACGAAAACCAACGAGGGGTTCTATGACATCAAGCAGAAAAATCTGTTTCGTGCCATCGTGACGGCTCAGTATCTGGATAGCGACGCCAGGAAGAACAAGGACGTGGAGTATTACTACCTCGCCACGGCCCTGATGGGAAACATCTATCGCGCCTCGCACGACACCCGCAGGGCAGAAGAGTATTTCGTCCAGGCGCTCAACGAAGTGGACGACCGCGACCCCAAGTTTACGATGGTTACCCTGCGCGACCTGGCCCAGCTGCTCTGTATCAAGGAACCTGCCAGGGCTATCGAATACGCCACGCAGGCGGAACAGCTTGCAACGAAGAGGGAGGACACGGACAACCTCTCGCTCTCGAAGGCCATCAAACTGTATGTCCAGTTCCTCAATGGCGACAAGGCGGATTTCGAGAATACCTATCGGGAGTATGAGCAACTGCGGCAGCAAGGCGATACGACATTCAACCACCAGTATGACAATATGGTGGAGATAGCCCGTCTCACCTTCGACGGCGACTACCAGAAAGCCATCGACAAGCTGAAGGAGGGCCGCGTGTATGTGGACAGTTCGCTGGTGGCTGCAACGATCTACCATTATGCCGGAGACATTGACAACAGTATCCTGGCCATGAAGCACAAGATCTTCGAAATGGATTCCGTGTTCGGACTTATCCAGGATGCCCACTACAACCAGATGGCTACAGGGCGGTCGCTGATGAGGACGCGCGAGGAGGCTATGGAACATAAGAAGTCGGTGAGACGACTCACCAACTGGATCATCGGCATCTGTGTGGCCTTCCTGATTATCTATATCATGGGGCGCCGTCGCCTGACGCGTATCATCTGGGATAAGAACAAGAAACTGAAGGTTGCCCTTGAACGCGCCGAGGAGTCGAACCACATGAAGTCGGCATTCATCAACAACATGAGTCACGAGATACGCACGCCCCTGAATGCCATCGGAGGATTCTCCAGCGTGCTTTGCCAGCCGGGTATCGAGCTGAGTGAAGAAGAGAAGAAAAACATGCGGGAGCACATCACCTATAATGTCGAGCTCATCACCACCATCGTCAACGAGGTGTTGGAACTCTCGAAGAGTGAGAGCGAGAAGAGCCTGCGTCCCGACTCGGAGATGACGGATGTCGCCATCAACGACCTGTGCCGCAAGTTGCTGCATTCAACGGCCGACGACAGCCACGAGGGTGTAGAGACCCGATTTACCACCAATGTTGCCGACGACTTCACGGTACATACGCATCCCTCGAGCGTGAGCCGCATCCTGACGCATTTGTTTGATAATGCCCAGAAATTCACGGAGAAGGGACATATCGAACTGCGTTGCGAGTATGACAAGGCCGCCCGTCAGGTGCGGTTGGTTGTCGAGGATACCGGCGTAGGCATCAATCCTGAGGACAGGGACCGCATCTTCGGCCGTTTCGAAAAGGCTTCCGACAATTTCAAGGAAGGTATCGGCCTCGGTCTGGCTATCAGTCAGCGACTCGCCAGTTCCATAGGCGGCGAGATTACCCTCGACGCAGCATATACCGACGGATGCAGGTTCATCCTCTCGATACCGAAACCCTGACCGGCAACGCAGAATGTAAAATATTGTTAATTCTTTTTGTGTTTCGGAAATAATCCGTATATTTGTACTCCAAAAACTAACCTGTAAAGAAGATATGAAAATAAAAGCTGACTACGTGAACGAACCACAGTGGAAGATTTTGACTGTGAAGGCTACGCTGCCTAAAGAATTGAAGTGCTTGGACGAAATGGCCCATAACATGTGGTGGGTGTGGAACCACGAGGCGCGCGACCTGTTCCGCGACATCGACACTGACCTCTATCATACGACGAGGCACAACCCCGTGATGCTGTTGGAACAACTGACGTTCGCCCGTAAGGAAGAAATCCTGAAGGACAAGGCACTGATGAAGCGCATCAAGGACGTTTACGCAAAGTTCCGTAAGTACATGGACGTGAAGCCCGATACCAAGCGGCCTTCTGTGGCATACTTCTGCATGGAGTACGGTATCCATTCGGCCCTGAAGATCTACAGTGGCGGTCTGGGTATGCTGGCCGGTGACTATGTGAAGGAGGCCAGCGACTCGAACGTCGATATGTGTGCCGTGGGTTTCCTGTATCGCTACGGTTACTTCACCCAGAGCCTGACAATGGACGGACAGCAGGTGGCCAACTACGAAGCCCAGAACTTCGGCAATCTGCCCGTGGAACGTCAGCTGGACGAGGACGGCAATCCGCTGGTGATTGACGTGCCCTATATGAACTTTTATGTACACGCATACGTCTGGCGCGTGAATGTGGGTCGCGTGAAGCTCTATCTGCTGGACACCGACAACGAGATGAACTCCGAGTTCGACAAGTCGATCACTCACTCGCTGTATGGCGGTGACTGGGAGAACCGACTGAAGCAGGAGATTCTGCTGGGTATCGGTGGTATGCTGTTGCTGAAGAGACTCGGCATCAAGAAGGATGTCTATCATTGCAACGAGGGCCATGCAGCGCTCTGCAACCTGCAGCGCCTGTGCGACTATATTGAGGAGGGACTGACGTTTAACCAGGCTCTTGAACTGGTTCGTGCGAGTGGTCTTTATACCGTTCACACTCCGGTTCCTGCCGGTCACGACTACTTTGAAGAAGGACTGTTCGGCAAGTACATGGGTGGCTATCCCGCCAAACTCGGCATCACTTGGGATGAGTTCATCGGCATGGGCCGTACCAACCCGGAGGACAAGGGTGAGAAGTTCTGTATGAGTACCTTCGCCTGCAACACCTGTCAAGAGGTCAACGGCGTGTCGAAGCTGCACGGATGGGTGTCGCAGAAGATGTTTGCACCCATCTGGTCGGGCTACTTCCCGGAGGAGAACCATGTGGGCTATGTGACCAACGGTGTCCACTTCCCCACCTGGGTCGCTACAAGATGGTTAGAGAATATCTACAATAAGTATCTTGATCCTGATTTCATGACAGACCAGTCGAATGAGGAGCGGTGGAAGGGCATCTATGACTGTCCCGACGAGGAACTCTGGAAGCACCGCTTGCTTATGAAGAAGAATCTGGTATTTTATATCGAGAAACAGCTGAATGCTACCTGGCTGAAGAGACAGAACGACCCCAGCCGTATCACCAAGCTGGCGGAGCGCTTTAATCCCAATGCGCTAATCATCGGCTTCTGCCGACGCTTTGCCACCTATAAGCGTGCACACCTGCTGTTCACCGACCTCAACCGTCTGTCGAAGATCGTGAACAACCCGGATCGTCCGGTGGTGTTCCTCTTCGCCGGAAAGGCCCATCCTGCCGACGGTGCCGGACAGGGATTGATCAAGCAGATTTTCGATATCTCACAGCGTGACGAGTTCCAGGGAAAAGTGATCTTCGTAGAGGACTACGACTTCCTGCTGGCTCGAAGACTCGTATCGGGTGTGGATATCTGGATGAACACCCCGACACGTCCGATGGAGGCCTCAGGTACCTCTGGCGAGAAGGCCGAGATGAACGGTGTGGTGAACCTCTCGGTGAAGGACGGCTGGTGGCTGGAAGGCTATCGTGAGGGTGCCGGATGGGCATTGACCGAGAAGCGTACCTACGAGAATCAGGGCTATCAGGATCAGCTCGATGCCGCCACTATCTATAGTCTGCTGGAGAACGAGATCATCCCGCTTTATTACGACATGAATAAGAAGGGTGTCTCGAAGGGCTGGTGTAAGGTCATCAAGAACTCTATCGCCCAGATAGCACCGCACTACACGATGAAGCGTCAGTTGGACGACTACTATTCGAAGTTCTATGAGAAGGAGGCCAAGCGCTTCAAGGAACTCTCCAAGAACGACAACCGCCTGGCGAAGGACATTGCTCAGTGGAAGGAGACAGTGGCTGAACGCTGGGACAGCATCCAAGTGGTATCCTGCGAATGGAACTTCCCGTCAACAGGCGGCATGACCGGTCAGAAGTACCACCTGAAATATGTCATCAACGAACAGGGGCTGGACGACGCCATCGGTTTGGAACTGGTGAACGTCAGCACCGACAAGAACGGCGAGGAGCGCGTGTTCCATGTAGAGCCGCTGAAGATGACAGGACACGAGGGCAACAACTATACCTTCGAGGCCACAGTGGAGCCCAAGCAGTTCGGTGAGTACAAGACTGCCGTCCGCATGTATCCGAAGAACAAGCACCTGCCACATCGCCAGGACTTCTGCTACACAAGGTGGCTGAACCTGCCGGAGTAATCAGTTCAAAATTGACAATTGACAATTGATAATTGATAATTCATATAATAGACAAGAAAATGAAAAGAAAGAACGTTTTGACGTGGGCAATGATGCTCGGCGCAGTGGTCGGGCTGACCGCGTGCGGCGGCGACATGCCAAAGGCAGAGATGACATCGTATGAGACGGTGACAATTAAGAAAGAGGACATTACGGTGCCCATCAAGTTCAGTGCAAAACTCAAGGGTGAGACGGACGTGACCATCACGCCTCAGATAAGCGGACAGCTGATGAGAATCTGCGTGACCGAAGGTGACCAGGTGAAGAAGGGACAGGTGCTGTTCGTCATCGACCAGCGCGATGCACAGTTGGAGTTGCAGTCGGCACAGGCCAACCTGCAGGCAGCCATTGCACAGGAGAACAGTGCGAAAATCGAGTACGAGTCGACCAAGAATCTGTATGAGAAGAAGATTGTGAGCAAATATACCTTTGAGACGGCCCAGAACTCCTACGAGCAGGCTAAGGCATCGGTGATACAGTACAGAGCACAGGTGAACCGTGCGAAGGTGAATCTGGGCTACTGCACCATTACGGCTCCTGTGACGGGCAGCATCGGTGAGATCACCGTTCGTACGGGTGACCAGGTGTCGCCGTCAACCTATCTGACCACGGTGAGCGGCAACGCGAATATGGATGCTGAATTCTCGCTGCCGGAAACGATTCTGTCGATGATGCTCTCTGAAGGTTTCACCATGGATCCCAATGCGCTTTCAAAGTATTCGCCCGAAGTGAGTTTTGTCATGAAGAACGGCACGGAGTATGAGCAAAAGGGCAAGATTACCAGAGCTACGGGCGTGGTGAATGCCTCTACTGGTACTATCTCGCTGAAGGCTACGTTCCCCAACCCCAAGGGCCTGCTCTACTCAGGTATGCAGGGTAATGTGGTGATTCCTCTGCAAGAGGCGGGCGTGATGGTGATTCCGCAGGAGGCTGTCGTGAAGCTGCAGGACAAACAGCAGGTGTATAAGGTACAGGCAGACAGCACGGTAACATCTGTAGAGGTGACGACACAGGATATCTACGATGGCGAGCACTATATTGCGTTGACAGGTCTGAACGAGGGTGACAAGATTGTGACCGTAGGTGCCAACAACCTGCATGAAGGACAGAAGGTGCTGTTTCCCGAAGCGCCGAAGAAGTAATTGACAATTGAAAATTGACAATTGACAATTAACAATTCACAATTAACAATTGACAATTATGAAGAACAATATATTTATCAATAGATACGTGATGGCGTGTGCCATCAGTATCGTATTGGCGCTGGTGGGCTTCATCTCGATGAGCTCGCTGCCCATCGAGCAATATCCGAACATCGCACCTCCGCAAGTGGAGGTTACGGCCTACTATATGGGTGCTGACCCCAAAACCATCATTCAGTCGGTGATCTCACCCTTGGAGGAAAGTATCAATGGTGTGGACGGTATGGACTATATGGTGTCGAAGGCCACCTCAACGGGTTCCGCGACCATCGACGTGTATTTCAAGCAGGGCGTTGACCCTGACATCGCGACGGTAAATGTACAGAACCGCGTGTCGAAGGCGCAGTCGCAACTGCCTTCTGCCGTTATCAATATGGGTATTGAGACGGAGAAGCGCCAGAGTAGTATTCTGCGCATCATCGGTATACAATGTACGAACGGCAAGTATGACGACGACTTCGTGTCAAACTACGTGGATATCAACATCAAGCCGCGTATGCAGCGTATCTTTGGTGTGGGCTCCGTGACGTCATTAGGTAATACCTACGCCCTGCGTGTCTGGATGAAGCCCGACGTGCTGGCGCAGTACGGCCTGACACCCGACGATATCAGCACAGCCATCAACAGCCAGAGCTTTGTGACCTCTTTAGGTAACTTCGGTGAGCAATCAGATAACAAATACCAGTACTCCATGGAGTATAAGGGTACGCTGAAGGAGATTGATGAGTTCAATGACATCGTGATTAAGACCACCGATGGCGGACACGTGCTACACCTGAAAGACGTGGCAGAAGTGGAGATTGGTGCCAAGACCTACAGCTTCAAGTCTAATATCAGCGGCCAGCCGGGTACCTTCATGCTGATTTTCCAGTCACCGGGCTCGAATGCTACGGAGGTGAACCAGCGCATCGACCAGATGTGTGAGGAGATGAAGGCCACGATGCCTGACGGTCTGGAGTTCGTCACCTTGATGAACGCCGACGACTTCCTCTTTGCAGCTATCCATAATGTGGTGGAGACGCTGATCATCGCCATCATCCTGGTGATTCTGGTGGTGTTCTTCTTCCTGCAGAACCTCAAGGCTACCATCATCCCGTCAATCTCGGTGATTGTGTCGCTGATGGGTACCTTTGTCATAGTCACCTTGGCAGGATTCTCACTGAACCTGCTGACGTTGTTCGCACTGGTATTGGCCATCGGTACGGTGGTCGATGACGCCATTGTTGTCGTGGAGGCCGTGATGGCGAAGATGGAAGGCGGAATCACGGATGCCAAGGAGGCTACGCGCCAGGCTGTCGGCGAAGTGTCGATGGCAGTATTCTCGTGTACGCTTGTATTCATGGCGGTATTCATCCCAGTGACCTTTATCTCAGGTACGTCGGGTACGTTCTTTACGCAGTTCGGTATCACCATCGCCTCGGCAGTAGGTCTGTCGTGTCTGCAGGCGCTGACTACCTGTCCTGCCCTTTGTGCCATCATGTTGAAGATGACGGAAGGCAAGAAGGAAGGCAAGTCGCTGCTATATTACACAAAGAAAGCCTACGATGCCAGCTATAATGCCCTCTTCGACAAATACAGCAAGGGGGTGAAGAAATTCATCAAGCGTCCTGGTGTATCTTGGATATTAGTGACCATTGCTGCCGCACTGCTTGTATTCTTTATGATGAGACTGCCGTCGGGTCTCGTGCCGCAGGAAGACCAGGGCAGCTTCCTGGTTGAGGTGGATGCTCCGGAAGGCTACACACTGCAGCAGACATACGACCTGCTGAAACAGGTGGAAGAGAAGGTGAAGGTCATTCCCGAAATGGAGAGCTATGCCATGGTGAGCGGCTACGGTCTGATCTCAGGTCAGGGTTCCAGCTATGGCTTCATGGTTGTCCGCCTGAAGAATTGGGAAGAGCGTCCGGGTATAGAACACTGCGTAGATATGGTTATGTATCGTTTCTATATGGCGTGTGCGGACATCAAGAATGCCACAGTAATACCATTCCAGATGCCCCAGATTCCGGGCTATGGTACGAGTAGCAACGTGAACCTCGTGGTAGAGGACCCCACCGACGGCGACCTGTCGGAGTTCTCTAAGAAGACCGACCAGTTCCTGGCCAAGCTCATGGAGCGCAAGGAAGTGAGTATGGCTATGTCCACCTATTCGGAAAAATTCCCGAAATTCCGTGTTGAAGTGGATCCCACCCAGTGCAACCGTGCCGGTTTGTCAGCCAAGGAAGTGCTGAGCACGCTCGGCAACTACTGTAGTGGTTCGTATATCGCCAACTACAATCAGTTCGGTAAGGTGTACCAGTTGTGGACTGCCGCAGCCCCTGAGTATCGTCTCGACCCCACGTCGCTCAACAATATCTTCGTGAAGACGAGCAGCGGAAAGATGGCACCCCTCTCAGAGTTCATTTCACTGACGGAGATTGTCGGTCCTTCAAATAACCAGCACTTCAACCTGTTCTCAAGTATTGAGTGTCAGGTTGCTCCTGCCAGCGGCTATAGTGAGGGTCAGGTTCAGGAGGTCATTAAAGAGGTGTTCCGTCAGGAGATGCCCAATACGGCTACGTATGAGTATAGCAGTATGTCGCGTGAGACCGCTGAGGCAGCTGGTTCGAATACCACTACGCTCATCTACTGCATCTGTATCGTCCTCATCTACCTGATTATGGGATCGTTGTATAACTCATGGTTTACGCCGTGGGCCGTGCTGCTCAGTATCCCGTTCGGTCTGATGGGTGCCTTCGCCGTCATCTGGGTTTTCGCTAGCATTGGCTTGCCAGGTATGGAGAACAATGTCTATGTACAGACGGGTGTGGTCATGCTGATTGGTCTGTTGGCGAAGACCGCCATCCTGATTACCGAGGTGGCCTCCGAGCACCGTAAGCATGGTATGGGCATCACTGAAGCTGCCTTTGCCGCCTGCCAGGAACGTCTCCGCCCGATTCTGATGACCGTTATCTGTATGATTGTCGGTATGATTCCGCTCGCCATTGAAGGCGGTGCCGGTGCGAATGGTAACCGTGCCCTTGCCCTCTGCGTTATCGGCGGTATGTCTGTTGGTACTATCTCCCTGCTCTTCGTCGTTCCGGCGTTCTATATCATCTTCCAGAAACTGCATGATAAGTTCCAGGGCAGCACAGTAGAAGTTGTAGAAGCTGTAGAAGCAGTTGAAGAGGTAAAAGAGTAAAAAGGTAAAAAGGTAAAATGATGAAAAAACTTAGTAATATCATTGTAGCTGCAGCCGTGAGTTTCATGCTCACGGGCTGCGGCCTATATAATAAGTACGAAAAGACTGTAGAAGAACCCGCCGACGTGTTCGGCAGCAGTACGCTCGACACTTCGGCCCCTATAGACGCTACCATTGCCGATTTGTCGTGGCGCGAGTTCTTCACCGACCCCTTGTTACAGAATCTTATCGAACAGGCATTGGCCAACAACACCGACCTGAACACTGCCCGTATCAACATCGAGAAAAGCCAGATATCGCTGACAACCAAGAAGTTGGCTTATCTGCCATCGCTATACTTCTCGCCCCAGGGCTCGCTGTACAGCTTCGACGGTGCCAAGCCCACCAAGAGCTATACCATACCGCTGGATGTCTCTTGGGACATCGACGTGTTCGGTTCCATCACCAACAAGAAGCGCGCTGCCAAGGCCGCACTGCTGCAGGCACAGATGATGGAGGAGTCCACCCGTTCCAACCTCATCAGCACCATCGCTCAGGAGTACTTCTATCTCCAGCTGCTCGACCGCGAACTGGAAATTCTCATCGAGACCGACAGTCTGTGGAAAGCTTCACTGGAAACGATGCAGGCTCTTTACGACAACGGACAAGCCTATTCAACGGCTGTCAACCAGCAAGAGTCGTCGTATCTCGACGTGAAGTTGCAGATTG
>JBGUIA010000102.1:0-53219 GCA_045112595.1 Prevotella sp. | reverse complement strand
AAGTGTGATGCTCTTCCCGCTCTCTAAACGACAGACCTGAGCCCTTTGGACACCCATTTTCTCACCCAGTTCTGCTTGGGTAAGATTCTGAGACTCACGCGCTTGCTTGATAGCCTCCCCCACGCGATAGGCCTGGACTGCCTCGTCCACGCTACGCTCAAAAGCATCGCGCTCTGGCGTTCCGACTTTGCCGTAATCCTCTTCCAGCAATTCCTCGAAACTATACAACTTCATATCTCCTACCTTTTTCATATCTTCTTGTTTTTATTTTCAAAATACAGTTTTCTTATTCCTTCGGCCTTAGCGATTTCACTCTTCGGCGTTTTTTGTGTCTTCTTTACAATACCATGAGTGGCTACAACCAACGTGTTGATGTCCTTATCCCAAAAGGCAAACAACCTATAGTAGGTCTTATTGTAGATTGTACGAAACTCCCAAATCTCTGTGCTATCAAGTTTCTTAAAGAGTTCGTTGTCGCGTTCTCCTTTCTGAACCCTGCGGATATTGTAGCCTATCTTGCCCCGAATCTCTTTTGACAAGGATTTCAGGAAGTCTCGTGCTTCTTCCAGCAAATCAAGTTCAAATACTGTTTGTTCCATTATATTATGAATTTCGAGTGCAAAGATACGGATTGTTTCTTAAATGCGCAACAAAAATCGAGATTTTTTATCACTTTTTCTCTAAATCCGCTCCCTTTTGAGCATTTTTTTCTTATAAAAAAGGGAAAATAGTCTCATTATCGAAATCTTTTTGTACTTTTTCGCTTCACGAGATGGGCCCGATTTTTGTTTATGTATGGGCGAACTTTGTAGAAGCAACTTCAAATCTTTAAAAATACATTAACAATTCTTCACCCCCGTTAACACGACGTTGATAGATTGGGACGCTGATTGATGTCTGGCGTTGGAGGCAGATAAGGTTATAAGGAACTCTGGAAATGCCTTTAAATACTGGTATTAACGGATATTTGTATCTTTTTAGTTCCACGAAAGCCTTGCCATAGGGTTGCTCCCAGTCTACTCTGGGGTTGCTCTAAGGATGCTCCGAGTTGTAAACAACAAAAAGAATGGGATGAGCGAAAAACCGAATATTTTTAACATAATTAACGATTTCGCTTCGCTTTTCGAGACACGTTGGAAAGATTTGTGAGATTCGTGAGATTCTCTGCAAGCAGATTGTGGCGTTGCAATCGTGTTCGAAAAACAGCAAGATGTTTTCTACAAATTTGAACGACAAAATTGTGTCTTAAAAGAGCTAAAAAGCAAAAAGAACAAAGAAAAGACGGCCCCTGCACCCCATAGAAAAGAAAAAACTATAAAAAGAAAAAACGGAGAAAATCTCTCTCTCTACGGCGCGCGCGAAGAACAAATTTAAAAAGGGAGCCGCTTCGCTTTTCGATTGCACAAAAAAGCGCTTTTGTGTAATGGTAACCCAATGCCGTTCATTTTTAGGGAAATTTCACATTCTTTTTTTTGGTGTTAGCAAATTAATTCCTAACTTTGCAACCGATATGTGTGCGATTGCGAGTGTGCTCACGCTCAGCTCAATTGAAATCATTTTATTACTAACTAAATATTATAAATTATGAAAAAAGCATTACTAACAAAAATGATGCTCCTGCTATGCGCCCTAATAGTAGGAAGTTCAAGTGTGTGGGCAGATACGAAAGAGCTTACTTTTGATCTTTCTACTAATCCTGGTGAATGGCCAACTGCTAATTCTACAACTTTAACGGAGTACACTTACACATTAAATGAGGTGAATTATACATTTGCCTTGAAGAATGTAAAGTGTAACAGCGGATATCTGATGTTGACACAACCAGCTGCTTTGGGCCTTCCAGCAATCTCTGGCTACAAGTTAACTAAAGTTGTAGCAACTAACTCTAGTGGTTGTTCAACATCTACCAAGGTGGGTATTAGTAGTTCATCTACTGCTGGTGATTATGTAACAGGTGGAGAAATTCAGACTTGGTCAACAGTAAGTTCAAATTATACTTACAATCTTTCATCGACATCTGCAAATACCATGTATTATTTGTATGTCACAAATAAAAATGCCCAGCTCGTTACCTTGAAACTTACATATGAAGCAGCAAGTAGTAGTGAAACTCCATGTGCCACGCCAACTTTCTCTCCTGATGGAGGTAAATATACAGAAGCGAAAAGCGTAAGTATTAGCACAACGACTGAAGGTGCGAGCATCTATTACACGATGACTACTGATGGCACCGAACCAGCTGCTCCAACCGAAAGTGATACAAAATATACAAATCCGATCTCTGTCACAGTATCGGGTACGCAGATAAAAGCAAAGGCTTTTAAGACAGGAATGACGGCATCTCCCGTTGCTTCAGCTACATACACAATCTTTACAGTTAGTGATGGTGTATTTGATTTTGTCGGTGCAGGAGGTGTTGTAGATTATGGTTCTGGCGTTCCTATGTCTTCAGGCGACTATGTCACCGAAGATAAAACATGGACGGCAGGACAAGTTACTATGGTTACGTCTGGCAAATATCGCTGGTGGAGTGCTGATAATACGTTACGTTTCTATGCAAACACCCCCAATTCTGCTATGAAATTCTCTGTTCCTGATGGTTATGTTATCACAAAGATTGTCTTAACCGGCGGTCAAACTTTTGAAGCAGAAGGTTATAGTTCTGGCACATGGAAGGGTGCTCAGCAGTCTGTTACTCTTTCTTATACTGCAGAATCAGGTAGTGCTAATGTAAAGACGGCTACTGTTTACTACTCAGAACCAACTATCAGCGTTACAATGGGTTCAGAAGGCTATATGACCTATTGCAACCAGAATGCCGCCCTTTCATTTGGTGACCTTGAGGCTTATGTCGTATCCGCCGTTGGTGATAACAATGTAACCTTGACACAGATTACGCAGGCTCCAGCAAATACACCTGTAGTTTTGAAGGGTTCGGCAGGTTCGCATAATCTGACCGTACTTGAGAGTGCAAGTGCAGTTGAAACTAATAAACTTTATCGTTCAAACGGCACTGCTGCAAATAACGATTCGCGCAATGTATATGCATTGGCTAAAAAGGGTGACCCTGCAGTTGTAGGTTTCTATAAGTTAAAGGATGGCGTGAAAGTTCCTGAAGGCAAGTGCTATCTTTCTGTAAACAAGTCTTCCAGTGCTCCTGAGTTTTTTGGCCTTGTTGGTGATGGTAATACCACTGGCATGAACGATGTAAGAAATAAGATGGCAGAGGGCAGAGGCGAGTTCTACAACTTGAACGGTCAGCGCGTGGCTCAACCTACGAAGGGACTCTACATTGTGAACGGTCGTAAGGTCGTGATTAAGTGAGAGAAGAACCGAGCTTGCTCGAGTTCTTCCGAACGGGAACGAGCTCGAGCGAAGCTCAAGGTAATCATTAAATAAGTATAGGAGAACATAAGTTATGAAGAAGACATATTTTAAGCCCGAAATGGTAGTAGTGGACATCAATACGTTCCAGCCCCTGTTGGCAGGATCACTGCCAAAGAGCGATACGGAAATCGAAGATCCCAACGAAATCCTCGCTCCAGATATGGGTATTCCAAGCTTTTTCTTTGAATAATTAGAGAGTAATCATTGATAAAAAATCGGGCTGATATTGCGTCGGTCCGATTTTTTTCTTATCTTTGTGGCGTTGCCAGAGTTATCCTAATAATCAACATTAACAAAAAAGAAATAACTTTACAAAGCGACTCGTGAGAATCGCGTGAAACCCACCAACTCCTACTTCGGACTCGTATGGCTGAAATATGGCCCATTTTCTAACTGTCTGTCATTCAACGGCTTACAAAAAATGCTCTTTTCAGACGCCCTGAAAAGCCCCGTCTCCTTCCCTGATGAGCGGCGTTCTGCTCCCTGCTGAAGGCTGGTTTACCGGTAGTAAACGGCTGGTTATCCGGTAGCAAAGCGTCAGTTTACCGGTAGCAAACCCCGAGCGAGCCCGAAGTAAACGAAAAACATGCCGGAAACAACCTGTTTTTCTTCCTTATCCTCCCTCTTTCGTTTCTAGAAGCTCCCGCTAGGAAGTGTTAAATTTCGGCAAGTTTTATTGACAAATGTAAAGTGTACACTCAAAAATATTTCATCATTTGTATTGCAGTTATCCGTTTTTTTCTTATCTTTGCACCACAAAACAAATAAAAACAAATTATTAATTTTTAAAACAACAACGCTTATGAACAAAATTTTACGCTATTCGTTTGTAGCCTTATTGGCTATGGTATTTGGTAATTTGATGGCCTCAGAGTCCGTTGACTTTACAGCTCAAGGTTATGAAAACGCCGCTGAAGTTGCAGGTTATCAGGGTACTAATTTTGCAATTACTTTTGCAGGTAATGGTGCAAGTAATAATCCAAAGTGGTATAATACGGGTACAGCAATCCGTATGTATGCCAAGAACTCAATGACTATTACTTCAAGCAAAACCATTATTGGTATTAAGTTTACATTGGGCTCTGATGGTCCAATCAACGAAAACAACGAAGGTTTCTCAACAGGTACTTATGATCGTGAGAATACACTGTGGACAGGAAGTACGTCAGAATTGACATTGACAAATGTTGCTAAATCAGGTAACCAGATCCGTCTTCAGAAATTGGATATATATTTCGAAGGAGAAACAATTCCTACTGGTGGTGATGACCCCGATCCTTATACACTTGTTGGTGCTGGTACATTAGATAATCCATTTACTGCATCAGATGCTATCTATTTGGCAAATAAGGGTGAGTATGCTTCAGAAGAAGTATATATTACAGGTAAAGTTTTCAATGTGAAGAGCACAGATGCAAACATTGAACAGTACGGAAACATCGACTACTTTATTTCAGAGGATGGTCAGGAAGCTAATCCTTCGTTTGAGATTTTCCGCGGCCTGTACTTTGATGGAGAGAAATTCACTGTTGAGAATAAGGTGCAAGTTGGCGATGTAGTTGTAGTTAAAGGAAAACTGACAACGTATAATTCGCAGGCTGAAACAGCTCAGGGTGCTGTACTTGTTAAGCTCAATGGTAGCACTACAAATATCTCTGCCATCAAGGCTGATAGCCAGAACGGTGCTATCTACAACATTGCAGGCCAGAAGGTGAATGCTGGTTACAAGGGTCTGGTAATCAAGAATGGTAAAAAGTTTGTGGTTAAGTAATCACATAAACATCATATAATAAAAGAGCGGAACATTTGGCAGTTCCGCTTTTTTTTTGTAACCTTGACCCTTGGTCAAGATACTCTCGTTCGAAAAAGCTCATAATTTATTTGGCTTTTTGCTCACTTATTCGTATCTTTGCAGTCGCTATGGCAAAGGAATTGACTCCGATGATGAAACAGTTTTTTGACTTCAAGGCAAAGTACCCTGAGGCCTTGTTGCTGTTTCGTTGTGGCGACTTCTACGAGACCTATTGCGAGGATGCTGTCATTGCTTCGAGGATACTGGGCATTACGCTCACTCACAGGAATAACGGGTACAACAAGGGCGACGAGATGGCTGGTTTTCCCCATCACGCCCTCGACACCTATCTGCCTAAGCTGATTCGTGCTGGTAAGCGTGTGGCTATCTGCGACCAGTTGGAAGATCCCAAACTGACGAAGAAGCTCGTCAAACGAGGTATTACGGAACTGGTGACGCCTGGTGTGGCGATGCAGGATACTGTGCTGAACTACAAGGAGAACAACTTCCTTTCGGCTGTGCATTTTGGCAAGGCGGCCTGTGGCGTTTCGTTCCTGGACATCTCGACGGGTGAATTCCTTGTGGGTGAGGGTACTTACGACTACGTGGAGAAGCTCATTGGCAATTTCCAACCCAAGGAGGTGCTCTACGACAGGGGACGTAAACACGACTTCGAGCGTTACTTTGGCAATCGTCTGGTGACCTTCGAGCTCGACGACTGGGTGTTTACGGAGCAGACGGCTCATCAGAAACTCTTCAAGCACTTTAACGTCAAGTCGTTGAAGGGTTTTGGCGTTGACCACTTGAAGAGTGGCGTCATTGCTGCTGGTGCCATCCTGCAATATCTGGAACAGACTTTGCACACGCAGATTGCCCACATTACCTCGCTTTCTCGTATCGAGGAAGAGCGCTATGTGCGTCTGGATAAGTTTACCGTCCGTTCGCTGGAATTGCTCAGTCCTATGCAGGACGACGGCAAGTCGTTGCTCAACGTTATTGACCATACGGTAACGCCAATGGGTGGTCGTATGTTGCGTCGTTGGCTGGTATTTCCGCTGAAGGACGAAAAGCCCATTAACGAGCGTCTGGATATCGTGGAATATTACTATCGTGAACCAGAGTTCCGCCAGTGTGTTGACGACCAACTGCATCGGATGGGTGACTTGGAGCGTATCATTTCGAAGGTCGCTGTGGGTCGCGTGTCGCCTCGTGAGGTAGTACAGCTGAAGATGGCCCTGCAGGCTATCCAACCCATCAAGACGGCGTGTCTCTATGCCAACAACGAATCGCTGAAAAGGGTAGGGGAGCAGCTGAATCTATGCGAGAGCATTCGCGACAGGATAGAACGCGAGATTCAGAACGACCCGCCACAACTTGTTGCCAAGGGAGGCGTGATTCGCGACGGGGTGAACGCAGAACTCGACGAACTGCGACATATTGTCTATTCTGGCAAGGACTATCTCTTGCAGATTCAGGAGCGCGAGGCTCAAGAGACAGGTATCCAGAGTCTGAAGATAGGTTATAACAACGTCTTTGGCTATTATCTCGAGGTGCGCAATACGTATAAGGATAAAGTGCCTCAGGAGTGGGTTCGCAAGCAGACGCTGGCTCAGGCAGAGCGTTATATCACGCAGGAACTGAAGGAATACGAAGAGAAGATTCTGGGTGCTGAGGACAAGATTCTCGCGCTCGAAGCACAGCTGTTCAACGACCTTGTATTGGCTATGCAGGAGTTCATCCCTCAGATTCAGATCAATGCCAACGTCATTGCCCATCTCGACTGTCTGCTGAGTGCTGCCAAGACGGCTGAAGAGAACCACTACGTGCGTCCTGTGATTGACGCCAGCGACGTGATAGAGATCAAGCAGGGTCGCCACCCAGTCATTGAGACGCAGTTGCCTCTGGGCGAACATTACGTGCCAAACGATATCTATCTCGACAGCGAACACCAGCAAATCATCATCATTACTGGTCCGAATATGGCTGGTAAATCGGCTCTCTTGCGCCAGACGGCCTTAATCGTACTGTTGGCGCAGATAGGATGTTTCGTGCCTGCAGAGAGCGCGAAAATTGGTTTGGTGGACAAGATTTTCACAAGGGTTGGGGCCTCAGACAATATCTCCTTGGGTGAATCGACCTTCATGGTGGAAATGACGGAGGCTGCTAATATATTAAATAATGTGACGCCTCGCTCGCTGGTGCTCTTCGACGAGTTGGGACGAGGCACCTCAACGTATGACGGAATCTCTATTGCGTGGGCTATCGTTGAGTATCTGCACGAACACCCCAAGGCGCAGGCTCGTACGCTCTTCGCGACGCACTACCACGAGCTGAACGAGATGGAGAAGAACTTCAAACGCATCAAGAACTACAACGTCAGCGTAAAAGAGGTGGAAGGAAAGGTCATCTTCCTGCGCAAACTGGAAAAAGGTGGTTCAGAGCACTCGTTTGGTATCCACGTGGCAGAGATTTCCGGAATGCCCAAGAGCATTGTCAAACGCGCCAACGTCATTCTGAAACAGTTGGAGACGGATAACGCTTCTGTAGGCACAGTTGGCAAGCCCACAGCGGAGATTGCCCAGAGTCGCGAGGGAATGCAATTATCGTTCTTCCAATTGGACGACCCCGTCCTTTGTCAGGTTCGCGACGAAATCCTTGGCCTCGACGTGAACAACCTCACGCCCCTTGAAGCGCTCAATAAACTCAACGACATCAAGAAGATCGTCTCAGGGAAATAGTTAATTATAGCGGAAGGCAAGTATGGTGAGGTCATCGTTTTGTTCTGCCCCATCGCGGAAAAGGTTGGTATCAGCCTTCAGAGCCTCGACTATTTCCTGAGCGTTTTGGGTAGCATGCGAGGTTATTTGTTCAATGATACGATCCTCGCCGTATTGTTCTTGTTTCTGGTTTTCTGCTTCGTTGAGGCCATCAGTATATAACAACATTAGGCGGTTATGGAAGTAGTTGATTTCTTCTCCCTTAAATTCCAATTCAGGCCACAGTCCAATAGGAGCATTGGTCTGCTCTACATCTAAGAAAGTGAATTGTCCGTCAGCGTTGCCAATAACGGGCGGATTGTGCCCGGCATTGCAATATTCCATCCTTCCTAGTTTCATGTCAAACATACAGATGAACATAGTGACAAACATGCCCGTCTCGTTGTTCTCTGATAATTCGAGATTCAAACGGGTGGCTATTTCAGCAGGACTCTTCCCCATCAAGGCCAGTGAACGGAATCCACGAGTGGCTATGGTCATGAAAAGCGCGGCGGGCACACCCTTGCCGCTGACATCTCCAATGCAGAAATATAGTTTATCGCCTTTTACAAGATAATTGTAGAGGTCACCGCCTACTTCTTTTGCGGGTGTCATGGAGGCATACATGTCCAGTTCCTCCTTAGTAGGGAATACTTGAGGAATCATAGACATCTGTATGTTACTTGCAATGCGCAGTTCACTCTCCATACGCTCCTTAATGGTGGTGGTCTTCTCAAGTTGGTCGTAGGCCACCTTCAGATCTTCGTGTGTCTTTTTCAGACGGCTTTGCATACGATGGCGCACGATAATATAGATGAGTAGAAATACAATGGTAGCCGTCATGCCGATTATTCGTCCTATCTGTCGTTGATGTTGATAGCGTTCATTTTCGGCTGTTATCTCCAGTTCTTTCTGGTGAACAGCAGTATTTTCGCGGACTTCGGCTAAGCGTGCCAGTGTGATGGCAGAGTCGAGATGTTCTACGATTTTCACACTGACGGCAAGGGCTGTATCTTTTCGTCCTGCTCGCTTGTTAATTTCATATTTCCTGATGAGCATTTTCTGTATGTTCTCCAGTGAATAGGCTGTGCCAAATTCCTTCATCAGCGTTTCCATGCTTTTGAAATTGTCAGCCGCTTCTTGCCATAGGCCTGCCAGACTCAGATAGTCACTGGCCAGAATCTTACCCTCTGCGGTCTGGAAGAACTCAGACTTACGGAATTTCGCGTAAGCCTCTGCAGCCTCTTCTTTGCGCCCCATACCCTCTAAGGCTCTCGCGCGATAGATAATGTAGCGTGCCCATTGCTTATCAGCATAGTCTGTCTTTGCGTCTTTCTGCTCCGTATATCCGTCAATCAGTTTGTCGAATCTGTCAAGCCACACAATAGCCTGCTTATAGTCTCCCATTTCCATAAGGGTGTAACAGATATTGATGACACCTACAATGGCATCACGATAACTTGTCGCATAGGGATGTCTTTTGATATAATTAAGATGGGCGCGATAGCCTTCTTCCAGTTTCTCGTTAGCTTTATTCTCATCTAATCCAAAGCGGCTCTGACAGCAGCCGATATAGATGAGCATATTGGTATATTCGCTTGTAGTGTCACATTTCAGGCTTTTCAGCCGTTCGACGGCGGATACAGCCACTTTGAGGGCAGCCTCATATTCACCCCATGTACTCAACAAGCCCGTCAACCGGTTGGTGATGCCGGCATAGACTCTCACGTCTTCATCTTCTGTAGAATTCTCCACAGCAGCAATGCCTGTTCTCCAATATAATTCAGCCATCCGTTTCTGCATCATTCTGTCGTAGGCATAGCCTAACCAATAGCAGGCTTTACCCTCAGAGAAATTGCCGTCAGTCTTGAAACTATCTACAAGTGCGATGATGCGAGGATAGTCTTTGGCCATATATGCAGCATAGACTATATCTTCAGCTTCTCTACGTTGCTTCTCTTGCTTATTATTACTATCCCCACAGCCTGTCAGAGATGCCAATAGCAATACAAATAAATAGAAGACAGGTCTCGTTGTCATAATTAAAAGCTTTTAAGTTGATACTTTATTATTTTTGGCTCTTATCATGCAATAGATGCCAATGATGATAAACGGTATCGAAAGTATCTGTCCCATATCGATGGGCAGCGAGGCCTCGAAGGCTTCCTGAATCTCTTTGGTATATTCTATGAAGAAGCGGAAAGTGAAGATATACGTCAGACAAAGGCCGAAATACCAGCCTGTGCCGACTATTGGCATTTGGCTGTTAGCTTTTGGCTTTTGGCTCTTCTTATAGATTGTCCACATGATAACGAAGAGAATGGCGTAGGCAATGGCCTCATAGAGTTGTCCTGGATGACGAGGCATCAGGTCTACACGCTCAAAAACAAAGGCCCAGGGCACATCTGTCACCTTACCAATAATCTCTGAGTTCATGAGGTTGCCCAAACGGATAAAGCAAGCGGTAGTACCTGTGGCGATAGCAATGTTGTCGAGTACCGTCCAGATGCTGAGCTTTGTTCTCTTGACATAAAGCCACAAAGCGATGATCAAGCCCAGCGTGCCACCATGCGACGCAAGGCCCTGATAGCCCACAAACTTCCAATCTCCGTCTTCCAAAAAGCGAATGGGGATAAACATCTCGATGAAGCCCTTGAAAGACGTCAGGAAATAGTCTGGCTCGTAGAAAATGCAATGTCCCAAACGGGCTCCTAACAGGATGCCGATGAAGCAATAGAAGAACAGGGGATCGAACAGCTCGTCCTTGATTTTCTGCTCCTTATAGAGTCGTTTGACGATAAGATAGGCCAGTGCCAACCCAATGAGCCAGCAGAGTCCATACCAGCGAAAGGGGCCGAACTCAATGCTGGGGTTCCAGTTGATGTAAAGTAATTCGTTCATAGTTTGCTTTACTATTTGGTGCGACTCAGTCGCGACATGCTAGACGTTGAATCTAAAGTGCATGATATCACCGTCCTGGACGACGTAGTCCTTACCCTCGATGCCCATTTTGCCAGCTTCGCGGACAGCGGCCTCAGAACCGTATTGGATATAGTCGTCGTACTTGATGACCTCAGCGCGGATGAAGCCCTTTTCGAAGTCGGTATGAATGACACCAGCACACTGGGGAGCCTTCCAACCCTTCTTATACGTCCAAGCCTTCACCTCCATTTCACCAGCAGTGATAAAGGTCTCAAGGTTCAGCAGGGCGTAGGCCTTCTTGATGAGGCGGTTGACACCACTCTCCTCCAGACCCAGCTCCTCTAGGAAGAGCTGCTTGTCCTCGTAGCTTTCGAGCTCGGCGATGTCCTCTTCCGTCTTGGCGGCAATAATCATTGCCTCAGCGCCTTCTTCCTTAGCGAGTGCTTCAACCTTCTGCGTAAAGGCGTTACCACTCTTCGCATCAGCCTCGCCCACATTGCAGACATACAGCACGGGCTTCGCAGTCAGCAAAAAGAGATTACGCGCACAATCCTGCTCGTCCTTGCTTTCGAACTCGACGATACGCGCATTCTTGCCTTGCTCCAGCACCTCTTTGTAGGCCTTGAGCACAGCGACCTCAATCTTCGCCTCCTTATTGCCTGCAGCAGCAGCCTTCTCTGTCTTGGCCAAGCGACTCTCAATGGTCTCGAGATCCTTCAACTGCAACTCCGTATCGATAATCTCCTTGTCGCGAATGGGGTCGATGGTTCCATCCACGTGGGTGATGTTTTCATCTTCGAAACAGCGCAACACGTGGATAATGGCATCCGTCTCGCGAATGTTTCCGAGGAACTTATTGCCCAAGCCCTCACCCTTCGAAGCACCTTTTACGAGGCCGGCAATATCAACGATTTCGCAGGTTGCAGGCACGATACGTCCTGGGTGAACGAGCTCTGCCAGCTTCGTCAGTCGCTCGTCAGGAACGGTAATCACACCCACGTTGGGTTCTATCGTACAAAAAGGAAAATTTGCTGCCTGTGCCTTTGCACTCGACAGGCAGTTGAACAAGGTAGACTTACCCACATTGGGCAGTCCCACAATACCACATTTTAATGACATCTTTTCTAATAAACGTTTATTTTTGGCGACAAAGTTACAAAGAAAAAGTGAGCTAACCAAAAGTTAGCCCACTTTTATGCTTACTCCTCTACTGAGAAGTCGTCCTTGCCTACTCCGCAGACGGGGCAAACCCAATCTTCGGGAATGTCTTCAAAGGCTGTGCCTGGAGCGATACCGCTATCGGGATCGCCAACTTCTGGGTCATACACGTAACCGCAGGTCTCGCAGATGTACTTTTTCATAAGCTTAATTGTTTTGTTTAGTTTGTAAAAGGGTGTTGATTTTCTCAACGACAGTCTCTGGTTTTATCATGTTCATACAGGCATAGTCGCCGCGTTTGCAGGGCTTCTGTCCGAAGATGCTGCAGGGACGGCAGTCGAGGTCTGCCTGAACGGCATTGTCTCCTGTTTGGTTCCAACCCATGAAACCCGCATAGGGATGCGTTGCTCCCCAGATGCTAACGACGGGAATGCCTGTCAGCGAAGCCAGGTGCATATTGGCGGAGTCCATTGAGAGCATGACGTCGAGGTGGCTCATGAGGATGAGTTCCTGACTCATTGACTCTAAGTGTTGGCTGACGAAGACGCAGGTGGGGAATTCCTTACACCACTCTGTGAAGTGCTGGTCCTCCTTCTCGCCTCGTCCAAAGAGGAAGATGCGCGCCTTAGGATGCTGTTGTGTCAATTGGCGAATGACCTCGTGCATCAATGAGGTGGGATAGATCTTCCCCTCATGGGCTGCAAAGGGCGCAATACCAATCCAGAGTTCGTCAGCATTCTTTGCGTTCATATTGGCTGGCAATAGACTGAGGTCGCCTCGTCCAGAAGGGAAAATGCTGGTAAACTGGATATTGATGGAATAGCCCAAGCGCTCGAACACTTCCACGTAGTTCTGGAAGGGCGTGGGTTGCTGGATGAGCTGTTTGTTGTTGTTGGACGTCAGTTTGCGACGTCCCTTACGGTGTTTATTGATGTGCTCCACCCTGCAACGGCTCATGTTGAAACGCAGGCGCAGGAATTCTGAGCGTAGCACACTGTGCAGGTCGGCAATAGCCGTAAACTGCTTGGCAGTCAGACGACGGTAAAGTGCGTTGAGTCCCCTGATGCCTTTGTATTCACGCTTCAAGTCTGCACCCATGAAACCAATATTGGGCGCCAGATTCTCGAAAAGCGGACGGAAAGCCGTCTTGCTCAGCATCGTGATACGGATATCAGGATGCTGTTTGGCCAGCGAATACACCACAGGCACAACCATAGCCACGTCGCCTAAGGCAGAAAAGCGGATAACAAGAATGTGGTCTTTCTTCATGTCTTACCTCTCACCTCTTACTTCTTATAAAGTATCGGATTGGTGCTGGGGTCGTTATACATCTTCATCTGGCGATAGACCTTCATGTATTTGCGTCCAGCCTCGATATCCTCCAACAGCTGGTCGATAGCTGTCGAGAGGTCTATCTGCTGTTCGAGCAATACGTCGAGCTTGGCCTGACACTTCTGCAGGTGAGCAGCATCAGCGTCCTTGCGCTCCGTCTGTTCCTGCATGTGCCAGATCTTCAGGGCCAGAATACTCAGGCGATCAACCGCCCAGGCAGGACTTTCTGTGTTGAGACGCGCCTCAGGCAAGGGTTTTACCTCGCTGTATGTCTGACGGAAATAGGAGTCGATTTCCTCCACGAGGTCCGTACGGTCCTGATTCGAACGGTCAATACGACGCTTCAGTCCCAAAGCTTCTGCTGGGTCGATGTGTGGATCGCGGATGATATCCTCCAGATGCCACTGAACGGTATCAATCCAACACTTCAGGTAAAGACTGTGCTCAATGGTGCCTGTCTTATAGGGATTGTTGATGGGAGTATCTACGTGATCCTTCAGGTGATAATCGCGAATCGCCTGCTTGAAAATCTGATTGGCTTGTTCTGTAAATGTCATAGTTTTGATTGTTTTGTTTGCAAAGATACAATTTTTAGTTCATAGTTCATAGTTCATTGTTCATAACTTTTTGCAAGTTAACAACATTTCACAAAATAACTATGAACTATGAACTATGAACTATGAATTTTTTAGTAATTTTGCAGGCAATATGAAGATAGTTGTCGACGATAAGATACCTTTTATTCGCGAAAAGCTGGAACTTTTGGCGGATGAAGTAGTGGCGTTGCGAGGGGCAGACATCAGTGCTGACGACGTCCGAGATGCTGATGCTTTGATAGTTCGGACGCGCACTCGTTGTGATGAAGCGTTGCTGAAGAAGAGCAAAGTGCAGCTGGTGGCAACAGCAACGATAGGCTTTGACCATATTGACACAACATACATGAAACGAGCAGGCATCCGTTGGACGAATTGTCCTGGGTGTAATGCGGCATCAGTGGCGCAGTATCTAGAGTGCTCGTTGTTGTTATTGGAACGTGAGAAGGGGCTTGCTCTGCGCGAAACGACGATAGGAATCGTGGGTTGTGGCCACGTAGGTTCGAAGGTCAAGGCAGTCGCTGAACGTTTAGGGATGCGCGTCTTGGTGTGCGACCCCTTGTTGGGTGATCCTTCTTTCGTTTCGCTTGATGCCATCGAGCGTGAAGCTGACGTCATCACCTTCCACGTGCCTCTGACGCGTGAGGGCCAATACGCCACTTACCACATGGCTGACGACGCTTTCTTCCATTACCTCTCGCGCGTACCTTATATAATAAATACGAGTCGAGGCGAGGTGGTTGACAACGAAGCCTTGCTGTCAGCCCTTAACGAAGGCAGGGTACGTGATGCCGTCATTGATGTTTGGGAGCACGAACCCCTGCTCAGCCTTGAACTATTGAAGCGAGTCTATATTGGCACCCCTCATATTGCTGGATACTCTGCTGACGGAAAAGTAAATGCTGACAATATGGTCATTGACGCGTTGTGCCAGCATTTTGGTTTAAAGCATCCTGGAGCCATCAAACCTCCTTCCCTGCCTGTGGACTTTCTTTATACGGGTGACCCTCTCCAACTTTACAATCCTTTGGATGATAGTCAAAAGTTGAAGCAACACCCTGAGAATTTTGAATCTTTACGCAATAATTATCCACTTCGAAGGGAGAAGAAGGAATATTAAAAGTGTAAAAACGGCACTTTTTGGCCAAAAATATGCACAAGTAGGGGGTGAATGTGCAAAAAAGAGTGCTTTTTTCTTAAAAATATTTGCGTAAGTCAATAAAAATTCGTTACTTTGCACCCGCTAAGCGACCTTTTGTTGCGAAGTTTTCAGAAAAAGAATCAAATTATTAACATTTTAAAGAAGAAAATTATGTCAGAAATTGAAAGCAAAGTAAAGGCAATTATCGTAGACAAACTGGGTGTTGATGAGGCTGAGGTAAAGCCCGAGGCAAGTTTCACAAATGACCTTGGTGCTGACTCACTGGATACCGTTGAGCTCATCATGGAGTTTGAGAAGGAGTTCGGAATCTCTATCCCCGACGATAAGGCTGAGAAGATCGGTACTGTAGGTGACGCTATCGCTTATATCGAGGAGAACGCAAAATAAATGAATAATGAGTATGGGTTGCCATCTTAACTTGAGAAGGCAACCCATACCCTTTTTTTTAAACGTATGGAATTAAAAAGAGTAGTAGTAACAGGCATGGGTGCCGTTACACCGCTTGGCAATAATCCTAAGGAGACTTGGGAGAATATGCTGGCAGGTAAGAGCGGAGCTGCACCTATTACACTGTTCGACCCGGCAAAGTTCAAGACTCAGTTCGCCTGTGAGGTGAAGGGTCTCGACGTCAATGCTTACATCGACCGCAAGGAGGCTCGTAAGATGGACCGCTATACACAGCTGGCCATCATTGCCGCCAAGCAGGCAGTCGAGGATTCAGGTATGGATCTGGAGACAGAGGACAAGAACCGCATTGGTGTTGTCTATGGCGTAGGTATTGGTGGTATCAAGACCTTCGAGGAAGAGGTGGGTTATTATGGTGCTCATCGTGAGGATGGTCCCAAGTTCAATCCCTTCTTCATCCCCAAGATGATTGCAGACATTGCTGCTGGTCAGATTTCGATTATGTACGGCTTCCACGGCCCCAACTATATCACCGCTTCTGCTTGTGCTTCTTCGTCGAACGCACTGGCTGATGCTTTCAATCTGATTCGTTTGGGCAAGGCCAACGCCATCGTTGCTGGTGGTGCTGAGGCTGCTATCTGCGAGACAGGCGTCGGTGGTTTCAATGCCATGAAGGCTCTGTCAACGCGTAACGATGAGCCCGAGAAGGCCAGTCGTCCGTTCAGCGCCAGCCGTGATGGTTTCATCATGGGTGAGGGTGCCGGCTGTCTGATTCTTGAGGAGCTCGAGCACGCTAAGGCTCGTGGTGCCAAGATTTATGCTGAGATGGTTGGTGCCGGCATGAGTGCTGATGCTCACCACATTACTGCTTCTCATCCCGAGGGTCTGGGTGCTAAACTGGTGATGCAGAACGCGCTGGAGGATGCAGGTATGCAGCCCGACGAGATTGACTACATCAACGTTCACGGTACTTCTACCCATGTTGGTGACATCTCTGAGGCCAAGGCCATCAAGGATGTATTTGGCGATGCAGCCTTCAAGCTGAACATCTCGTCGACGAAGTCAATGACTGGTCACCTGCTGGGTGCTGCCGGTGCTGTTGAGGCTATGGCTACCGTTCTGGCTGTCCAGAACGATATCGTTCCTCCCACCATCAACCACGAGGAAGATGATAAGGACGAGGAGATTGACTACAACCTCAACTTCACCTTCAACAAGGCTCAGAAGCGTGAGGTGCGTGCTGGTCTCAGCAATACCTTCGGATTTGGTGGTCACAATGCCTGCGTAGTCTTCAAGAAGTATGCTGAATAATCTAATTGACAGGATAAAGCTCCCTTTCCGCAAGGAGAAGGAGCTTTTTTCTGCCCTTTACGATATTTTGGGCTTTTATCCTCATAACATCGAGCTCTACAAGCAGGCTCTGCTACATAAGAGTGTTGGCAAGAGGAACGAAAAGGGACGTCCGCAGAATAACGAACGCTTGGAATTCTTGGGCGATGCCATTCTCGATGCTGTCGTGGGTCATATCGTCTTTCGCCATTTCGAGGGTAAGCGTGAGGGTTTTCTCACCAATACGCGTTCGAAGTTGGTCAGTCGTGCTACACTTGGAAAGATTTCGCAGGAGATGGGTATTCCCCAGTTGATTATGTCTGCAGGTCATTCCACTTCACACAATTCTTACATGAATGGTAATGCCTTCGAAGCCCTTGTGGGAGCTATCTATCTCGACAAAGGCTACGATGCTTGCATGCGATTTATGGAGAAGCGTATTCTCGCCCAGCTCATCAATATCGACAAAGTAGCCTATAAGGAGGTTAACTTCAAGTCGAAACTGTTAGAGTGGAGTCAGAAGAATCGTGTGAAGCTGGAGTTTCGTGCACAAGAACAGAAGGGTAACGACAACAATAGTCCCGTCTTTACGACACAAGTGTTTCTGGAAGGTTTAGAAGGATGTAGTGGTACTGGCTATTCGAAGAAGGAGAGCCAGCAGAATGCTTCAAAGGAAACCCTTCAGCGTCTGCGTCGCGAACCACAGTTCATTGACAGCATCTTTGCTGCGAAGGCCGATCGTACGAAAATGGAGGAGGAACCCGTTATGGCCGCTCCAGATATCGACAAGATAAAGGAGGAGAACGATAACTTCATTGAGACGCGAAGTGAGCAACCACAGCCGAAAAACAAGAAGTCGAAGTCCGTTGAGTCTGTCGCAGTGTCACAGCAACAAACAGAACTTGACGAACTGACTCTTGACGACATCACAGCAACACCACGTGAGAAAACTCGTGAGGAAATCATAGCAGAGGCTGAAACAGCAGCATTCGAAGAAGCATGAAATACCGGTTACTGGCAATAGCGTTGTTTGTGGGTGGTATAACCAACGCACAGGAACAACATCACGATTGGGAAGACAACCATGTGTTGCAAATCAATCGTGAGCCAGCACGAGCGTATTTCATTCCTTTTGGTGAACATCAGGGCGACAGGACTTTGTCGCTGAATGGCCAATGGAGATTTCGTTGGACGAAAACGCCTGATGAACGCGTGAAAGACTTTTATCGTACGAATTACGATGATTCGCAGTGGGCAACATTGGCTGTGCCTGCCAATTGGGAAGTGAATGGTTATGGCACACCGATTTATATTTCTGCAGGCTATCCGTTCAAGATAGACCCTCCCTTCGTGATGCGAGAGCCCAAGGCGGATTGGACGACCTACGTGGAGCGCAATCCCACAGGGCAGTATCGCCGCACGTTTGTTGTTCCTGACAGTTGGGCGTGTTGCTCTGACACAGCAACAAACAAAACCGCTGGCCAGACCTTCCTGCGCTTTGAGGGCGTTATGTCTGCCTTCTATGTATGGGTCAATGGCCATAGGGTAGGGTATAGTCAGGGTTCGATGGAGCCTTCTGAGTTTAACGTCACCCCCTATATTAAGAAAGGTGAGAATCAGATTACCATTGAGGTGTATAAATACAGCGACGGCTCCTATCTTGAGGATCAGGACTTCTGGCGCTTTGGTGGCATTCATCGCGACGTGTTGCTCTATCATACGCCCAACGTCAGACTGAGGGATGTGGCCGTAAGGACGACGCCAGCCGATAAACAATGGACGCTGGCCATCAATCCGCAGTTCTCTGTCTATCATGGCGAAACGGGTGAGGGTTACCGCCTCGTGGCTACTCTTTTGGATGGCCCCTCCACAGTGTGTTGCGACTCAGTCGCAGCAGACGAAGTGTTAGACCTCCAACACAAGGCCGCCCGTATGAACGAATGGTACCCTCAGCGAGGCTATCGTAAGTTCAACCGTATGGAAATCAAGGTGGACAATCCCCGCCTTTGGAGTGCGGAACATCCGAACCTTTATACGCTGAAACTGGAGCTTAAGGATCTCGACGGCAAAACCGTCGAGAACACTGAGCTAAAAGTGGGCTTCCGCGATATCCGCATCAAGGGCGGACAACTGCTTATCAATGACAAGGCCATCAAGATTCGTGGTGTCAATCGTCACGAGCATGACCCTTATACGGCCCGCGTAATGACGGAGGAGCGTATGCTTCAGGACCTCCGATTGATGAAAGCTGCCCATATCAATGCCGTGCGATTGGCTCACTATCCCAATTGTCCACGCTGGTATGAGCTCTGCGATTCGATGGGCATGTATGTGATGGATGAGGCCGATTGTGAGACGCATGGTTTGCGAGGCACGTTGGCTTCTACGCCTGATTGGGGTGACGCCTTTCTCGATAGGGCTATCCGAATGGCTGAGCGTGACAAGAATCATCCGTCCGTTATTTTCTGGAGTTTAGGCAACGAGAGCGGCTATGGTCCTAACCAGGCTGCGATGTCTGCCTGGCTTCATGAGTTCGACCCCACGCGTCCTGTGCACTACGAGGGCGCGCAGGGTAATTACACGGGTAAGGGAGAGGAAATTCCTGACCCTTCGACTGTTGACGTCATCTCGCGCTTTTATCCTCGTGTGATGGAAGAATACCTGAATCCAGGCATCCCTGAGGGTAGCGATCAAGAACGTGCAGAGAATGCCCGTTGGGAGCGATTGTTGGAAATTGCCAATCGAACGGGCGACCGCTGTACATGGGTGGGTTCTGATGGTGGTCCGCGCCCCGTGCTCACCAGTGAGTATGCTCACTGCATGGGTAATGCTCTTGGTAACTTTAAGGAGTATTGGGACGAAATCAATTCGAATCCGCGTATGCTGGGCGGTTTCATTTGGGACTGGGTCGATCAGGGAATCATCAGGAAGGAAGAGGTTAGAGGTAAGATGGTAGAAAAGGTGTTGTATGGTGGTGATTTTGGTGACAAGCCAAACCTTCATGCGTTCTGTATGAACGGCATTGTGATGAGCGACCGCACGCTGACACCTAAATACTATGAGGTGCAGGCTATCTATGGCGAGGCAGCAAAGATGAACGGAGAGACTGCTGAGCACCCGATTCCCCAGCCGTTGCCCTACAAACTGAAGAAACTTAAAGACAAGCCCCTTTCTGCTGAACTGATACAATTAGTATCAAACATCCGCCCTCAGTGCTTCCGCGCTCCGACGGATAACGATAAGAGCTTTGGCAATTGGCTGGCAAAAGACTGGAAGCGGTGCGGACTGGATACGTTGACCATCCCTGTAACTGTAGAGCAATTCAATAACGAACTGACGTTTACCTTCGAGATTCCCGATTCATTACCCCCACTGCCACGCTTGGGTATCTTGATTGAACTCCCTCGCGACTATGAGCAGCTTTCATGGTATGGTCGTGGCCCTTGGGATAACTATCCTGATCGCAAAGAGTCGTGTCCTATTGGATTATGGAAATCAACAGTCAGTCAGCAGTACGTGCACTATCCCCGTCCGCAAGACTCAGGCAACCACGAGGATTGCACGATGGTCGAACTGAAAACAAAGCGAGGCAAGACATTGCGTATAGAATCTGTCGACAAAGCGTTCTCGTTCTCTGCCCAGCCTTACTCTGCGCAATACTTAGCCAGCAAAACGCACGACTACGAACTCGAGGATCAAGGCAAGACATACCTTTCCATCGATTGTGCCGTTATGGGCTTAGGCAACAGCAGTTGCGGTCCTGGCGTGTTGAAGAAATACACCATTGACAAGACCAAGAAATACCAGCTTAAAGTTAAGCTATACTAATTCGCTTCTTACTCTTTATTGGCTTTTACTAGTTCTTCCTTGCCATTATAACGCATGGTGACAGTTCCACCGTGGGAATTCCGTATGCGGTAATCGACAACCTGACCATCGCGCCATGTAATGTCAACGGTATAACCGCCACGGGCCCGCAGACCCTTCACCGAACCCTCTTTCCAGTTGGCAGGCAAGGCCGGCAATAATTCGATAGCGACAACAGGCTTTCCATTATTGTCAAGACGGAAGTCGCTCTGCATCAGCATCTCCACCACACCGGCACAACCACCAAAGTTACCGTCAATCTGGAAAGGCGAGTGGGCATCGAGCAGATTGGGATAGGTGCCACCACCGCGACGGGCATCATCGCCGCGATAACCGTCAGGACTGACATAGGATAATAATTTCCTGTAGATGTGGTAGGCATTCTTGGCATCATGCAGGCGGGCATAGAGGTTCACGCGCCAACCAGTGCTCCATCCCGTCGTTTGGTCACCCTTCAGCTCAAGGGTACGTGAGGCTGCTTGGTGAATGGCCTCCTTCGTATTCACGCCATCATCAAGACGATGACCAGGATAGATGCCGAAGAGATGACTTTGATGACGGTGATGCGGGTCTTCATCTTCCCAATCGTAGAACCACTCCTGTAGGTTGCCTTTTTTGCCAATCTTGTAAGGATGCAGGCATTTCAGGGCAGCATCTGCCTCTGCAACGAAGTCTTTGTCAATGCCCAAAACCATAGCGGCATCGCGAGCATCGCCAACACATTCGCGAATCATGGCGATATCGGCAAAACCGCCATAGCAGGTACGTCCGTGATAACCATCGGGAGTGACGAAGGAGTTTTCGGGCGAGGTTGCCGGAGCGGTGATGAGATCGTCGATGGCTGATGGCTGAGAACTAAAGTCTGAGAGTGGTACGAGCCATCCCAGACAAAACTCGGCGGCACCTTTCAATACGGGATAATACTCGCGCAAAAAATCCTTATCCAACGAGAAGGTATAGTGCTCCCAGATATGTGTCGAGAGCCAGGCACCGCCCATATTCCAGTTAGCCCACATCGGGTCGCCGGTATGTAGACCTACAGGACAGGTCATTGCCCAAATGTCGGTGTTATGAGCTAGACACCAGCCACGATTCACGCCGTAGTAAGCTTTTGCCGTCAGTTCGCCCGAGCCCTGTAGTTCCTTCATGAAGGTAAACAACGACTGGTGCATCTCAGGCATTGCTGCAGTCTCGGCAGCCCAGTAGTTTTCCTCAACGTTGATGTTGCTGGTGTAGTTGCACGACCAAGGTGGCAGAATGCTCTCGTTCCACAACCCTTGCAAATTAGCTGGTACATTGGGCGTACGCGAACAACTGATAAGCAGATAACGCCCATATTGGAAATAGAGTGCTTCTAATGAAGGGTTAAATTGGCTTTCGTCGACATATTCGCGTAGCAGGATGTCGGTAGGACGCACATCCTCGCCTTCGCTTCCCAACGTCAACGTCACGCGATCATAAATGCTCTTGTAATCCTCCACATGTCGGCTCTTTAACCGGTCGTAAGGTATACTGAGCAAATGGCGCAAACGTCTATCAGCTATCTGCCTATAGGGTTTTCCCTGCTTGACGGGGTCTTTGTCGAAACCATTGAAAGATGTTCCATTAACGATGTAGAGTGTCACCTCCTTGTCGCCATAAGCCACAACAGCGTCGCTGTCGGCCCTTGTTTTATCAGCATCCACCCTTACCTTCGTGCGGAAGTGGATACCACGCTCAGGATCATAGGCAAACTTCTCTTTCGCATCGTAATAGCTGGGCAGTGAGCCATAGCCGGCATAGCCATCCGTTACCAGCGTATTACCATCCTCTATGCTGCAATGGTGCCGCAACTGACAACTCAGCGACAACCGCATCTGAATACCCTTGGGATTATCCGTTGAGATACGCACTACAATTCCTGAGTCGGGATTTGTGGCAAAGTACTCCGTCGCATAGCGATAGCCTCCGCGTCGATATTCCGTATGAGCCGTCGCATTGCCAATGTCCAACCAACGCCGGTAGTTGGTCACCGCCAACGTTGTATCGAGATATTCTATCGCGAGTTGGCCCAACGGCTGATAATTCTGCGAGAAATGTCCCTGTACGTCACGCTGCAAGCGGTCGGCCTCCTTGTAATCGTCCTGCTTCAAAGCCTCGCGAATCAGGGGGATGCTTTTGTAGGCCTCGGGAGAATAGACGTTCATGTTACACGGTTCACCCGTCCATAGCGTGATGTCGTTCAGCGAAATCAAGTCCTTCTGAGTGCCACCATAGACGATACCGCCCATTGTACCATTACCTATTACCAGCGCCTCCTCGAAGTACTGTGCAGGTCGGTCGTAGTGCAACGTCTGTGCTTCCGCCTGTAAGGCCGGCAATATTGATAGTACAATGGCGACATAGGCCTTTGCAAGAGATTGCTGCATGTTGAGGTTCTATTTGAAGACTTTCTGGGCAAACATGGTCAGGTAGATGCGCCAGTTGCGCCAGATGTGACCACCGTCGGTCTCGACGTATTCATACTTGTAACCCTTGGAATCCCAGTAGTTGCGCAGGTCGACGGTGCTCTGATAAAGGAAGTCGGTGTTACCCATGCCCATCCAGTAGAGCTTGGGCTTGCTGCCGAAGAGACGTGCACTCTGCTGAGCGAACTCGGGATTAGCCTTGATCTGCTCGGCAAACGAATCCTGGTAACCACCTTTGGCCAAGTGCAGACCTGCAGAGAAGAGACCATAATAGTCGAACTTGTCGGGATAGAGCAAACTTACGTGGAAGGTATGACCACCACCCATGGAGAGCCCGCATATGGCACGGCCCTCACGCTTCTTGATAGTGCGATAATTGGCGTCGACGTAGTTCACAATGTCCATAAAACTTTCTGGAATGGTAGCAACAGCAGGAGTCGTGGGACCTGTGCCTCCGTCACGGAAGCCAGGTGTGTACATACCGAACGACCACTCACCAGGTGCAGCCTGACAGTTGGGATTACCATTTGGCATTACTACAATCATAGGCTTGGCCTTGCCGGTAGCGATGAGGTTGTCTAGAATCTGTGCGGCACGACCGAGTTCACTCCAGGCATTCTCGTCGCCACCAGAACCGTGAAGCAGATACATCACGGGATACTTGCCACCCTTATTGTAGCCAGGGGGCGTATAGATGGTCATACGACGCTGCATCTTCAGCGTGGGACTGGGATACCAGACTTTTGAGAGATTGCCGTGAGGCACCTCGTTCACCTTATACAGGTCACCCTTATCGCCCTTCTCCTTGCTGACGATGAAGATGTTGGTAAACGACACGATGTCGCGGTTCACATAGATGTTGGCTGGATCTTTCACGCCTGTCATACCATCAATATTGAAGGTATAGCTGTACATCTCAGGAGCCAGCTTGTCGCTCGTGTAACTCCACACGCCGTTTTTGCCTTCTACGAGTTCCGCTACGCCTGGCGCATCGTATTTGCCATAGCCCGGCACATCAATCTGATGTGTGGGCAGAAAGTCGCCAGTCACCTCGACCTTGATGGCCTTGGGTGCGAAGATATTAAACGTCACAGTGCCGTCAGGGTTGACAACGGGTGATTGTACGCTGGCACTATTGAAGAGTTTCTCCTGTGCCGAGGCCCCCAGACAGCAAACGGCTGCGAGCGCCAAAGTTATGATAGTCTTTTTCATCTTTTTAGTAAGTTAAGTTTCACATTGGGTTTCATCACATTGTTCACCTTCTTAGTCCAGGCCTTTACCTTTGCGGTGGCTGTTGCCTCGACGTCGTTAGCAGAAGAACAAATCAGGAAGGTATAGACACCAGCGTCGGTTTTCCAAGCAGACGCTTTCTCGTTGAACGAGGCGAGGTCTTCAGCCTTTACCGTCATCGTAATGGTCTCTGTCTGTCCGGTTCCCAGCAGACTGGTTTTAGCATAGTTGCGCAATTCCTTTTCGGGCTTGTTCAGCTTCTTGCTGTTGGGAGCTGCTACGAAGAGTTCCACAACGTTACGACCGGAACGATGGCCGGTATTCTTCACGTCTACCTTTACGGTATAAACACCGTCAGCCTCCGTGACGCTCATGTTCTCGTAGGCGAAGGTGGTGTAGCTGAGTCCATAGCCGAAGGGATAGGCCACGGGCTTGCTGAACGAGTCAAAGTACCGATAGCCTACATAGATATCCTCCTCGTAGTTGGTGAAGTCGATATTAGCCTCAGGCTTACGCTCCTTAGGAGCCTTGTCCTTGTCGTAGCCCCACATGAACATGGCGCCAAGAGTCTTGTCATCGACGTTGGCGGGGAAGTTCTTGTCGGCATAGGCATCACCGTATTTTATTTGGAAGGTCATCGGCAGTTTGCCGCTGGGATTCACACGGCCGCTGAGCACGTCGGCAACAGCGAAACCGCTCTCCTGACCGCCTTGCCAGGTGCAGACGAGGGCATCCACCTGATCCTGCCACGAAGCCACGTCGATGGGCGAGCAGATGTCGAGCAATACCACGACCTTCTTGCCTTTGGCGTGATACGCTTCGCTGACAGCCATGATGAGCTGTTTCTCACCCTCCTTCAGATAGAAGTCGGCCTCGCTGCGGTCGGCAGCCTCACCACTCTTACGACCTAAAGAGATAATGGCAACATCACTACCCTCGATGGCAGCATTGAGTTCGTCAGCCGTAAACTGCTTCTCGTCAGCGCGGGCTGGAGGCAGCAGTGAGAATGGTGGACGACCGTCAGGGAACAGTCGCTTTTCCTCAGCAGCAAGGTGCTGCGTGTAGGTAGCAATCAGCGGCTTGTACACTTCGTAACCAGCGCAGCGCATACCCTCAACCAACGATACGGTGTAGTGACCAACGCTGGTGCCGCCGAATCCGGAACCGCCCGAAATCCAGTCGTACGATGTACATCCGAACAATGCCACGCGCTTACCCGTCAGAGGCAAGATGCCGCTATTCTTCAGCAGCACGATACCATCGGCACCAACCTCGCGGACCACTTGTGCGTGCGCCTTCAGGTTTGGCTCGTTGTTATATTTATAGCCCTTGAAGCTGTTCGTCTTGACGACATATTCCAATATGCGCTTGACGTTGGCGTCGAGCACCTCCATCGGCAGCGCGCCGCTCTTGGCAGCGGCCAGAATGGCGTCGTACTGCTTCGGCTGTCCGGGTTGCAGCATGTCGTTGCCAGCCAGCATAGCGGCTACGGCATCGTCACCGGCATTCCAGTCACTGACGTACATCCCCTTCCAACCCCACTCGTCGCGAACAATCGTGGTCAGCAGTTCGTAGTTCTGCACAGCATACGGCCCGTTCAGCTTGTTATACGACGTCATGATGGTCCACGGGTCGCTCTCCTTCACCATAATCTCGAAGGCCTTCAGGTATATCTCGCGCAGGGCACGCTGTGACACCTGCGAAATGTTGTTATTGCGGTTCGTCTCTTGGTTGTTTGCCACGAAATGCTTGGGACAAGCCGCCGTGCCCTCGCTCTGCACACCACGCACATAGCCTGCAGCGATGGTGCCCGAGAGATACGGATCCTCCGAGTAGTACTCGTGGTTACGTCCGCACAACGGATTACGAATCAGATTCATCGCCGGAGAGAGAATCCAGTCGAGTCCGAATTCTCGCACCTCGTTGCCGATGCCCTGTCCAATCTTGAAAGCAGCCTCGCGGTCCCATGTCGAAGCCAGTGTCGGTGAAGCTACGAAATCAGTAGGATAATAGTCACGATGATCCCATGTCCGCTTGGCATTCATGCGCAGACCCTGTTGTGAGTCGGCACAATAGGTCTCGGGGATACCCAGTCGCTCCACGCCGAACGTGCTGCCCGCCGTACCAGGGAACTTGTCATCGTCATTATAGTGCATGCCGGTTCCTAATACGAAGTGGCACTTCTCCTCTAGCGTCATGGCTTTGACGATTTCGTCAATGTTGCCAGCCGTGAGCTTCTGGGCGGATGCAGATAAAGGTAAAAGGGTTAAAAGGTAAAAAGGTAAAACACCTTTTCCCCAACCCCAAACCGTTGATAATAATTCTTTCTTCATAAATGCTTTTACCTTTTTACTTTTTTACCTTTTCAACAGATTCATCTTTGTTTGGGGTTTCAGCACGTCGTGAGCCTTCACCTGCTGGTTCTTGACGGGAGCCGTGAGAGTGGCCTTGACGTCAGCAGCAGAGGCGGCGACGAGGAACTGGTATTCACCCTCGGCGACAACCCATGCAGAGGCTGTCTCGTCGAAAGAGGCCAGCTGGTCGGCGGTGATGCTCAACGTAAGGGTCTCGTTCTCGCCAGGCTTCAGACTCTTTGTCTTGGCGAAAGCCTTCAACTCCTTGGCAGGCTTGTTGGCAGCCTTCGAGTCGGGAGCAGTAACGTAAAGTTCTACGACCTCTTTGCCTTCGCGGTCACCTGTGTTCTTAATGGTGACAGTCACGTCGTAGATGTCGTTCTTCTGTTCAATCTTGGCATCGCTATACTCGAAAGTTGTGTAGCTCAGACCATAGCCGAAGGGATAAGAGACGGGAACGTCGAACGAGTCGAAGTAACGATAGCCAACATAGACGTCCTCCTCATATTCGGTATAGTCGACGTTGCGGACGTTGCCCTTCTTGCCCTGGTTGAGCATGTCGATGCGTGGGTCTTCGTCGATGGGGAAGTTCTTAGATGAATAGGCGTCGGTGAACTTGATGGGCCAAGTCATCGTAAACTTGCCACTGGGAGATTGCTTGCCACTGAGCACGTCGACAACGCTGTTGCCGCCCTCTTGTCCAGCCTGCCAAGCGCAGAGGATGGCATCGGGCAGGTCTTTCCACGAGGCCGTCTCGATGACGCCGCCGATGTTCAGCAGCACGACGACCTGCTTACCGGCCTTATGATAAACGTCGCATACTTGCTGGAGCAGCTGGCGCTCAGAGTCGCTCAGGTTGAAGTCGGCCACCTTGCGGTCAAGGAACTCGCCTGACAAACGCCCTAGTGTGATGACGGCGATATCTGAAGCTTCAGCTTGCTTCGCTAGTTCGTCGGGGGTGAAGAGCTTCTCTGCGGGCAGCGGCTGGGGCAGGAACTTCACGAGCATGGCGTTCTTCGGATCCTTCTTGGCCTGCTCTTCAAGGGCGGCCTCAGCCTTCTTCTTGGCGTCGGCGAGGTATGACTCGTAGGCGGTCTTCAGTTCCTCGCTCACGCTATATCCCCCATTCTTCAGACCGTCAAGCAACGATACGACATAGGCGTGATTGACGTTACCTGATCCTGTACCGCCGGCAATGAAATCGTAAGAGGTATTACCATAGAGGGCCACGTTCTTCACGTTCTCGGCGAACGGCAGCGGCGGAGTCAATTGATCATTTTTCATTACCAATGTCTCGTTCTTCATCAGCACCATACCCTCGGCGGCACTCTGGCGCGTCACGGCAGCATGAGCCTTGAGGTCAGGCTTGTTCGAGTACTTGTAGCCTTGGAAACGTGGACTCTTCTCCACGAGGTTCAGGATGCGAGCAACGTTACGGTCAAGGTCTGCCTCGGCCAGTTTACCACTCTTCACACCTGCCACGATGCTGTCGAACTGCTCGGCCTTACCCGGCTGTAGCATGTCGTTGCCTGCCCACATCTGCTTGGCACCATCCTTGCCGCCAAACCAGTCGGTCATCACGGTGCCCTCGTAGCCCCACTCATCGCGCAGGATGGTCTCGACGAGGTCCTTGCTTTCGCTGGCATACGTGCCGTTGATGTAGTTGTATGACGTCATCACCGTCCACGGCTTGCTCTCCTTGATGGCAATCTCGAAACCCTTCAGGTAAATTTCGCGCAGGGCTCGCTGCGAAATGCGCGCATCGGTATTCATGCGGTTCGTCTCTTGGTTGTTGGCGGCGAAATGCTTGATGCTCGTACCCACGTCGTTCTTCTGCACGCCTTTGATATAGGCGCCAGCGGTCTTACCTGCTACGACAGGATCCTCACTGTAGTACTCGAAGTTACGGCCGCACAGCGGGTTACGCATGATGTTCAGCGCGGGAGCCAGCAGTACGTCGGCACCATACTCCTTCACTTCTTCGCCGATAGCCTGCCCCACTTCTTCTACTAACTTCGTGTTCCACGTTGATGCGAGCAGCGTGCCAATGGGGAAATGCGTGCAATAATACGTAGCGGAATCACCCTCACGGGTAGCATCGATACGCAGTCCGGCAGGACCGTCGGCCAATACCACGGCGGGAATGCCCAGCGAGTCGAGCGGATAGGTGGTACCTGCGGCACCAGGCACGAGATTCTTTGTAGCGCCAATCACGGCATTGTCACCGCTGAAGCCTTCCATTCCAGAACCAATGACAAAGTGCGCCTTGTCCTCGAGCGACAATTTACTAATCACTTCCTGCTGGTCGATGGTCTTTTGGGCCACCTTGTCAGCAGATGTACAGCCGACCATCACTGCGGCCGCTGCTACAATAAATAATGCGGATTTCTTCATAAGACTTTACTTGAATAATAGCGGGGTGAATTCGGAAAGATAGATGCGCCAGTTGCGCCAGATGTGACCGCCGTCGGTCTCGAGATAAGTGTACTTGTGTTTCTTCGAGTCGAGGTAGGCGCGGAGGTCGTTGTTGTTCTTGATGAGGAAGTCGGTTTTGCCGATGCCAATCCAGAAGAGGTTGGGATTCTTGGCAAACAGACCGTCAATCTTCTTGTCTCGATCGGCATAGATTTCCGGATGACCGTTCGGGTCGGGCTGCTGCTGGTCGACGGCGGCAGAGAACAGGCCGATGTAGCCGAAGAGGTCAGGATTGTTGATGGAAATGAAGAGGCTGTGGAAACCACCCATCGACAGACCGGCAATGGCGCGGTGGGCCTTGTCCTGCTTGACACGATAGGTCTTCTCGATGAATTTCACCACGTCGGGGAACGCTGTCTCGAAGCTTCCCTCCATCGTTTTCGGCAGCATCATGGTGGGAACGCGGAAACCCTCGCTGGTCTCGCCCGGGCAAGCCTCCTGCGAGATGTTGCCGTTGGTCATGACAACCAGCATCGGTTCGGCTTTGCCCTGTGCGATGAGGTTGTCC
Source organism: Prevotella sp. (assembly GCA_045112595.1). Lineage (GTDB taxonomy): Bacteria > Bacteroidota > Bacteroidia > Bacteroidales > Bacteroidaceae > Prevotella. Next base: position 23,502 of record JBGUIA010000102.1, on the reverse strand, counting down.
AGAATCTGGGCAGCACGACCGAGCTCGCTCCAGGCATTCTCGTCGCCACCGATGCCGTGTAACAGGTAGAGCACGGGATAGTGCTTGCCGCTGGTCTCATAGCCTGCAGGAGTATATACCGTCAGGCGACGCGTCAGGTTGGCCGTGGGACTCTCGTACCACACCTTACTCACCGTTCCGTGGGCCACCTTATTTACTTTATACAAATCCGTCCGTACGTCGCCACCAATGAGCAGCACGCTGAACAGATTATTGATGTCACGGATGTTATAGACATTCAGCGGGTCGATAATCTTCACACCGTCCACAATCATATTATAGGTATAGAGCTCGGGTTTCAGCGGTGCGGTGGTATAGCTCCACACACCCTTGTCGTCCTTCACAAGGTCTACCACGCCCGGCATGTCGTAGGTGTTGCCTTGGTACTCCACCTTGTTTGGAGGCAACATGTCGCCGGTAATCTGCACTTTTTGAGCCTCTGGCGCAATCAAATTAAACGTCACGGAATTGTCTGCATGCACATCAGGTGAAGCCACCTGCGGTCCCTGTCCCCAGTTCAGATTCTGCTGGGCCGTTGCTGCCATACTCACTAAGCAGAGGGCAGCCATTACGAATAGTTTTTTCATTCTCTTGCTTGTTTTAGTTATTATAGTGCTGCAAATATACACAATTTTTTTGAAAACACAAAGAATCTCACGCATATTTCTATGCGGAATGAAAAATATTTCGTAACTTCGCCGCGGAATTCTATGAAATAATGATTAAACTTAAATCGATATGAGAAAACTATTATTGTTAACCGCCATCCTGATGGCCAATGTAATGATGATGAATGGAGCAAAAGTAAAAGTGACAGTCGACCGCGTGGATCCCACCGACTGGTATGTGGGCATGAAGAATCCCTCGTTGCAGTTGATGGTGTATGGCAAGAACATTGCCAGTGTAAAAGATGTAACGACGGATTATCCTGGAGTGGTCATCGACAGCATTGTAAGACTAGAGTCGCCCAACTACCTATTGGTGTATCTGAACCTGCGCGACGCACAGCCGGGTACGCTGACGCTTAAGCTAACAACGAACAGCCAAAAGCCAAAAGCCAAAGGCCAACAGCTAACAATCAACTATCTGTTGAAGCAGCGTGAGATGGCTGGTTCGAAGCGCATGGGATTTACCAATGCCGACGTGCTCTACATGCTCATGCCCGACCGTTTTGCACAGGGTGCAGGGCATAATCCGCAGGTGGCGGGAATGCGAACGTATAAGGAAGACCGTACGCAGCCCTCGTTGCGTCATGGTGGCGACCTGAACGGTATTCGCGAACATCTGGATTATTTCAACGAACTGGGCGTGACGGCGCTGTGGTTGACACCCGTGCTGGAGAACGACTCGCCGGACGACGAACGCGGCTATTCCACCTATCACGGCTATGCCACGACGGACTACTATCGTGTTGACCCACGATTCGGCACGAACGAGGACTATCGCCGACTCTGCGATGAGGCTCATGCAAAAGGACTGAAGGTGGTGATGGACATGATTTTCAATCACTCTGGTTTCGAGCATCCCTGGACGCAGGACATGCCGATGAAGGACTGGCTCAACCTGCCCGAATGGCTGAAGGAATCGCAGGGAACGAGTAACCCGACAGGCACGAGTTTCCAACAGACCAGCTATAAGCTGACGCCGGTCAAGGATCCCTACGCTTCGCAGGTTGACCTGCGCGAGACTGTGGATGGTTGGTTTGTACCCACCATGCCCGACCTGAACCAGCGCAATCCGCATGTGATGACCTATCTTATCCAGAACTCCAAGTGGTGGATAGAAACCATTGGCATCGACGGCATTCGTATGGACACCTACCCGTACGCTGATGCCAAGGGTATGGCACGTTGGATGAAAGAATTGGACGAGGAATACCCCAACTTCAACACCGTTGGTGAGACGTGGGTTACGGAGCCTGCCTATACCGCCGCGTGGCAGAAGGACTCGAAGCTGTCAAAGGACAACTCGTATCTGAAGACCGTTATGGACTTCTCGTTCTTCGAAAAGCTGTCGCAAGCAAAGAATGAGGAAACCGATGCGTGGTGGCAGGGGCTGAACCGCCTGTATAACTCGTTTGTCTACGACTATCTCTATGAAGACCCTGACCACGTGATGGCCTTCATAGACAATCACGACACCGACCGCTTCCTGGGCAATGGTCGCGACTCGCTGATGCTGAAACAGGCACTGGCACTGCTGATGACCGTTCGTCGTATTCCTCAGATGTATTATGGTACGGAAATCATGATGAATGGTACGAAGGAGGTGACCGACGGCAACGTGCGCAAGGACTTCCCAGGTGGATTCCCTAGCGACCAGAACAATGCTTTCACCCGCGAGGGACGTACACAGGCCCAGCAGCAGATGTGGCAGTGGACCAGTCGTCTGCTCCACTGGCGCAAAGGCAACGAGGTAATTACCAAAGGCAAGATGACGCAGTTTATCCCCTTCAACGGCATCTACGTCATTGCCCGTCAATACAATGGCCGTACGGCACTCACCATCCTCAACGGCACCACTCGTCCTGCCACGATGGAGGTGAAGCGCTACGCTGAGGTCATCGGGAAGGCCACCCGTGTGAAAGACATCCTCACTGGCCGTTATTACGACCTCTCCACCGACCTCCAGCTCCGTCCCCGCCAGTCGCTGATACTGGAGTATTGAGAATGGGTAATGATGAATACCTGTTTGAACACAGAGAATATCGCCCGCAGCAAGGGTGGGGTAGAGTACCACCCTCTGCATCCCTTCCTACCTGAGAATGCGAAGGTGCTGTTTTTAGGCAGTTTTCCGCCACAGCGCAAGCGATGGTGTATGGACTTCTATTATCCGAATTTCATCAATGACCACTGGCGCATCGAGGGACAGATATTCTTTGGCGACAAGAACCACTTTGTGGATCTCGAGGCCAAGCGTTTCAAGATTGATGAGATAATTGCGTTCTGCCAAGAAAAAGGCCTCGCGTTCTTCGACACTTCTACGGCTATTCGTCGCCTGCAGGACAACGCCTCCGACAAATTCCTCGAGGTGGTGGAGCCTACCGACATCCCTGCCTTGCTCCGGCAACTTCCTCATCTTCGCGCCATCGTCACCACAGGCGAGAAGGCCACAGAAACCATCTGCGCCTCGCTCGGCATCCCAACGATCCCCAAGGTCAACACCTTTGTAACAACTCCCCTCGCCATTCGGAGAGGGGCAGGGGGTGAGGCTCTTCTCCTCTATCGCCTCCCTTCCTCCTCTCGTGCCTACCCTTTGTCCTTCGACAAAAAGGTCGAGGCCTATCGTCAAGTACTCAATTTATTATTATGAAGAAATATTCCATCGCCATTCTCCTCGCCCTCGTTGCAGTGACAGGTTGGTCGCAGGTTAATCCCACCACCGCCCTGCTCGGTTCGTGGTCGGGCAAGTTGAAAGTAGGCGCCGCGTCGCTGACGTTGGTACTCCACTTGGAACAAGGCGACGGCTACGTGACAGCATTGTTCGACAGCCCCGACCAAGGCGCAAAAGGCATTCCCGCCTATAAGGAATACCTGAGTGACGACTCGCTGGCCTTGAAGGTGGAGCAGATTGGCATGACTTACCGCGCACGGCTCAAGGACGACACGCTCGACGGCACATTCACGCAGAACGGTATGTCGCTGCCCCTGGTGCTGACCAGGGGAGTGCCAGAGGTGAAGCGTCCGCAAACGCCCAAGGAACCTTTTCCTTACGCGACGGAGGAAGTGATGTTCCCCAATGCCACCGACTTTGCCACGTTGGTAGGCACGCTGACGTGGCCCGTGGGTTACGATAAAAACGCTAAGCAGAAGCCCACCGTCGTTCTGATGGTTACGGGCAGCGGTCAACAGAACCGCGACGAGGAACTGATGCAGCACAAGCCCTTCCTCGTCATTGCTGACTATTTGGCGCGTCACGGCATCGCCACACTGCGTTATGACGACCGCGCTACAGGTGCCTCTGTGGGCGGCGAGGTGAAGAACGCCACCTCTGAGGACTTCGCCCGCGACGCTGCGGCAGGTCTGGAATATCTGCGCAACACGAAACAGTTCTCCAAGGTCGGCATCCTCGGTCACAGCGAGGGCGGACTCATCGCCTTTATGCTCGGTGGCAAGAAGGGAAGGGACAACAGCGTGGAAGGGTACCCCGATTTCATCGTCTCGCTGGCGGGGCCTGGTGTCAAGGGAGACACGCTGTTGGCGGCGCAGGGCAATCGCATCCTGTCGCTATCGGGAATGCCTGCCGACATGACCGTCGAGAAATACCGCCAGCAGGAAGCCGTTCAGCAAATGCCTTGGCTGAAATGGTTCATCGACTACGACCCCTCTACCGACATCGCTGCGACGCGCTGCCCCGTCTTCGCCCTCAATGGCGACCGTGACCGTCAGGTCATCTCATCGCAGAACCTCACGGCCATCGAGCGTCTGTTGCCGAAGTCGAAGCAGCATCTCATCAAGGAATACCCTGGCCTGAACCACCTCTTCCAGCATTGCACGACGGGTCTCGTCACCGAGTACTCCGAGATAGAGGAAACCGTCTCGCCCGAAGTCCTCAGCGACATCGCTAATTGGATAAACAGCTTGAAATGATGATGAAGAAAGCAATATTATGTATGCTGCTCCTGATGCCGTTGACGGTGTGGGCAGCGAAGAATGATTTGAAGCCACGATTAGTGGTATGTACGGACATTGCGCCAGCCGACGTGGAGCCAGACGACATGGAGTCGATGGTGAGGCTGATGGCCTATGCCGATTGTTTCGAGATCGAGGCGCTTATCACGAGCGTAGGCTGGAACTGCGACCCGTATCCGAAGGAGTGGCAGCAGTATCTGTTTCGTGTGATTACTGCCTATGCCAAAGACGTGCCTAATCTGATGCGACGCTCTGGTCAGAAGAAGCACCATTCACTAAAGAAGGAGAACGGCCAGCAGGAACTAGGCTACTGGCCGAGTGCTGAGTACATCACGAGTCGTGCCGTTATGGGTAGTATGTATGGCGGCATCAAGTCCATCGGCGAGCGCAACGACTCGCCTGGTAGCGAAATGCTGATTCGTTTGGCTGATGAAGACGATCCACGCCCGATATACGTCGCGGCCTGGGGCGGAGCCAACACACTGGCGCAGGCCATCTGGCGGGTGAAGCAGACGCGGAGTGATGACGAAGTCCGAAACTTCGTCCACAAATTCCGCCTCTTCACCATCACCGACCAGGATATGCAATACAATATGCGCATGGACCGCGCCTACAGTTCTCACATGTGGTTGAGAAAGGACTTTCAGGATGACCTGCAGTTCATCTGGGATGAGGGTGCTTGGCAGGAGCAGTGCGAACTGGGCAAGCAACACTGGGCTCAGCATCAGCAGCTCATTCAGGGCCACGGTGCGCTGGGCAAGGAATATCCCAACTACAAGTGGGGCGTGGAGGGCGACACGCCGAGCTTCCTCTACGTGATGCCCCACGGACTGAACGACCCCGAGGACCCGCATCAATGCGGTTGGGCAGGCTACCACGAGCGCGGTCTCTGTGCCGACTCGCTCACCACGGCCTGGACCTCCTGGCAGGAACCTGTGCGCAGCATCTCCGTGGGCTACAAACGTCGCTTCTATCCCGACGAGCTCAACGACTTTTGTGCCCGTATGCAATGGGCCGCTGAGGGCCGCGGCAATCTGAATCCTTATATTGTATTGTCCAACGACACAATCACCATCACCGTCCCGCAGCAAGTCGAGAAAGGGACAATGATCCCCCTCAGTCTCGACGCTTCGAAATCCTTCGACCCTGACGGCGACGGCCTCCGTTTCCTTTGGTGGCAGCAGCCGGAGATTGGCACAACGAAGGTGACGATTGACCAGACGGACCAGTCGATAGCCACCATCCGCATTCCCGCCGACACGAAGGGCGACACCATCCACCTCATCTGCGAGGTCCACGACGACGGTCCCTTCCACCTCGTCGCCTACCGCCGTATCATCATCGCTATCAAATAAGAACTATGGCAAGCAATACCGATTTTGTACAGTACATCGCCGACCAGTGCAGTGGTGCGGGCGAGATTATGACAAAGAAGATGTTCGGCGACTACGGCATCTACTGTGACGGAAAAATCTTCGGACTCATCTGCGACGACTGTTTCTATCTGAAGCCCACGGATGCCGTCCGACCGCTGTTGCGTGTCGTCGATATGCGTCCGCCCTACGACGGCGCCAAGGACTATTTTTACATTGCCGACGTCGATGATCGCGACTATGTCTCACAACTCGTCAGCGAAACGTGCAAGGCCCTGCCGGAACCAAAACCAAAAAAGAAAAAGAAATAAGTACAGCTTAGCCCAATAATGCAGTATTATTAGTAGGCATATACAAGTCCATACTTTTCGTGTAGTTTACGAAGTGAGCCATCTGACTTCATCTGACGGATGATATTGTTCACCATCTGCAACAAATCCTCCAGCCCTTTCTGCATAAGCACACCAATCTCACCGTGATTGAAAGGCTTGTTCAACAGTGGGGCTGCAAGCCTGGAGTCGGTCTGCACATAATAGGGAGCCTCTGTAATCTCCGTGATCATTATGTCGGCCTTGCCCTCGGCAATAAGTGTTGGTATTTCTTCGTTCTTCTGGTGGACGATGATGGTGGCGTGCGTCAGGTTCTCGTTGGCAAACTTCTCGTTCAGTCCGCCAGGATTCACCATCACACGGACTTCGGGCTTGTCGATGTCGGCCAACGACTGGTAGCGGCCTGCATCCGAAGCACGGCAAAGGATGGTCTTGCCGTTTGCCAGATAACCGTCGCTCATGAGCATGGTCTCACGTCGGGCATCGGTGATGGTGATGCCGCCAATAGCGAGGTCGAACAACTGAGGCTCCGCTAACACATCGGCTGTCAGCGTAGGCCATGAGGTCTTTCTGAACTCTGGTGCTACGCCTAATCGTGAAGCAATCTCCTTTGCAACCTCAATACCAAAGCCCCAATAAGTCCCGTCAGCCTCGTAGAACGATAACGGACGGTAGTCGCCTGTAGTACCAAAGAGGATAGTTCCTCGATCCAGAATCTCCGCTACTTTGCCATCGATGGGAATGTCTGTAGATGTTGACAGGATGAAAACGGAGGATTGGCCGTTTTCCTTTCCGAACTGGATAGCACCTTTCAGGTCGTTCTCTGGGAATAGCTTCGTACTATCGAAGTAATAAAAGCCATCCTCACTATTGTACCAACCGCCTACATAGCCGTCGTGCTGCAAGGCATGGCTTACCACCTTGTGGAGTCGGTCACGCGAATGGCTGTTCTGAGTAGCTGCATAACTGACGGCTATTCCTTCCGTCGGCACCGTCATCGTGCGGATGTCAAGTGTGAATCCGCCTGGATTGGCCTGACAGAAAGCCCAAACCATATCAGCAATAGTTGATATTTTGCGCTGCTCTGTAGCGTTATCCTCATTGGAAGAACATGAGGCGAAGCTGGCCGTTCCGAAAATGGTCAGGACGGCTAATAATAACCAAACCCGGTATTTCTCCAATCGTATCATATCTTACCGTTTGTCGCTTATTTAAACAGATACTGTGCGAACTCGTGCAGCGACTTGCGCCACACCTGCCATTCGTGGTCGCCGGGATAGGAGTTGAAGCGCACCTCGACACCACCGTCGCGCATCTTGCGGACGATGTTGCGGGTGTATTCAATGCGAGGGTCCTGTTCGCCGCAGCTCACGAAGAACACGTCGAACTGCTTGTTAAACGTCTTGGTATCGGTCATCATGCCTGGCACTTCCTTCTCCAAATCGAAGTTCGAGGCTCCGCGAATGCCGCCGAACATACCCGTAGAGAAGACGCCAACGTTGGCAAACACCTCCGGGTCGCGCAGACCGATGTAGAACGACTGTCCGCCACCCATCGACAGGCCGCACATCGCACGGCTCTTGCGGTCTTTCCTGACGCGGTAGGTCTTCTCGACAAACGGGATGATATTGTCAATCATCTCCGAGCGGAAGGTCTGCATACCCTGCCAGCTGTAGCCGCCGCCGAAGCCGCCATTGCGCGACTGTACATTGCTGTTACTGCTGACCACAATCATCGGCACGGCCTTGCCGGCAGCAATCAGGTTGTCCATGATCTGCGCCGTGCGACCCTGTTCCATCCATCCGCGATGGTCCTCGCCACCGCCGTGCTGGATATAAACCACGGGATACGCCTGCTGGTTCTCGTTGTAGCCCGCAGGCGTATAGACCATCAGCGGACGCCAAGCCTCGTCGACCTTGGAGTAATAATAGACCGTGCGTACCTCGCCATGTGGCACATCCTGCACCTCGAAATCATCGCATGCCGCCTCCTTGATCTCTATGGCGCTCGACCATCGGCTGCATCCAAAGAACGACTGGCTGGCAGGGTCGGCCGCCGATACGCCATCGACCACGAGGAAATAGTAATGGAACCCAGGCACCTGCGGTTTGGTGGTCACCGTCCATGCGCCGCCTTCGCCTTTCGTCATGTCATACTTCGTGCCCCACAGGTCTATCTGTACCTGCTGGGCCTGCGGAGCCTGCACGCGGAACATCACGCTGCCGTCGCTGAGCACACGCGGATAGCCGCTACGGTTGATGTTAGTCACTGGAGAGTACGACCCCTCAGGGAAGCTCTCGCGTTGGAACGGCTGCGCTGTCAACTGAGCGCAGAAAACGGCCGCAAGCATTGTGGCCAGTAAGGTTTTAGTTTTCATATTGTCGTCGTTAATTGATCATTATATTACGTTAAAGTGTCTGAGGGCGTTGAGGATGCCGTCGTCGTCAACGGAGGTGGTGACGTAGTCGGCCTGTTGCTTGAGGGCGTCGATGGCGTTGCCCATCGCCACGCCGATGCCGGCCTGGAGAATCATTGAGGTGTCGTTGCCGCCGTCGCCAAAGGCCATCGTGCGACTGGGGTCGAAACCTTCGTGGCGAGCCATTGCCAGAATGCCCTTGCCCTTGTCGGCACCGTTGGCGGTGATGTCAGTAAACTCCGGATGCCAGCGGCCCGAGACGCACTGTGGCATGCGGGCCATCAGCACGGGCTCGTAGTCGGCAGGAAAGAAGGGTGTCAACTGGAGGATGTCTTGCTGGAGCACGACGTCCAACGGCGAGGCTTTGTCGAGGTTCTTTACGGCGAGCATCTGACGGAAGATGCGGTCGACGTCGCCTTTGGGGTCAATGACCGCCACGTCCTTACGGCCTACGATGATGAGGCTGTTGCCTTTCTCCTGACAGTCCTCCACGCAGGTCATCACGTCGTCCTTGGGAATGGGCTGGCATGTGACCATCTCGTCGCCCACATAGCACAGCGCGCCGTTGGTGGTGATGTAGCCGTCGATGAGGTGCTCAATCGCCCCCAGATTGGTGATGATGAGTGGTGGACGGCCCGTAGCGATATACACCCGCGAACCATTGGCCTTGGCCTGCGTCAGCGCGAGGATGGTCGATGTGGGAATCTCGTGCGTCTGGAAACTCACTAGCGTGCCGTCGATGTCGAAGAATAATGCGTATTTCTGTGTCATATCTTAGTTCTTTTCCGTCATGTATTTCCAATAGCGACGCGGCATGTCCTGCAACTGCTTGCGGGGGTTCATGCGCTCCTTGATACAGATGGCCTTGAAGTACGTGCGCCAGAGGTCCTGGAACAGTTGGTCGTTGTCGCTCAGCACGTCGGCATCCATCTTGCCGTTCCTCAGGTCGAAGGGCACAGTAGCCTCGTCCTCGAATGTCACACGTATCGGCATATTACTCCCCTCGCCCTTTGGAGAGGGGCCGGGGGTGAGGCTATAATAATACCCATAATGCCTCTTCGCATCATATATCAGCCACGGCTGGTCGTTGAAGCGATCCTGGAAGTGGTCGGTGATGATGGGCAACACGTTATGGTCTGGCGAGACGACGCCCAAATACGTGCCGTCCTTCGCCTTCTGGAAGCGGATGAATTGCTTCATCCTCAGTTGTTCGTGCAGCACGCGACGGGCAATGTTCGTCACAGCGAGCACATCGGCATCAGCGAAGTTTCGTGATATATCGCCCTGACGGAACACCTTACATATATATAGGAATAGCGGCGTGTTCAGTTCCCGCAGTTCCGACAGCCAACTGACCGATATCAGTCGCAGAGCCTCGCGCGACAGTTTCTTCTCCAGTCCTGCCCACACCCGTCGTGCCTTTTCTTCGTCTGACGTCACATGATAGGTATGGTCGCAAAACAACGGCAGCGCGTCGCCTTCCGCCAGCAACTGCTCTGGTTGCTCCTTCAGCGCGAATGCGTCGAACACCGCTGTCAGCAGCCCGTCCATCGTTCCATCAAACACGTATACCGTCATATTTATTTGCCATACCTTTGCAACCGATTTGCGAAACCCTTATGCCCCGAAATAAATAATCATTCTCTTTCCTTGTTGCCGACTGTGCGGAGGAATTTTCCTTCTAAGGAATATGCCTTCTTGACAGAATACCGTCCATCATCATCGTAGCCATAGGAGGAAGCAATGATTTCCTTTTTCTCCCATTCGAGGGTGACCACACCCTCAGTAGAAGGCAACTGCTTGGCAGTACCCTTATATGGGTCAATGATATATGTCCACATATTGCGCCCGTCAGGACACCCCTCGACGATGACCTTGCTTACGTCGCCAGGGGCGATATAGGCTTTTTCGGCAGAGGCAATCTGGGTAATGGGGACATCGACGGCATGTTGGAAATGAGCATCAGGCTGACGCACAGTGGTCTTCGGCATCTCGTCAATGTTGAGTAAATCAACCTCCGCACTATCCTTGCTTCCCGTGACTTCCGGGTGTTTATCAATAACAGGGACGTTAATGGAATCAACAGCCAAAGAGTCTGTATCACTTACTGTCTTCCCTGTTTTATTGCCACAAGCTACAAACATCATAGCAGCAATAGAGAATAATAAAATCTTCTTCATATATCAATTTACTGTACCAGCCAACATGCTCGCATGATTGGCTGAGTCGCGACAAAATTCAACTTATGTTAAGTTTTGGTGCAAAAGTACGAAAAAAAGTCCATTTTTACGTACCTTTGCCAGAGTTTTTAATAGTATTTGTGAAATGGAGAGCTTTGAAGACCAATTACGCAAAGTCTGGGAATTCCTGGGCCTCAATAGGCGTACGCAGGTTCAATACATTCCTTTTCATAGAGTCTTTATAACTTTGCAGGGGTTGCCCACTGCAATGGAGTTCGAAGGAATATCTTTCGTCACGACGCTACCAGCACCGATAGTAACGTTGTCACCAATAGTCACACCAGGCAGGATGGTGACGCTGCCGCCAATCCACACATTATTTCCAATGCGGACAGGCTCTGCCCACTCTCTACGGCTGTTGCGCTCCACGGGATCTGTACTATGGCAGGCCGTGTATATGCTGACGTTTGGGCCAATGAAGCAGTCGTCGCCGATGGTGACAAGTGCTTCGTCGAGCACGGTGAAGTTGAAGTTGGCAAAGAACCGCTTGCCCACACTGATTTGCTTGCCATAGTCGCAGTAGAAGGGCTGGATAATCAATATCTCTTCGTCGGCGATGTGTCCCAAGAGACCTTTCAGAATCTCCCTTGCCTTCTGCTTCTCCGACGGGCGCAACAGGTTATAGTCGTGGATTATCTCCTTCACTTCTGTCAGCTCTTCAATCAGCTGCGGGTCAACGGCGGAATAAATCTCGCCCGCCAACATCTTTTCTTTCTCTGTCATACTCATGCGATAGCTAAAAGTTCAATTTCAAAAATCAGTGTCGAGCCACCGGGGATGCCTGGCCAATCCTTGTTGGCCTGTATGTATTCTCGCTTTGCCATATTATTTGCAGATTTCATCAATCTCCTTACGTTTCTTTTCCTTCGGCTCGTCGGCTGCATAACCGATGGGAATCAAAACGGCAGGTTCCTCGTTCTCAGACAAGCCAAATAGTTTCTTACACTTCTCAGCATCGAAGTTGCAAACCCAGCAGGTTGCAAGTCCCTGCTCCGTAGCTGCCAGACACAAGTGCTCCACGGCAATGGCAATATCGATGTCGCCATGATGTTTGCCATCCGAGCGTACCCACTCCTCGTCGTGCAGGATGGAGCAGATGATGTACATCGGAGCAGTCGCGAACCATTCGCGGTTGTAACATTCCTGCAGCTTTGTCTTGTCGGTCTCGTTCTTGACCACACGGAACATCCACGGCTGTTTGTTTACCGCAGACGGCGCAAAACGGACGCACTCCATCACGTAGTCCAACTTCTCCTGTTCCACACTATTCTCCTGATAGCTCCTACAGCTATACCTCTGCTTTACTAAATCTAATAATTTCATATCTTCAATCGATTGTTTTATGCTTTTATGTTAGAATCATGATGAGAACACAAACGATTCATAGAGCATGTCCACCAGATACTTTAATGACTTGACCCGTTAGCATTCTCGCCTGCTCACTTGCCAGAAACAGAATTGTTTCTGCAATATCTTCCGGATGGATCAGTTTGCCCATAGGAATAACAGGAAGAACAGACTGTTCCAAATCGGTGTCAATCCATCCCGTCTGAGTCGGACCTGGCGCAACACAATTGACGGTAATGCCGTACTTTGCCACCTCTAAGGCTATACTGCGGGTAAGTGCTTCAAGTGTAGCCTTACTTGCTCCGTAGGCTATCTGTCCGGCAAAAACCTGTGATGCATCGGTTGAGATGTTGATGATGCGTCCATAATCACCGCGATGAGTAATCATCTCCCTTGTCATCAGGATACTTCCACGGACATTGACCGCAAAAGTGTCATCAATCACATTCTGCGTAATTTTCTCTATGGTGTCGATGCCGTCCATGTCACCATCGGCCGCATTGTTGACCAGAATATCGACTTTTCCGTATCGTTCAAGGACTTTCGAATAGATTTCCTTTACGGTATCTTCATTGGAAATGTCACTTTCCAGAATCATATAGTCGGCATTCATTTCCTTTAGCCTGCTTTCAACACGATCGGCATTCCCTGAGTTTGCCTCGAAATACCTGTCCGTGCCGTTTTGGTCAGTCTTCGATTGGTCAAACTGTCTGTGAATTCTCTTGTATATCAAGACCAACTTTGCCCCTTCCCGAGCAAAAGCAAATGCTGTTGTTGCCCCAATCCCCTGCGGGTTATTCGCTCCTGTAATTAGAGCTACTTTATCCTTAAGTCCGTAGTTAACCATATAATTACCTTCTTTTGTTTTATCGGATTATTACTCTCCAATAATAGTTACTACCAATTCTCTGGAGCCGCCGTAGTTGCGAAACTCACAGAAGTAGATGCCTTGCCAGGTGCCAAGGTTCAAGCGGCCATCGGTGATGGGGATGGTGATGCTGACACCGCTCAATGTCGATTTGGCGTGGGCAGGCATATCGTCAGCACCCTCCAATGTATGTTCGTACTCAGGACGGTTCTCAGGAACCAAGCGGTTGAAGATAGTTTCCATGTCCACACGGACATCAGGGTCGCAGTTCTCGTTGATGCTCAGTCCGCAACTAGTATGCTTCGTGAAGATGTTCACGATGCCCGTCTTCGGCAGCTTTGGCAACTGGCTCACTATCTCGCTCGTCACCAAGTGAAAGCCTCTTGACTTGGGCTTTAGTGTTATTTCAATTTGCTGTACCATAAATCCTAAACTATTAGTTCAGATTAATCGTTAATATAGTCTATTCTTCTTTAATCACTGGCATATTCGCCTCTTTCCACGCAAGGATGCCACCTTTGAGGTTCACGCACTTATAGCCGACGTCAGCCAGTATACCAGCAGCATTAGCTGAGCGGCGACCGCTACGGCAATAGACAGCGATAATCTTATCCTTGGGCAGCTTTGCCTTGGCCTGCTCCACGAAGTCGCTTTGGAACTGGTCGATAAGAACGGCTCCCTTGATATGCCCTTCAGCAAATTCATCGGCTTTACGCACGTCGAGGATTACCACGTTCTCTGACCTAAAGGTCTGAGTGTGGCACGCAATGGAATCCGCAATCAGTTCGGCAAACTCCTTCACTTCCATGTTTTCAAAATTCTGGCTGCAAGCTGTGTTCAGCCCGAGGGTAGCCAGAAGGAGGGTAAAAATCTTCTTCATTTCCTAAATAATATCAAATTCCGGCACAAATTTACGCATTATTATTCATATTTCGCCTTAAATGACTAAATTTGCAACAAATATTAAGCATTTGCGTGAAATGAAAAAAGTATTATTCGCTTTAGCTGCCTTAATAATGGCAGCATGTGGAAACAAACAAGCAGTCGTTCCTGCTGAGGGCGACGAAGCAAGTAATGAGGTGGCCTTCGAAGCGAAAGATTACTACGCAGCGGTCGAACGCTATCTGGCAGAACAGATTGCCAGCCAGTATGCACCAGGCGAATACAGCGTACCCGTCTATCAAGAGGTGGCCGTCGATGACAGCGATTCCACAGACATCCGCATCTGGGGCGATTTCTGGGTGTACAACTACAAACAGGAAGGCGACACGCTGAAATGCGTCTCTGGCGGTAGCCATCCTGGCCTGATGCACGTCTGCCAGAAGGGTGAAAACTTCTATGTATCCGACTTCGAACAGGTTGAGGATGGCTCCCGTTTCCTGCCCAGTGCCAAGCGCATCTTCGGAGAATATTTCGAAACCTTCCAAATCCACCATAGCGATGGCGATGAGCATGAGAGGCTCAGGCACGATGTGTTGCGGGCATTCGTTCGCGACCACGGTCTCACTGCCACCATGTATCAAGACTATGGCTGGCCAGCAAAGGAACTGAAATGACAGAAGCATTGAACTGGCCCTATTGAGTATGAAAAAGATATTGTTTCTTCATGGATTCTATGCCAGTGGCCAGTGCATACCGGCGGTGGCTTTGCGCGAGGCTTTTGAGGGTCGTGTGGAAGTGATAACCCCTGATTTACCGATGCACCCGAAGGAGACGCTCAGATTCATCCGCGGGTTGATAGAGGCTGAGAAACCAGACCTCCTGATAGGCAACAGCTGTGGGGCGTTCTATGCTCAGATGGTGGCTCCGGTCACGTGCATTCCGGCCTTGCTGGGCAATCCGCACTTCAGAATGACGGAGTTCCTGAAGCAACGCATCGGCGAGCATCAGTACAAGTCGCCACGAAAGGACGGCAACCAGAACTTCGTCATCGATGAAGCCTTGATTGAGGAGTTTGACGAAATGGAGGCTATCCAGTTTGACAATTGCCATCCCGACTTCCAAGACCGTATCTGGGGCTTGTTCGGCGAACAGGACACGCTGGCGCATTTTGAGCCGCTCTTTTTGCAGCACTACAATCGCTCGTTCCACTTCCCCGGCGGTCATACGCCGACGGCAGAGGAAGTCCGTGACTGGTATGTGCCGTTGGCCGAAAAGCTCCTTAGAACTGAAGTAATATAGAGTTACTATGAAATGGACAGTATTATCAGATAATAGAAGTAAAGATAGCTCTCTCATAACTGAGCATGGCCTGTCTATCTTTCTGCAAACGGAGCGACACAAGATTCTGCTTGATACAGGAGCGAGTGATGTATTTATACGAAACGCAGAGCTGTTGGACATAGATCTCTGTGATGTTGACTATGTTTTCATTTCTCACGGACATAGTGATCATGCAGGAGGCTTACAATACTTCTTGGAGCATAATCGACAGGCTCAAGTCATTGTCTCACCTGATGCTATGAGCGGAATGTTCTTTTCCAAACGAGGTAATCTGCATAGCATTACCACGGAGTGGCCGGAGATAGACGAAAACAGACTTATCTTGATAGAGCAAACCTGTGAGATAGAAGAAGATATCCATGTGATTGCTCATATCCCTCAGAATCATCCCATGCCCAAGGGGAATCAGAATCTCTATGTTCAGGATTCCAACGGGAACTATATCCACGACGATTTCCGTCATGAATTGGCCCTGTATGTCGATGGCCTGCTATTTACAGGCTGCGCTCATAGTGGTCTGGAGAACATCCTTGCAGCCTGTCCCTGGCCCGTACATACCGTTGTAGGTGGCTTCCACCTGCTGGATGGTATGGAACCAGAGGAAGAACTGATAGCATTGGCCCTAAGGTTGAAAACCAATTATCTTAATACGAAGTTCTACACCAGCCATTGCACAGGTGATAATGTGTTTGAGGTAATGAAAGGCGTGATGGGTGAACAATTACAGTCCTTCAGATGTGGAAATGCTAATTTGTCATTAGTATGATGAATCCACTGATGCAGATATAGGCATAGACGATGTAGCGGAAGATACGATTGGGGATATGTTTGAAGACATAGGCACCCAACATCGTGCCGATGATGACACCACCGAGGCCATAGAGATAATCAAAGGCTACAGTAGTCGTGAAAAAGCCGTTATAGGCTCTCACACCAGTCATCATCACATTGCCAATCAGGAAATAGGTCTGCGCCATTGCCATATAGTGCTCCTTTGTCGGCTCACTCTGGATGAAGTAAAGCACGGCTGGCGGGCCTTGCATACCGAAGAAACCGCCCATCAATCCGCTCAATGTTCCTGCGCCTACCTGAACGTTTTTCGTTGTCGGCAGTTTTATGCGCTGGCTAAACAGCATGAAATAGATACTAATCAGGATGAGTGCCACGCCAAGGATTCGCTGCAGGATATGGTCTTCGATACGTGTCAGGGCAAAGATGGCAATGGTCGAGACGATGATGAACGTCAGCAGAATCGGCCATAGCCGTTGCCAAGTGACGTAGCTTCTTAACCGCCATACGATAGCTGCAGAAGTTGTGATAGCCAGTAGTCCTGAGAGTGTTGTTGCCTCGCCATACGTGGGCATAAGGAACGGCAGCATCGTCATGATGAAGATGCCGAAGCCGAAGCCCGTGGTGCGCTGGATGAAACTCGCACCGATGCTCAGCAGGAATATAAAGAGGACTATGCTACTCAAATCCTAATATTTCAACTTTTGTTAAAACTTGGTACAAAGATAGTCATAATTCAGTGAAAACGAGTATATTTGCAACATATTTTAGGAAAAATAGCGATGGTAAATCAAAGACCCAACCCAAACGAGGTATTCCCTAATCCGAACCTCCCAAGACTATGCTTCATCAAGAATGTGGTGAAGAATCCGCGTATCATCATCGGCGATTACACCTACTATGATGATGTGGATGGTGCTGACCAGTTTGAGAAGCACGTCACGCATTTCTACGACTTTATTGGTGACAAACTGATTATCGGTAAGTTCTGTGCCATTGCCAAAGGTGTGGAGTTTGTCATGAACGGTGCCAATCACAGGATGGACTGCGCTACCACTTATCCGTTCTATATCATGGGCGGTGACTGGGGAAGTGCTATTGCACCAGTCAAAGATGAGTTACCGCTTAAAGGAGATACCATAATTGGCAATGATGTCTGGATAGGGCAGAATGTTACTGTGATGCCAGGAGTCCATATTGGCGATGGAGCTATTATCGGAACAAACTCGGTGGTGGCAAAGGATATTCCTCCTTATTCTATTGCTGTTGGGAATCCCTGTCGAGTCGTCAGGAAGCGCTTCGATGACGAACTGATAGAGTTATTGCTTCAGTTCAGGTGGTGGGACAAAAGCATCGAGGAAATAGAAAGCCTCATGCCGATACTGTCTTGTGGCGATTTGGAAAAGGTTAAGGCTGAACTAAAGGCAAGGCTATGATGACGATTGACACCACAAATATGTGTTCGCACCTGCGACGCAAGCTATTCGAAGAGGATGGCATATATCATTCTCTATGGATAGCTATGCAGGATGACCCAGAACTGACAGCAGTAGTCCGTTCTCGCCAGCTACATATCTACCGCAATGGAATTAAGGCTGCGAGTAAGCGAGAGCAGAGTGATGCTCGTATCGACTCTGCCGAGCATGAGCAGGCTCGACCAAAGGTCAAGGTATTGGTGCTGGCTGGCAAGTCTGCACCAAAGATTATCAGAGAGGATCCGATTTGTGATCTTTTGCAAATTGAGCGAATCAAGTGGATGGAGCAACGCTTCAATAATGCCTTGGCTGCCATCAAGGATGGGTCTGCTGATTCACTGAAGGCTATCAAAGAGGATGTTGCCGAACTCAGCAAATACTATGGCAGTGAATTGTGGAAACAGGACTATGCTGCTGATGAAGCAGGGAATCTTCCCCCAGACCTCAAACGCGGAGTACTCTCAGAAGATGGTATTTGGAATCTGCTCTATTGGAGTGGTCATGGTGCGTAATGGGCCGATGCCGAAGCCTGTGCTACAATAGCATTATACATCCTGTAAGATTCCGTAATTTGGGTAATTCTTTCCAAGATTCGGGTAGGCGGCGGATGGAAAATAGTCCGTATCTTTGCAGCGGATTTCAAAACTGAATGAAAATGAAACAGATCTTTATGTTACTTGCAGCAATGCTGCTGACCGCCTGTTCAAAGGATGACGAAGTGAAGGCCGCCACCGTACAGGAGGCAGGCAAGACGCTGGTGGTGTACTACAGTTACACGAACAATTGTAATGAGATAGTGACCTCTCTGACGAGCCAGATACAGGCTGACGTGATGCGGATTGAACCTGCGGATAAAACGCAGAAATACGAGGCAAACAACTATGCCATCGGTACGGCGCTACTAAACGCCATCAAGGCTGCTCCCAACGATGCAGCGAGTTATCCGGCTATCGACCCTGTGAGCATCACCGACCTCACACCATATGAGAACATCATCATCGTCACGCCGCTGTGGTGGAGCCAGATGGCGGCCATCATGCAGACGTACCTGTTTAATTACGGTGCGCAGATGGCAGGCAAACACGTGGCGCTGATTGTGTCGAGTCACAGCAGCGGCATCAGCGGTGTGGTAGCCGATGCAGAACGACTGGTGAAGAACGTCACTTGGATGGGCGATGCGTTGTGGATTAACGCCAGCAATCATAGCAACCGTGCTTCGTTGATTCAGAACTGGTTGCCAACGCTGAACTTTGCAGAAAAACAAACTACAATGAATAAGATGTATATCACTATCGACGGACAGGCACAGGCTGTGACACTCGTCGATAATCAAGCAACAAAGACACTTGTTGAGAAATTGCAGCAGGCTCCTGTCACTGTGACGCTGAACAGCAGCGGAGGCTTTGAGATTTGGGGAGCGCTGGGCTTCTCGCTGCCCACAAGCAATGAGCAGATTAATGCGCAGCCTGGCGACGTCATCCTTTACAGCGGTTCGAATATCTGCATCTTCTACGGCACGAACTCGTGGAGCTACACCCGTTTGGGCAAGATTGACGGCTTGTCGGAAAGCGAGCTTCGCACGTTCCTCAAGGCTGGCGAGAGCAACATCAGCGTCACGCTGTCGCTCAGCAACACTACTGCTGTCAATAGTGTTCGCAGCACCGGAAAACAGGATGGCGTTTACTATTCGCTGAACGGACAGAAAGTTGCAAATCCTTCGAAGGGTATATATATTAAGAATGGTAAAAAGGTGATATTATGAGAAAGTCAATATTTGCCGCAATGCTGATGGGCTTGACGCTCACGGCCTGCACGAACAAACAAACTACAAACGAAGATATGAATACAACGCTGACATTGACTCAGGAGTGGGACAAGACGTTCCCCAAGAGCGACAAGGTGGACCACAAGAAGGTCACGTTCAAGAACCGCTATGGCATCGAACTCGCTGCCGACATGTACATTCCGAAAGAAGACAAGGAGACAGGAAAACAAGGAGACAAGAAATTCCCGGCCATCGCTTGCAGCGGTCCCTTCGGAGCCGTGAAGGAGCAGACGAGCGGTATCTATGCCCAGCACATGGCCGAGCGCGGATTCCTGACTATCGCCTTCGACCCCTCGTTTACTGGCGAAAGCGGTGGTGAGCCACGACGCATGGCCTCGCCCGACATCAATACAGAGGACTTCCTCGCTGCCGTCGATTTCCTGAGCAATCAGGAGAATGTGGATGCTGAACGCATTGGCATCATCGGCATCTGCGGCTTTGGTGGAATGGCTGTGAATGCTGCCGCCATCGACCCAAGAATCAAGGCTACTGTTGCATCGACAATGTACGACATGTCTAAGGTTGCCGTGGAAGGCTACTTTGGCAGCAGCGATTCAAAAGAGGCTCGCATGGAGCAGCGTAAGGCCATCGCCCAGCAGCGCACCGAAGACTACAAGGCAGGTACCTACAAGCGTGCAGGTGGTGTGGTTGATCCGCTACCCGACGATGCGCCTTTCTTTGTGAAGGACTACTACGACTACTACAAGACCCCGCGCGGCTACCACGAGCGCAGCGGCAACTCCACAGACGGCTGGAACGTCATCGGCTGTCAGTCGTTCCTCAACCAGCCCCTGCTGGCCTGGGCGCACGAGATTGAGTCGCCCGTCCTGCTAATCCACGGCGAGAAGGCCCACAGCCGCTACTTCTCTGAGTACGCTTTCGAAAAGATGACGGGCAAGAATCCAGACGGCAAAAGCATAACTGTCGGCAATAAGGAACTGATGATTATCCCCGATGCCGTCCACACCGACCTCTATGACGACAAGAATAATCGCATTCCTTACGACAAAATGGAAGCCTTTTTCCGCGAAAATCTCAAGTAAATTGCGAATAATCGCACAAGTTTCGGATTAATTTCGTATCTTCGCAGCATGAAACAGAACGTTTTTGATAAGCCAGATGAGCAGAGCAATGCTTGCATTAGCTCTGCCATGGCGAAAAAAGGTCGGATGAAATCCAAAATCTATGAGGTCGATAGTGTCGACGGCTATAACAAATGGTACGGTGTGGAGACGCTGCACCCGTTGGTGACGGTGATTGACATCAAGGAGAGTCCAGAGTGGCTGAACGGCGCGATGCTGCGCTACAAACTCTATGGCATCTTCCTGAAGCAGGGCGCGGGCTGCTCGGCTCGTTATGGCCGTGAGAAGTACGACTATCAGGAGGGGACCATCGTGACGCATGCCCCAGGCGAGGTATTTACCGTTGAATGGAACAAGGACCTGCCCATGCCGCCATCACGCGGACTGCTGTTCCATCCCGACCTGCTATACGGCACGCCGCTGGGCAAGAAAATCAAGGACTACTCGTTTTTCGATTACGGTGATCACGAGTCGCTGCATCTGTCGCAGGCGGAGCGCACGGTCATCATGGCACTGATGGATCAGATCGAGACGGAGATGCAACACGCCATCGACAAACACTCTCAGACTCTCATCACAGACACTATTGCCCTGATGCTCGACTACTGCCTGCGCTACTACGACCGGCAGTTTATCACACGACATAAGGTAAACAGCGAGGTGTTTTTGGCCTTCCAACAACAGCTAAAGGACTATTTCCTCAATGGCCATCCAGAACGTCACGGTCTGCCCACTGTGGCTTACTTCGCCGACAAGGCCTGTCTCTCGCCTAACTATTTCGGCGACCTCATCAGCAAGGAGAGCGGCACCACCGCCCAGCGCTACATTCAGGATGCCGTCATCGAGCGTTCCAAGCAGCTGCTCATCGAGACCCGTCTGCCCGTCAGCGAGATCGCCTACCAGCTCGGCTTCGAATATCCGCAACACTTCTCGCGTCTCTTCAAGTCGCGCACAGGTATGACTCCGAATACATACAGATTAACAGCGTAAACAATCAAAAGAATATAAATATGTTAGGCAACTTTTCTTACTACAATCCCACCAAGCTGTATTTTGGTGATGAGTCTTTGAACTTTCTCAAAGACGAGTTGAAGAACTATGGTCCCGTGGTGCTGCTGAACTATGGCAGCGGCAGTGTGAAGCGTAACGGTATCTACGACCAGGTGATAGCCATTCTGAAAGAGGCTGGTAAGACCATCGTAGAGAACCCGGGTGTGATGACCAATCCTACGTTGGAGAAACTGAACGAGGGCGTGAAGATTGCTCGCGAGAATGAGATTGACCTGATTCTGGCTCTGGGCGGTGGTAGCGTGTGCGACTACTCCAAGGCTGTGGCAGCGTCAGTCTATTATGAAGGCGACTACTGGGATCAGTTCTGGCTGAAACAGCAGAATCCCGCTGCCGACCAGAAGCTGTTGCCCGTGGCATGTATACTGACGATGGCTGGCACGGGCTCGGAGATGAATGCAGGTACAGTGATTACCGATGCAGAGCATAACTTCAAGGTGGGCCATGTGTTCGACAGTCGCCTGATGCCGAAGTTCTCTATTCTGAACCCGAAGTTCACGATGACAGTGCCTGAGAACCAGATGAAGGCGGGCATCTACGACATCATGAACCACATCATGGAGCAGTATTTCTCTGACTCCGACGACAACACCAGCGACTACCTCTCTGAGGGTTTGATGCGTTCCGTCATTACCAGCAGTCGCATCGCCGTGAAGAATCCACAAGACTACGAGGCACGCTCCAATATCATGTGGACAGCCACCTGGGCACTGAACACCCTCGTAGGCAAGGGCAAGGCGCAGGACTGGATGGTACACATGATCGGTCACAGCGTAGGTGCTTGGACGCATGCTCCTCACGGCTATGCACTGGCCTCCGTCTCAATGGCTTACTATCGCCGCGCCATGAAGAATGGTCTACCAAAGTTCGTACGCTTTGCCAAGAATGTATGGAACATCAATGCCGAAGGACTGACCGACGAGCAGATAGCCCAAAAGGGTCTCGAAGCCCTGAAATTATGGATGCTGGAGATTGGCCTGCCGCTGACTATCAGTGAACTGGGTGCCACCAACGAGATGATTGCAGGCATCACCGAAACCACCGTCGTCTATCCCGCAGGCTACCTGAATCTGACCAAGGAGGACATCACAGAGATACTGAAGGAGAGTATGTAAAGATGAAATTACTATCTACTCTACTATTGGTCATGCTGTCGCTGACTATCAATGCACAGCAAAAGTCTGTAACCAAACCTCGCGTATTAATTTCTACCGATATCGGTGGTACTGATCCTGACGACAACCAGTCGGTGACGCATCTGCTGATGTACTCGGAGATGTTCGACCTCGAAGGACTCGTTTCGTCACCGTCGTTTGCGCGATGGCTTTGCACCTATCACAGGTCAGATAACTGTTGAGAACACATGGGATGTTGCACCGAAAGATACCGATTATAAGGTTGGCCCGCAGTGGTGGACAGACAGCTATGCGCCTGCTGACTATTGGAACAACTGCGCTGGTGCACAGACGCAGCGCATCGTTCGCGATGAGATCATGGCCGACTGGGCTAACCGCTGGCAATGGCTAAAATGATTTGAATATATATGGAAAGAAAAGATGTCTATCTTGCCTCGAAACCGCGCTATGAAATCCTTGACGGACTGCGCGGAGTGGCTGCCGTGCTGGTAGTAGCCTATCACCTGTTTGAAACGTATTATGAAGGGAGTCCTGACCAGCCGATCAATCACGGCTATCTGGCGGTGGATTTCTTCTTTGTGCTGTCGGGCTTCGTCATCGGATATGCGTATGATGACCGCTGGGATAGGATGAGTACGTGGAATTTCTTCAAGCGCCGACT
>JBGUIA010000101.1:0-15876 GCA_045112595.1 Prevotella sp. | reverse complement strand
CCTACGTGACAAACCGTACTAATTCGTCTTGTACTCATACTTCACTTCTGCTAAGTCCTTATTTGCCTTTTCAATCTTGGCCTTGAGGCCGCTTTTGTAGTCGGCTAGTCGCTGGGCAATGGCATCGTCGGTCAGTGCCAGCATTTCGACAGCGAGGATGGCTGCATTCTGTGCGGCATTCACGCCAACGGTAGCTACAGGAATGCCCGGAGGCATCTGGATAATCGAGAGCATGGCATCCAATCCGTCAAGCATCCCCTTAATGGGTACACCGATGACAGGCAGTGTCGTTGAGGCGGCAATGACGCCAGGCAGTGCTGCGGCCATGCCAGCAGCAGCGATGATGACTTTCAGTCCGCGCTCTTTGGCGCCACGGGCAAACTCCTCTACAGCTTCGGGTGTGCGATGTGCCGAGAGTGCGTTGACTTCAAATGGAATCTGTAAGTCGTTGAGTTGCTTACAGGCTTTTTCCATAATGGGCAGGTCAGAAGTGCTGCCCATGATAATGCTTACTAGTGGGGTCATATTGTTGTTCTTTTTTCGTTATTACGGTATTCCGTTATTCCGTTATTACGATGTTTTAAAGGAAAAGTATCGCTATGGCGGCGCTGAAGAAACCCGTCCAGAATCCGACAATCACCTGAGCCAGCGTATGTTGGCGCAGAATCATACGGCTGGTGCCGACAATTCCGCCTACGATGAATACCAGACAAAGCCACCATACAGGATTGAATCCCAAATAGTAGGCAAAGGCAAAGAGTGCTCCGCCCACGCCTCCGATGGCTGCAGTGTGGGTGGAAATCTTCCACCAGACGTTGATGAGTGCACAGACAATCTGCAATGTCAAGGCTGCCACCACGATAGACCCCATGAAATGGGGCATGTGTAGACGTTCCATCACATAGATGCAGGTGAAATAGCAAATGATGGAGATGACGTACGGCACCATGCGTCGTTCGCGGTGCCCCAGTTCGATGAGGTTCCAGCCCTGATAACGGCGGTAGAGGTGGATGAGCAGGGTGGGGAGGAGGATGGTGAACAGATAGGTCAGCAGTAGTACCTGAAGTTTGTAGGGCCAGGAGAACATGCTGAGATAGCTGAACACGAAGAGTACCACCAGTCCTACGATGGGTAGGTAGAATGGCGTGAACACCATGCTCATGATGCGAGCAACCAAGATGATTTCCTTTTCTCGTTTCATTTTCTAAGTCTTGCTACTGGGATGCCCAGTTGTTCGCGATATTTCGATACGGTACGGCGAGCTATGGGATAGCCTTTCTCGGCCAGCAGGTCTTTGAGTGTCTCGTCGCTCAGGGGTTTGCGTTTGTCTTCCGCTTCGATGAGTTCTTGAAGGGCGGCTTTGATTTCACGCGTCGAGAGTTCCTCACCATCGGCCGTCGTATAACCGTCGCTGAAAAAATGGCGCAGGGGGAAAGTTCCCCAGCGCGTCTGGGCGTATTTCGAATTGCTGACGCGCGAGATGGTGCTGATGTCCAGTCCCGTACGTTCGGCAATGTCTTTCAGTATCATCGGGCGCAACGAGGCCTCGTCGCCATCCTCGAAGAAACGGTGCTGCCATTGGATGATGGCTCGCATGGTAACGGTCAGCGTGTGGCGACGCACCTGGATGGCATCGATGAAACCTTGGGCGGCTTCGACCTTCTTCTTCGTATACACCAAAGCCTCCGTCATCTGGCGACTGAGGTGTTCCTTGTTGTCCTGATAGTCGCGCAGGGTATCAGTGAACGACGGCGAGACGCATAGTTCCGGCACTTCGGCAGCATTCAGTGAGAAGGTCACCGTGCCGTCGTCGTGGGTATCGATGATGAAATCTGGAGTAATCTGTTGCAGGGAACGTCCGACGGTCTCGCTGATGGAGGAACCGGGTTTCGGATTCAGCTTACGTAGTTCGGCAATGAGCGTCTCTGCCTGCAGGTCACTCAGTTTCAGCACTTGTTGCAGTCGTTGCCAATGTTTCTTGGTGAAAAGCTCAAAATATTCGCTGATGGTTTTCTCCATGAGATCTCTTAGACGGGACGGGTCGCGCCGCTGAATCTGCAGCAACAGACATTCCTGCAGCGAACGTGCTCCGATACCGGCAGGATCGAACTCCTGCAATAACAGTAGTACTTGTTCTATTTCGTGCGTCGTAGCGTCGAGATGATGATAGATGGCCAGTTCGTCGCTAATGTTGTCCAGTGACTTACGCAGCAGCCCGTCGTCGTCCAGCGAACCAATGAGGTATTCCATGATGTCGCGCTGGCGTTCGGTGATGTTGGCCATGTTCATCTGTTCGTTCAGCTGATCCATAAACGACTCCGTCTGGCCATAGACCATTTCCTCGCGATCCTCCTGATTAGATTGGCCGCCCTGATAAACCGGCAGGTCCTCGTCGTCACGACCAATAGACTCCAAGGCAGCATCCAGGGCAGACTGGCGCTCCTCCTGTTCGTAGTCGTCGCTGTCGTTTTTGGGGGAATCTAGATTTTCTAGAGGGTCTAGATTATCTGGATTTTCTTCTGGGGAGAGTTCCAACGCAGGGTTGTCGTCCATCTCGGTCTTGATACGTTCCAGCAGTTGGGTAATGGGCAACTCAGTGAGTTGCGCCTGCAACAACTGTTGCTGCGTAATGCTCTGCGTCAGTTTCTGTTGCTGCGTGAGCCGCTGTTCCTGTATCTGTCCCTGTGCCATTTTTTCGTTATTACGTTATTACGACATTACGTCACTCCCAATAGGCAAGTGTCCGCCGTTGTAGGACGGTAGTATTCTGAGTCTTCGAACCTTTTTCCCAATAGGTCAGACTGAGCGAGTTGCTAGTCCAATTGCCGTTGTCGTCGCGTGTGATGTAGTTGTTGCGCATATTGATGGTCATGATGCACTCGCCGCTTTTGTCGAACACTTTCTGATTCTGCGTCAACACCTCGTCCTGGTCGTTGTATGTGTAGTCGTTGACATAGCTGATGCCAGCCTCTTCGTTGGTCAGCGTACGTTTGACGAGGCGGTAGCTGTCGTCGTAGGCATAGGTAATTGAGCTGAAACCTTCCTGTTCCTTCATCCGTGCCCGAAGCAGATAACCATAGCGGTTATATTCGCGGTCGATGAGGTCGAGATTCTCTATCTGGCCATTTCCGTGGAAGTGCATGAACTGGTCTTCGGCGACGGCATTCTCCGTCACGACCTCCTGAACATCGCCACGCAGTCCCATGGAGAGAGCATCCTTATAATAAGGGGTGGAACCGAGATACAGCACGCGGATGTCGTGGGAACCGTTGTCATTGTCGATGATAGAGAGTTTGATGCTGCCGAAGTCGTCGATGTAGAACCAGCTGTCGTCACGCTGTGTGAATTTTCCGTGATCTTTCTCTAATTTGTAAAGGAAATACTGCAGGTTCTTGTCTAACATTTTCTGCGTGCTATAAGGACCGATGGTGATGTAGGCCGATGTGGCGAATTTCGTCTCAGGAGCCACGCTGATCATCAATTTCGAGCGGAAACCATAGAAATTGCCGCGGAAATAATAGTCCTCGCCATCGTCGGACTGTCCCCATTCTGCAAACTGGGCTTCTGCAAGCGTCTGTCGCAGCGAGTCGATAGGTCCCTCGATGGGAATACCCATCAAAGAGATGCTTCGTGGGTCGCCCTGTGGCTGTGCAGAAACGGTCAGTACTGCCACCAACAGGAGGATGATAAACGTTATTTTCTTCATTTTCGCTGCAAAGATACACAATATTTTTGTATCTTTGCACCAAAAATTAGAGAAATATGAAGATATTTGCTGTAGGAATGAATTATATCCAGCACAATAAAGAGCTGGATGGCGCGTTATATAAACCAGAGAGGCCTGTTATTTTCACTAAAGCAGACTCCGCGTTGCTGAAGGACCATAAGCCGTTCTTCATCCCCGACTGGAGCGAGCAGGTGGATTATGAGACAGAGCTGGTAGTACGCATCTGCAGGCTGGGCAAGAGCATTCCCGAGCGCTTCGCCCACCGTTATTATGACGCTGTCACTGTGGGTATTGACTTTACGGCACGTGACTGGCAGCGTGAGGCCCGCAAAGAGGGGCATCCCTGGGAAATCTGCAAAGGTTTCGACGGGTCGGCGGTGATTGGCGAGTGGGTGCCGAAAGAAAAATTCCTGGATGTGCAGGCGTTGCACTTCCATCTCGACATCAATGGGACGACAGTGCAGGAAGGCTGTGCGAGCGATATGCTCTATAAGATTGACGAGCTGATAGCTTATATCTCGCAGTTCTTCACACTGAAAACCGGTGACCTGCTATATACAGGAACTCCTGTGGGCGTCGGTCCTGTTCATATCAACGACCATCTGGAAGGGTGGCTGGAAGAAAGAAAAGTATTGGAATTCAATTGTAAGTGAGACGCTATATATATATAATAGGTATAGGATTGTTGCTGATGAGCCTGACGGCCAAAGCACAGCAACGGTTTTTCAACCTGACTGCCGAGCAGGTCAGGATTGATTCGTTGTTGCCGGTATTCACCCATCATGTGCCGCTGGGTCCAGACTATGCCGACTCCGTCTATACTGTCTCCATTGTCTATCCAGAATTTATTCCGATGAGTGAGGCCGACATCGAACGCTGTGAAAAGATTATGTCGAAGTCTCTGCCCGCCATGCCTGAGGTATCGCAGGTCATTAGCGTAGATAGGAAACAGGGAGAATTGACAGTTTCGTTTATTCCGCTGGTATTCCGTGATGGCCGATTCCAGAAACTAGTAAGTTTTATGCTGGATGTTAGGGGTCAGAAGTCAGTGGTCAGAGGTAAAAGGGCTGCAACGCAGCGCTATGCTGACCATTCCGTGTTGACAACGGGCAAATGGGCAAAAATCGGTGTGCCGTCGACGGGTATCTATCAAGTAACCACTGATTTGATTAAAAAAGCTGGTTTCTCGGATATCAATAAGGTCAAGATCTATGGTTATGGCGGTGGAATGCAGCCCGAGACGCTGACGGCCACCTATCTGGCAGAAACCGACGATCTGATGGAAGTACCGACGTGTGAGGTCGGAGGACGGAAACTGTTCTATGCCATTGGACCAGTCACTTGGGATGCCAGCCATAAACGTATTCGTAATCCGTATTCGAACTATGGCTATTATTTCCTGACGGAAAACGACAGTACTGCGCTGACTATGAGTGAAGCGGAATTCAAGGAAAAGTATTATCCTTTGGCGGACGACTATAACTCCTTGTATGAGGTTGACGACTTCGCCTGGTTCCATGGAGGTCGTAACTTGTATGATGCGACGGCGATAGGAGCAGGCGGAAGCCATACTTTTACCATTGCGACAAAAGGAATAGGCGCTGAAGGACAGATGACAACGGTGGTGACGGCGGACGATGCCGCAAAGGTGTCTATCAGCCTGAATGATGTTCCTCTGGATTCCGTCACAATCACGGCGCACGGCAGTTATGAAAAGATGCGTCAGGCGATGAGTATGAAGGCCGTTCATAACCTGCAGACATCTAACAAGGTGACTATCAAGAATCTCTCTGGCAGCGCTACGGTGCGATTGGACTATATTTCCCTACATGCCAATGAACCCGCTGCAGCTCCAGACTTGTCTGCTACATTCCCCGTTCCGGAATATGTCTATAACATCACGAATCAGGACCACCATGCCGATGCATTTGCAGATATGGTCATTATCATTCCTACGACGCAAAAACTCAAGGCACAGGCAGAACGTCTGAAGACAATGCATGAGCAGGAGGACGGCCTGAGGGTTACTATCGTTCCTGCCGACGAACTGTTCAACGAGTTCTCCAGCGGAACTCCGGATGC
This sequence comes from Prevotella sp., assembly GCA_045112595.1. Lineage (GTDB taxonomy): Bacteria > Bacteroidota > Bacteroidia > Bacteroidales > Bacteroidaceae > Prevotella. The sequence continues at coordinate 10,067 of JBGUIA010000101.1, read as the reverse complement.
CAATGCCTATCGCCGTTATCTGAAGATGCTTTACGACCGCGCAGGGACAGATGCAGACATGCCGCGTTATTTGTTGCTGATGGGTGATGGCGCATGGGACAACCGTATGGCCAGTGCGGAATGGAAAGGCTATTCACCTGACGATTTCCTGCTCTGCTATGAGAGTGAGAACTCGTCGAGTGCCACTGACTGCTATGTAACGGACGACTATTTCTGTCTGATGGACGACGGCGAAGGAGGCAATATGCTGACGGCAAAGGCTGACGTGGCTGTAGGACGTATCTCTGCACGAACGGCTGACGATGCCGCTGGCGTGGTAGATAAAATAGAAAGCTATGTCGACAACGATAATGCCGGTGCTTGGCAAAACCTGCTCTGTTTTATGGGTGACGATGGTAATGAAAATGCCCACATGCAGGATGCCGACAGCGTCGCACGGATGGTGGAACAACTCTATCCGGCTTATCAGGTAAAGCGTGTCATGTGGGATGCCTACACCCGCGTCAGTTCTTCGACGGGAAACAGTTATCCTGACGTGACGCGACTCATCAAACAGCAGATGCAGCAAGGTGCGCTGATGATGAATTATGCTGGACACGGGCGTGCCGACGCCATCTCGCATGAATATGTGTTGCGTTTGGCCGATTTCGAGAATGTGTCGCCGCGATTGCCTTTGTGGTTGACGGCCTCTTGTGACATCATGCCTTTTGACGGACAAGAGGAGAACATCGGTGAAACGGCATTCTTTAACAAGAAAGGCGGTGCTGTGGCTTTCTATGGTACGACACGTACGGTATATCAGACTCAGAACCGACTGATGAACCTGGCATTTACCCGTCATGTGCTAAGTCAGGACGATAACGCACAGTTGCTTCCTATCGGTGAAGCTGTACGACGTGCAAAGAACGAACTGATAGAGACGGGTATCATTACCGGATACGTGAATGGAAAGCCCGTTTACTCCACTGATCGCACGCAGAACAAACTGCAATATACGTTGTTGGGCGACCCCGCCATGAGACTGGCGGCACCGACGATGGGTATCCGGATTGATTCCATCAACCATGTGCCTTTAACGGATAGTCAGACGCAGATTCTGAATGCAGGATCGACAGCAACCATCAGTGGACATATCCTGGAAGAGGACGGACAGCCCGCTACAGGATTCAATGGCACGCTGACGACGATAGTGCGAGATGCGCTCGAACGGGTGGTTTGTAAGTTGAATGACCCAACGGAGGCTGAATATCCCTTTGTGTACTACGACCGTCAGAACGTGCTCTTCAATGGTAATAATGCGGTGAAGGACGGACGATTCACGCTGACTTTTGCTGTTCCTAAGGATATCAGCTATTCCGATGCAAACGGACTCATCAACCTCTATGCCGTCAGCAACGATAAGACTATGGAGGCCAGTGGTATTTGCGATCAGGTGAAGATGAGTGGTTCGGGACCGCTTCCACACGATGGAGCGGGACCTAATATCTATTGTTATCTGAATAGTGAGTCGTTTGTCAATGGAGGTAGCGTCAATCCAACGCCTTACTTCGTGGCTCAGCTGAACGACGAGGATGGCATCAATGCAGCAGGTAGCGGCATCGGTCATGACCTGGAGCTGATTATTGATGGAGACATGACGAAGACTTATTCGTTGAACGATTATTTCAAGTACGACTTTGGCAGCTATACTACGGGAACGATAGGCTATAGCATTCCCGAACTGTCGTACGGAGAACATAAACTGCTGTTCCGTGCTTGGGACATACTGAACAATTCGTCGACGGCAGAACTGACATTTAAGGTCGTAAAAGGTCTGGAACCGTTGTTCTTCGACGTGGAGGCAACGAAGAATCCAGCCACGACAACGACATCGTTCCGCATCCTGCATGACAGGACGGGTAGTGATATGGATATTATTCTGGACGTGTTTGACATTTCCGGACGTCATCTGTGGTCGTATACAGAGAACGGCATTCCTGCAGATAACAGCTATTCTGTAGACTGGGATCTGACGGTGGATGGCGGACGTCGTCTGCAAACGGGTGTTTACCTCTATCGGTTGCGTATAGCCAGTGACGGCAGCAGCTATGCTTCGAAAGCTAAGAAATTGATAGTTATAACTCATAAATAAAGGAATATGAAGACAACAAAAAAGATAATCTTATTGACAGCTGGTCTGTTCTTGGGACTGATTGTCCGTGCACAGGATACCAAGAGCCAGTTCAACCCCGTTGAACATGCTGTCATCTCGCAGACCATCGCTCCTGATGCCCGTTCGGCAGGTATGGGTGATGTCGGTGCGGCCACAGATCCTGATGTGAACTCGCAGTACTGGAACCTTGCTAAGTATCCGTTCTGTATCAGTCGTGCGGGTATTGCACTGAACTATACTCCGTGGCTGCGACAGTTGGTGAATGACATCGACTTGGCTTATGTGGCAGGCTATTATCGCATCGGTGATAATGCGTCGATTAGTGGTTCGTTGCGTTATTTCTCGCTGGGTGAAGTGATGACTTCGCTCGAGGATAATGCCATGACGGTGAAACCCTACGAGATGTCGCTTGACGTCGGTGCCGCCCTGATGTTGACTGAGAAATTCTCGCTGGGTGTGGCTCTGCGTTGGATTTATAGTGACCTGCGTTTCGACTACACGGAGGATGCTTCTCCGGCTTCTGCTTTTGCCGCTGATATTCATGCTTATTACAATAATTATATCAATATTGGACAGCGCGAATGCCAATTGGGCTTGGGTTTGGTACTCCAGAATATGGGTTCGAAGATTACCTATTTCGGTGACGACCGTTCGCAGTTCCTGCCTGCTAATCTCAGGTTAGGTGCTTCGCTGATGATTCCTGTTGATGAATACAACCGTTTCACCATTGCTGCCGATGCAAATAAGCTGATGGTTCCTACAGTTCCCAAGCAGAATGATGGCGAAACGAAGGAGGAGTACGAGGAGCGTGTCATCTCTGAATACAGCGATGTCAGCTCATTCAGTGGTATGATTAAGAGTTTTAGCGATGCACCGGGCGGCTTCAAGGAGGAATTGGAGGAGATTCAATGGAGTGTGGGTGCAGAGTATGTCTATCACGACCAGTTCTCGCTGCGTGCCGGTTACCACCATGAGTCGGAGAATAAGGGTAACCGTAAGTATTTTACAATCGGTGGTGGTTTCCGCATGAATGTATTCTCACTGGATGTGGGTTATGTCATCTCTACGGCCCGTAGCAATCCTCTGGACCAGACACTGCGTTTTACGCTGGCTTTCGATATGGATGGCATCAAGGACTTATTCAAAAAATAAATCGGAATTACGTAATAACGAAATAACGGAATAACGCAATAACGAAAACATGATAAGAGTAGGAATGGGTTATGACGTCCACCAATTAGTAAAGGGACGCGACCTATGGATGGGTGGAATAAAGTTGGAACACGAACTGGGCCTGCTGGGCCACAGTGATGCCGACGTATTGATACATGCTATCTGTGATGCTATTCTGGGAGCTGCCAATATGCGAGATATTGGCTACCACTTTCCGGATACTTCAGCGGAAACAGACGGCATGGACAGCAAGATTATCTTGAAGAAAACCATTGAACTGATAGCTACCAAAGGTTATCGATTGGTGAATATCGATGCAACGATATGTGCCGAACGGCCAAAGATGAATCCGCATATTCCTCAGATGCAACAGACAATGGCGCAAGTAATTGGTTGCGATGTCGACGCCATCTCTATTAAGGCTACGACGACAGAGAAATTGGGCTTTACCGGACGACAAGAGGGTATTTCCGCTTACGCAGTGGCACTTATTGAAAAATAAGTGCCATTTATTTTCCAATAAGAGCCACTTATCATTCAATAAGCGCCGCTTATTGAACTCAAAAAAAATACCACTACTCATCGACGAGCAGTGGTATTCAAAAAGCCTATGTTTAACTAAAAATCCTTTGTATTCGAAACAATTCCAGTCTTTTGACTGGAGGTCTGCCTTGCGGCAGCATATTATTTTATTAAAACGATTTCCTTAGAAAAGAAAGTTATGAGCGCTTCACAGCGATCACTGTTATCCTAACACATTTAAAACTTTCTTCTTACCAATAACTAAAAACCTAAAACTATAAATATTACTACTAACCTAAAACAATCTATTAAAGAATCTTGACCTCACTTAGTCAAGTGTCATCCTTTCGTTTGACAATGCAAAGGTACGAACTTTTTAGATTCCTACAAGTTTTTACTATCTTTTTTCTCAAAAAAATGCGTTGTTCTTGATTTAAATCAAGTGATGTGCGCGATAACATGTATTTTTTACCCTTTTTCTTTTTGTAATTCGCATGATTTACATTATCTTTGCACCTATATTATAATAAGGTATGCGAGTACTGATAATAAATACGAGCGAACGGACGGGTGGGGCAGCAGTTGCAGCCCATCGCCTGATGGATGCATTGAACAACAATGGTGTGAAGGCAAAGATGCTGGTTCGTGACAAGGAAACGGACCAGTTGACGGTTTCTGCCTTGCCGCAATCATGGCGCCAGCAATGGAATTTCCTATGGGAACGTTTTGTCGTATGGACGCGATTGCATTTTAAACGCGAACACTTGTTCGAAATAGATATTGCCAATTGTGGCACTGACATTACGAAATTGCCAGAATTTCAGGAGGCCGACATTATTCACCTGCATTGGATTAATCAGGGAATGCTGTCGTTGAACAATATCCGCAAGATTCTGGAGAGCGGAAAACCTGTGGTATGGACGATGCACGATATTTGGCCAGCGACGGCCATCTGTCATTATTGTCGTGGCTGTGAACAATATCAGGTGGAATGTACCAAATGTCCTCTCCTGCCGGGTGGCAGTATGGCTAAGCGGGTTTGGAGGCAGAAAGTTCGAATGCTTCAAGGCCAATGCATTACTTTTGTCTGTTGCAGTGAGTGGCTTGCTGGTGAGGCCAAGAAGAGTGCGTTGTTAGCAGGACAGCGTATCGTCAGTATTCCCAATGCCATTGATTCACGTGTGTTTTGTCCACAGAACAAGCAGCAGGCTCGCCAGACATTAGGATTACCTGTTCGTCGCATTATTCTGTTTGTTTCTCAGCGTGTGACGGACCCTCGTAAGGGTATGAACTATTTTGTGGAGGCTATCCAAACACTGGTTCAGCAACACCCTGAAATGCGGGAGAATACCGGTGTTGCCATTCTTGGCGGACATGCTGAGGAGGTGGCATCACAGCTGGCGTTGCCGTCCTATCCATTGGGATATGTCAGTAATCCGCAACGTATTGTCAGCGTGTATAATGCAGCTGATGTCTTTGTGTTGCCTTCATTGGAGGATAACCTGCCTAATACGCTGATGGAAGCAATGGCATGTGGTGTTCCTTGTGTCAGTTTCCGTGTCGGTGGCATTCCTGAGATGATTGACCATCAGTCAAATGGCTATGTGGCTCAACCCTGCGATGCTAACGATTTGGCTCAGGGCATTCACTATGTTTTGGCTGAGGCTGATGATGACGAGTTAAGCCATGAGTGTGTGAAAAAGGTGGCTCGCTGTTACTCTCAACAGAGTGTTGCCAATCGCTATATCGAGGAATATCAGTTACGAATGAACCCCAAAAGTCTGAACGGATGAATCCATTGACACAAACCATATTACTCTCGGCGTCGACTTTGCGCATGTTGCCGCATATCTTTCTTTTCCTTTGCAAGAAAAAGACGATAGCCGACGATTTGACGAAGGTACAGGATGGCAAACCCACTGTGCTGAACTTCATCAAGGCCTGTACCCGTGAACGTACGTTCCGCAATCTGTTCTATTATAGAATAGGGGAGTATCTTGCTGCGCCTATCCAATGGCTTCTGCCGCCAGAGCGTACATTGACCATTTGGTGTCCGAGTATTGGTCCTGGTGCTCATTTTGAACACAACTACGCGACGTACCTGAATGCTGAAAGCATAGGACGTGATTTCTATTGCCTGCAAATGGTCACGTTGGGTAATGGCAAGGGCGGTCGTCCCACAATTGGTGACAATGTGAGTATCTACACTGGTGCCATCGTCTATGGTGCTATCCGTATTGGTAATAACGTCAAGATTGCTGCAGGTTCGGTAGTGTTTCATGACGTTCCGGATAATTGTATAGTAGCAGGAAATCCAGCTACAATCGTTAAGACTCTATAATATATGATACGTTTTACTGTAGTAACGATAACTTATAATGCCGAGAAAGTGTTGCAGCGAACACTTGACAGCGTATATGGTCAGACCTATGAAGGGGTAGAACACTTGATAGTAGATGGCGCGTCGAAAGACAACACGTTACAAATGGCTGAGGCCTATAAGGAAAAGAGCGACGCTTCGGGTAACGGTCACAAGGTGATTATCCTGTCTGAACCCGATCACGGCATTTACGACGCCATGAACAAAGGCCTGACGCAGGCTTCTGGTGATTATATTGTCTATATGAATGCGGGTGATTTCTTCCCGAAGACTGATACGTTGGAGCAGATAGTTCAGCACTGCCAACTGAATGAACTGCCGTCGGCTGATCTGCCCGGTGTGCTTTATGGCAATACCGATATCGTGGATGGTGATGGGCATTATCTGCATCCTCGCCAACACCAACCTCCCCAGCAACTTACGTGGCGTTCGTTCCGGAAGGGTATGTTGGTATGTCATCAGGCCTTTTATGCCCGTACCGATATTGCCAAGAATCAGCAGTACGACACACGCTACCGTTTCTCTGCCGATGTCGATTGGTGTATCCGTGTGATGAAGGAGACGGAACGCATGGGTTTGAAGTTGTGTAACACGCAGATGGTCGTGGCTAACTATACCGAAGAGGGAACCACGACGCAGAATCATCGTGCTTCCCTCTTGGAGCGTTATCGTGTGATGGCTCACCACTATGGTCCTGTGCAGACATTCTTGCTGCACTGCTGGTTTGTGGTGCGTGCCGTATTTAATTAATCACGACCTTTTTTCCGTTAATGATATACAGACCTTTCTGAGGTTTGACGGATGATGACTGACGACTGATTCTGCGACCTTGCAAATCGTACACATCACTTCTGCCATCAGACATCTGCCATCTGACTTCTTGAATGTCTGTTGTTACCACGTCTTGACAACCATCCTTAGTATAATAGCCGGTATTCGTGAAGGGTAAATCAGCTGTCTGGTTACCGCCGCCACTGAAAATGATATTATCGGGAGCAGTCGTCTTTGCCGAAACCCATTTGAACACCTTGTTACCATTGTCAGCCGTTCCAATCAGCGTTGCTGCGACACCAGGCCAGTTAGTTCCCACATAGTCTTTGCCGTCGCCACCATTCATCCAAGCCCATGTGAATATCTGGCTACCCCATGTCGTAGGAGCCTCAAAGAAGGCACATATCTCGCCTTCATTGATCGTGCAGAATGAGGGAACGCCATTATACACACCATCCTGTGGCTGCTCGTCCTGTTTCAGCTCTGGAAAAGTAATATCTGCGGGTTCAATACCTTGTACGTAGTAGACGTAGTGATAACCGCTGATGGCCTTCTTCCAAGCATCGCTATTCGGTGTGTAAGTGGCGGCATCCTTACCGACGACGCAAAGCAGTTTCTTGTCACCTTTTCCTTCCACTTGCACAGCATAATAGTTCTTTTCGCTTGCAATGTTGGTTGGAATGCTCATGTTGGTGATTCCCACGGCCTTACGCACAGCCACCATATTGGCGATCTCCTGCTTATAGGCCTGCCAGTGCTTCAGAAATACACAGGGCGTACCTGGCATAGCCAGCAGATAGGCGTTAGCAGCTAACGTATCCTTGCGGATGGGATCCTGCTGAGCTGTTGACGAACGATATTCAGTGTCGTGGTTTTCTACAAAAGTCACGGCATACTGGCGATAGCTGCCCGAACTGTATTTGTCGCTTACTAGCGGCCAGTTGCCCTCGTTCTGCTTGCCCAGATAGGTCCAGTCATTTTTGTTGATGGCATTGCGTACAGTATAGCGGAACTGGAAGTCGAAGGCGGCACTGGTCTTGCCTGTGGCTTCTATCCAATTCTTAATGGTATTGCTACTATCCCAGCATTCACCGACAGAGAACTGAGGCCCACTGTATTCATTATACAATTTGGTATATGAACCACTATAGCCTTTTACCATGTCATAGCGGAATCCCACATAGCCAAAATATTCAAGCAGCATTTTCAAGTATGCTTTTACGTTTGCCTGCACATTCTCGCTCTTATGGTCCAAGTCGCGCATACCGTCCCATCCCTCGCCAGTGTCGTTGTTCGACGAGAGCGAGTAACCATTCTGCGTGGCCCAAGTCTTGGTCTTGCCGCCATCATCGTTGGCACAGATGTCCGTCGACTTCAGCTCGTAAGTCACGCCATTATACGTCTCCTTGGGGAAGTCCACCCAGTTCGAGACATTCTTACGGTGATTAATCACCACATCTGCAATGGTGCCAATGCCCTTCTCCTTGAATGTGGCAATCAGCGATTTCAGCTCTTCTTCTGTTCCGAACGAGCTATCGTAATGGCCTGGGAACCAATAGAGGTCGTCATAGCCCATCGACTGACCACCGCAATTGGCACTCTGTGGCAGCCACACCAAATCAAACGTCGTTGCAAGATTGTCTACTTGCTTTTCAAGTCTTGACCACTGCGCATCGGCATAACCGTCCCAGTAGAAGCCTTGCAACATGACGCCGGGATAATTCTCTTGCCAGCCCTGCGACAGCATGGGCAGGGTTACTAAAAATGTAATGATAGATGCGAATAAACGTTTCATAATCATTGGGTTATTAGTTTTTGTACTGCAAAGATACGGATTAATTGATAATTGACAATTGACAATTAACAATTTCGTGGCGACAGGAGTGTGCAACCGATTGCACACGGCTATGTTTTCGTAAAGCCTAAAGTGAGTACGCTAAGATGGATGCCTTCGATGTCCTTGAGGGCATCCACACAGGCTATCAGGGTGGCTCCTGTGGTGCAGATGTCATCCACAAGTAGTACGTGTTTACCTTTTAGCGGGCTGTCGTCGCATAATTCAAAGATGTCTGCAACGTTCTCCTGACGTTCGTGACGGCTGAGCTGCGTCTGACTCTTGACAAAGTGTTTGCGACGCAGGGCTTTGGTGACAATGGGAAGATGAGTAATGTCACTAATTCCAATGGCTAGCTGTTCACTCTGATTATAGCCGCGTTGTCGCAAGCGTTTGCGACTTAACGGCACGGGAAGCAGAACGTCGATACCGTCGAAATAGCGTGCAAACTGCATCTCGTTGGCCATTAGCCTCCCCATATCCTCACCGATATCCGGGCGGTCGTGGTATTTCATGTCGTAAACAATACGTGCCATCTCCGAATGAGGCTCGTAAAACAACAAGGCTGCAGCACGTTCCACAGGCGTCAGATGCCAGAACAACTGAGCCATAGGGTTGTCGTTAGGTGTAAACTGATAGGTGGTACGGGGTAGGTGCAGCACGCATACCGAACAAAGACTTCGCTCCGTGGGTGATAGTCGTTCACCGCAAACCACACACTGTCGCGGTGAGATAAAGTCAAGAAAACGCGTCCACCAGTTCATTGTTCATTCAGAAATCATCGTCCTCTGGCTCTTCCTCCACGTCAATACACTGGCGGATGATATCAAACGTAAAACCACGGCCCATGGCAAAGCGCATCAGTTTCTGGTTCAGTTCGTAGTCGCTATTGGCTTTCGTCGATTTGCGTTTCTGCTTTAGCAAAGGGCGCAACACCTTGAGGTATTCATCATCATCTACCTCGTCGAGCACACGTTTGCGGATATCTTCATCGATATGTTTCTGCCAAAGGGCCTGATCTACCTTGCGACGGCCCCATTTGTTATACCGGATCTTATCCTTGACGAAAGCCTGTGCATAGCGCTCATCATCGACATAGCGTTCCTTTACCAGTCGTTGCATCACGCGGGCCTGTGCTTCCTCGGGCACTTCCCAACGACGCATTTTCTCCAGCATTTCCCATTGGCAGTGCTCGGCTTGTGCACACAGCGCCGCCAATGTCAGGTAGGCTTCTT
>JBGUIA010000100.1:0-32850 GCA_045112595.1 Prevotella sp. | reverse complement strand
GTCGACATCGAGATTAGCCGCCTCGAAATGTTTCTCAGGATAAGCAGCCACACCCACGCAGAAATCGGTGGAGAGTCCGTTCTTGACGGTGGGGTCGAGGTACTGACCGCCATTCAGGTGGCGAATCATGGCCACGAGTTCAGAACTGTGGCTGAAACCATCGGCCTCAGGAATGAAGAACCGCTGTCCGGGAATGGCATCACCACGCAGGGCAACGACATTCTGGATGCCGAGGAAATGGAGGTCGAGCAGTTCACTCTCAACACGCGACTGTGAGGCCCCGCCGCAGATGACGTGGGGAACGATCTCGAGATTGGGATAGCGTCGCATGATGGCCGCCACAATGGCAATGGTACTGGGTCGTTTGGCCAGTGTCATCTTCCTGTACGAGCCGTCGCCATTAGGCACATATTCCACCTCGTCGCGATGGCAGGTGATGTTGATGAACGGCGGTTGAAACTGCATCAGCGGGTCGATGCTATCGTAGAGACGGCTGACGTCGCTGCCCTTGAGCGGTGGCACGAGTTCGAAACTGGCAAAAGGCTTTTGCGAACTATTGAGGATGTCGATGACTTTCATATTCTTTCGTTATTTCGGGATTACGGGATATCGGGATTACGAATTATTTTTTGCGATGTATTTCGATAGCAACTGTTCGCCCTCGGCAATGCTGATGCCGCGACGCTGACAGTAGTCGGCCAGCTGAGCCTCATCGATGCGACCCACAGAGAAATAGCGGGCCTCGGGATGACAGATGAACAGACCGCAGATGGCCGTCGAAGGTTGAATGGAGTAATGGTCGGTGAGAGTAATGCCGAGTTTGTTTTCGGCATTCAAGATATCGAACACAATACGTTTCAGCGAGTGGTCGGGACAAGTAGCATAGCCGAAGGCGACACGGAGCGGTTTGTTTGTCGCTATGGCATAGCGACATGCTGAACTGTTGGAAAGCCATTCAGCACAGGCTTCTGTGAGACGTGAACAGATGGCGTGACTCATCAGCCGCTCAGACTCGTCTGCAGGTTGTTGCTTGGGACGAGTGACGATGGTGAAGAGGCCTAAGGGCGAAGGCTGCTGCTCGTCGAAGAAATCTGAGAGGCAGAGGAAATGGCCCGTAGGACTTTGGCTGCGAAGCATCGGGAGTGTGGGACCAGCAGCGAGGACGATGTCGTTGCCACGGCGGGTGGCAGGCAGGAAGCGCAGGAGGGCTTTTACCTCGATTGCATTTTGTTCGATGGCTCGTTGCAGGTATTCTTTGCCTTCTTGCAGCGTGCGCTCAGCCTCAGGATTCACCAACAGTTGTTGCAGTGTCTCGCCCTTGAAGCCCCAGAACAGTAGAAACATGCGCCAGTCGATGAGAGGCAAGAGGTCAGAGACAAGAGGTGAGAGATCAGAGGTGAGAGGTGAGAGATCTGAGGGCTGATGTTCGAAGTGTGGAGCCTTGCCGTTAGCTTCGGCGTAGGGCGTCAACGGGGCATGATGTTCCTCGTAGGCATCACGCAAGGTCTGTTGTTCGGCCTTGATCTGGGCTATTGTCGTAGCAGCATCCATTTGCAGGTGTTTGGCCAAGAGAGATGTCTGTGACGCATCACCGCCATACACCACGCAACCATCATAGAGCGGAGCCAGTTTGACGGCAGTATGAACGGCCGATGTCGTGGCACCCCCCACGACGATGGGCACCTGTAATCCCTCGCGCTGGAAGAGCAGACAAAGTTGTTCCATCTCCTTCAGTGAAGGGGTAATCAGTCCGCTGATGCCCACCAGACAGGGGTTTCGTTTCAGCGTTTCTTCCAAGATGGTTTCGTTGGGTACCATCACACCCAGGTCGATGACTTCGAAACCATTACAGCTCAGTACGATGCTCACGATATTCTTGCCAATGTCGTGAACATCACCATTGGCCGTGGCCAGAACCACGCAAGGATGTGCCGCACTGTCACTGTCCTTAGCTTCGTCGATATAGGGTTGCAACAGGGCTACGGCATCCTTCATGACCTTAGCTGATTTCACCACCTGCGGCAGGAACATCTTTCCCTCGCCAAACAGCTGGCCAATATGTTCCATCGCCTGCATCAGCGGTTGTTCGATGACATCGATGGGACGACCGTATTTTGCCAATGCCTCAGGGATGTCCTCAGGCAGGTGTTCGCTGACACCCTTGCTCAGGGCATAGGCCAGACGCTCCTCGATGGTTTTGGTGCGCCAATCAGCAACCCCGCTGGGAGAACCAGCGGACTCACCAGCCGAACTGGCGAGTACAGTAGCAGCGAGGGTGATGAGGCGTTCGGTGGCACCGTCGTCGGTATTCAGAATGACATCCTCTACGGCCTTAAGCAGCGTGGGTTCGATGTCATCGTAGACCTGCAACATGCCAGGATTGACGATGGCCATATCCAGTCCTTCGCGGATGGCATGATAGAGGAATACGGAATGCATGGCCTCGCGTACCTTATTATTACCACGGAAACTGAACGACAGATTGCTGACGCCACCGCTAGTCTTGGCCAGAGGCAGGTGTTCCTTAATCCAACCCACGGCACGGATGAAATCAACGCCGTAGGCCTGATGTTCCTTCAAACCAGTACCCACGCTGAGGATATTGACATCGAAGATGATATCCTGAGCAGGAAATCCGATGCCTGTCAACAGCTTGTAGGACCGTTCTGCAACAGCAATCTTACGTTCGTAGGTGGTTGCCTGTCCCTCCTCGTCGAAGGCCATCACCACCACTGCCGCTCCCAGCCGACGCAGTTCACGGGCCTTGCTAATGAAAGCCTCCTCACCGTTCTTCAGACTGATGGAATTGACGATGCACTTTCCCTGTGCATTCTTCAGACCAGCCAGAATGGTGTCCCAATCGCTGGAGTCAATCATCAGCACTGAACGGCATACGGCAGGGTCGTTGGCAATATAACGGCAGAAGGTCTGCATCTCCTCACGGCTGTCAAGCATGGCATCATCCATGTTGATGTCGATGATAGATGCACCGCCTTCTATCTGATGGCGCGCCACGGTCATCGCCTCCTCGTATTTCTTCTCGGCTATCAGTCGGGCAAACTTCCGCGAACCAGCCACGTTGGTACGTTCGCCGACATTGGTAAAGTTGCGTGTATTCTTGTCCACCAACAGCGGTTCCAAGCCCGAGAGCCAAAGTTTAGAGGTGAGGGGTGAGGGATGAGAGGTAAGAGAAATGTCCCTGGGTTTTACATCCTTCAGTGCCTCACTGATGGCACGGATATGTTCCTCGCTGGTACCACAACAGCCTCCAGCAATATTCAGCAACCCGTCCTCCGCCATCTGACGCAGATGACCGGCCGTATAGTTCGGCAATTCATCGTATTCACCCATTTCGTTGGGCAGTCCGGCATTGGGATATAACGACAGGAACACAGGAATACGACTTGACAGCTGCTCGACGAACGGTCGTAAATCCGTCACACCAAACGAGCAGTTCAGTCCGAAACTCAACAGGTAAGGATAATGACTGATGCTGATATAGAAAGCCTCCAGCGTCTGTCCCGTCAGCGTGCGTCCACTGCGGTCGTTGATGGTTGCCGAAACCATTACCGGTATTGCGCTGCCCATCTCTTCGTTGAGTTGCTGGATGGCATAAAGTGCCGCCTTGGTATTCAAGGCATCGAAGCACGTCTCTATCAGCAACACGTCTGCCCCACCTGCTATCAGTGCCTCCGCCTGTTCGTGATAGGCTGCTGCCATCTCGTCGAAAGACGTACCACGATAGCCTGGATTATTCATGTCGGAAGCCAACGACAGCGACCTTGACGTAGGACCCATCGAGCCTGCCACGAAAATGTGACGGTTGACATTTGAGGCGTTGAAGCTATCAGCCACCTGTCGGGCAATGCGTGCTCCCTCGAAAGCCATCTCGCGGGCATAGTCCTCACAGCCATATTCATGTTGACTGATACGGTTTGCCGAGAAAGTATTGGTGGTGATGATGTCAGCACCGGCTTCGACATACTGGCGGTGAATGTCGCTGATGACCGTCGGAGCCGTCAGACAGAGCACGTCGTTGTTTCCCACGAGCGATACTGGCCACTGGGCAAAGCGTCCCTGATGGTAGTTGTCGGGCGTCAGTCCCTGCGACTGAATCTTCGTGCCCATCGCACCATCCAGAATGAGTATTCGTTGTCGTAAACGTTCTACGATGTCCATTTTATTCATTTTCAACCTGCAAAGGTACAAATAATGGCAATATTTACCAAATTTCTTGTATAATTCAGAAAATATTCCTACATTTGCAGGCATAAAAGAAGAAATATCCCTCAAAAAGAGCATAAATGCTTTTTCAATAGAATAAAATTCTAAATTATGGCAGAAATATTAGACGAAATTGACTTGCAGATACTGAAAACGCTGCAAAAGAATGCAAAACTGACCACCAAGGAACTGGCTGAAGCCGTGCATCTGACCCCTACCCCGGTCTTTGAACGTCAGAAACGGTTGGAGAAGCATGGCTATATCAAAAAATATGTCGCCGTGCTCGACCCAGAGAAACTGGGACAGGGTCTTCAGGTGTATTGCAAGGTAAAGCTCAAGCAGATCAACCATGAGATTGCCGATGCCTTTGTGCGTAAAATCCAGCGCATCCCCGAGGTTACTGAGTGCTACAACACCTCTGGTTCCTACGACTATCTGTTAAAAGTCCGTGCACACGACATGAAGCAATATCAGGAGTTCGTGCTCAACAAACTCGGTGAGATTGAGAGCCTGGCATCTATCGAAAGTACCTTCGTGATGAGTGAGGTAAAGCAAAACTATGGCATCAATTTGTAAATAAATAAGGTTTTATTTTGGGTAATTGCAAAAAAAACACTACCTTTGCAGCTGATAAGAGTATCAAAGCGTAAGAAACAGAATTATGATTAACAGAGAATTAATTAGAATCAAGGTAGTACAGCTGACATACGCGTACTATCAAAACGGCAGTAAGAACATCGATACGGCAGAGAAGGAATTGATGTTCAGCCTGTCGAAAGCCTACGATATGTATAACTATCTGCTGGCTCTCATCGTGGGTATCACCCGCGAGGCTCGTCGTCACGTGGAAGTGGCCGAGTCAAAAGCAAAGCGTGAGGGGACGCCTATGCCTTCTACCAAGTTCATTTACAACCGGTTCGCCTTGCAGTTGGAACAGAACAAGATGCTGAACGAATTCATGGAGACCCAGAAGAAATCGTGGGACGAACATCCTGAATTCCTCAAGAAAATCTACATTCAGATTACGGAAAGCCAGATTTACAAGGACTATATGGAGTCTGCCGATGATGATTATCTGACCGACCGTGAACTGTGGCGTAAGATTTACCGTACGCTGATACAGGACAATCCCGATCTGGATGCCCTGCTTGAGGAGCAGAGCCTTTATTGGAATGACGACAAAGAGGTGGTGGATACCTTCGTTGTCAAGACCATCAAGCGTTTCGAGGAGAAGAACAGCAGCAATCAGGAACTGTTGCCCGAATACGATTCCGAGGAGGATAAGGATTATGCCCGCAAACTGTTCCGTGCCACCATCATGAATGGTGAGGAATATCAGCGTTACATGAGTGAGGCTTCGCGCAACTGGGACTTCTCACGTCTGGCCTATATGGATATTGTCATCATGCAGATAGCCATTGCCGAGATGATGACCTTCCCTTCTATTCCTATCAGTGTGACCATCAACGAGTATGTCGAGCTGGCCAAGGTTTACTCTACCCCACGCAGTGCAGGCTATATCAACGGCATGCTTGACGCCATTGCCCACCATTTGGTGAATAGCGGCAGACTGATGAAAATGGTAAGATAATAATATTATCGAAATTACGAAATACCGAAATAACGTAATAAAAAACAATAAAACATGACACAGATCTTTTTAGCCGCACAGGCTGCCCAGGGTGGCGGCGGCATGAGTTTTATCATTATGATGGTAGCCATCTTTGCCATCATGTATTTCTTTATGATTCGTCCCCAGCAGAAGCGTCAGAAGGAGATTCAGAACTTCCAGAACTCGCTGGCCGAGGGTGCCGAAGTCATCACCGGTGGTGGCATCTATGGCACTGTCAAGAAGATTGACTTGGCAACCGGCATCATCGAGGTGAAGATTGCCGACGGTGTGGTCATCAAGGTTGACAAGGGTTACGTATTCAAAGACACTTCAAGCACTCCGGCGCAAAAGTAAGCGAACTCGATGTGAAACATCAAGTAAAAGGTAAGAGGTAAGAGCATGGAAGGACGGAACCTGTTCCAGATTGTCAAGGACTTCTTGTTGAGTAACATGAACAAGCAGTTCCTGGTTTTCTTGTTCTTTGTGCTGCTCTCGGCTGTCTTCTGGTTCATCCTGACACTTAATGGTGCTTATGAGAAAGAACTGAAGATTCCCGTCCATATCGTCAACGTACCCAGAAACGTGATGTTGACCTCTGCCCAAGTTGACACGGTACGCGCTACCGTACACGACCAGGGATGGGTGCTACTGAACTACCTTTATGGCGAACACAAACATAGCATCAAGATTGACTTCAGAAACTACGACAAAGAAAATGGCAAAGGCGTTGTTCCCGCATCAGACCTGAAACGTGCCATCGAGCAATGTTTCGAGATGTCGTCGAAGATTACCTCCGTCAAACCCGAGAAACTGGAGTTTTTCTACAACAACGGTGAACGCAAGCGTGTTCCCGTTCACTGGACAGGCCGCGTTATTCCCGAACAGCTCTACTTCATCTCACATGTCGTCTACAGCCCCGACAGCGTCGATGTCTATGCCACGCGCGAAAAGCTGGACAGCATACGCATCATCTATAGCGAGCCACTCAACTACGTAGGTTTCCGTGACACGCTGGTAGTCAACTGCAAACTTGCTCACCCTGCTGACGTGAAAGTCGTTCCTGAACGTGTACGAATGGTGTTCCATACCGACGTACTCACCGAAGAGAGCATCGAGGTTCCAGTCAAGTGTGTCAACCTGCCTCATGGCAAGACGCTGCGCACATTCCCGTCCAAGGTGAAAGTGAATTTCGTGGCAGGCATCAGTCTGGTTCGTACACTGTCGCCAGAAGATTTCAGCGTTGTGGCCGACTATCTTGAGATTGAGCAAAAGCCGTCCGACAAGTGTAACCTCTACCTGCAAAGCGTACCTCATGGCATCAGCCGTGCCACACTCAGCGTCAAGCAGGTGGATTACCTCATCGAAGAGGAAACAAACGACTCCATCCGATGAAGACAGGTATCACAGGAGGCATCGGCTCTGGCAAGAGCTACGTCTGTAAGCTGTTGGCCCAGCGGGGCATCGAGGTGTACGACTGCGACGCAGCAGCCAAGCGACTGATACGTACCTCGCCGCGCCTGCGTCAGCAACTGAAAGTCCTCATCGGTTCACTCGACAAGGCAGCCATCAGCCGTTTCCTGTTGGCCAGTGAGGAAAATCAGCAGGCCGTGAATGCCATCGTTCACCCTGCCGTCTTCCAGGACTTCGAGGAAAGTGGCATGCTGTGGATGGAGAGTGCCATCCTGTTCGAGTCGGGTGCCGACAAGCTCGTTGACCGCGTCGTTGTGGTAACGGCTCCCGAGGAGATACGCATCCAACGTGTCATGCAGCGTGACGGCATCACTCGCGAAAAAGCCTTGCAATGGCTGGCCCGCCAATGGCCGCAGGAACAGGTCAAGGCACGCGCCGACTTCGAGATTGTCAACGACGGCCACGCAGACCTCAACAGTCAAATCGAAAGATTACTAACGACGTAATGTCGAAATACCGAAATTCCGTAATAACGAAATAACGAAAAAATAACATAATAACAAAAAAAAATGAAACAAACCATTTTAGCTATCTCGGGCAAACCGGGACTCTACAAATTAGTATCACGCGCCAAGAACAGCCTCATCGTAGAGGCACTTGACGACACCCACAAGCGCATACCGGCCTTCGGCACCGACCGCATCACGTCATTGGCCGACATCGCTATGTTTACCGAAACGGACGACGTTCCCCTGATGAAGGTCCTTGCATCCATGCGTGACCTGGAAAAAGGCAAGGAGTCGAGCGTTGACTTCCGCAAGGCTTCTCCTAAGGAGTTGCACGACTACTTCACGAAGGTGCTGCCCGACTGGGATCAGGACCGCGTGCAGAACAGCCACATCAAGAAGCTCATCCAGTGGTACAACATCCTCGTGAAGGCGGGCATCACCGACTTCGAAGAGGAGATGGCACCCACCGAGGGTGACAATATCGACGACAGAAAAGAAGAGGAATGAGCCGCAGCTCATTCCTCTATTTTTCTTTTTACCTTTTTACTTTCTTTCCTTTACATTCTGGGCAGATGCCCTTGACCATGAAATTCACGGAACATTGTTCGAAGCCTTCGGGCAATGCCACCTCCGGGATGGCAATATCCTCCAGACAGTAGGTTCGCCGACAGCGCTCACAGAAGAAATGCACGTGCAGGTCTTCGTCCGTCTCACTGTCGTGGCTGTGACACAACTCATAGCGTACGCCGTCGCCACCGTCTTCAATGACATGTACCAAACGGTGCTCCTTGAACAGTGTTAGGCAACGAAACACACCCGACTTATCGATGGTCAATATCTTGTATTCCAGCTCGCTCAGCGACATGGGACGACCCGCTGCGGCCAAAGCCTTCACCACCACAATACGGTTGGCGGTAGGCTTGACACCGTGCTCCTCGAGCAACTGAACACAACGGTTTTCGTCCATCATTCAACGTTCAATGTTCAACGTTCAATGTTCAACGTTCCTTACATCATCGGACGACCGCCACCGAAGCCACCGCCAAAGCCGCCGCCTCCGAAGCCGCCACCGCGACCACCACGGCCACCGCCGAAGCCACCAGGACCACCCTGACCGCGACCGCCACGGCCACCGCGACCACCGCCGAAGCCACCTCCAAAGAGGTTCAGGCGATAGATGACGTGCAACATTGCATAGCTGGTAACGGCATTATACTCCGTATCGCTGCGCTGCATAGCGTTGAGGATACTGCTAACGGTCGACTGCTCATGCAGGATATCATAGAACTGCAGCGAGACGGTCAGTGCATTACCCCTCAGGAACGACTGCGACAGCTGTGCATTCCAGATCAGTTCGTTGGTATTCATCGATGCATCGCTGTAACCACGACGGCTCTGCATATTGATATTCGTAGTCAGCTGCGTACCCCAAGGAGCCGTAAGACCCGTCATGGCACCATACGCAAACTGCCATGTATCGAGGTTGTTGTTGGGCTGCAGTTCACTGCGTGAGTAGGTATAGTTCAGCGAACCATTGAGCTCGAATTCGAACCACTCGTTACGATAGCTGGCCGACAGGCGCTCACCGATACCCAGCGACTTGGTGACACTCTCCTGCGAGTCTGAAAGACTGTTGACGCTGACGTAACCCACATTGTGGTTATAGCTCAGATTCGTGAAGGTATTGACATTGTAGAATGCTGCCGAGTCGATGGCGGTATTGAACATAAAGCCAATGTTACCGTTCCAGTTACCGTTGATATTCTCAGGACGAGTGATGGTTCCACCGGTAGACTCCACATAGGTTGTCTTGTTCGACACGGAGTTGCTGGTCGTCGAGAAGTTCACAAACGTCATCACGGCACGCTGGTGATTCGTGAAGTAGTCGTTGTAGTACAGGTTGATGTTCTGCGTGAACGAAGGCTTCAAACCTGGGTTACCACGAGTGATGCGCAGGGGATTGCTGTCGTCATACACATCCAGCAGGTCGCTCATCGACGGCTGTTGGGTATTGGCACGGTAGGTCAAGCGCAGCTGACCGGTCTGCGACTTCTTCCAACGGAAGTCCACCGTCGGCGAGAAGTTGGTCACGGTACGGGTAGTATCTGCACGCAGACGTGTTGTCTTGCCATCCAGCAGCTTCGTGTAGTCCTGAATGAAGTGTGACTTCTGGGGAATCACCTGGAAACCGATGTTCAAGTTGTACGACGGACGTACCACACGCAACGTTATCTCAGCCGTATGGGTATAGTTCTTATAGTTCGAATAACGGCTCAGCGTCTCGTCCTCATAATAGTCCAGCGGATGAGTGAGCGGATTCAGATAAGCATCGAAATTACGATACATCGGACGAAGGCCCGAATAGTCGTAATCATTCAGACCATAGGTCTTACGGTCGCTCTTGGTATAGCTGTACTGATAGCGGTAGCCGAACTGCAAGTACACCTGACGGGCAATAGGCTCGCTGTAGGTTGCGCGCACCGAGTAGCCCCAGTTGTCCTGCGGCGTCACGTTGTAACGGTTGGTAATGGTCGTATCGAGCACCGTAAACAGGTAGATATAGCTGTTGGCCATCGACTTGCTGACACCCTCACCCCAGTTACCGTTCAACTGGATGGTGATGTTACGGCCGTTATTGCTCAGACGGCGGTTAAACTGCAACATACCACGCAACGTCTTCGAGTCGCTATAGTTGATACCGTCGTTCAATTGATAGTTCTTGACGATACCATATTTCTGGGCAAGCTCCAGCACGTCGAGCAATGGGTTATTTGTATATTCGTAGGGATCCTGGTCGAACGTTGCATTCAGACCGATGTTCGTACCGTCGTTGGTGCCGTACGAGAAGTTCGGGCGGAACATGATGTTCGTCATCGAGTCAGGCTGCCACTCCAGGCGCATCTGACCGTTCCACTGGTTTGCACGGGTGTAGTTCTGCGTATTGCTATTACCGAACGACGACGTGGTACCACTGAAGAAGCTCTCCGTAGTACTCTTCGAGAGAGCATCGCCGTCACTGTGGTTCCAGCGCACACTACCGTCAACGGTCAGCACGTTGGTCTTCTCATAGTTCAGGTTCACACCGGCCATCTTCATGGCGTTCAGACCCTGACGGCCAGCACCGAAACGGCCACCGCCACCACCACCACCGGGGAATCCCATGTCGTTGGTATTGTTGGCATTAGTCATCAGGAACACCTTCATGTCGTCCTTCATCACACCACCGAACACGCGGCCTGCATAGCGACTCTTCGTACCGGCTGACACGTCGGCGTTCACCATGATACCCTTGTTCATGCCTGCCTTGATACCGAAGTCGAGCACCGTCTCTTCCTCGCCGTCCTCAATACCCGACACACGAGCCATATCGCTCTGCTTGTCATAGGCCTTGATGCGGTCGATGATGTTCGTCGGCAGGTTCTTCATGGCGGTCTTCGTGTCACCGGTCATAAATTCCTTACCGTCCACCAGAATCTTCTTCACCTGCTTACCGTTAATCTTCACCGAACCGTCGTCGCTGACCTCGGCACCGGGCAGACGCCTCACAAGTTCCTCGACCACCGAACCCTCGGGCGTACGGAACGCAGCGGCATTATATATAAAGGTGTCGGCCTTCAACGTCACTTTCGCAGCATGACCGGTGACGGTGGTACCCTTCAGCATGACGGCATCGGGCACCATGTCGATGGTTCCCAGAGCCACGTCACTGCCGGCCATCTTGACACGCTTCGTATAGGCCTTGAAGCCTACACAGGTCACCTGCAGAATATAGTCACCTGCCTGGGCGTTAATCTTAAACTTACCCTCCATGTCGGTCAGCGCACCCTTCACGAGCGTGCTGTCCGTCTTCAGCAGTTTTACCGTTGTTTGGGGAATGGGGTCCTGTGCGTCGTCGACGATCATACCCGTGAATGAGCGCTGAGCCAGGGCTACCACAGCCATCAGCGGCATCAGCATAAGCAAAAGTGTACGTTTACTGTCCATAATCTTTTTAACGTTTTACGCATATTATGACGCGCATCTCCCGCAAAGGTTTAACGCCAAACAGAAAAAAAACAAAAAAATCAGGAGGCAAGCACTGGGCTCTGCCTCCTGATTTTTATTGTAAGGAATGAAGTATTATCGAAGATTTGCCTTCTCAACAGGCTTGTTCATACGAACATACTTAGCATTCTTGATGTTTACACTCTTATTTGCTGCGACACGCTTAGTGGCCTTCAACTTAGCAGCAGCCTCAGCCGTCAGTGTAAAGGTATCCAGAACGTATGCAAATGTGCCCGCAGGAACATGATATGCCAAGTAGAAATTGAACACACCATTCTCATAATAGCTAGGCATATCTGCAGCACCGTATGTCACAAAGTCACTGACACAAATCATACCATAAGTATCATCAACATGACCTGTCTCGACACCGTCAACAACGAGTGTGTTGTCATCGTTCATTTCAAAGATCATACCTGTCTCAGAAGCCCACAACGGAGCAATACGATAGCGGTTAGGATTGCTGTCGCTCTGGAAGAGCGTCAAGCCCTCGTCGGTGTACACCTGATCATAGAACAACGCACCGCCCTGTGTATAACTCTTGGCACCATAGACATAAGTACCGATGAATGCTGCAGTCCATGTCTCGGTAGTGTCTTTGCTCGACTGGAACTTGAACATGAATGCATCAGCTGAAACGGCCTCACCACCAGCAAAGCCGACAATGACTACATAGTATTTACCCGTCTCGGTCAAAGGTATACTGATATCTGACGTCTTAGTAATCTCGATGGCTTCTTCGTTGCTACCATCAACGATACTGGCTATAGCCGCATCAATCTTGTCCTCAGAGTTAACTACCACATATTTAGCCGATTCCAAATCAGCACCCAACGTAATAGTACCCAAAGCAAAATCATTATTCGACGTATCTGTGAAACGACCGGTATACTCAAAGGCCAGATCGTAATAAACAGGATCATTACCAGGGAAGTAGATCAAAATAACACCATCGTTCTGGGTATTGTTCCAACCACCATACTTCATCATATAATATGAAGGAGCCAACTGAATCCTTGCAGGTTTACCATTAGCATCATATTCCAAGACTTTATTATGAGCCCATTTTGTCTGATCGGCAGCCATCGAAGAGTACTCCGAAGGATGAAGCATCACAATCACATCGTCAGTATAGCTTGGATGTATAGCACCCGTACTGTAAATGGGGAACGTCACAAGGTCCTTCTCAGTAATCTCCACACCGTTGAATACATCGCCAGGCTGCTGAACGGTCAGCTCCAGATATTCATCCATCTCGCCAGACATATCAAAATAGTCATCACCATCATAGCTAGCGTATGGTTTCTTGACTCGGAATACGTTTGGATTCTGTTCACACTGCTGGATTTCTACTTCAGCAGTATGCTCAAACCAATTGTCAATATAAGTACCCTTACCCAGTGACTTGTAGGTCAACGGCATGCCAACCTTTAAAGTGACAGTACCTATACCATAAGGAGTACCCATTTCAGGGTCAATAGTCAAAGTCAATTGCTTGTAGTCATTGTACTCAAACTTAGAGGGATCCAAACCAATCTCGATAGCTGCATCCTTCTCACCAGCAGCAAACGAAACGTTAGCAGGTACTGCAAAAAGATTGTCTTTATCTTCCTTGGAAATATTGACAGTGACAGCCTCACCTGCATTGGCACGGGTAACAGGGATACTGAACTTGGTATCGTTGAACGTCAAGTTCACCGTTGTAGCCATATCCTTGTCGAAGAAAATCTGCGGACCAGAAACGCTTCCCGGGGTATAGTTGTCATCGCTATCAGAGCAAGACGCAAAACCGAGGACAAGGGTCAGCAGGGCTAAACTATACTTAAAAATATTTTTCATAACTCTTCTCGTTTAATGTTAGTTTAATTCAATGTCCTCGTCAGCTACTGCGGTAGGAACAGCAGTTGCCGCGTTGTTGTCAGCATCAGTCAAAGCAGAGTTACCATTGATCTCCGTCTGAGGCAGACGCCACAGCATGATAGGATCATCAGCAGAAATTTTCAGCACGCAGTTAGGCTCATAGCCTGCACCACGGCGGTCAATACCCTTGTTAAGACGCATTACGTCGAACCAGATACGACCCTCGCCCCAGAGCTCGATACGCTTGTGACGATAGATTTCATTCTGAACGTCACTAGCTGTACAGGTATAAGCAGGATCACGATAAGTCTGGATGAACTTTTCCAACGTACCCTTACCATCCTGTCCGGACATCAGCTGAGCCTCAGCCAGAATGAGATACATTTCCTCAATACGCATCAGAGGAATATCGTTGGCATTGACATCGTTATTCAGGATATTCTGGTAGGGAGCGAACTTACAATTAGTGTAAGGTGTAGCCACAATACCTGCTGCCTTCTGTTTGTCAGTAGGCTTGAATGTTTCACGCAAGTAAGTATTCCACTCTTCGTCCACATTGGGGCAAACACCAATTTCATTGCTCCACCAGCCCTTACGGATATCAGTAGCAGAAATGCTATTATACAGCTTCTTGGAAATCTGGTGACCACCACTGTACTGACCGTAACCATAGTTGAAAGTACCATTGTGGGAAATCCAGTTTACGATACCAGACTGTACGACGTCATCAGTTTCTGCAATATAGATACCCCACATCCAGTTGGGCTCATCAGCATTGCTGAAAGTAGGCTTAGAGACCTCAGCGATGGTTGCAGGACGAGCGTCGGTAAATTTAATTGCAGCCTCAGCATCAGCAGCAGCACCGCTCCAGTTCTGCATAGCCAGATTCATGCGGGCACGAAGACCATAAGCTACAGCAAGATCAATATAACGACGATCGGCACGCTTCTGACCAGCAGCCTGAGCCTTAGCCAACAATTCGATGGCCGCAGTCAGGTCTTTGTTCACCTGAGCGTAAACCTCCTCTACTGAAGCACGCTTGGCACCATTGGTAGCAGCTTCGGTAGAATTCTCGTCAGTAATCAGAGGTACACAGGGTGAACTCTCATGACCTTTGTAATTGTATTGATAGAGCTGTGCCAACTCCAGATAGCAGAATCCACGTGCAGCCAGTGCCTGAGCCAGATAGTACTGAATCAGAGGTTCCGTCGATTCCTTATCAAGAGAACCGATCACGATATTGGCACTATACACAATCTTATAATAGTCGTTCCACACGATCTGACTCTCACGGCTAGTATAGGGACGGTCGTCATAAGTCAAGCTGTTACCACCCCAGTTGTAACCATTGTCACCACTTACCAAATCCTCGGTATTGGAGTCTGTAAAGAACATGATGCTGCTATAGCCGAAGTCGTTGTGACGACTGCCAATTGCATCGTAGTTCGGCATGTACACATTGAACTGTGAGAAAATACCACGTACACCTGCCTCAGCACGCTCGGGCTTAGCAATACCTACATCAGTCTTCTGCTTTTCGGTAAGAGTGGCTCCCTCAGGGGCTGTATCCAAGTCTTCACAAGCCGTGAAGGCTGATGTAGCCAATGCAGCGAACAAGAAATATTTCAGTTTCATATATTTATTTCCTTTAATTGTTAACATGTGAAATTAGAAGCTTACACTAATACCACCTGAAAGGGTGCGGAGCTGAGTGTAGGTATAGGGAATTGACGATACGAAGCCCTGACGTGGGTCAAGACCCTGACGCTTAGCAAACAAGCCGAGGTTATCGCCAACAAAGTAAACGCGAACACTGTTCAGACCAAGCTTATTCAGATACTTCTTAGGAATCGTATAACCGATAGTAATGTTGTTGATTGACAAATAACTTGCACCTATCAGGAAACGCGTAGAAGTATAAGCAGTATAACGGTCACCGGCATTCAGACGGGGAACGTCAGTATTCGTATTAGTAGGAGTCCATGCATTGAGGATGTCCTTGTGCCAAGCACCACCGGCATCAGAAGATGCAGAAGCGTGCATCAGGTACATATAACCATAGTCAAGCACCTGACCACCCAGCTGATAAGCGCACTGGATGCTGGCGTCAAAACCGTATGCATTGAACGAAAGGCCAAAACCACCATAAACATCAGGCAGCAGGTCGTCAGTTGCTATGCGGTTCTCAGAGAGCTGAGCAACGGTGTAGTCGTTGGTAGTCTTACGACCGAGAATCTTACGATCCTTCTCACCAACATATGTTTCAAGGTTCTCATAAGGAATCTTGTTACCATTGGCATCATACCAGACCTCAACGCTCTTTTCTTTGCCATCAACAGTAACAGTTTCCATCTCGTAATCATTCACCCAGTAGAGGGCCTGACCCGTTTCTTTGTCGACGCCAGCCCATTCTGCCAAATACAGACGATACATACTCTCGCCTTCCTCGTAAATACGGCTACCGGAAATCCACTTACCCTTCAGGTCGCTGTGCAACTTGTCAATTTTGTTAGAAAGGAAGGTTGCATTGGCATTAGCAGTCAGCTGAATATCATGAGTCTTGATGATGTCGTATGACAGGTCAATTTCCAAACCACGGTTGGTCATAGTACCAACGTTCATAGGAATCTGAGAGTAACCCAGCGAACCAGCAACGGGCTTGAAGTACAGCATATCCTTCTGCTGACGTCCAAAGTACTCGATGCTACCGTTCAAGCGGTTGCGGAACATAGAGAAATCAAAGCCAATGTTATAAGAAACAGACTTCTCCCATGTCAGATCCTTATTACCCTTGTAAGCCAGAGTACCATCAGAGAAACCAGATGCATCACCAGTCATAGAATACTGGTCGGTATAAGCATAATAGTAGTAGCGTCCGTCACCAGTGCTACGTCCCAGGTTATCGTTACCCTGCTGACCATAGCTGGCCTTGAACTTCAAATTGTTCAGCCAAGACTGGGCACCCTCCATAAAGTTTTCCTTAGAGATAACCCATGCAATAGAACCGCTCCAGAATCCGCCCCAGCGATTGTCGGGATGGAAGCATGAAGAAGCATCGCGACGATAGCTGACAGCAGCAATGTACTTGTCGTCATAGCTGTAGTTGACACGTCCGAAGATACCCTTCGTAGTATAGTCGAGTTGATATCCGGAATTATTCTTCTGGTTGACGGCATTGTCCAGCCAGTAGCTCTCAGGATTATAAAGCTTGGTAGCACCACCATAGAGACGACGATACTTCCACTGATAACCTTCGTAACCAAGAGTTACGTCAATGTTGTGAAGGTCAGCAAACTTTGTTGTATAGTTAGCCAGGAACTGCGTGGTAAAACCAGTGGTGCGCATGTGATACTGATAAGCACCTCCCTCAAGGCTTGCGAACTGTCCCATATAGGCGTTCTGCAGCACATCGTAGTTGGTATTATCAACATTGTAACCCAAGCGAGCGGTCACAGTCAGTCCCTCTACAGGCTTCACTTCGGCAAACCAAGTACTATTCAGGATATCCATCGTATAAATAGCCTTATCGTACTGCATCTGACCTGCAGGGTTCGAAATAGACATATAAGAACGGTCGCGTCCAGCCTCACCAGAACCATAGTCATACACGTAGCGATCACCATTCTTCATGATGTTACCATTAGCATCACGGACATAAAGAGGATAAATCGGGGCAATACCATAAGCCATACGGAATGCATTACCAGAAGAGTTCGTTGTGGTCTGCTCATCAGGATAGAAACTCTTTGAGTGGGTCCAACCAACATTACCACCCAACTTCAACCACTTGTTAACCTTGAACTCGTCACGAAGACGAACAGAAGAACGTTTGAAGCTTGAACCACTGACGATACCACCATCATCCAGATAGCTGTAGCTGACATAGTAGTTGTTCTGGTCAGTAGCACCAGAAACACTAGCCTCATACTCCTGACGGAAAGCCTTCTTCATAATGGTATTCTCCCAATCATCAGGTGTAAAGTAGTAGGTACCATCGCTATAGCCCAAAGTTGCGTTAGGATTCAACTTACCGTCAGTACCAAACATAAATTGTCCTTCGGGCACAGTATAAATCTGATATCCGTTACCACCACCTTTATTTGTAACGATTGTATTGTTAGCATATTTCTGTGCTGACAATGCATCATATTTCAAATCGTTGATAGCATAGTTGTAAATAGAAGCATACTCCAGTTCAAGATACTGAGCAGGATTACTAATCACGTCGTAGTTCTTCACAGCACGGCTGTTCTGACCCCAACGGGCATTGATGTTGACAATGGGCTTACCCTGCTTACCCTGCTTGGTAGTTACCATGATAATACCATTGGCACCGCGGGCACCATACAAAGAGGTAGAAGCAGCGTCCTTCAATACCGTAATGTCAGCAATGTCGCTGGCAGGAATAGCACTCAGGTCACCATCGTAAGGTACACCGTCAACAACGTACAGAGGAGTGTTGCTACCATTGATGGAGCTCACACCACGTACACGAATTGATGCAGAAGTACCAGGCTGACCATTGCTGCTGATAACCTGTACACCGGCAATCTGACCACTCAGAGCGCGTGTGAGGTCACTCACCTGCAGCTTCTCAATCTTGTCGGCCTTCATCGTGCCGGCAGAACCTGTAAAGGTACCTTTCTTCGCTGTACCATAGGCCACCACAATCACCTCGTCGAGGGCTGTCTGGTCGCTGGTCAACATGATGCGCATATTAGGACGGGCACTCACCTCGATGGGCTCCATACCTACGTATGTGATACGCAACACGTTCTTGCCGGCAGGGCAAGTCAGCGAGAACTTACCATTAACATCTGTCACAGTACCAACCTGTGTTCCCACAACGATGACAGAAGCGCCGATGACGGGCTGTCCGTCTTCCTGAGAGGTAACGGTACCGTTAACCTTAGTCTGGGCCAGAGCCACTCCTACCATGAGGAACATGCTGGCCAGAATCATTGTTAATCTTTGTTTCATAAATCTCTCTCGTTTTTTTATAAATAGTTAAATAAAATATGTACGTGTACGTTAATATATACAATCTGTCCTTACTCGGTTTTAAACTTTTTTAAGCTAAGACCGTGCAAAGGTAATGGATAGTTTTCTAAAAAACGAATAAATTTATAAAAAAATCACAAAAATGTACAAGAAATTACGAAATGTCACATTCTTGCCACCATTTTGAGGTATTTTTTATGCAAAAAGTTGCACTTTGTCACTCGAACATTCGCGACCATTCGAGGAACTTCAGTACGCCTTCGTGGCCGAACTTCTCTAACGACTGGGCTGCCTCGGCGACGGTCAGCACACGTTCCATTCGAGACTTAGAATAGAACTTATCGGCATAGCAGACGATTTGTTCCTCCAGCGTCTCAGGTGTGAAATCCTCATGGGGCAGGGGCAGTTGCTGGCGTTCTATCTGTTGCAGCGTCAGTCCCGTTCCCGTATGTCGCTCGGCCACACGAGCATGACGGGGAAAACCCTCCTGACGCAGTATCTCGCCACCGATGACTCCGTGACGGATATATGGTTCCGTACCGTTACAACAGATGCTGGGAGCATTACAACGGAAGATGCCGATGTCGTGCAGCATGGCTGCTTCCTCCAAGAACTGCACATCGATGGGCAGTTCCCGATGCGTCCGTGCAATCAGCAGACAGCGGTCAGCCACCTGCCGTGAATGTTGCAATAATACCCTGCGGAGCTCGTCGTCCGCAGGGTAATACTTATCGATAATGGCTTGATAATCCATAACCATTAACACTAACCGTTAACCATTAACCTTCTCTCTCAATCCAGCCGAGGTTGTCGCCACGGCGCACCTTGGCACCCTGCTTGGCAGCTACCTCAACGAGTTTACCACCAAGGCAGGCGGGAATGGGAACAATCTCGCCCCAAGGAGCCTGGATGTAGCAGTAGGTGTCGCCTTCCTTGTATTTCTGACCGATGAACGGTTCGAGGCACGGTTCGCAGGCTCCCTCGCCAGAGAATTCGTAATACACCTGTCCGGCAACGGGAGCGGTGATAGGATCGGCCTTGGCATGCTTGAAGGCGGCTATCTCGGCGGGGCTCAGTTTTGAACCGAGTTTAGTGTCCTTCGCCTTCTGGATGTCAGCCAACAGCTGTTTCTTAGCCTGCCCACTGCGGAACGGACGATACTGTTCGGGGTGCATAGCGAGCTCGAAGAGTTCTTCGTTGTCCTGACCGTAGTCCCAACCGTTCTCGTCCATCTCCTTCTTGAAGCCGTCGAGGGCATTGGGAATAAGGGTGTGAGGATCGGCGGTGGTAAATTCACGCTTCTGCTTCTTGGCCAGTTCGATGAACTCGGGATCGATGGTGCCGGGCACCTTGCCGCTCTTGCCGAGAATCATACCCCAGATAGCGTCGTCCATCATGACGTAACGGCCCTTGCCCTGTTCGATGGTCAGCAGGTTCATCAGCGCAATATTCTTCGTGTACTGCGAGAACGGCGTAACCAATGGGGGATAACCCACCTTCGGCCATACGTACTCTACCTCGTTGAACAGCTTCACCAGCATGTCGTCCATCGAGAGTGTGGGCTCGCCCTTCTTCTCACGCAGTTTGTTGATCATCGTCTGGATAGGACCAAGATCAGCCATCATCGAACCCATCATGCCACCGGGCAGACCGCTGCCGAGCAACAGACTCGACATGTGTTTGTTGGCAGGATTGATGAAATAACCCAGCCAGTCGTCCACAAACTCCTGAGTCAAAGAACGTGCCTGCATGTAGGCGTTCATATTGATGTCTGCCACCTCGAAGCCTTCGTTCTTCAGCATCGACTGGACAGAGATGATATCGGGATGTACCTTACCCCAGCTCAGCGGCTCAATGGCCGTATCGATGATGTCGGCACCATTGTTACAAACCTCGAGGATACTGGCCATTGACAAGCCAGGACCAGAGTGGCCGTGGTACTGGATGATGATGTCGGGGTGCTTGGTCTTGATGGCCTTCGTTAGGGCACCGAGCAGGGCGGGCTGACCAATACCAGCCATATCCTTCAAGCAGATTTCCTCGGCACCAGCAGCAATCACCTCGTCGGCAATGTTTGAGTAATACTCAACGGTATGCACGGGGCTGGTGGTGATACACAGCGTAGCCTGTGGAATCATGCCGGCAGCCTTGGCCCACTTGATAGAGGGGATGATATTACGCGTGTCGTTCAGACCGCAGAAAATACGGGGGATGTCCACACCCTGGGCTTTCTTGACCTTATACATCAGTTCACGAACATCGTCGGGAACGGGATACATACGCAGGGCGTTCAAGCCACGATCCAACATGTGAGTCTGGATGCCCACCTCATTGAAGGGCTTACAGAAGGCACGTACGGCCAAGTTGGGGTTCTCGCCAGCCATGAGGTTTACCTGTTCGAAGGCACCACCATTGGTTTCCACACGGGCAAAGCAACCCATATCGATAATCACTGGGGCAATGCGCTCCAACTGGTCCTTACGGGGCTGGAACTTACCTGACGACTGCCACATGTCGCGGTACACGAGACTAAACTTAATCTTTTTCTTCATAATGTGATAAAAGGCTTAATTATTCGATATTTCTGCAAAATTACGAATAAAAGCGCAAAGTGCAAAATAATTTTCGATTTATTTGCACTTTGCACCTAAAAATACTTCTTACCTCTGACCTCTTTCCTCTTACCTCTCAAAATGCTGATAGTCCTTCAGCGAGCGCCAGTCACCGCCCCAACGGAAACCATATCGGGTAAAGAGCCGGTAACATAGGTCGCTACGGCTGATTTTATAGCGGAACAGCTTTTTCCTGTCCACATACGGCTTGCCGGTTTCGGGTTGGATGAGCAGTGTACCATCCTTCTTCCGGCGTACACAGGGATTATACAGCGGATTGATGTCAATGGCCATTCCCCGTGCGTGCTTCGACAGTTTGGTGCTGCCTTCCACCACACGGTAACAGTAGCACGACGTGTTGTTGGCACGCATCGAGCGCTCGTCGTCGTCACCATATTCCGAGATGGGACGGATGCGTTCAATGGGATATTTTTCCTTGTAGAGCTGTTCGAAGATAGCACGTAGGTCGTCGGCAATGATATGGTTGCAGATGATAACCCCTTCCTGCGTACGGCCTTGGAAATCAATATGTTTCACCGTCAGCGTGTCGAGCCTCACGCCAGCAGGCTGTGCCGTAGCCCCAACTGCCACGTGTAGGAACAAAAATAAAAAAATTTTTGAAAATTTCGTGTTCATCTAAATTAAATGTCAAGTATATCCATTGGTCGTTCCACGAATGTCGTAGCACCGTGCGCCAACAGGAATTCACGGTCGCGGAAGCCCCATAGCACACTGATGCACGGCAGGCCGCTGTTCCGAGCCGTTGCAAGGTCCACATCACTGTCGCCGACATAGACGGCACTCCCCTGCCCTAACTGCTTCATCGCGGCAAACACCGTATCCGGTGCGGGCTTTTTACGGATACCCGCAGCCTCATCCTCACCGATGGCCACCTCAATCTCTGGAAAAAAGTGGTGTACCAATTCCTGTGTCGCAGCCATCATCTTGTTGCTCACCACCGCCATCCGGCATCCACGCTGTTTTAGTTCATGGATCAGTTCCGGAATGCCGTCATACGGCCGTGTAGTATCCAGCGAGTGTTCCATATAATATTCGCGGAACGTGGCAAAAGCCGCTTCGAATGCCGGATTTGCCGCTCCTTCGGGTACCGCACGCTCCATTAGCCGTCGCACACCATTGCCCACAAACCTCCGAACGTCATCTATCGAATGTTCCGGCATGTGGTGCTGGCGCAGGGCATCGTTCACGCTGGCTGCCAAGTCCTGCAAGGTATCCAGCAGCGTCCCGTCAAGGTCGAATATGTAGGTATCGTACGACATGATACAATAACCATTAACCGTTAACCGTTAACCTCTAACCATTTCCCGGTTCAACAGACGTTCTTCAGCCATTTTCTCGTACTTCGTGCCCGGCTGACCGTAGTTGGCATAAGGCCAGATGCTGATGCCGCCACGGGGAGTAAACAGCCCTACCACCTCGATATATTTCGGTTGCATGAGCTTTACCAAGTCCTTCATGATGATGTTCACGCAGTCCTCGTGGAAGTCACCGTGGTTACGGAACGAAAACAGGTAAAGCTTCAGACTCTTCGACTCCACCATGCGTTCACCGGGAATGTACGCAATCTTGATTTCTGCGAAGTCCGGCTGACCGGTAATCGGACACAACGACGTAAATTCCGGGCAGTTGAACTGCACCCAATAATCGTTGTCCTTATGCTTGTTCTCAAACGTCTCAAGCACTTCCGGAGCATACGTCATCTTGTATTCTGTCTTGCGGCCCAGCTGTTGCAGGCCCTCGTTTTCTCTACTCATATCTTCAAAATACTAAATATGTTATAATTAATGTCCTCATCGTACACATCCTCCTGGTCGCGCTTCTTCGTGTATTCTACCACACGGATAGTTACCGGCAGCACCACGATTTCGTACAGTGTCTTCAGTGTTACCTGGGAAATCATCAGCGACGGCATCTCCTCCCAGGGAATCACACCACCCAGTGCCAACGGGAAGAAGATGACGGAGTCGGTCAGTTCACCGAATACCGTACTCAGGATGGCACGTGCCGAGAAATTCGCACGATACGCCCCGCTGTCCTTGGCCGAGATCTTCATCTTCGACATCACGTAGGCATTGATAAACGAGCCTGCGATAAAGGCAATAAACGACGCAAGGGCGATACGTGGAGCCAGTCCGAAAATGACATGGAATCCTTCTTCACCATGCCAATACGGTGCTCCGGGAATCCAGTCCGCTATGGCTCCCATGATGACAAAGAAGAAGTTCATAGCAAAACCCATCCATATCAGCATTCGTGTACGTGCATAACCCCATACTTCGCACACCACATCGTTGATGATGTACGACACGGGGAACACGATGATTCCTGCCGTCAGATTCACTGGTCCGAAGGACAATTGCTTTGTTTCCAATACGTTTGCCGTTATCAGGCAGACGCAGAACAGTGTGCCGAAAAGCATAAAAAGCACACTGACTTTTCTTTTTTCTTGTTCCATTTTTTACTTGTTTTGTTAAAGGGGGTCGGCCTCTCACGGCCTAGGCAAGTACCCCTGTTATGATGACTGTAAAGATATCAGACCCATTTGGCGGGCTTTTTCGAGAAGGAGAGCCATCAGCGGCTCATGCTCGTTTTCCACACGGTTGTCAAGGACGGCATCCTTGAGGTATTGCTTGAGTACACCCACCTCGCGGGAAGGCTGGAGATGGAAGAGTTCCATGATCTCATTACCGTCGATGACAGGCTGAAGAAGACGTTTGTAGTCTTTGACCTGGAGGTCGGCAAGTTTTTCGCGAACCATACGGAAATTCTCAAGGAACATCCGTTTTTTTACCTCGTTCTTCGATGTAATATCCGCCTCGCAGAGCAGCATAAGGTCGTCGATGTAGTCGCCGGCATCGTTTAACAGACGGCGCACGGCGGAGTCAGTAACCTCGCTGTCAGCAATGACCTGCGGTCGCATATGGAGGTCGACGAGCAGCTGGACATACTTCATCTCGGCACCCATGGGGAGTTTGAGGCGCCGGAAGATCTGTGGCACCATACGTGCACCGATGGTATTGTGGTTGTGGAAGGTCCAGCCAATACCCGGTTCCCAGCGTTTGGACTTGGTCTTTCCCACATCATGCAGCAAGGCCGCCCAACGGAGCCAAAGGATATTTTGGCTATTAACCATTGGCTCTTGGCAGTTGGCTCTTGCGACGTTTTCGAGGACTTCGAGGGTATGATAGAAATTGTTTTTATGAGCACGGTTGTCACGCTTTTCAACGATGTCAAGGGCTGCGAGTTCGGGCAGAATAATCTGAAGCAGTCCCGAGCGTTGGAGCAGTTCGAAACCAATGCTCGGGTGTGGAGCCATCATGATTTTGTTCAGTTCCACCTCAATACGTTCGGCACTGACAATTTTGATACGTGCAGCCATCCGTTGCAGGGCCTCGAAAGTCTCGTCCTCAATCTGGAAGTTCAGTTGTGTGGCAAAACGAATACAACGCATCATGCGCAACGGATCGTCGGAGAATGTCACCTCAGGGTCGAGCGGTGTGGCAATGATGCCATCCTCGAGGTCAGCAATGCCGTTGAAGGGATCGACGAGTTGTCCGAAGCGACTGTGGTTCAAACAGATAGCCATCGCATTGATGGTGAAGTCACGGCGATTCTGGTCGTCCTCCAGCGTGCCATCCTCAACAATGGGTTTGCGCGAGTCGTGGCTGTAGCTTTCCTTTCGTGCCCCAACGAACTCTATTTCAAGGCTCTTGGCTCTTGGCTCTTGGCTATTAGCTAACTGCCAATTGCCAACTGCCACCTTTACCTGGGCAGTACCGAAATTGCGGAATACCGAGAGATGGGCACGACGGCCAAGACGCTGTTTCAGGGCCTCAGCAACACGGATACCCGAACCGACGACGACGACATCGATATCGTCAGACGGCCGTTCGAGGAATATATCGCGTACGTAACCCCCGACGACGTAACACTCCACCCCCAACTCGTCGGCAACATTGCCGATAAGATGGAAGATATCTTTGTCCAATATCTTTGCCAGTGCTGCGTCCGAATATAGTTTCATTTTGCGTAAAATCAATGAATGCGGCTGCAAAAGTACAAAAAATTTAGGGTTTAGAGAGATAATTTAGATTTTTTTATTATCTTTGCACCCAAATATAATAATATTAAAGGTATTAAACGATGAAACTACGAGCTATTCTGGCCATGATAGTCTGCGGAATGTGCAGTTTTGCGGCCGCAAGCAATTTCACGACAACGGAGCCACTGAAGTTGGAAGTCCCCGAGATGAAGGCAGAGTTGGTAAATGCAACGCCACACGCTGACTATTGGTCAGAGAGCGTTCCGTCAACTGATGTGTTGACGCTGGACATGAAGGCACCTGAGGCTTCACCGAAGATGGACTTCGATTTCTTCAAGTCGAAGACCAATCCCGGCGTGAAGCCTTATAAGTTCATGGACGACATGACATTCGTAGGCGTTCCCTTGTTTATAGCTGGTATGCTCATCAAGGGCGACAAGGCTATGTTCCGCGTAAACAATAAGGACGGCAAGAAGAATACGCAGTTGTTGACGGACTTCAAAACAGGTATTGACGACTATACACAGTATTTCGGTCCGGCCTTGACGGTTGGTCTGAAGCTGGGTGGATACGAAGGCCGTAGCGACTGGCCCCGACTGCTGGCCAGCGCAGCAATGTCCTACGGATTGATGGCCGCCCTCGTGAACGGCATCAAATATACCGCCAAAGAGATGCGTCCCGACGGTTCGCAGGCAAATTCATGGCCCTCAGGCCATACGGCCACGTCGTTCGTCGGTGCCACATTGTTGCACAAGGAGTACGGTCTGACGCGCTCACCGTGGTTCTCAGTAGCCGGCTATGGTGTGGCTACTGCTACAGGTGTGATGCGTGTACTGAACAACCGTCACTGGGTTTCTGACGTCATGTCGGGTGCCGGTATCGGTATCCTGTCCACAGAGCTCGGTTACGCCTTTAGCGACCTGCTGTTCAAGGGCAAGGGTCTGTTGCGCAATGATCTGCAGATGGACTTCGAGAACCCTTCATTCTTCGGCATTTCGATGGGTGTAGGTCTTGGCGGCAAGGATATAGACTTCAGCCTTGCTGACCTGCAGGATCGTGAGAAATACGGAATTATGGAAATCGGCGATGTAGAATCCGAAGATAGTCGCATACAGTTCCGTGCTGCTACTGTGGTGGATGCCGAGGGTGCCTATTTCTTTAATAAATATATTGGTGTCGGTGGACGTTTACGTGTTCGTGCTATGTCTGCAAAGAGTTTCGGACAGTTTAACTACATCTCCACAGATGACCCCACCGACTATTGGTCCACGATGGTAGCTCCAGTATATGAGGAAGCTCGACAGACTTTCCCCTTAGCGTCTCTCAGTGAAGGCGGACTGCCCGTCACGAACCTGACTGGTACGGTGAAGAGTGACCATCTGGCAGAATTCACCGTCAGCGGTGGTCTCTACTTCAATATTCCCTTAAGCAAGCAATTTGCCCTTGGCACCAAGTTGCTCATCGGACGTTCGTTCACACAGGAACTCGATATTGACGGTCATGCAGAGGGTAATGTCAAGGATATTCCATACGATCTATGGGTTTCTAACGGTAAGATCTACGAGGATGAAACCGGCCGCTGGTTCATTCTACAAGACCCTAAGTCTACTGGCGAAACATACAACGTCGATTGGGACTACGTGACACTGGGTGCGAAGAGTTCTACGTCGTGGGGTACGGGTATTTCACTGACCTACAAGTATAAGTCAAACTTCTCGTGGCGTCTGTTCGTTGACTACGACTATACGAAGAAGACCTTCACACTGACCGGCGACACGTTCAACTTTATGAAGCATGCGGTGACGCCAACGACTTACGACCTGTTGAACACCAGCATCGTATCACCTTTTTACATGTTGCTCGACCCAATCGTTTACAAGAAGGAGAAGAAAATGAATTACGTTACCATCGGACTGTCGTTCATGGTGAACTTATAATAGTTCATAATTCATAGTTCATAGTTAAGAATTAAGAAGTGAAGAATATATACGAAGAAACCAATCGCCAGTTTGAACAGATTATCGGTGAATGCCGTACGCTGTTCGAAAAGAAGCTCCACGACTACGGGGCTTCGTGGCGTATATTGCGACCATCGTCGCTGACCGACCAGCTGTTTATCAAGGCCAAGCGTATCCGTTCGCTGGAAATCAAGAAGGAGTCACTGGTGGGAGAAGGTATCCGACCAGAGTTCATTGCACTCATCAACTACGGCATCGTAGGACTCATCCAGATATACAACGGATTCAGCGACACGGTGGACATCAGTGTCGAAGAAGCCATGAAGCTGTACGACAAGTATGCCAACGAGGCGCTGGAACTGATGAAACGCAAGAACCATGACTACGACGAGGCGTGGCGCGGCATGCGGGTGAGCAGCTATACGGATTTCATCCTGACGAAGATTGAGCGCATCAAGGAGATTGAGAACCTTGGCGGTGAGACGCTGGTCAGTGAAGGCATCGACGCCAATTACATGGATATCATCAACTACGCCGTGTTTGGCGCCATAAAGTTGAAAGAAGAGCATTGAGAAAGACGATAGTCAACATAGCCCGGTTTATATTGGCCACCGTACTGATTCTATCAGGATTCGTGAAGGCCGTTGACCCGCTGGGCACACAATATAAGATAGCCGACTACCTGACGGCGATGGAGTTGGGCAGAACACTGCCTGACTTTGTGACGCTGGGAGCCTCCGTGCTGTTGTCGGCCGTTGAATTTGTGTTGGGCATCTGCCTGATGTTCGCCATCCGCCGCCGACTGGTGTCGCGATTGGTGTTGTTGGTGATGCTCGTGATGACTCCGCTGACGCTGTGGCTGGCAGTGGCCGACCCCGTAAGCGACTGCGGATGTTTCGGTGACGCACTGGTATTGACCAACTGGCAGACGTTCTGGAAAAATGTCGTATTGCTGGCATGTGCCGTCCTCGTGGCATGGCGGCCACTGGACATGATGCGCTTCGTGTCGAAGAGCAACCAGTGGATTGTCATCAACTATACGGCGATATTCATATTGGCCGTGTCGGGATGGTCGCTGTACGACCTGCCCTACTTCGATTTCCGCCCTTACCACGTAGGAACGAATCTGCGCGAGGGCTGGCAGAAGATGATGGATGGACAGGACTCGCCATACGTCGACTTCTTCGTGGAACGAATCGCCGAGGGCGACGATATCACGGAACCGATGCTGTTGAACAAAGGCTATACGTTCCTGATGGCGGCACCGCACTTGGAACAGGCCGACGACAGTCAGCTGGACCGCATCAACCTGCTGTATGAATATGCTGCCGGAAACGGATACCCGTTCTACTGTCTGACGGCCAGCGGACCAGAGGCCATCAACACATGGCGCGAGACGACGGGAGCAGAATATCCGTACTGCCAGACCGACGAGACGACGCTGAAGACGATGATTCGCAGCAATCCCGGCGTGCTGTTGCTGAAGGACGGCGTCATTATCCGTAAGTGGAGCCACAACCGGCTGCCAGACGAGCAGGCTCTGGACGGACGTCTGGAACATACGGCACTAGGGCAGCTACCCGGCAATTCGGTACCCGGCAAGATTCTGGTCATTCTGCTGTGGTATGTGCTGCCGCTCGTGCTCTTGGTCATTGCCGACAGGCTGTGGACGTGGACACAATGGCTCAAGAAGAAAAAAGTATCAAACAAAGATATCAATCAACAATTTAAAAGTAACACAACAATGAGAAAGAAAATCGTAGCAGGCAACTGGAAAATGAACCTGAACCTGCAGGAGGGCATTGCCCTGGCAAAGGAACTGAACGACGCACTGAAGGCTGACAAGCCCAACTGTGACGTGATTATCTGCACACCGTTTATCCACCTGGCATCAGTAGCTAACGTACTGGATGCACAGCTGGTAGGTCTGGGTGCCGAGAACTGCGCCGACAAGGAGAAGGGTGCCTTCACGGGTGAGGTGAGCGCCGAGATGGTGAAGAGCACGGGTGCTCAGTATGTCATTCTGGGCCACTCTGAGCGTCGCGAGTACTACAAGGAGACTCCCGAGATCCTGAAGGAGAAGGTGCTGCTGGCTCTGAAGAACGGTCTGAAGGTTATCTTCTGCATCGGTGAGACTCTGGCAGAGCGTGAGGCTAACAAGCAGAACGAGGTTGTAAAGGCCGAACTCGAGGGTAGCGTATTCAACCTCAGCGAAGAGGAGTTCAAGAATATCGTCATCGCTTACGAGCCCATCTGGGCCATCGGTACCGGTAAGACCGCTACTGCTGAGCAGGCTGAGGAGATTCACGCCTACATCCGCTCTATCGTAGCTGAGAAATATGGTCAGGCTGTTGCCGACGACACCAGCATCCTGTATGGTGGTTCGTGCAAGGCCTCTAACGCCCCTGAACTGTTTGCCAAGGCTGACATCGACGGTGGTCTCATCGGCGGTGCTTCGCTGAAGTGCGCAGACTTCAAGGGCATCATCGATGCTTGGAAGAAGTAATAATGAGACGTCTCATCCTATTTTTCACGCTGTGTGCTGGCATTGTCATCAATGCCAGTGCACAGACGTTTACTCAGCGTGTCCAGCAGAAGAAGGCGGGACAGGGTACGGTGACCATTGAGGAGAGTGCGGAGATAGACCAGTTGGTAAACAATGCCGTTCTCGGTGCTGCAACAACTACCACAAAACCCGCCACTCCTACCTCCCCTACGAAACCTACCAACCCTACATCCTCTACGACGACAACGAAACCTACCACCACTCCTGACAATGGCACCACTGCCGAGGAGGCACCCGTGGAGATTACCAAGAAGATCAGGACTGGCGGTACGAAGGTCACAGGCTATCGTGTACAGGCCTATGCCGGCGGCAACTCACGCAAAGACCGCATACAGGCTGAAAGCGTGGCCAGCAGAATCAAAGGCAGTTACCCCGAAGTTCCTGTCTATACTCACTTCATCTCCCCACGATGGATATGCCGTGTAGGCAACTACCGCACCTACGAGGAAGCACACCAAATGCTGCTCAGCCTGCGGAGAATGGGCTTTACAGAGGCTGTCATCGTCAAAGGAAAAATAACTGTTTACAACTAAATGGCAGAAGAATACGAATATCGCGCAGGACTGGATGAGTTGGCAGCACAATACCACCGCATCCTGGAATTATTGGGCGAGAATCCTGACCGTGAGGGACTGCAAAAGACCCCGATGCGCGTGGCCAAGGCCATGCAGTTTCTGACGCAAGGCTACGAGCAGGATGCCCACGAGATACTGCGTCAGGCATTATTCCGCGAAGATTACTCGCAGATGGTTATTGTCAAGGACATTGACTTCTTCTCACTCTGCGAACACCATATGCTGCCGTTCTACGGCAAGGCACACGTTGCCTATATTCCTAACGGTTACATCACGGGACTGTCGAAGATTGCCCGTGTAGTGGACATCTATGCCCACCGGCTGCAGGTCCAGGAACGTATGACGCTGCAAATCAAGCAGTGCATCCAGGAGACGCTGCACCCACTGGGTGTCATGGTAGTCATTGAAGCCCGCCATATGTGTATGCAGATGCGCGGTGTGGAGAAACAGAACAGTATCACCACCACCAGCGAATTCAGCGGCGCCTTCAACCAAGCCAAGACCCGTCAGGAATTCATGAATCTATTGCATAATCAATAGTCACTAACCCCTAAACCCTAAACAACTAAAAAAATAAACATGGAACAGTTTAACCCTAACACCTACAAGAAACAGAGCGCTGCCCAGCAATTCACCGGCAGTTGTCTCGGAAAGATTGTCATTTGTGCAGTCATCTGTATCGTACTGCTGATTGTTGCAGCCATCTCACGTCCTTCTGACAGCTATATGCGCTGGCAAATGGAAGACAACATCACGGAATGTATTGAGTCCAGCGACAGCATTGAAAGTGATGTCATCGACGACTACGTAGGCAACCTGGGACGTATCTTCACCCATGCCGACAGTACGGAGGTGAATCCCGAGCTGTGGGAGACCTACAAGAAGTTAAACAAGTTGGAGATTTATCCGCACATGTTCTTCAAGACGGCACGTGTCATCAACAACATTCATCCTGAGGGTGTGCGCGTAGGTATCGGTATCTTCGGCATTGTCATCCCAACTGTCAAGTACTCTGACCTCCTGATGAATACCGGCGCCGTTCGCGGTGATTACAACCAGAAACTCATCAAGGACGCCACAGTACCTGACATGTACACAGGGGATAATCCGAATATCCAGCCTTATCACTATAAAGGCGATCCGGACGATTAACGAACCACTTCCGTGAATTCGGGCTTCGCATCAGCTGCCTTACCAACGGTAACGTAGATGATGGAAGTAGACTCTTCGCCGTTCATGCCGCGACCCTTGACAGTGAACTTATAGTCCGTGCTGTCGCTGGTCGTACGCTTGCCGAAGGTCTGGGGAGTACCCAATGGGAATTGGTAGCTCGAGCATGCTGCATCGAAGATGGCACGCTCGGCATCGGTTACAGGCTGCTGGGCTGAATAGTCCGGCAGCTTTTCTACTGTACCCTGCTTATAGCCGTTCTCCTTCAAAAAACGGTCGAGTTCCTTGGAGGCAGCGGCCACACGGGCTGTACGGACACCATAGCCTGCGGCGATATTGGCCTTAGGCAGAGCCTTTTTCAAATCGGCCGACGAGGTGTTCAGACCACCACTGCCGAAGGTGCAGAACGGCACCACGGTCTTGCCGGCAAAGTCCTGTTCCTTCACGAGCGTAGCAATCGGCAGGGCGTAGGTGCCAAACCAAATGGGATAGCCGAGGAAGATGACGTCATAGTCGGCAACACGCTTTTTCAGCGGTTTCAGAGCAGGAGTCTCACCACTCTCACGTTCACGGTTGGAACGCTGGATGGTTTCCTGGAAGTTACCGGAATAAGGCACTACGGCCTCGATTCCCTCAATGTCGGCACCCGTCTGCGCCTGTATCTCTTCAGCAACGGTCTTCGTCGTTCCCGTTTCTGAATAATAAAGCACCAGTGCCTTCTGTGCATAGGCTGTTGAAATAGTAGCCATAGCTGCAAGTGATAATATTAGCTTTTTCATATTTTTAGAAAAAGGTCTCGGACTCTTTTCAATCGTCCCCGGACCTTTTCCCAAAGTTCTCGCTTCTGCGAGACTTTAGAAAAAGGTCTCGGACTCTCTCGAGCCCGAGACTTTCACATGTAAAGTTCTATAAAAGTGTGAGTATTACTCACTTCTCTTACTTGTTCACGAACTTCTTGCCGTCCTTAACAACGATGCCCTTGAAGTTATTGTTAACCTTCTGGCCAGCGAGGTTGTAGATAGCAGAAGTAGTCTTACCAGTATTAATAATTACGTTATTGATACCAGTGTAAGGAGCAGTTGTAGCTTCCTCCTTCATGTAGAAGTTGCTAGCACCGCTAATCAGGTTCTCATAAGTCTGACCCTCTTCCAGAGATGCATCCTTGATGTACCACTGAACATTCTTAATCGAGTAATCGCAAGCAGCCTTAATTTCAGCCATATTGAATACGATTGATCTCATGCCG
>JBGUIA010000099.1:0-36460 GCA_045112595.1 Prevotella sp. | reverse complement strand
CCCGCCCGCAATAATAAGCACGGCCGCCCACATTAATTCGGGCGGCCGCCCGAATCCGCTTACCTAGGCATTCGCTCCCTTTTACATCGGCACTTTCTCCCTGTTTGCACGGCACTCTTCCCCTTCAACTGCCCGTTACCGTCAGCCGTTCAGCCTGGAAGGCGACGCATTTGTTGTTCTTTTCCATACCTTCATTAGAAACTTTCCATAGGGTGTGAGGTGTGGTTTTTTATAATTCATTGATTTGCAGACGTTTCCTGTTTTCTCTCCTTTTCATCTTTTCCATAGGCAACTGATACAACTTTCGAAAAAATATCGTAACTTTGCAACCGAGAACTGACGAAAAATCGATAACAATGTTTATAAGGTCATTGTACATATTCATGATAGGCGTTCTGATGGTTGCTTGCAGTCAGCAACAGCAGGGAGCAGATTCACAGACGGCAACACGTTGTCTGGAGGAGGCTCAGGCTGCTTTTGCCAACGACAGCATCCGTCAGGGCGAGACTTTGCTGCGAAAGACCATCCAATTGGCTGAGGCCTCTGAGGATTGGCACACCTATTATATCGCGTATCAACGCTTGGCGGAAGCATTGTCGCAGAGCAATCCCGAAGAAGCATTGCGACTGATGAAGAAAGCCCTGGCCATCTATGAGCAGCATCCCGACGATGAGCGCAACTACGTCATGTTA
The DNA here is from genome assembly GCA_045112595.1 of Prevotella sp. Classification (GTDB taxonomy): domain Bacteria; phylum Bacteroidota; class Bacteroidia; order Bacteroidales; family Bacteroidaceae; genus Prevotella. Next base: position 35,768 of record JBGUIA010000099.1, on the reverse strand, counting down.
CTCGACTATGCAGGCACCTATGCCGCACAGATGGCTTACACCACTGAGGGTTCCTATGACGAAGCCCTCGATTTCATCCGTCGTGCTTACAATATCGCAGAGAAAAACCAGATGGCGGACTTGATGTGTCAGACGCTCACCAGTCTTGCAAACATCGCTTGGGCTAAGGATGACTATCGTCAGGCACTCGACTATGCCCATCGGGCAGAATCTCTCCTTCCTAAACAGGGCGGGGAAGGGGCTCCCGACCTGAGCCCTGGCACCTTGCAAGTGCTGGCTCGCAGTTACCTCAGCCTAAACATGCTTGATTCGGCAGAAACCATCTATCGGCAGATTGATCCAGGCAGTGACGTGCATCTGGCATATATCGTGCAGAGCAGCCTCGCAAACATAGCACTCCGGCGAATGGGAGCCACACAGGTGGAGGACAGCGTGGAAGAAGCCTTCGAGCAAATAGAGGGATTCTATTACAAGGCACTTGAACAAAAAGACCAGTATTATCAGGAGACTTTGCGTCAGGAAATAGAGAACCAGCAACTGGAATACCGCTCACAGATGTATGGCCGTACACTTCTGATTGTCATCATTGCTGCTGTCGTCATCCTTCTTGCAACAGTGTTAGCCCTTCGCTATCGCATCCGTATGCTTCGTCAGCAACGGGCCTATGAGCAATCGAAACTGGAAAACGAGCTACTCAGGAAGGAACAGGAGAAACGCCAACTGCAGCAGGAGGCAGAGCATCAGAAAACCTTGTTGCATCAGGCTAATGAGGTTGTGACATTCCTGCAAAACTTCATCCTCGAACGCACGGAAGCGCTGAAGAAGCTTAACCAGGGCGGCGATTCGGTCATCTACCTCAGTCCGCACGAATGGAGCGAGATAGAACGTACGCTCAACGCCATCGATGGTAACCGCTTTGCCAAGATTCGCGAACAATACCCTACTATGCAGGAAGACGACATCCGCCTGTGTATCCTCACGCGGCTCGGCCTCAGCAATCGCACTATCGGCAACATCTATTGCATCACCGTCTCAGCCGTCCAGCATCGCAAACTCAAACTGAAGAAGGACGTGTTCGGAGAGAGCAATCCGGATATCACGTTGGAACAGATACTCAACAGCAGATAACAAAAAAAACAAACAGATATGAAACGGACATTATTATTTATTGTGTATGTACTGCTTTCGTTAAGTGGCTATGCCCAGACAGCAAACAACTGGATCCGCCAGATGGCGATGGACGGTGATAATCTGTGGCTTGCGACCAATGCCGGCTTGGTGAAGTACAACAAGCTGACTGGTGAGCATACGACTTATACTCGTTTCAACAACATGTTGTGTTCTGACGACCTTATCAGTGTGACCTGCCGTAACGGGAAGGTGCTAGTGGGTTCATACGATAATGGCGTCAGTGAGTTTGACGGTAGAGTATTCAGGAACTATAATAGGTACAATACCCCCTTCTTTACCAATCAATCCTTTGAGGAAGTGTTATACGACTCTGACGGAAATCTGTGGCTTGGCGGATTATATTATATCTATAAATACGATGGCATAGCTTGGGAGAAATATACGCAGCCTCAGGCACTATACAGTTCCTGGGTGTGTTATAGTGCGCTGAAGCAAAGTGCTGACGGCACGATTTGGTTTTGTAGCAATGGACCAAATTTTGACGGTTCCTTGGGATACATCACCAAGGACAAAGAGGTAAAGACGGTTACCACAAGATATTGTGATGCCTACAATATGGATATAGACAAGCAGGGTAATGTGTGGTTTAACGACACATACAATGGCATTTTGTGTTATGACGGTAACAGCACGAAACTGTTCAATAGCAAGAATAGCCCGCTTCCCGAGTACGGGAAGTTAAGGACTCTTGGACAGGCTGTTGATGCCGACGACAACGTCTGGTTCGGCTGCAACAATCTGTTGTATAAATACGACGGTGCTGAGTTTACCTCTTATCAGCTACCTACTGATGCCCGTGTGACTGATCTGCTGATTGATGGGAAAGCAATCTGGGTGGCTACCAGAGTCGACGGGCTGTTCCGATTTGAAGACGGACAGTTCGAACGCATTGAATATACCTCAAATACGCAGCCGACAGAAGAGTATTTCCCAGAAGGAACCAAATGGACAGAGATAAGGCTGGACACGCTGAAGTACGACAGCTGGTATTCGAAGGTGGGCGACGAATGGGTGCCGAACTTTGAGACAATAGAGTATTATGTGAAGGGAGAATATGTACAAGGGGAGTCGGATAATATTCAAACATTCAAAAAAGTATATTCCAACGGACCAGAATGGACAGATTCTCTTGCACTTATGGTAATGGAAGGTGAACAAGCGGAAAACATATATGGGCATAATGGCACCTTTGTATCGGTACCTGTTCGTGACTATGATGGGAATACTTATGTACCATGGTCAGGAGAAGCATACCAGTTTGATTGGAGCATTGGAAAAGGAATTTATTATACGGATATAACTATGTCAAATACGACAGGCATAGTGCAATATCATCATTACTATGGCATCATAGACGAGATAAAGGAAGGTTACTTCGGCGGCGTAAGACCGCTAAAGTACGTGGATCTGGACGGCAAAGCCCCTGAATGTGGCATATATGATAATCCACAATTAATTGACACAAACGGTGGACGTATCATCCAAGGAATAGGTATAACTGAATGGAATGACGGAGAATGTCTGTTAGGACCACCAAACCCGTATGGTGCTTTAAGAATGTTTGATTATGATGGAAATTTATATCCTGAACGGCACTACCGCTCCATGCTTGTTCATTTCGAGCGCAATGGAGAAGTGCTTTATGACGTTTGGCCAGAGAAAGCACAAATTGACTATTATTACTACAAAGGAAATAAGATTCCATTAACTCTCAATGAGAACAAGGTTATTGTCAGCATTCCTAAAGAATGTGATGGCACAAGCAAAAGAATTCGCGCAAATGTCCCAGTTTTAAGAACGATTAAAGACGAACTCTTCGACATCTTTATTATTCCTCGGTCAGATTTCAAGAAGTTAACCTCACAAAGCTTTTGGGAAGAAGACGCAAAGTCTGTGGTTTTGACTTCAAGTTATTATACGGAGGACAGCAAGGAGGTTTTTGAGACTCCATACCTGAATGTGGAACTCAAGAAGGAAGAGGATGCAAACTTGCTGGATTCCTATGCGGAGAAGTATAGACTCAAAAATCTTGGGAGCCTCAGTCAACACATGCCATTGTGGTATGTCCTGTATGTTACTCCGGATAGTGAAAAAAGCCCATTACAATGCGCCAATGAAATATTTGAAAGTGGAGAATTTGCAGCATCAGTACCAGACTTGGCTTCTGGTGATTACAGAATCGGAGATGATTATCGTCTGTTTGTCGAAGATGGTAAAGTTTGGAAGGTTGGAACTATTCCGAGCACCCCAGAAAGTCCCGTGCAGATTGTTGATTATTATTATTTTGATGGCGACACAATTGTCGACGGCAAGACCTGCAAGCAGATGATGCGCCAACGATATGTTAGTCCAGATTATCAGCATGTAGAATTACCTTCCCTAAGCAAAGTGGGAGCATGGTACGAAGAGGACATGAAAGTATACTGTTACGACGCAGAAAAACAGTTTATGAGGATGATGTACGACTTCTCTCTCAATGCCAACGATACATTGCAGTTCTTGAATGTGGATGGTTCCTCACCTTTTATAATAGGACCGAGACAAACTGGTGGTATTGACGGATTTAAAGGTGTTTATAGAGATATTATGATGTGTGCAGCTGAAGGCCAAAACATTCATAGTACTTTCTGGCTGGAAGGTATCGGAGATATTAATGGTCCAACCAGAATTCCATATAATCCGATATTAGATGATGCTGTGCCGGAATTCTTGATGTCCTGTACTGTTGGCGATGAAGTCATCTACCTCAACGACGAATATGAGGACGGGGCTACCCCTGAGGGCATGATAGCACTCAAAAAGCGCTTCGACTTTACTCATACTACCAAGTTACAGCCTAAAAATCCCAGGAGGACTGATGAAGAGCTGTCGCTTTATGGTGAATACACCGACTTACAGTTAGGCATTCATCTCGACCCGCTCGACGATGCCTATCAGGTAAGCATTACTAACGAATCGGGCAAGGTCGTCTATGAGAAAACTATCAACGCTGGCACCATCATAGGCCTCAGCATCGATATCTCTGCCTACGCAAAAGGCCGTTACACCGTAACTGTGGAGAATAGCAATGAGTTGTTCACTGGCGAATTCGATACTGAGACGACAGGAATCAGCGACGCTGCTCGTCTAAATAATAATGAACAAATAAGAAATAATAAACTTATCTATAACCTACAAGGTCAGCGCCTCAGTTCCTTGCAGAAGGGATTGAATATCGTTAACGGAAAGAAAGTTTATGTGGTTAAGTAAAAGTGCTCATTGGAACCGTTTCCGCGAGATATAAAGAGTAAAAACATGTATTTTGGCAATATTAATTCAAACGTACGTAACATGAAAAGATTTTTATTGGTACTAACAACGTTCACGATTGGTGTCGCAGCCGTCGCACAAGTGAAAACATTTTCATTAAATCATGGCTTTAACCACGATGCAAAAGTGTACGACGACACATTGTTTGTAGCATGCAACAATGGCCTTTATGCCTATCCGCTGAAAGTGGAATCCGGCACATGGAAGGTCTATGCCTTCGAAAATCGTATCGTATATAATTTTGTCAAGTCAGGTTCTCACCTTTTGGCTGTTACGAATGAGAACGAGGTAGCAGGCCGTAAACAGAGCCTGCTAAGATCCGACGACTATGGCAGGACATTCTCAGACGTCACTCCCTCCGAAGCATTAGTACAGAAAGTGTACGATGACTACGACGCCAAGATCATCCAGCTGTACCAACGCCCTAACGACCTGAATGGTCTTTTCATAGGCTATCCCAAAGAGCCTGATAATAGCAGCAGTGTCTTCCATAGTTCCGCATTGATGGAATCCTCTGATTTCGGACTTCACTGGGAGAAAAAGAACAGTGCGCCGCCATGTAACGGGAAGATGGCTTTTTCCTTCAACGACGCTGCCCACATGCTTGTATGTGGTCTGACGCCTAACGTTCATTGTCGCTGTCCCTATATCATTGAGACCAAGGACGACTTCCAGAATCTGACCAATGTCCCTTATGACATTGTCGATGATGATGACCAAGTCATCTACCATCATCCCGACTACTCTATGGGTGCCACTTCAGGCATCATATTCCACCAAATCGTGTTCAGTCCGAGCAGCAGTCAGACTTTGCTGGCTGCAACGACGACTGGCATAGCCAAGTCGGATGATGGAGGAAAGACATGGATGCATACGCTAATAGAAGAGGCACCAGGTCACTATTATATTTATATTGGAGAAGGCAAAGTCTGCTATGACCAGTCAAATCCGCAGACCGTCTATGCAGTCCGGAATCATGAAGACAAAGGACAGTATGGCTACTCCTTGTATCTGTCACAGGATGGTGGAGGCAGTTGGCAGAAAACCTATACTGATCAGGTAAGTTCGAATGCTTCATGGATTCGTGAATTGCTTGTATATAATGACCAGTTGATTCTCATTGCTCATGAGGATGAAGTATCATGCATTGACAAAAACGATATTTCCAACCCGACCAATCCAGAACCTGATATCGCTTATCGTCCAATGATTGAAGATGGTAAAGTATGGAAGGTGGGAACGATTCCGAGCAGTCCAGGCAATCCTGTACAGGTCGTTGATTACTACTACTTCGATGGCGACACCATCATTGATGGTAAGACCTGTAAGCAGATGTGGTGCCAGCGATATGTCAATCCAGATTACGCAGATTATAGTGCTATAACGCAAACGTCCTCCTTGAGCAAAGTGGGAGCTTGGTACGAAGAAGACAAGAAAGTCTATGTTTGCAGAGAGGGAACACAGGGTATGCAGATGTTGTATGACTTCTCCCTCGAAGCCAACGATACCCTGCAGTTCTTGAACCTGGATGGTTCCTCACCTTTTATAATAGGACCGAGACAAACAGGAGGAATTGACGGATTTAAAGGCGTTTATAGGGACATTTTGATGTGTGCAGCTGAAGGCCAAAACATTCATAGAACTTTCTGGCTGGAAGGTATCGGAGATATTAATGGTCCGACCAGAAATCCATGTAATCCGATATTAGATGATCCTGTGCCGGAATTCCTGATGTCATGTACTGTTGGCGATGAAGTCATCTACCTAAACGACGAAAATGAGGACGGGGCTACACCTGAAGGTATTACAGCACTCAAAAAGCGCTTCGACTTTACTCATACCACCAAGTTACAGCCCAAGGTACCGAAGAGAAGTGGGGAGGAACAGACGGTATATGGTGAATACAACGACCTGCAGTTAGGCATTCGTCTCGATCCGCTCGACGATGCCTATCAGGTAAACATTACTAACGAATCAGGCAAAGTCGTTTATGAGAAAACCATCAATGCAGGCACCATCGTAGGTCTCAGCATCGACATCTCTGCCTACGCAAAGGGCCGTTACACCGTAACCGTGGAGAATAGTAATGAGTTGTTCACTGGCGAATTCGAAACTGAGACGACAGGAATTGAAGTAATATATAATAAGGTAGAAACCAAAACGGAAATCTACAACCTCCAAGGTCAGCGAATCCATTCTTTGCAGAAGGGGTTGAACATCTATGGAGGCAGAAAGATTGTGAAGTAAGAAAGGAGCAAATGCTATGAGAAGATTTACTTTATTTATGGCCACTCTGTTAGCAGCAGTGGTCGCAGTGGCTCAGGAGAACGAGCCTGTAGGAGAATATGCATATAAGGAAATGGCCAGTCGCAAAGGGGATACTCTTCAGGTAGAGCCTTTGGTGGTAACACCGTCAAGCATGTCGAAGATGGAAGTAATCTACCGGATACAAACGGATCTCCGTATTTGCGAGGGAGACTTGATTGCGGGCGTCACATTCAAAGGCTATAATCCCGGCCAGGAGCAGGTCAGACATCTTACCGTCTGGCTGATGAACGATAATAGCATTGGACTTTCCAACAATTTCTTCTCCACTGATAAGATGACAAAGGTGTTTGATGGAGACTGCAAGATTCTGAGCGGCGGTACGAAAGACAAGCCCGAGGACATACTCCACATAGCGTTTGACACATCATTGTCCTACCTCAACGGATATAACTTACGTATGGTTATCATGAGCCAGGGTGTGGCCTCCGGCGACTCTGTCTTGTTCTTGCAATCACGGGGCATAACGGCCGCGTCTATGTATGCCACCACAGGACAGAACGGACAACTTGGGGAGCCTTCTCGTTCTGTCATGCCTTTTGCAGTATTTACAATTGCCACCCCTGTAAAATATGTCAGCGGCACCGTAACTGACGAAGATGCCAAAGGCGTAGCTGGAGCTACTGTCAAGTTGAGAGGTACGCAGTGGGAAGAGACTATCTATGAAGGCGTCACCGACAGCGAAGGTAAATACCGAATCAGGATTGAGGAAGGAAACAAAATGTACGCGCCAAGTGCCACCGCTCCAGGGCATACCTGTTTTTCGAATGTTTCAGATTTCTCCGTGGAGGGAAATCCCACCAAGAATTTCACCCTCTATGGCTCAGTTACCTATCCCGCTAATCAGCAGTCGAGCATCATCCTGCCAGTTGCTCCCGATGCCACCGTTGGAAGATATTATAGACTTGCGCGACGGGAGGGCAAAAAGTTCATTTTCGAGCGTGAACGGTCACCCCAGGCCAATGTCCCCTACGTGCTCTTTGCCGACAGGGACTACAAGGTTGACCTGTCAGGTATGGATCTGACTATCACTCCAGGAAGGACTAAGGCTGATGACATGCTCAGCCTTGTCGGTTCATACCGTAATGGCGATAATGAATATGCAAACTATATTGACCGTGATTTGGATACGCACAGCAATACAGGCCGAGCCATGCATGCCCATCTATATGGACATTATTCGTTGTTGCTCGACGATGACTACGAGCTGGTGTTTGTCGACTCCGATACCATAGCAGGAAATGAATACAAGCCATTCATCGAAGATGGTAAAGTTTGGAAGGTGGGAACCATTTCGGGCAATCCTGTGCAGATTGTTGACTACTACTACTTCGATGGCGATACCATCATTGATGACAAGACCTGTAAGCAGATGTGGTGCCAGCGATATGTCAATCCAGATTACGCAGATTATAGCGTTTTAACGCAAACGTCTTCCTTGAGCAAAGTGGGAGCCTGGTACGAAGAAGACAAGAAAGTCTATGTTTGCAGAGAGGGAACACAGGGTATGGAGATGTTGTATGACTTCTCCCTCGAAGCCAACGATACCTTAATTCTCAATGATTATCAACCTGATTATACTGTAGGACCGAAGCAGACTGGAGGATTAAAAGGCTTTAAGGGCGTTTATAGGGATATTACGCTTTGTGGCCAAGATATTTACATTACTACTTGGTTGGAGGGTGTCGGAGGTATTGACGGTCCGCTCAGAAATGTTTATCCTGAAACAGGAAGTGATCCGCAGTTCCTGATGGCATGTACTGTTGGCGATGAAATCATTTACCTAAACGACGAATATGAGGACGGGGCTACCCCTGAGGGCATGACAGCACTCAAAAAACGCTTCGACTTTACTCATACAACCAAGTTACAGCCCAAGGCACCGGTTAAGCGAGAGAATAGCGATGCTAGCATCAGCTCTTCCGAGCGTGAGGTGGCTCGACCGAAGGTCAAAGTACCGAAGAGAAGTGGGGAGGAACAGACGGTATATGGTGAATACACCGACCTGCAGTTAGGCATTCATCTTGACCCGCTCGACGATGCCTATCAGGTAAGCATTACTAACGAATCAGGCAAAGCCGTCTACGAGAAAACTATCAACGCTGGCACCATCGTAGGTCTCAGCATCGACATCTCTGCCTACGCAAAGGGCCGTTACACCGTAACTGTGGAGAATAGTAATGAGTTGTTCACAGGCGAATTCGATACTGAGACGACAGGAATTGATGTGATATATAATAAGGTAGAAACCAAAACGGACATCTACAACCTTCAAGGTCAGCGCCTCAGTACCCTGCAGAGGGGATTGAATATCGTTAACGGAAAGAAGGTTTATGTAAAGTGATTATAGAGCTAATTGGGATTTACATGTCTCCAGACCAGCCATGACCAAGATCCCAGTGCTCGTCATAAACAAACTCGAAGTAAGGAAGAGAGAATTCTTCTTCGATAAGGGTCGTAAGTTCATCAAGAATAGGCTCTGCCCAATGGCCTACTAGGACAATGAACTTATCGATATTCCAAGTTACGCGACCTCTTGGCACTTGGGTATAGTCACCCTTAAACTTGGTCTCTTCATGTTTGGCTTGTGCCTTAAAGTATTCTTTCACCCATACCTGTCTGTGCAGATGAGGATAATTGATAAAGGGAAGGCCCTTATCAGCAGCTTCTTCAACCATCTTCGGCGTTATCTCTTTCTTTCGAACACCAAAAAGGGACTTGTCCTCTGGATCGTACCAGAAGATACCAATGCAAGGCATCTGTTCATCGAAAGCCTTCATGTCGGCCATCTGTTTCTTATGATCTTCGTTTGTAAGTTGAGTCATATTTCTATCTTTTTGGTGCAAAGGGTGCAGCCAACCTTCGCCGAGTTTCACTCGGCAAAGTTAAACATTTTTTTCGAATAAACAAATAAAAACGAGATAAAATGATTGTGACTATTGTGTATCGTAGGGTTGGAAGACGAGGCGTTTGCGGAAGGGGTTGATAATCATTACGCCATGCATCAGCAACGGGGCGCCAATGTGTGAATCGCCTTGTACGGTGATGCAATGTACCTCGCGGAGTTCGAAATTGCCCCATTTCAGTCGGTCAAGGTTCAGCAGCGTTATCGTGTCTTCGCGCTCAACACCGAAGTGTCCGACGACGTGACTGCCGTATTTCGTACCCTCAATCTGCTCAGTAACCAGCGGATTCGTTGCTGCCATCCGTTCGAGGCTCTCGGCATTGATGGCATAGGTCATCGGACTGCCCGTGTCGAACAGCACGCGTTCTTCCGAACCTTCGAAGGGGCTTACTGTGACGTAGGGCACATGCCATTTCAGCTTGTATTTCAGTACCTCGCCCTCGGCTTTCTTGTAGAGCGACTTGCGGTCGGTGAGTGTCATGGTCTGCTCGCGGGTGTCGATCCTTGCGGCAATGCCTTTGTGGAATAGGGCGAAACCAATGATGCCGTCTTCGCCTTTGCGCACAATGGTTCGCTTCATTTGCTGTACCTTAAATCCCGTGATGGTCAGTTCGCCCAACGTGAACGGTGGCAACTCCACCGTCGTCACCTGCTGGCTCTGTCCTGTGGCGTCCTCCGACTTGATGAATCCCAGCGTCCTCAGTCCTTCTATGTTGACGTCGTCGTAGATGACGCCCTGGCTCGCTCCTGTGTCGAGCTTGAAGCGATACTCCTGCCCGCCAATATCCACGCGGACGAATAGCTGGTTGCGCTCAATCTCGATGGGCACCGTCACCGTGAATTTCTTCTGCGACAGCGCAAAGTCAGTGTCGTAGCGCTTTATCTGTCCAAACGCTACGCAACAGCAGGCTACCGCCATCAGCATCAATATCGTCAGTCGTCTTTTCATATTAAAATGAGCCCACTTTTTATGGTGGGCTCAATATGCATGATTGTTAGTCTTAATCCGTTAAATCTGTGGCCTGTATGGATTACAGGTTCGGATTGATCTTGCTCCACTCAGCGATGGGAGGAACGATGTTCAGCGTAACCAGCTCGTCGCGCATCTTGCACAGGTGCTCGTAGCTCTGATCCAGCTTAGCATTTTCCTCGGCAGTACCCTGAGGAACCTCGAACTTAGCACCCTCGGCAGTCATGGTGGTCTTCATAGCCATCATGATGTGGTCGTACTTGTCGGTCTTTACGTAGGTTCCAACGGGGAAACGGAAAGGCTCACCACCCATAGCGGCACGAATCATCTCAACAGAGAGATACGAGGGGCTCTGGAATGAGCTGCGTCCGCGAAGCTCGATGATCTTTGCACCACCCTTGGTGACGTCGACCTTCATCTGCTCCCACTCCTCAGCGGGGAACTCAGCAGTACCGATGATGTCAGTCAGTTTGCGACCGGCAATCTCTACGTGGCTTCCGAATACAGCCATCTGCTCACCGTGGCCACCATAGGTAGCGCAACCAGTGATCTGGTTCTGCATCACACCGAACTTCTTAGCCAGTGCACTCTGCAGACGGGTGGTGTCGAGACCTGCGAGGGTAGTTACCTGACCAGGCTTCAAACCAGAATAGAGCAGGGTTACCAGACCAGTGAGGTCAGCGGGGTTGAAGATAATCACCACGTGCTTTACGTCAGGGCAGAATTTCTTGATGTTCTGGCCCAGTTCCTCAGCAATCTTACAGTTGCCAGCGAGCAGATCCTCACGGGTCATACCAGCCTTACGGGGAGCACCACCTGAAGAGATGATGTACTTTGCGTTGCGGAAAGCTTCCTCAGCGTCGGTGGTAGCCACGATATTCACATCATCAAAACCACTCTGGCGCATCTCCTCAGCTACACCCTCGGGAGAGAACACGTCGTACAGACAGATTTCGCTTGTCAGACCCATCATCAGGGCGGTCTGAGCCATGTTTGAACCAATCATACCGGCTGCGCCGACGATGGTCAATTTGTCGTTAGTTAAAAATGCCATAATCTTTTTCTTTGTATAATATTAGTTTCGTTTTGCAAAGTTACAAAATATTTTGTAATCTGCAAATGACTTGCCGTATTTTAAATATTATTTAAGATGATTCTCCTATCTTTGCAAAGTCGATATGGCAATTAGTGACAAAAATAGTGATTTTCTTTTGCAGTTTCATATTATTATTGTAATTTTGCAGCCGAAAATAAAAATACGTTTCATAAACCAAAGATTAATAGAGATGTTTAAGAAAATTCTGATTGGTATAGCATTGGTTGCTTTGGCCATTACGATGGGACGAACCGTGCCCGATAAGAAAGCCCACAAGGAGGCTATGATGGAGGCCGTGAGGGCTTATGTGGACGATGAGGCTATCGAGCATGGTTTGGGTGACAACATACTGACGGACCTGGGTAAGGGTATTGTCAATAAGACCATCGAAGTGGTACTGAACTCGAAGTTGGAAGTAGACAACTACTTCCTGTTCAATACGACGCATGTTGAACTGGGTGACGAGACGAAGACGCTGTCGCTGGGTGTGTTCGGTCATGTGTTTACGTTCGATAAGGAGATGTTGCGCGACGCTTTGGAGGAAGCTGCCCAGGAAAAGGTGCAACTCAAGGAAGAGCGCAAGGCTGCCAAACTCGCTGAAAAGGAGGCCCGCAAACTGGAGAAACAGTTGAAGAAGGAACAGCGCAAGCGTGAGAAGGAAGCCCGGAAGGCTGCCAAACGAGCTGAAAAGGAGGCTAAGAAACGTGAGAAGGAAGCGCGGAAGCGTGCTAAGGAACTGGAAAAACAGAATAAGAAATAAAGAAAGAGTGACCCACTTAAGTGAGTCACTCTTTTTTTTGTTTGTGTGTCGACACTTGGACTCGAACCAAGGACCCCCACCATGTCAAGGTGATACTCTAACCAGCTGAGCTATGCCGACCTTTCTTACTTTTTTACCTTTAAGTGCGCCTGACAGGACTCGAACCTGCACATCGTGAGATACTAGATCCTAAGTCTAGCGCGTCTACCAATTCCGCCACAGGCGCGGAATCGACGAAGTCAATTCCCTTTTTAGGGGGCTGAAGTCGATTTGCGGGTGCAAAGGTATAAAAAAAAACTGAATCACCAAAATTATTCGCTTAAAACTTTTCGTGCAGCTTCAATAATGAGGTCAATTCCCTGTGCTGTGGCTTCGTCTGTAAGTGCTGCCTTGATGTCAGGATCAATACCGAATTCCGTCTGTTGTTTCTTCGCATCATACATGGGACAGGCCGAATAGCGCACACTCCACCCATTGGGCAAGCTGTTGGTCATAGGCATTCCGCTGCCTCCGCCTGTATGGTCGCCCACCAGTTTTACGTTGGGCAATGTGTGCATGATCACGGCAAAGTCGTTGGCGGCGCTGAAGACGGAGCGATTGGTGAGTACGCAGACGGGTTTGTGCCAACGGATATTGCTCGACGGCTCCAGATAGCGTGGCTCCAGTGACGAGAAGTCGTTGTGGCCTTTGCCAGTCTTGTGCTGCATGTAACTCACGAGTGTCTTCTCTTGTACGAAACGTCCAGCCAGTTTTTCTGCTATTGTCAGTTCGCCTCCGCCGTTGTTGCGGATATCGATGATCAGTCCGCGACAGAGTGCCAAGTATGTCAGGCAGTCGTCGAGGTTACCTTCACCCACGCCTTGCAAGAACGACTCGTAACGGATGTAGCCGATATTGTCGTCGAGTACACGATATTTCATTCCTGCGGCAATCTTGTAGTCTGTTCCTAGATAACGGCGTTCTAGCGTATCGCTGAAGTTCTGCGGATAGGCCTCGTGCCACGCCCAATAGCGCCCGTAGTCCATCGAACTGCCGAGGTTGACGTGTCCGTCACGTAATTCGGCCAGCATGTCGGTGAGCACCTCAAAGAGTTGTTCTGTCGTCATGTGATCGCTCACGCGTACCTTATATTTATTATATACGGCATTCCAGTCAAGTCCGTATTCGTGCTGTTTATAATCGAAGAAACAGTAGTGTTCGTCGATAATCTGCCACAGGGCTTCGAAGTTGCCGGTAGGCGTATCGCTTTGCTCGTCAGTGTCGACGCAGGAGAACAGGAGCCAAGAGCCAAGTGCTAAAAGCCAAAAGCTGATATTTTTCATAGGGCATGGGAAATGATAGAGAAACGCTTGGTGATGCCGATGAGGAACCGGTGAGTATAGACATGCTGTTTGAGGTTGTTAACCTTGGCCTGTTGCATGTTGCCAAGATAACCTATGCGCAGAGTGAACTTCGAACTGATGGCTGCGTCGATGGTCAGCATGTGTCGCCACTCGGGAGCCGAGATGAATGTGGTGGGAACGACGTTGTGGTCGTAGTTGCCTAACGCGAAAATCTCATAGTACGTCTGTCCGTAGTTGGGCGAGAACATGATGCCGCAAAGAGGCAATGCCAGTTCGTAGCGAGCTGTCATTGGGCGGTTGAACAGTTGGAATCGGTAGGCAGCGACACCCGTTGGCATCACGTTGAGGTGAAAACGGGCCTGAGCGAGATTGTTACCGTTCGACGTGTTGTAGATGACTCCCGCCGAGACATTAGCGAGTCCGCCAGCCTGTAATGTCAGCTGATGGTCCAAGAGGTGCCAGTTGTAGAGCTTACCCCAGTAGAAGTTGTAGGCAGCCTCCAATTCCTGTTTCGACTTGGGACGGTCCTTGGCGGACGACAAGTTTGCCTCGTGTTCTATCAGTGTAGACCAATGCTTTGCTGGCCGTTTGCGCTCGATGGTGGAGAGAAACGACACACCAAGCCCCTTGAAATGTTCCTGCGACAGGTAGGTGTCGAGGATGTTCGTGACTCCTACGCCCACCATTGTGCTACGGGTTATAACTTTCTGGCTATTAGCTGTTAGCTCTTGGCTATTAGCAGGTGTGCCAATCGTCAAGAACAAAAGGCTAAAAGCCAATTGCCAAAAGCAAACAGCCATTCTATGCGTCTTCATCATCGGGGAATAGGCTAAGTTGTCCTGTCAGTTCGTCAATCACTTGCTGCTGGCTTTTGCCGGCATCGGGGTCGAGGTCTTCAGATTCATCTGGATTTTCCAGATTCTCTGGATTTTCTGGAACTTCTGGGAAACGGGTGGGTTCCAACTCTTCGATGGAGGTTACCTGCCAGGTAGTCAGTCGCTTACCCTTGGCTTTATAGCCCTTGACGGCGATAAACTGTTCGACGTCGATTTCCTCTGACCCTCGGAATTCGTCGTTGCCGCCATATGTCACCAGCAGGCGCGGATAGAACGTGTCCGTCAACAGTATCTGTTGGGAATTCTCGTTCTCGCCAATATAATTCTGTTTGCGTTTCGAAGCCTCCATGAGGAATCGCTTCACATAAGGATAGCCCTGATTGTCGGCATCGTAGAGCACACAGCTCCAAACCTTGTCAGCCTCGTATTTCTCCAGACGGTCGATATTGTCCTCGAAGTGTACGTTGGCGTCGAAGCCTGCCAGATAGTAGTCGCCGTTTTTCAGAATAACGAGAATGCTGTCGCCATCATTGAATTCACCCAGCAGTCGTCCGTGTTCGTCGTAGTTCAGACGGTTGACATCGGGGTCGTACCACACCTTTCGTCCGCCCAGCGTCGAGTGGCCGTGACTCTTCAGTCCGATGCGGTGCACCTGGAACTTGGTCAGCAGGTTGCCCTTCGCGGCACGTCCTTTGATGAGCACCTCGGAGAAGTCCTTATCGAAGAAGATGCGTTTCAGCTTGGGTGCAGGATCGAGCGTCACCTTGATAACTTCCGCCTCGCCGTTGGGGTTGGCAGTGAAGTAGATTACACGTGAACCCTCCGTGCCTGCCGTGATGTCGTATTCACGGTCGCGGGTGATAGATGGCACGTTGAAGCGCTTGATATAGTAAAAACCCTTGCGCCCGTCGCGATAGACAGCATTGTAGATGGTGCGCTGGTCGTTCTTTTTGAACACCCCCAGCCAGATGATGTTCTTACCTACAAATAACTTGTCGGCTACGCGGACAACCTTGAACTTACCGTCCTTATAGAAGATGATGATGTCGTCAATATCAGAGCAGTTGCACACGAACTCGTCTTTCTTCAAGCCTGTGCCGATAAAGCCGTCCTGACGATTGATGTACAGCTTTTGGTTGGCCTCGACGACCTTCGTTGCCTCGATGGTGTCGAAGTTGCGGATTTCCGTCAGTCGCGGGTGGTCCTTGCCATATTTGTCCTTTAGGAACTGGAACCACTGAGCCGTCACCTCCACAAGATTTGCTAGGTCGCGGTCAATCTCCTCAATCTCAGCCTTGATACGGGCCATGAGCTCGTCAGCCTTGTCCTTGTTGAACTTCAGGATGCGCTGCATCTTGATTTCCAGCAACTTTAGGATGTCGTCCTTCGTAACCTCGCGAACCATCTGCGGATAGTATGGCGTCAAGCGCTCGTCGATGTGTTCACAAACGGCATCAATGGTGGGCGCCTGCTCAAATTTCTTGTCCTTATAGATGCGTTCCTCGATGAAAATTTTCTCCAACGAGTAGAAGTGCAGTTGTTCTAGGAGTTCGCCCTTGCGAATCTCCAATTCCTGACGAATCAGGTCCTTTGTGCGGTCTGTCGAGTGACGCAGCACGTCGGAGATGGTAAGGAACTGCGGTTTGTTATCCTCAATGACACAACAGTTGGGCGAGATGTTGATTTCGCAGTCTGAGAAGGCATAGAGGGCGTCCAATGTCTTGTCGCTCGATACACCAGGCGCCAGTTGGACTTGTATTTCGACTTTCGCAGCAGTCAGGTCCTCTACGTGGCGAGCCTTGATTTTGCCCTTATCGATGGCCTTCAGAATGGAGTCGATGAGTGTTTCAGTTGTCTTCGAGTAGGGAATTTCGCGAATGACCAGAGTTTTCGGGTCGAGCTTCTCAATCTTTGCTCGAACCTTGATGACACCACCACGCTGTCCGTCGTTGTATTTCGAGACGTCAATCGAACCGCCCGTTGGGAAGTCCGGATATAAGTGGAACTCCTCGTTATGCAAGTATGCAATGGCAGCGTCGCATATCTCCACGAAGTTATGGGGCAGAATCTTTGAACTCAGACCTACGGCAATGCCCTCGGCACCCTGCGCCAACAGCAACGGATACTTCACGGGCAGTGTGATAGGTTCCTTGTTACGTCCGTCGTACGACATCTGCCACTCGGTGGTTTTGGGGTTGAAGACGGTGTCCAACGCAAACTTCGACAAACGGGCCTCGATATATCGAGGAGCTGCAGCCCTGTTGCCCGTCAGGATGTTTCCCCAGTTACCCTGTGTGTCAATCAACAGGTCCTTCTGTCCCATCTGCACCAGGGCGTCACCGATGGAAGCGTCTCCGTGGGGGTGAAACTGCATGGTGTGACCTACGATGTTCGCCACCTTATTATAGCGTCCGTCGTCCATGCGTTTCATCGAGTGCAGGATACGGCGCTGCACGGGTTTCAGTCCGTCCTCAATATGTGGAACGGCACGCTCCAGAATAACGTAAGAGGCATAGTCCAGGAACCAATTCTGGTACATGCCACTCAAGTGATGCACGGCAGCAGCGTCAAAACGGTTCACCGGCTTGTAGTCTGAATGCGACTCTGAGGCGTCTGAGGAACCTAATTCCTCGGCACTTTGCCCTGTCATTTCGTCCTTTATTTCGTCGTCCATTAGGTAATTATATTAAATAATGTTGCAAAGATACGACTTTTTCATCAAAAAGCAGTACCTTTGCAGCCATAATTTCGAAATTATTAAGTTTTTATGGCACAAGAAGATGTATTTAAGAAGATCGTGAGCCACTGTAAGGAGTATGGTTTCGTGTTCCCCTCAAGTGAGATTTACGATGGTTTAGGAGCTGTTTATGACTATGGTCAGAACGGTGTTGAGTTGAAGAATAACATTAAGCAGTACTGGTGGAAGGCTATGACGATGCTGCACGAGAATATCGTGGGTATCGACTCGGCTATCTTCATGCACCCCACCATATGGAAGGCATCAGGACACGTAGATGCCTTCAACGATCCTTTGATTGACAACCGCGACTCGAAGAAGCGCTATCGAGCTGATGTGCTGATCGAGGACCAGATTGCCAAGTACGACGAGAAAATTCAGAAGGAAGTGGAGAAGGCTCGCAAGCGTTTTGGCGACAGCTTCGACGAGGCTAAGTACTTGGAGACTTCTGAGCGCGTGAAGGAGACGAAAGAGAAGCGTGACGCGCTGCACGCCCGTTATGCCGCTGCTATGCAGGGTCCGGATCTCGACGAACTGAAGCAGATCATCCTCGACGAGGAGATCGTCTGCCCCATCAGCGGAACCCGCAACTGGACCGACGTTCGTCAGTTCAACCTGATGTTCTCTACGGAGATGGGTGCCAGTGCAGATGCTTCGATGAAGATCTACCTGCGTCCTGAGACCGCTCAGGGTATCTTCGTGAACTACCTGAACGTGCAGAAGACCGGTCGTATGAAGATTCCTTTCGGTATCGCCCAGATTGGTAAGGCTTTCCGTAATGAGATTGTGGCCCGTCAGTTCATCTTCCGTATGAGGGAGTTCGAGCAGATGGAGATGCAGTTCTTCGTACAGCCTGGTACGGAGTTGGAGTGGTTCCCGAAGTGGAAGGAGACGCGTATGAAGTGGCATCAGGCTCTGGGCTTCGGCGCTGAGAACTATCGTTTCCACGACCACGACAAGCTGGCTCACTACGCCAACGCTGCTACTGATATTGAGTTCAAGATGCCGTTCGGTTTCAAGGAGGTTGAGGGTATTCACTCTCGTACCAACTTCGACCTGAGCCAGCATGAGAAATACTCTGGCAAGAGCATCAAGTACTTCGATCCTCAGACCAACGAGAGCTACACTCCGTATGTGATTGAGACAAGTATCGGTGTGGACCGTATGTTCCTCTCTATTATGTGTCACGCCTTCGAGGAGGAGAAGCTGGAGAACGGCGAGACCCGTGTAGTTCTGAAGTTGCCTGCAGCCCTGGCTCCTATCAAGTGTGCTGTGATGCCGCTGGTGAAGAAGGACGGTCTGCCTGAGAAGGCTCGTGAGATCATCGACCAACTGAAGTTCCACTTCAACTGCCAGTACGATGAGAAGGATTCTATCGGCAAGCGTTATCGTCGTCAGGATGCTATCGGTACCCCATACTGCGTCACCGTTGACCACGATACCCTCAACGATGGTTGCGTCACTCTGCGTTTCCGCGACACCATGGAGCAGGAGCGTGTGGCTATCAGCGAACTCAATGG
Organism: Prevotella sp.; assembly: GCA_045112595.1. Taxonomy (GTDB): domain Bacteria; phylum Bacteroidota; class Bacteroidia; order Bacteroidales; family Bacteroidaceae; genus Prevotella. The sequence continues at coordinate 16,776 of JBGUIA010000099.1, read as the reverse complement.
CATCATCGAGGATAAGGTGAGCATTGCAAGTCTTTTGAAGAAACTGCAGTAAGAAAAAAGATGAATATCAAGCACTATCTACTGATTGGTATCTCACTGCTCGGCTTTGTGTCGTGCAGTGAGACCGATGAACCCGATCCGGAGTTTGATAACTGGCAGAACAGAAACGAGACCTACTTCCAGCAGCACTATGAGCAATACCTGCAGGAGTATAAGAGCAAGGGCGAGGCTTCTGATATGCTTGTCATCCCCTGTTGGTCGATGCCTGGTGATTTGAAGCTCGAGGACATAGCACCTACCAATTGTATCTTGGCATATAAGGTACTTAAAAATGAGGTATTGTGGACAGATAATACCCCACAGTATACCGATTCTGTCGCTGTGCATTATAGTGGAAGTCTGATTCCGTCGCTTCACTATCCGGAAGGCTATCAGTTCGACCGTAGTTATATGTCTACGGATAGTTTCGACCCAGAAGTGGACGTTCCTGCCAGGTTCAAGGTGAATGGGAATATTCTTCCCGGATTCTCGACGGCTTTGCAGCATATGCACCGAGGAGAGGGCTGGATAGTGATTGTTCCTTACCAGTTGGGCTATGGCACTACCCAGTCGTCATCATCTGTAATACCTGCATACAGTACGCTGATATTTGAGATATACCTTCAGGAATTCTGGATGACAGAATTGGGTGACCGATATTGAAGTAAGAAATGAAAAGTAATAAGTAAAGAGCTAAGGGTTTTTCTTAGCTCTTTCTTTTTCCATATCGGCTCGCGACTTCGATTTCGTTACCAGCCAGACACCGCTAAATACCAATACTACTGCCAGTGCATGGGTGGGCTTCAGGATGCCAATGCCCATCAGTAGTGAGGCAGCCACCGAGACGATTGGTTGTACATAATTATATACCGATACTACCGTCGGACGGAGTGTACGCTGGCCTATCATGGTCAGAATATAGCCGAAGAACGTTCCTATGCAAACCACATAAGCTACTTCCCACCACGATGTCGCAGGTATGGCTTTCCCCCATACCACATCCTTAACGTGCCCAAAGGTAAAGGGGAGCAGCATGAGCGTAGCCCACGAAAACATGTATTTATTGATAGTAAACACGTTATAACGTCGGATAAGCGGGTTGAACAGTGACAGATATAATGCAAACGAGAATTGAGCAAATAGGCATAGCAGGTCGCCACGGATGTCGCCCACCTTGCCATCAGCATGGGCTGCGGAGGTTAGAATCAGCATCAAAGCACCACTGCAACCCATCAATACACCCAGTGCTTTCTTGCCTGTGATAGGCTCCTTCAGGATGAGTGCGGCCAGAATCATGGCAAAGATTGGCATGGATGTAGTGACGATAGAGGCATTGATGGGTGACGTGATGCTCAATCCAATTGTATAGCAACACTGGTTGCACACCAATCCGAAGACGGCAGCTCCGATAAACATCAATTTGTCTTTGGTGGGAACATATTCCTTCTTTGCGAAGATAGAGGCTATCCAGAACAGCAGACAGGCTCCAACTACGCGGAAGGTGACCATTGTGATGCCGTCAAAACCATGTGTCATAGCGTCCTTTCCGACAGGAGCCATCAGTCCCCAACCGGCACAGGCTCCGAACATACTCAGGTGCGCAATGAGTGCTTTGTTTTCTTTCATGGGTGCAAAATTAGTGTTTTTTTTTGTCATTTCAAAAAAAAACACTATATTTGCACAAAACTTACGACTATGAAGTACGCGACTTGTATCAAACAGATAGAAATTGATGCTCTTTGGAGCGGTAAGAAGCATATTCTGTGGACGCTCGACCCACATGTGAACATCCTTAGTGGTATCAATGGTGTGGGCAAGAGTACTATATTAAATAAGGTATTCAAGAGCATTTGTACCAATGGCGATTTGGTGAACCATCTCCTAAAGGGTGTACACATCACTGCCGAACCTGCAGATGCTACTCATGTGCGTTTCGACATTATCCGTTCGCTGGACTCACCGATGCTCGACAACGAGACGCTGAATCTAGTGGACACACGCATACGCTCTGCCCTTGATTTCCAGCTCTATCATCTGCAGCGTAAGTATCTGGACTATCAGGTGAATATCGGTAACCGCATCATTACCGAGTTGCAGCAGGGTAATACCGATGCTGCTCAACACTTGTCGCAGTCGAAGACTCGTTTTCAGGATATGGTCGACGACCTGTTTGAAGAGACGGGTAAGAAGATTGTAAGGACGGAAAACGAGATACGCTTCTCACAGATTGGTGAGACACTGGTGCCTTATCAGTTGTCAAGCGGAGAGAAACAGATGTTAGCCATCTTGCTGACGGTACTCGTCGAGGACCAACAGCCCTATGTGCTGTTTATGGATGAGCCGGAAGTAAGCCTGCACATAGAATGGCAGAAGCGACTCATCGAACTGATTGTGGAACTGAATCCCAATGTGCAAATTATCCTGACGACCCACTCGCCAGCTGTCATTATGAATGGCTGGATGGATAATGTGACGGAAGTGAGTGATATTACGCTTTAGTAAATCGAGTTGTTCTAGGATATCCAGTATGCCCAGTAAACTAAGAGACAACCTCAACAGCCGGTACTTCGAGGCTGCCAATCAGTTGAAGTCGAAGCAGGCACGACGTAGGATAGTAGCCTATGTTGAAAGCTACGATGATATTTTCTTCTGGCGTACTGTATTGTCACGTTTTGAAAATGAACATCGTTATTTTGAGGTGATGCTGCCGTCGCATAGGAAACTGGAACGCGGCAAGAAGGCTGCGCTGATGGCTGGATTGGGGGAAGCGATGATAGCTTGTGTCGATGCCGACTACGACTACTTATTGCAAGGTGCTACTTTGCAGTCTCGCAAAGTGCTGGAAAATCCCTATGTGTTCCATACCTATGCCTATGCCATTGAGAGTCTGCAGTGTTATGCTCCTTCACTTCATGATGTTTGCGTGGCTGTGACGCTGAACGACCGACGGTATTTCGATTTTGTGGATTACATGCGCCAGTATTCTGAAATCCTTTTCCCTTTGTTCGTATGGTCGGTATGGGCATATCGGGTGGGGAAGCACAACCAGTTTTCGCTTTCTGATTTTAATCGTATAGCCGATCCCGGTGGCTTTAATGTGCAGAATCCCCAGCCGTCCCTCGACAATTTACGCCATAAGGTTAGTGTAAAGATACGTCAGTTGCAGGCGGAGTTTCCTAATAATAAGGAGGAATACCTGAAGACCAGGGAAAGTATAAAGTCTTTGGGCGTGACTCCCCAAACTACCTATCTTTATATTCAGGGGCATCATTTGTTTGACAATGTCGTTGTCCCTATATTAAATAAGGTGTGCAACCGTCTGCGTCAGGAACGTCAGGACGAGATATCGCGTACGGCACGTCACTTTACCCAGCGGCAAAATGAGATGTCGTGTTACGAACATTCGGTGCTAGACATCAGACAAACGCTGAAAAAGAACATGGGATATATACTGTCAGAACAATTCCGTCGTATTCAACGGGATATGGAACAGTATCTCACGAAAGTACGTACGTCTCCAGGAACTTGACAGTACCCTCGCTGCGAACCACTTTCGCTGTGGCGGGAATCAGGATGCTTTCGCCAGCACGTAAGGTCGTCTCCTCATCGTCGATGGTCAGCGTGCCTTCCCCTTTCAAGCCAATGAGAATAACAAACGAATCGAGCTCGGAATAGTCTATCTCCATGGGTTCTGTCAGATCGTAGACAGCGGTGTTGAAGTAAGGACACTCTATCAGCGCAACCCCTTCGTCCTTACGCGGTGTATAATGGGTCTGGTAGTCGGAATATACCGTGTAGTCTATTGATTCTGCAGCTTCCTTGATGTGCAACTGACGAGGTTTCCCGTCTTTGTCGAGACGGTCGTAGTCATAAATGCGGTAGGTGACATCACTGGTCTGCTGGATTTCCAACAGATAACAGCCGCTAAGAATGGCATGAATGCGTCCTGCGGGAATGAAGAAACAGTCCCCATCCTTGACGGTGTATTTGGCCAAGGCGTCGCAGATGGTCTTTTGTTCCACCATATTCTTATACTCGTCAGGTGTGAGTTGCTTTGATAATCCATTATAAATGGCGGCCTCAGGGGCAGACTCCAATACGTACCACATCTCAGTCTTGCCTTTGTCCTTACCCTGCTGGCGAGCTACTTCGTCGTTAGGATGTACCTGTATGCTCAGGTCCCGGTGGGCATCAATGAATTTGACGAGTAAGGGAAACTCGTCGCCAAAGCGCTTGTAGTTTGCCTCACCTACGAGGGATTCCTTTTCTTCGCGAACGAGTTCGTTGATATTCTTCCCTTCGCAGAGTGTCTCGCTACCGGGAACGCCAGAAAATAGCCAGCTCTCGGTACCCCAGATAAGGGTTTTAAGAAGGGGAGTGAATTTGTAGTATTTCATATGAATTTTAATTTTCTTTCCAGAAAGCGCGGGTAAAGAGTACCAGCACAGACATGATTTCAAGACGGCCTACGAGCATGAGGAACGAACACGTCCACTTGATATATTCTGGCATCTCGCTCCACGACATCGAGGGTCCTACTTCGTATTCCAACGATGGACCTACATTACTGATAAGGCTCAGGGCGATGGCCATAGCGTTAGTGTGGTCAATGCCTGAGACGATCATGATGGTGGCAGATATCAGTACCATGATAGAAAAGATGGCAAAGAATGCCAGTAGGGTGGAGAGTCTTTGCTGTGATATGGTCTCCCCATTTATCTTGACAGGTAACACGGCATTGGGGTGTAAGATTTTTCGGAATTCGTTACGTAGCACCTTAAAGATCATCACGCCGCGAATACACTTGAAACCACCTGTTGTGGAGCCTGAACAAGCACCGATGAACATCAGACAGCCCAGAATGACCCACGTAATGTGTGGCCAGCGGGATACGTCGTCGTTGAAGAGTCCTGTGGTAGTTATAAACGACACTACTTGGAACAGTGCCGAACGGAAGGCATGCTCCAGTCCGTAACCATTGCGTAACATCAGCAGATAGCCGATAAACAAGGTCGTTATGGTGATGAGGAAGATGTAGAGCTTGAATTCAGAACTCTTAAACAGCGCTACAACCCTCAATTTGAAGATAGCCATATAGAGCATGGCGAAGTTGATACCAGCCAAGAACTGGTAAAGGATACAGACATAGTCGATGGCCGGTGAGTCAAAGTAGGCCGTACTGTCGTTATGTGTGGCGAAACCGCCTGTCGCTGTCGTCGTCATGGCGTAGTTGATGCTATCGAACCAGTCCATGCCACAAAAATAGTATGACAGGACACAGGCGATGGTTAGCCCCAAATAGATAGTCCAAATCCATTTCGCCATTGTCGACAATCGCGGATGCATCTTCGAACGCATCGGTCCTGTTGCTTCTGCAGAGAACACCTTCACGCTGCCGCTACCTACCATCGAGGGTAGAATGGCGATGGTGAAGAAAACGATTCCCAGACCTCCAATCCATTGTGTCTGGGTGCGCCAGTATAGAATGCCGTGTGGCAGACTCTCTACATTGCTAAGAATTGTTGCTCCTGTCGTCGTAAAACCTGACATCGTCTCAAAAAAGGCGTCAGTGACATTAGGTATAAAACCTCCGACAAGGAAGGGAAGCATACCGAAAATCGAGAAGATAATCCATGCTGAGGTAACGAGGAAATAGCTGTCACGACGGCTAAGGTTGTTGTTGGCATTACGTCCCAGGTATTTGAAGATGAAGCCCGCACTGATGGTGAGAATGGTGGCAATGAGGAACGACAGCAGGTCGTCCTCCTTGTAGTAGGCCGAAACTCCTACACAGATAGCCAGCATAAAGCCCAATAGGAATAGCAGCGAGCCTATGATCTTATATACCAGAGGGAAGTTTACCATAGCACGTTGGCTTTGAAGTATTTTTCTACCTTTTTCAGATTCTGCTCATGGCAGAATACCATGACAGCATCGCCTGCTTCGATACGGGTGTTACCATTGACGAGGATGCCCTGATCACCACGAACAAGACCACCGATGGTGGCTCCAGCTGGCAGACCTAACTCCTTAACAGCCTTCTTGGTAACCTTTGAACCTTCGGCAGCAGTAAACTCTGCTACATCGGCATCAACGAGCATGAGGCTTCGTACGTTCGAAACATCAGCATCAAGCATCATCTGGTAAATATGGCTTGCTGCCAGCGTTTTCTTATTGATGATGGTGCCGATATCAAGGCTCTCAGCCATTTCTACATAGTCGAGATTCTCGACCATAGCAACAGTCTTTCTTACACCAAGTCGTTTAGCAGTCAGACAGGCTAGGATATTTGTTTCGGCATTACCGGTCAGTGCCACGAAAGCTTGGGTATTTTGTATGCCTTCTTCCTGGAGCAAACCGATGTCGCGTCCGTCACCATGAATAACCATTACATCTGTGTCGGCTAACTTCGAGTTCAGTCGCTCACAACGTTGTTCGTCCTGCTCAATGATTTTTAGGTCCATATAGTCTGGAGCGACTTTGGCCACTCGGACGGCGGTGCGTCCTCCCCCCATGATAATGACATTCTTGACATCAGCATAATGCTCCTTGCCGGATATCTGGCGGATGTAGGGGATATACTCCCTTGTGGTCATAAAATAGGCGAGGTCGTTGTTCTCCAGTACGTCATTGCCACCAGGGATAAGCGTCTCTCCTTTGCGCTTGATGGCCACCACATGGTAAGGGTCATCAGGTCCGCACAGGTCTTTCAGGGGTTGGTTCAGTATCTCGCAAGTTTCGCGCAGCTTGACACCAAGCATGACGAGGTCACCTCCATGCAAGTCCCAGCGCTGTCTTACCCACGACATCTTGAGGCCGTTGGTAATGTCAGCTGCTGCAAGCACCTCTGGAAAGATGAGTGAGTTGATGCCCATCTGGTTGAAAAGCTCCTTGCGGGCAGGATCGAGGTATTCGAAATTGTCAATGCGTGCCACCGTCTTTTTTGCTCCCAAAGCATGGGCAATCATACAAGCCGTCATATTGCGGCTCTCATCTGGTGTGACACCGACAAAGAGGTCGGCATGTTCTATGCCGGCATCCTTCAATGTGTTGATGCTGGTGGTACGCCCCTGCAAAGTCATAATGTCGTAGCGGCTGTCAAGATCGCCCAATCGTGAGGCATTCTCGTCTATCAGCACACAGTTCTGATGGTCACGAGACAATAACTTTGCCAGATGTGTTCCTACGGCTCCTGCACCAGCGATAACAATCTTCATATGCTAGATATCTCTTTTTTGATACTTTCCTTGTCAATACCGACGATGGCCTGTAACTCGCTGACCTTACCATGTTCAACGAAGTTGTCGGGCAACCCGAGACGATGGATAACGGGCTGGTAACCATGGTCGCTCATCCATTCCATGACAGCCGAACCCATACCACCGTTGCGCACACCATCCTCAATGGTGATAATCTTCTTGAACTTACGGCCTATCTCATGTAACAGGTCTTCATCCAAAGGCTTTAGGAAGCGCAAATCGTAATGGGCTACAGCAGAATTGTCGGCAATCACTTCCGCAGCAGAAGTCCCTATTGGACCGATGGTAATGACAGCCACTTCACTACCGTCTTTCAGTTTACGCCCTTTGCCAACAGGGATTGCTTCCAGCGGACAGCGCCAGTCAACCAGTGAACCGCATCCTCTGGGATAACGGATGACAAACGGTCCTTTATCGGGCAATTGGGCTGTATACATCAAACGACGTAGTTCATGCTCGTCCATGGGTGATGCAATCGTCAGGTTGGGAATAGGGCGCAGTGCTGCCATATCAAAGGCACCATGATGAGTGGGACCATCCTCGCCCACGATTCCTGCACGGTCTAAGCATAGCACAACATTGAGTTTAAGAATGGCTACGTCGTGGATAATGTTGTCAAAAGCTCGCTGGGCAAAGGCACTATAGATGTTACAGAATGGCTGCAGGCCCTCTTTGGCCAATCCACCAGAGAAAGTCACAGCATGTCCTTCGGCAATGCCTACGTCGAAGGTGCGTTCTGGCATCTCTTGCATCATGATATTCATCGAACAACCTGTCGGCATGGCAGGGGTAATACCAACTATCTTGGGATTCTGGCGTGCCAATTCAAGCAGCGTCTCGCCGAAGACATCCTGGAAACGTGGAGGACAGTTGTTGTCGTCTTTTACCTGCCTTTTACCTGTCTCGACGTCGAATTTGCCAGGGGCGTGCCAGATGGTGACATCTTTTTCAGCAGGGGCATAACCGTGTCCTTTCTGGGTGTGCAGATGGAGCAGTTTTGGACCTTTCATGTCCTTCAGCTGCCGCAGAATTCGTACAAGTTCCTTTACATCGTGACCGTTAAACGGACCGAAATAACGGATGTCCATACCCTCGAATACGTTCTGCTGGTGGGAGATGGCCGATTTCAAGGCGTTGGTCAGACGAATCATTCCGCGTCGGCGGTCATCTTCGAAGTGTCCTTTCCTGTGAAGCCAGCTTGTTACCTTGAAACGCAGGGCATTATAGGTCTCGTTGGTGGAAAGTGACAGCAGATATTCCTGCATGCCTCCCACGGCACGGTCGATAGACATGTTGTTGTCGTTGAGTACGATGAGGATGTCGTTGTCAGTCGAGGAGACGTTGTTCAATCCCTCATAGGCCAGTCCGCCCGACATGGCACCATCACCGATAACAGCCACGACTTTGCGGTCTGTTCCCTTAGCGGCAACAGCCATTCCCAGCGCAGCAGAGATGCTGTTCGAGGCGTGACCACACATGAACGTGTCGTACTCACTCTCCTCAGGTGAGGGGAAAGGACGGATACCGCCCAATTTGCGATTCGTATTAAACTTTTCCCGTCGTCCTGTCAGTATCTTGTGACCATAGGCCTGATGTCCTACGTCCCAAACAATACGGTCTTCTGGGGTGTTGTAAACATAGTGCAAGGCTACGGTAATCTCCGTAGCGCCAAGGCTTGACGCTAAATGTCCGGGATTGACAGAGAGCTCCTTGACAATGTCTTCTCGCAATTCACGACACAACTCTGGCAACTCGTCAACAGTCAGTGTCCGTAGGTCCTCTGGATATTTAATTTTCTTTAATAATTCCACAGTATTTACGATTTTGTCTGCAAAGATACGAATAAGCGAGCGAAATACAAAATAAATATCAATTTATTTTATAATTTCCAAGCGAAAGTATCTTCGACGTTAGTCAAAGATAATGAAAAAGGGTTGATTAACAAAATATTTATGGAATTTTCTTGGTTTTTGCATATTTTCTTTATATCTTTGCGCTGTAATAACTGAAAACGCGATGATTTACGTCTCACTACCCAGCGACGAGATACGGCAACTCTCGTTTTATTTGGCCTTAGAGGAGTATGTGGCACGCCAACTGGCGCCTGCCGAATATTTCTTTATGTGGCAGGTAAAGCCGAGCGTTATCTTCGGACGTAACCAGTTGATAGAGAATGAGGTGAACTTAGATTACTGCCGTTCACATAACATCCAGATGTTTCGTCGCAAGAGTGGGGGAGGCTGTGTTTATGCTGACATGAACAATGTCATGATGTCTTATATTACAGCCGACGATCAGGTGGGATTTACTTTCAATCGCTATATCGGTATGGTAGTTCTGATGTTGCAGAAACTGGGTATTGATGCTTCTGGGTCGCGACGAAACGACGTGATGATTGGCAACAAGAAGGTTTCTGGCACGGCATTCTATAAGCCTGTGGCAAGAACCGAACATCATCCAGGTCGTAGCATTGTCCACGGCACCATGCTCTATGACACGGACATGCTCAATATGGTGGGTTCTATCACACCTTCCAGTGCTAAGCTGTTATCAAAAGGTGTGGCCAGTGTTCACCAACGTGTTGCGCTGCTAAAGGACTATACGGCGTTGACACTCGACGAGTTTAAGGATCATGTCCGAAAGACGCTTTGCGACGGGGAGTTGATGTTGACGGACGATGACATCCAGCATGTACAGGAAATAGAAAAGGAGTACCTGTCCGACGACTTTATCTATGGTAAGAATCCCCAATACACCATTGTCAAGAAGCGTCGTATCGAAGGCGTGGGTGAATTTGAGGCTCGCATAGCCTTGAAAAATGGTGTTATCCAGCGTGTAAACCTCATGGGTGATTACTTCTTGGTGGGTGACCTGGACCATGGTTTGCTGGATATACTGAAGGGTGTGCCCCTGGCAAAGAGTGCGCTGAGGAGCCGTTTGCCCGACCGTATCGACGACATTATCATGAACCTCATGACGGAAGATTTTGTAAGATTATTAACGGAATAAAATAAAGATGTTTATGGAAAACAAAAAGACCTGTCTCTATGACAAACACGTAGCTTTGGGAGCTTTGATGTCGCCCTTTGGCGGTTTCGAGATGCCTATCCAGTATAGTGGCATTGTAGACGAACATCAGGCCGTCCGCCAGTCATGTGGCGTGTTCGACGTGAGTCACATGGGTGAAGTGCTCATCACAGGCCCTGATGCCGAGCGTTACGTCAACCATATCTTCACCAACGACGTCACAAGTATGCCTGCAGGAAAAATTCTCTATGGTATGATGTGTTACGAGAATGGCGGTGTGGTGGACGACCTGTTGGTTTACAAATGCGGCGAAAACGAATTCTTTCTCGTTATCAATGCGGCAAATATTGATAAAGACTGGGAGTGGATACAGGAGCAGTCCAAAGGCTACAATGTCAAGCTCGACCACCAGAGTGACTCCTATGGTGAACTGGCTGTACAGGGACCTGAATCGGAACAAGTGATGAAAGACGTGCTGGGAATCGATGGTTCCGACCTGATATTCTATACCTTCAAACAGATAGGGGATGTTATCATCTCACGTACTGGCTATACGGGTGAGGATGGGTTTGAAATCTATGCTACTCCTCATTATATCAATGAGTGTTGGGATAAGCTGGTGGCATCGGGACGTTGCAAGCCCTGTGGACTGGGCTGTCGCGATACTTTGCGTTTCGAAGTCGGACTCCCGCTCTATGGAGACGAACTGTCGGCAGAGATTACTCCCATCATGGCTGGTTTGGGCATCTTTGTCAAACTCGATAAAGACGAGTTCATCGGCAAAGACGCTTTGGCCCGTCAGAAGGCAGAAGGTCCAGCAAAGAAACTGGTCGGTATCGAACTGAGCGATAAGGCTATTCCCCGTCATGGCTATGTGGTGCTGAAGGACGGGCAGCCTATCGGAGAGGTGACCACCGGTTATCATACCATTTCGACAGATAAGAGCGTCTGTATGGCACTCATTGATACGCAGTTCGCCAAACTCGATACCGAGGTGGATATCCAAATCCGCAAGAAGGTATTCCCTGGAAAAGTAGTAAAGAAACAATTCTATAATAAAAACTATAAAAAATAAAATAGTATGGCAAAAGTATTGGAAGGACTCTACTACTCTGAGTCCCACGAGTTTGTAAGAGTAGAAGGTGACTATGGTTTCGTTGGTATCACTGACTATGCCCAGAATGCATTAGGCAATGTGGTGTACGTGGATATGCCAGAAGTGGATGACGAGGTAACGGCAGGTGAGGAGTTTGGTGCTGTTGAGAGTGTCAAGGCTGCCAGTGACCTGATTTCCCCTGTCAGTGGAACTGTTGTGGAGATTAACGAGGATCTTGAGGATACCCCTGAACTCATCAATCAGGATGCTTTCGAGAACTGGATTATCAAGGTGCAGCTCAGTGATAAGGGTGACCTCAACAACCTGATGGATGCCAAGGCCTATGCAGCCTTCTGCGAAAAGTAAAATGGCGATTGGCTATTGGCAATTGGCGGTTAGCTTTTTGCCAATGGCTAACGGCTAATAGCTAACAGCATTATTATGAACTACAAGTATTTCCCTCATACAGAGGATGACCAGCGAAAAATGCTGGAAAGAGTGGGCGTCGAATCCCTTGACGCCTTATACGGCCAAATCCCCGACAGCATCCGCTTCAAGGGTGATTATCAGCTCCCTTCGGAGATGAGCGAGCAGGAATTGCGCCAGCACTTCGAACGCTTATGCTCAGGCAACCGACAGCTGACATGCTTTGCCGGTATGGGTGTCTATGACCATTATACGCCTTCCGTCATTCCTCAGCTGTTGCAGCGCTCGGAGTTCCTGACGTCCTACACCCCGTATCAGGCAGAAATCTCTCAAGGTACACTGCACTATATCTTCGAATACCAGTCGATGATGACCGAACTGACAGGTATGGACATCTCCAATGCCTCAATGTACGATGGAACCACGGCTGCTGCCGAGGCCATGATGATGGCCGTCGCTGCTGGTAAGAAGCAGAACAAAGTGGTGGTTTCAGGAGCGATGAATCCCAATACGCTCGAAGTGCTTAAGACCTATGCGCTGCATCAGGGCATCGAACTGCTTATGTTACCCGTCGAGGACGGCATAACAAAACTCTCAACTCTCAACACTCAACTTTCAACTGGAGGCGTCGCCGGCGTTATCGTTCAACAGCCTAACGTCTATGGTATCATCGAAGACTTCACTGGCTTCGCTGAGGCTTGTCACGAACAGAAGGCGCTGTTTATCATGGATAGTGTCGCTGCCGACCTTGCCGTGTTGAAGACACCGGGCGAGTGGGGGGCTGATATTGCTGTGGGCGACGGTCAGTCGCTGGGTATCCCCATGCAGTGGGGCGGTCCTTACGTGGGCTATATGTGCTGTACGGAGAAACTCATTCGTAAGATGCCGGGACGCATCGTAGGTCGTACGCTCGACAATCGTGGCCAACGAGCCTTTGTGCTTACCCTGCAGGCTCGTGAACAGCATATCCGTCGTCAGAAGGCCACGTCAAACATCTGTAGCAATCAGAGTCTCATGGCTCTCTGGGTGACGATTTATATGTCGCTTATGGGCAAGCAAGGTGTGAAAGAGGCTGCTGAGTTATCGTATGCCGGTGCTCACTATCTCTTCGACGAACTGCTGAAGACGGGTCGTTTCCATCAGGTTTACAATAAGCCGTTCTTCAATGAGTTTGTCGTGCGATTCGATGGTGATGTGGATAAACTTCAGGGCTTCTGGTTGAGGAATGGTATTCATGGTGGTATCAAAATCGCTGAAGATCAGATTATGTTTGCCGTAACGGAGAAACGTTCTAAAGAAGAAATTGACAGGATGGTTGAGATTATGCCATTATACAAAGGTGTACATTAAAGGGATACATATATGAACAATCGATTATACGGAAACCTGATTTTTGAGCTTTCTAAGGAAGGTCGTAAAGGCTACAGCCTGCCTAAGAATAATTTCGGCGAATACAAGATTCCTCAGAATTTGTGCCGTACGGAGGATGCACAGTTGCCGGAGTGCGACGAACTGACGGTGGTGCGCCACTACACCAATCTCTCGAACAACAATTTCGGTGTCGATACGGGCTTCTATCCATTGGGCTCGTGTACGATGAAGTACAATCCCAAGATCAACGAGGAAATGGCTGCCCTGCCGCAGTTCCAGAACCTGCATCCCTTGCAGCCCGACCATACAGTAGAGGGTGCTCGTGCCTTGGTGACGCTGTTGGAGCGTTCGTTGTGTGCACTGACGGGTCTGGCTCATTTTACCTTCAAGCCCTATGCCGGTGCACATGGTGAACTGACGGGTCTGATGGTTATCGACAACTACCACCGTTCGCGTGGCGACCTCCAGCGCAAAAAGGTCATCGTCCCTGACTCGGCCCACGGTACAAACCCCGCGTCTGCTGCCGTCTGTGGTTTGGAAATCCTTGAGGTAAAATCGACAAAGGATGGTCTGGTTGATCTAGAAGATCTAGAACGCCTCGTCTCTCTGGAAGGTCCTAACATTGCCGCCATGATGATGACCAATCCCAATACGCTGGGTCTTTTCGAGACCAGCATCCCTGAGATTGCAAAGCTGATTCACGACTGTGGTGGTCTGATGTACTACGACGGTGCCAACCTCAATCCCATGCTGGGCGCCTGCCGTCCTGGCGACATGGGCTTCGACGTGATGCATATCAACCTGCATAAGACGTTCTCGACGCCTCATGGCGGTGGAGGCCCTGGCTCTGGTCCTGTCGGTGTCCGTGAGGGCTTGCAGGAGCATTTCCCCTTTGTGTCGCCTTATCACGGCAATTTCGCTGTTATGGTGCGTGCCTATGCATATATCCTTTCGCTGGGTCGTGAGCAGATCAAGAACGTCGGTCCGTTGGCTGTCCTCAATGCCAACTATATCAAGGAGGCCTTGAAGGATGTCTATGAACTGCCTATCGACGGTCTGTGCTGTCATGAGTTTGTGTTCGATGGTCTGAAGGACAAGAGCACGGGTGTCACCACGATGGATGTTGCCAAGCGCCTGCTGGACTACGGCTATCATGCTCCGACCATCTATTTCCCGCTGCTCTTCCATGAGTCGCTGATGATTGAACCGACGGAGAATGAGTCGAAGGAGACGCTCGACGGCTTCATTGCCGTGATGCGACAGATTGCTGAAGAGGCTAAGAACGACCCGGATTTGGTGAAGTCAGCTCCACATACGACACCTATCGGACGTGTTGATGACGTGCTGGCTGCCAAACATCCTATCACCACCTATAAACAATTGCAAGATGAACAATAGTACTGTGGTCGGCGGTTCTGCCGCCGACCTTCTCATCATCGGCGCGGGACCTGGCGGTTACCGCGCCGCTGAATATGCCGCCAAACAAGGACTGAAGGTAATTATTTTCGAGGCCGACAATGTTGGTGGTACATGTCTGAACGTGGGGTGTATTCCCACCAAGACCTACGTCCATAGTGCCACGTTTACTGAGGCTCGCGAACGTATGGCTCAGGTCGTACCCCAACTTCGTGCTGGCGTTGAGACCATCCTCTCGCATCCTAACATCACGCTAGTTCGCGGCCGTGCCCAGCTAGTCGATGCTAACACTGTCAGTGTGGGCAGCGATTCTGTCGCTGCCAAAAACATCATCATCGCTACGGGTTCCGAGACGAAATGGCTTCCCATCAAGTGCATTGACGACCCACGCGTGGTTGACAGCACAGGCTTGCTGAATCTCGATACCCTCCCCAAGCGCCTTGCCATCATCGGTGCTGGCGTCATCGGTATGGAGTTCGCTTCGGTCTTCAACCGCTTCGGTTCTGAGGTGACGGTGATAGAATATCTGAAAGAGTGCCTCCCAGCCCTTGATAGCGACATTGCCAAACGTCTCCGCAAGACGATGGAGAAGCGTGGCATTACCTTTAAAATGAAGACCGCCGTAGAGAATATCGCTGATATCGATGCTGACTGTATCCTCATGGCGACAGGCCGTAAACCCCGCACCGACGGGCTTTGCCTCGACCGAGTGGGCATTGGTTTACCCAATGCTAATGCCCCCATTCCCGTCGATGACAACTTTCGTGTGGTTAGCGGTTCCGCCGTTGACATCTATGCCATTGGCGATGTGAATGGAAAGCAGATGCTGGCTCATGCTGCTGAGATGCAGGCCGTGCGTGCCGTCAACCACATCCTCGGTCGTAAGGACAACATCCGCTTCGACATCATGCCTGCAGCTATCTTCACCGAACCCGAAGCCGCCTGCGTCGGTCCCACTGAGGACGCCCTCAAGGCCGCCACAGTGGCTGGCGGCTCCCCCGCCAGTTCCTTCGCCACTACTCCCAGCGCGTCAGCGTCGGGCTACACCTGCCGCAAGGCCTTCTGGCGCGCCAACGGCAAAGCCCTCGCTATGGGTGAAACGGAGGGTATGCTCAAACTCTTCTCCGATGCCGACGACCGCATCATCGGCTGCCACGCCTATGGTGCCCATAGTGCCGACATCGTCCAAGAGGTCTCTGCCTTGATGTGTCGTGATACCACGGTCGCCCAGTTGCGTGACATGGTGCACATTCACCCGACGCTCAACGAAATATTAAAGGCGGCTACTGATTAGCCGCCTTTAATTGTCAATTATCAATTGTTAATTGTCAATTTACTTCGTACCACCGCCGAGAGCGATGTAGAGGGCAATGACTCCCTGGGCACCATGATATAGGTTCTCGGCCTCGTTGAGCTGTGCTGAGAGCAGCGACTCCTGTGCCGTGAGCACTTCGATGTAGCTGGCTTTACCGTTGTCCATCAACTCATGGGTGCCGACGTATGCTTCGTGCAGCACCTCTACTTGACGATTGTAATAGCTGTGCTTCTCGCGGGCAGTCTTGCAGTCGGCAATGGCTTCGTTCACGGCGTTACCAGCGTCGATGACAGCCTGCACATACTTCTTCTTCATATTCTTCTCAGTGAGTTGGGCCGTCTTGTAGTTGCCCTTGATCTGACCACGGGCAAAGATGGGCTGCGAGAGTGAACCCATAACCTGCCACAGCAGCTTGCCGGGATTGACGAGTCCGCTATTGTTGCTCCATCCAATCTCTCCATTCAGCGTGATGCTGGGGAAGAAAGCGGCGCGGGCAGCCTGAACGTTATAGAAGGCTTCCTCCATGTAGTAGTTAGCCAGTCGGATGTCCGGGCGACGCTCCAGCATCATAGCTGGCACACCGATTTTCAAATAGCGCTCCTCGAATAAGCGTTGTCCTTCGGTGGCTGAGTGATATTGGGCTTCTGCTCCCCAATGGGTACGTTCGATATGCTGCGGGGTGATGCACAGCAGACTGCAGATCTCATTCTCGGTAGCACGTATGTAACGGCGCATAGAGGCAATCTGCAACTTCACGTCGAGATACGACGACTCTTGCTGGTTGACAGCCGTTGAATAGGCTTGTCCGTTGTCGTAAAGAGCCTGCA
>JBGUIA010000098.1:0-46773 GCA_045112595.1 Prevotella sp. | reverse complement strand
TCACGTCAATCAATTGCGAACAAGTGCCCTGAGTCTGATATTGTACATGTTTCGTTTTCATACTTTTCTTGTTTTGGTGCAAAGATACGAACTATTTTTGAAACCACCAAACTTTTTGTCATTTCCCCATATCATACCCCCCCAAAAGCCCCCTCTAAGCACCATGCATCTTTGCTCTTCCCATAGTGTAGCCATACTCTACCCATACTGAACGAGTATGCTTAGAAGCAGCCTAGAGTATGGCTAGAAGCAGCTTAGAGTATGCCAAGAGTATGGCTAGAGGAATCATTTTCAGCTCTCTTCAAGACAATAAAGTCAGAAAGAATGCTTACATATAATCGACGAATCGAATTAATAAAGAGGGAAACATCCCCGTAATCAGTCGAATACCATTTCTCCTGAATACGAGATGCACTCACGTTGTTGAGCCTGTACAACTATGTCCGAATTACCATTGTCAAACACGTCAATCATATAGAGATAGCTATCCTCGTTGTTTTTCACATTTATCTCTATATGTCGACACCCGTTCTTTACCAGCGACTCCCGATAGCTGCCTATGCGCTCAGAGAAATTCAGACCCTTACCCCCACCGTAAGGCACCTGATAGGCACGTCCGAAAAACGGCAGATAAGAAATCAGTGAATCGTTCTTCACCTCCACCGAATAGCTCGACGACACGCTCTTCGAGCCTCCCTTCGTTGGATACATGTGGTCAATACTAATTTTATAGTGCCGTTCCGTCAGCGCGACCTTCACTCTGGCAGCATGCTCAGCAGCCCTTGCTGCCCTCTCCTCAGCCGTCACACATCCTTCCAAAGCAATCACCGCCAACAGCGCCAACACCAATGATAATAAAACCTGCTTCATAATCATTCCCTTTTCTGCCGCAAAGATAGTATTTCTACGCTGCAAAAATAGCACTTTTTTTCCAAACAGCAAAGAATAACAGCAAAAAAGTTTCGACCTGGCACGGCTTAACTTATTCATCATTTCCATAGTACTAAAGTCCATTCTTACAACAGCCTTAGCAGTAAGAAGTATTCCGCAATGCACTGAATTTTCACAAGAAATCAGCGAATAAGCGCCCCTTATTGTGCCGTAAGTGCCTGTTATTAAGCGACTTTAGTCCCCGCTCCGTCGTCTGGCGCCCCCTCTAAACACGACGCCGCAAATGTGTCACCCTTGTGTCACCCTGTGTCACCCTTCAAAACGTTGCAAGCCCTTTGTACAAAGGGGTTATGTCAGCGTGTCACCCTTTAATCGATTTTTCTTAATATTCTCTCTTAAAAGACTAAAAAAACTGAAGTCGGATAAAGCAATCACCACCTCCGACTCCAATGATTTACATTTCCAAACTAAAGATATTACTTCGATGGAGGTCTAACGCTAACAGTATCTTCGTCAATCTCTCTCGTAAATACATAATAGAACGTAACACCTGTACTCGATGTTCCATTCCAAGTCATTCTGTCGCCCGAAATACTTACAGTTACTACGAATGTGTCACCAGAACTGCTTTTCGCAGTAATCTGATTCCCTTTAATACTATAAGTACCTCTATAACCGAATGAAGAAGCTGTCGAAGTGTAGGTCCCGTCTGCTTTAATGGTTATCTGTTTCCCAACCAGCAAACCATCATAAGATTGTCCTACTGCAGAATCTGTGCTTTTTGTACACATCCAAGTTCCTACTGCTTGTTTAACCAACTCGGAATCCTTTGCGCCATCATCGCTATCACTGCTACACGATGTTAATACTGGCATCATCACTGCGAACAACATCATGCTCCAAATTTTCAGTCGTTTCATAGTTTTATTATGTTTTAAATTATGACATCATTAAAAAAGTCCAAACCAAATATGCTATTACCAAAACGGCAAAAACTATAATCAGAATTAAGCAGCCATTAAGAAGTTTCTTATTCATAGTTCTATTTTATTTAAGTTTCTATTTTATCATGTATTTCTTGCCATTTATAATATTGATACCCTTCTTGGGCTCATAGATTAATTCCCCTTCAAGGTTATAGTATTGTTTGTTGGCATCTTCATCTTCTTTTATGGCAGGCACCGATGCAGTTCCTTCTCGGGACATTTTTATCCAAGCCTTATTATCAAGCGTTTCAAGTGTTATATTGTTCCCGTCGTAATACGTTATTCTATATCGCTGGGCACGGTGACTATAAAGTACATGCAATATATTATTACTTGTGATATAGTAATCGCGAATACCTTTATATTCATTTGGAAAATAACCAACACCAAGCGAATCGTCCGTCAACGTATTGCATTCGGCATAGAATTTCAGAGCATTTGGCTTTTGCATAGAATAATCACTATACTTTTTCATAGTAAACTCACCTCCAGAATCTGTGAGTTTCCAAATTCCGACCAATTCGATCTCATCATTTATTTGCGCCCCCACCACCATCGGCAGCATGGCCAATACGAATAATAATAGTTTCTTCATATACTTACTGTTCTAATTATTTCTTCACATATTTTTTGCCGCTAACAATGTTTACTCCCCTTTGGGGCTTATCTACTTTTACACCGCTAATGTTATATACATCCTGCCTGTCTCTACTATAATTGACGGCATTAACCCCATTTGTTTCTGAAGGTATTTCATTATAAACAAGGAAAGTCTTATCCTCATCAGTTATTACCAGCATTTCACCGACATCATTATAAAGATTGGCAAAAACGCTTATACTGCCGTTTCGTAATCCTTCAAAATTATCCGCCAATAAAGCTACAATTTTTTTATTGGTTATATCAACCAAATACAATTTGCCATGATAGACATCATCGCCATACCGGAATAGAAACGCATAAAGAACATCTTTTTCGTTATAATGTTTTCCCGGATGAAAGGCAAGTTGATTTGTGTGTGACCCGCTGTTCCAGTTTATACCAATACCTTTCGTCTGAGAAATATAATGAAATGAGACAAACCAATTACCTCCAAAATCATTCGGATCAATTAAAATAGGAGATGATTCTTTAAAGAGCCACATTTTCTCTGCAAGGCTATAATGATTCTCGTTGGCAATCGTTCCTATACCGCGCAACTCAGCGGCAATAAATTCCACACAAGAACCCTCCGCATAATTATTGACTATGGGGAAAATGTTTCTCCCGCTAATAAAAGAATAGTCTTCTTGTGCTCTGGACGTGAGCGGCATTATCATCACAGCGAGCAACAGAATACTCCAAATCTTCAATTGTTTCATAACTTATAGTTTTAGTTCATTTAAATTTGCACGAAAAGAACGTGGACAATTTACTTCGTCTACGCTATTCTGGCATCGCCAAACACCATATGTACTTAAACGAGTATTGCCCACGCCGAACGGTGTGAACTCCTACTTCAGTTCTTGTACATTATATTGAAATTTGGCGATTTCGAATAGCAAGAATCTAAAAGCGGATATTCATCCTATATGTCCCGTGTTATATTTCTCTCAGCCCATAGGCATCATCGTTTTTAGGGTTCAACATCTATTTCTTACTCAAGTCAGAAATCATTCTTTCTACAACTGGAATCATTGAGGGTATATCCTCTTCAATGGTTCGAAATACTACCTCTGGATCTATTTCAAAATAGTGATGGGAAATCTTATCGCGTATTCCCATGACGCCTTTCCAATAAACCTCTGGATAATCTTTTAACAGCTCGTGGTTGGTTTTGTTATCAAGTCCCTTTACTGTTTCGCCTAATGCAATTAGGTTCATACAAATGGCGTCAAGTCGCATCATACCACCAGCAGAGCACAAGAAATCATTGGGAGATTCGACCACAGAAGATCTCTCTGTGATAAGGTCCAACATGGCCTTAATCTTCTGAAGGCTGTCAAGCGCAATTTCAATATCAAACATAGATACCGTCTCTTAAGATTCGTTGTCTCAGTAAACTGTTCATATTATCACGCACTCGAACCAAATCCACCTCAGATTCAAGGAGCTGTTCTAATTCTGTCTTGATCAAATCCAAAGTAAGCAACGAGGGTGCTTTGCCTTCATAACATATATCTACGTCGCTACCTGGTTTTTGTTCGCCACGAGCCACAGATCCAAAAACGCCTAATTTGGTCATACCATATTTCTTCTGCGCCGTTGGTTTATAACGACGTAGCAAACTTAGTATTTCAGACGTAGATTTCATGACTATAAACACATATTTGTTGGCAAAGATAGGAAATATTTTCGAAAGTTCCAAATAATTAAACTAAAATTTGCTTTTCGAGCCCAACGCACGGAGTCGCTTGCGTTACCTTACGGGCTGAACGGCGTTCTGCTCCCTGCTGTCCGGTCGAGAGCAGGGAAGTGTCAAGCCGACAGCAGGGAGGAGAGTGACGGTTAGCAGGGAAGGTGTTGGAGTCAATACTTTCGGAGTAATCGGAAATACTCCAAGAGTATTCGAAATTTCTTTTGGAGTAATAACCCCAACAGGCATCAACGAGTGCTTTATTCCCACGGAGGGAATGTTTTCTTCCCAGGTTGGGAATGTTTTCTTCCCAAGGTGGGAATAAATGGTTCCCAGTAAGGGAAAATTTGAGTTTAGCGCAACGCAAATAAGGCTGCGTTATCGAGAAATAAGCGTGCATTATTGATGAACAACGAGCGGTTATTATCGAAAATGGTCCCATCTCTCCCATCGGACGGCGAAAAGCCCTTTAAATAAAGGGATTTCGCCATTTTCATCTCTCCCGTCATCTCTCCCATATCTCTCCCATATCTCTCCCATATCCCCCCGTCGACTCTCCGGATATGAGTACGGTGACGGGAGAGATGAAGGAGAGAAATGGGAGAGATAAAAATAATCTCCACCATGCAGGAACGCCTTTCTATAAAGGGGATTCCAGCGATGATGGGAGAGATGAAAGAAAAATCAGCAACTTGCGATTGCTCGTGAGTTGCTGATTTGTTGTTGTGGACCAGCCAGGGCTTGAACCTGGGACCTCCAGATTATGAGTCTGTTGCTCTAACCAACTGAGCTACAAGTCCGGTGCTTTGTGTGAAAGCGGGTGACAAGGACGGTGCAAGTCGAACGCAAAGAACTTGCTCTTTGCTGAGACGCAGCCCGTTCTCGCAGCCGCATTTTCAAAATGCGGGTGCAAAGATACGAAAAAAAGTGAAAAGTGAAGAGTGAAAAGTGAAAAATTTGCTTCCGCGCCCCAATTTTTACCTTTTTTTTGTAATTGCGACCCTTGGTCAAGGTACTTTCGTTCGAAAAAGCATAAGAAAAAATGGTTTTTCTTTTGCTTTTTGCTCACTTAATCGTACCTTTGTACCCAATTATGGATAAGAAACGACAAGGATTGAGTGCTGCGGAGGTGCTGATAAGTCGGGAGGAGCACGGCCAGAACGTGCTGACACCGCCGAAACGACCCTCGATGTGGCGACTCTATCTAGAGAAATATGAAGACCCGATGGTGCGTATCCTGTTGGTTGCGGCTGTCGTGTCGTTGATATTGGCCTTCGTGAAGCAGGACTTCCTGGAAACGGTGGGCATCATTGCCGCTGTGGTGCTGGCGACGACGGTGGGCTTCTACTTTGAGCGCGACGCAGCGCGTAAGTTTGACGTGCTGACGCAGTTGGGCGAAGAACAGCCCGTGAAGGTGATAAGGAGCCTCACCCCCGACCCCTCTCCGAAGGGCGAGGGGAGTGATTACAAAGTGATGGAAATTCCGCGTCGCGACGTCGTGGTGGGAGATATCGTCATGGTAGAAACGGGCGACGAGATTCCTGCCGACGGACGGTTGTTGGAGGCCATCGATTTGCAGGTCGACGAGTCGAGCCTGACAGGTGAGGCGATGACCAATAAAGAGGTGAGAGGTGAGAGGTTAGAGGTGAGTGGTGAGAGTTCAGACATCAGCCCTCAGCCATCAGACATCAAAGGTGAGGAAGCTTACCCGAAAGACCAGTTGTTGCGGTCGTCGATGGTGATGAGCGGTTCGGGCCTCTACGTAGTGACGGCCGTGGGTGACGAGACGGAGATAGGTCACGTAGCGCGCCAATCGACGGAGATAACGGGTGTGAAGACCCCGCTGAACATCCAGCTGGACCGCTTGGCCAAGCTGATTAGCAAGGTGGGCATTGGCCTGTCGGCAGCAGCATTCGTAGTGTTCCTGGTGCACGACATCATGACCAACGAGCTGTGGCACACGACGGACTATGTCGGCATGACGGAAGTGGTGCTGAAGTACTTTATGATGGCTGTGACGCTCATCGTGATGGCTGTGCCCGAGGGTTTGCCGATGGCCGTCACGCTGGCCTTGGCGCTGAATATGCGGAGGATGCTGAAGTCGAACAACCTCGTGCGTAAGTTGCAGGCGTCGGAGACGATGGGTGCCGTGACGTGTATCTGTACGGACAAGACGGGTACGCTGACGGAAAACAGGATGACGGTAAGTGATGTCAGATGTATGATGGATGATGGAAGAGGTTCAGACCTCAGCCCTCAGCCTTCAGACCTCTATAATGCTATTGCGCTGAATACGACGGCGACGCACGACGTGGGTAATCCCACGGAACAGGCCCTGCTGCGGTGGTTGGTGGCGCAGGGAGTGGATTATCAGCAACTGCGCGAGACGCACCCCATTACGGCCCGCGAACCCTTCTCGACGGAGCGGAAATACATGTCGACCACCGTTGGCGACACGATATATATAAAAGGTGCGCCAGAGATTGTGATGGCGATGTGCGAGATGACTGACGAGGAACGCCAACAGGCCGAAAAGCAACTGGCTGAATGGCAACAGCACGCCATGAGGACGCTGGCTATTGCGGTTGGTTCTCTCTTTGAGAGTGTGGCGTTGCAATCACGGTTCATGGTTCATGGTTCACGGTTACTGGCCATTGTAGCCATTAGCGACCCGTTGCGCAAGGAGGTGCCTTCGGCTATCCGCCAATGCGGACAGGCTGGCATCGACGTGAAGATCGTGACGGGCGACACAACGGCTACGGCGATGGAGATTGCACAGCAATGTGGGATTGTCAGTGACAGGGGACAGGGTCATGTCACCTGCGATGACACGCACCAGTCCCCAGTCACCATTACGGGTGCGGAGTTTGCAGCGTTGAGCGACGACGAAGCCCTGCAGATGGTGAAGGGTCTGAAGGTGATGTCGCGCGCCCGTCCGACGGACAAGCAACGACTGGTGGCCCTGTTGCAACAACGTGGAGAAGTGGTGGCAGTGACGGGTGACGGCACCAACGACGCCCCAGCGCTGAACCGCGCTCACGTAGGACTGTCGTTAGGCAGTGGTACGAGTGTGGCCAAGGAGGCCAGCGACATCACGCTCATTGACGACTCGTTCCGAAGCATTGTCCACGCGGTGATGTGGGGACGGTCGTTGTATAAAAACATCCAGCGTTTCATCTTCTTCCAGCTGGTGGTCAACGTGACGGCCTTGCTGCTGGTGCTTTGTGGTGCCTTTGTGGGTACGGAGATGCCGCTGACCATCACGCAGATATTGTGGGTGAACCTGATAATGGACACCTTTGCCGCTATGGCGCTGGCCTCGTTGCCGCCATCGAGGGAGGTGATGCAGGAACGGCCCCGTTCGCAGGATGCGTTTATCATTACGCGTCCAATGATACGAGGCATTGGCATCATTGGCGGATTGTTCTTTGTGGTGACATTCGCCCTGCTTTACTATTTTGAACGCATAGCCGGCGTCGATCCCAAGGAGTTGACCATTTTCTTCTGCATCTTCGTCATGTTGCAGTGGTGGAACCTGTTTAATGCCCGCAGTCTGGGTTCTTGCCATTCGGCCTTCCGTAGGTTGTGGGCGTGTCGCGGATTCCTGTTCGTGCTGGCAATGGTGTTGGCAGGCCAGTGGCTCATCGTCACCTTTGGCGGAAAGATGTTCCGTACGGTACCGCTCGAATGGCCGTGCTGGGGTTGGATCATCCTTGGAACGTCGCCTGTTCTATGGGTAGGCGAAGTGTATAGATTAATCGTCAGAATGAGGAAGGCATGAAGGGATATGTAGCAACGATAGGCATGTTCGACGGTGTTCACTGCGGTCACCAGTTTGTATTGCACAAAGTGGTGAGCGAGGCTCGTGCGCTGGGGTTGCAGTCGCTATGCATCACGTTCGACCATTCACCCCGTCAGGAACAGGTGCTGACGCCGTTGGAGCAGAAAGTCAGGCTTATCCGCCAGACAGGCATCGACCGCGTGGAAGTGTTGGCATTTACCCCTGAACTGAAAGCCCTGACGGCGAAGGAGTTTATGGAGCAGATGCTGAGAGACCAATGGGGCGTTCGCGTGCTGTTGACGGGTTACGACAACCGCTTCGGACACAACCGCGAGGAAGGCTTTGAAGACTATGTGCGCTATGGGCAGGAGCTGGGTATCGAGGTGCGCCAGTTGCGTGCCGAGGGAGCAATCAGCAGTTCCATTATCCGCCAGTTGATAGCCGAAGGCAATATCGGCAAGGCCAACGAACTGCTGGGCCATCCGTATGCGTTGCTGGGTCGTGTCGAACACGGCGAGCATATCGGTACACAGATGGGTTTTCCTACGGCAAATATCGTGGCAGACGACCAGCGCCAGCTGATACCCGCCTCAGGTGCCTATGCCGTAAAGGTAAGCATAGGCGACGACGCAACGTGGAAAGCAGGCATGATGAATATCGGCACCCGTCCGACGTTCGACGGAAACCACCAGACGCTGGAGGTGAACATCTTCGATTTCGACGAAGACCTCTATGGCAAGGCGTTGTGTGTCGAGTTTGTCAGCAGGCTACGTGAAGAGCGCCGGTTTGACAGTATGGAGGCCCTGCGCGAACAGTTAGAAAAAGACGAAATACAAGCTAAGAAAGAGTTATTATGAAGAAAGCATTAAGCTATCTGCTTATCTTTATCGGCATCCAGTTGCTTGGTGGTGCCATTATACAAACGGTTTGGGAGTTAGTCACTCATAGCAGCGACAAGACGGCCGCCATGCTGATTACCCTGACGGCTATATGTGCCGTGCTGGTCATCGTCGTATTCCTATGGACCCGTTTCGCCGTCGTGTCGCCCACGTGGTTGCGCACGCGACCTTGGACGGTATTGGCGTGGAGTGTGGTGGCGTCGTTGGGAGCACTCATTCCTTCCATATGGATGCAGGAACAGATGCCCGAACTGCCCAACTTGATGGAGAACGAATTTGACACCATTCTGGGAACGCCCTGGGGTTACCTGACCATCGGACTGTTAGCCCCGCTGAGCGAGGAAATCGTGATGCGTGGAGCCATCCTGAAGGAGTTGCTGAAGTCACAGAAACTTTCCGTTTGGGGCGCCATAGCCATCTCGGCAGCGATGTTTGCCCTCATCCATATGAATCCTGCACAGATGCCTCATGCCTTTATCATCGGACTGTTGCTGGGATGGATGTATTGGCGCACAGGATCGATACTGCCGGGAGTGGCCTATCACTGGTCAAACAACAGCGCAGCATTTGTGATGTACGCCCTTTATCCCAATCCTGACATCAAACTCGTCGACATTTTCAAGGGGTCGGAAACGCATGTGGTGTTAGCGGTGTTCTTTTCGCTGCTCATCCTCCTGCCGGCTATCTACCAGCTCCACCTGAACATGAAAAGAGCTGACGAGCGCTAAACAGTATAGAAAACGAAAATACGGGCTGCCCCTGACTCATCAGATCGGGCAGCCCGTACTGGTTTCATGGAAATGTGTTTTGAATAAACTTGATTAATAATATAGAGAAAGCATAGAAATATAATCTCAGTCGGTAGGCAGAGCTGGAGCCAGCACCTTGGTGCTATCGCCAGTCATCTCACCCACATTAGCCACCTGCACTGGGCTTACCGCCGCTACGGTATCAGCGTCCTGCAGGTTGTTGGCATAGTCGTCAGGAGTATTCCATGTGGAATCCCACGGAGCCTGAGCGGCATTGCCAAGGGTGAGGATGATGGCCACAACGGCTGCGGCCTTGAAGAGTGGCATGAGTCGCTGGGTGAGTGTCACCGTGCGAGCCTTCTCGCTCTTGGGAACGCGCTCTTCGTTTACCATTTCAAGCATACGGGCATCGAAGTCGTCGCCCAACGTCTGGTGGCTTGCCTCGTCGGCAAAGAGTGCGCGCATGGGTTCCATCTCCGCAGGGATGTTCTCCTGACGGAAGAAGGCACGCAGGATGCTCTCCTCTTCGAGGGTGGTTTCCGCGTTCCAATAACGCTCCATGAGTTGTTCGATGTACTTGTAGTCCATATTGCTTTGCTTTTGGCCTTTGGCTATTCGCTTTTGGCCGTTCTCTATATTAAAGACGTTTGTCAAAACAAAAAGTTACAGGAAATTCTTAAATTTTTCGCGAATTGTTTGTCGTGCCCTGAAAATATTGACTTTCACCTGTTCCTCAGTGATGTCGAGAATGGTGGCAATGTCCTTATAGCTCTTGCCCTCCATATCGCGTAATTGCATACAGCTGCGTTGCTTTTCAGGCAATGCGTTGATGAGTTGTCGCACCAGTCGGATCCTATCGTTCTGGATGGTTTGTTCCTCCGGATTGGAAGCCACATGCTGGTCGTGAGGTTGGATGGACGCATCCAGCGACTGCGTCTGGTTATCCATGCGTCGCACCTTGTCGAGCGACAGGTTGCGGCAAATGGTCAGACAGAAGGCTTCTATCGAGTCTATCTGGTCCCAACTGTCGCGTTTGTTCCATACCTTCATCATTGTTTCCTGCACCACATCCTCCGCCTCCGCAGGATTCATCGTGATGCGGAGTGCCATTCTGTAGAGCTCATTCTTCAGCGGCAGGATGTCGGACTGGAAATTAATCATTGGCAGTTGGCTTTTGGCTTTTAGCAGTTAGCTTTTGGCTTTTAGCAGTTAGCTTTTAGCGGTTAGCTGTTAGCCTTAATCATAGTTCCGTGCTGGCCGTCAATAGCTGTTGCGAGGGTGATAATCACCTTCGAGACGCCGGCATCGACAGCACTGAGGGCATTTTCGATTTTGGGTAACATGCCGCCGCTGATGGTACCGTCGGCTTTATACTTTTCAAATAACGTACGCGTGATGAAGGGAATCACCGAGTCGTCGTCATCAGGATTCGAGAGCACGCCTTTCTTCTCGAACGAGAAGATCAGCGTCACGTCGTAGTGTTGAGCCAGTGCTTTTGCCGTCTCTGAGGCGATGGTGTCGGCATTGGTGTTGAGGATATGCCCCTCGCCATCGTGCGTCAGTGGAGCCATTACGGGGGTGATGCCAGCCTCGATGAGTCGACTCAGCATGTGACCATCAGCAGCGTCAACATCACCCACGAAGCCGTAGTCGACGGGGGAACCATCGACCATTTTAATAGGGCGTTTGTGACTGCGGATAGCGTTGGCGTCGGCTCCCGTCAGCCCAAGGGCATTGACGCCATTGGCTTGCAAACGAGCCACAAGGTTCTTGTTGACCAAACCACCATACACCATCGTCACCACCTCGAGCATATCGCTATCGGTAATGCGTCGTCCGTTGACCATCTTGGTCTCGATGCCCAGTCGCTCTGCCATCTTGGTAGCCTTACGACCACCACCGTGTACCAGCACCTTACGTCCCTCGATGGCCGAGAAGTTGCGTAACAACTGAGAGAGCTGCAGTTCGTCCTCGACCACAGCTCCTCCTACTTTTACTATCGTTAGTTTTTCTTTCATTTTCCAGTTGTTCTAGTTGTTCTAGATGTTCTAGATGTTCTAGTTATTCTAGATAGGTGTAACCATAAAGTCCCGACCGGTAATTGCTGAGGAACTCCTTGCCTTCTTCGAGGGTAATCTTGCCAGTCTTAACACTCTTGGCCACCCAGATTTCCAGTTGACGCACCAGTTTTTTTGGATTATACTGTACGTACTCCAAAACCTCCTCGACAGTCTCACCGTCGAATACCTGGTCGACATGATAGCCTCCGTCCTTTACGGAGATGTGGACGGCAGTGGTGTCGCCAAAGAGGTTATGCATATCGCCTAAGATTTCCTGATAGGCTCCTACGAGGAAGACGCCCAGATAGTATTTCTCGTTACGTTTCAATGCATGAACGGGCAGCGAATGCGAGTTGTGACGGTTGGTGGCGAAGTTGGCAATCTTACCATCCGAGTCGCACGTGATATCCTGAATGGTGGCATTACGCGTAGGACGCTCGTTGAGGCGCTGAATGGGCATAATGGGGAATATCTGGTCGATGGCCCACGAGTCGGGCAAAGACTGGAACAGCGAGAAGTTGCAGAAGTATTTGTCTGCCAACAGCTTGTCGATATTCATCAGCTCTTCAGGAACATGCTTCAAGTTCTTGGCCAAGGCGTGAATCTCGTGACACACGCTCCAATACATGGCCTCTATCTCAGCACGCGTCTTCAGGTCAACGATACCATGAGCAAAGAGGTCGAGAACTTCTTCACGAATCTGTTCGGCATCGTGCCAGTCCTCGAGTACATTGCGAGGCGACAGGTTGTCCCAAATCTCATAGAGGTCCTTCACCAACTGGTGTGAGTTCTCGTCAGGCTCAAACTCTTCAGGCATCTCAGGCAACGAAGCTGTCTCCAGCACATCAATCACCAACACAGAATGATGAGCAGCCAGCGAACGGCCACTCTCCGTAATCAGGTTGGGGTGGGGGATTTCGTTGCGGTTGGCAGCATCTACGAAGGTGTAGATACAGTCGTTGACATATTCCTGGATAGAATAGTTGACACTACTCTCGCTCGATGGAGAACGTGTGCCGTCGTAGTCGACACCCAGACCACCGCCACAGTCGACGAAGTCAACATTATAGCCCATCTTATGCAGTTGCACATAGAACTGCGAGGCTTCGCGCAGAGCCGTCTGGATACGACGGATCTTCGTAATCTGAGAACCGATATGGAAATGGATGAGTCGCAGACAGTCTTTCATGTCCTTCTTCTCTAGCAGGTCGAGCGCCTCCAGAAGTTCTGCACTGGTCAGTCCGAATTTCGAAGCGTCGCCGCCACTCTCTTCCCATTTTCCAGCACCCGAAGAAGCCAGTTTGATGCGGATACCGATGTTGGGACGAACGCCCAGTTTCTTGGCCTCACGGGCAATGATATCCAGTTCGTTCAGCTTCTCCACGACGATGAAGATACGCTTGCCCATCTTCTGTGCCAACAGGGCCAGTTCGATATATGACTGATCCTTGTAGCCATTACAGATAATGATAGAGTCGCTCTGACACTGAACGGCAATGACCGCGTGCAGTTCGGGTTTCGAACCAGCCTCAATGCCCAGGTTGAACTTACGTCCGTGGGAGATGATTTCCTCGACGACGGGCTGCATCTGGTTTACCTTGATGGGGAACACCACATAGTTTTCGCCCTTATACTCATACTCCTCGGCAGCTTTCTTGAAGCAGCTCCACGTTTTCTCGATACGATTGTCGAGAATATCGGGGAAACGCAGCAATACTGGTGACTGTACGTCACGCAGCGACAGTTCGTCCATCACTTCGCGCAGGTCAATCTGCGTGCCGTCCTTACACGGTGTCACATAGACGTTACCTTCGTCGTTGATACCGAAGTAACTGGTGCCCCAGCCGTTGATGTTGTAGAGCTCCTTGGAGTCATCGATGGTCCATTTCTTCATTGTAATATCAGGAATGTTAGAGTTGTTTATTTATAGGTTTAACAGGGAACGAAGAGACGCTACGCTGATGCTAATCTTGTCATAGTCGTCAAGCACGTTGACATCAAGGGTATAGCGCGCTTTCTGATAGAACGGTTCGCGCTGCTCCAGATGTTCTGTGATATAGGCTATCAATTCCTCAGCGCTCTTGCCTTTCAGCAACGGACGCTCAATCTTAGCCATCTGCAGATGCTTGTAAAGTGTTTCGGGAGTAGCCTTCAGATAGACGACGTCGCCTTGTTGGTTCAGGTAGTCCATATTGTCGAAGAAGCAGGGCGTTCCGCCACCACAGCTGATGATGACGTCCTCAAATTCTGCCACCTCGTGCAACATGTTATGTTCTATCTTGCGGAAGCCCTCTTCACCTTTCTCGGCAAAAATCTGCGATACCGTCTTGTGCATACGGCTCTCGATATACCAGTCCAGATCGTAGAACATCATGCCCGTCTCTTTCGAGAGAGCCTTGCCTACGGTCGTCTTGCCGGAACCCATGTAGCCAATGAGGATGATGCGTCTCATTTCTTCTGCTTTTCGATGATTTCCATGCACTGGTCAAAGGTCAGCTTCGAAGCTGTGGCATGCATAGCCTTGGGGATGCGATAGTTCTTGCCATCGAAGGCGATATAGGGACCATAGCGACCATTCAGGATTTGCATCTTACCATCAGCATCAAACGACTTCAGGTGTTTCTCTGATTCCTGCTGACGTTTCTCCTTAACGAGTGCGATGGCATCCTCCAGGGTAATATCCATGGGGTCAACGTCCTTGGGCAGTGAGGTGTACTTCTTCTGGTGAAGTACATAGGGTCCAAAGCGTCCTGTGCCAATAACTACAGGCGAGCCTTCGAAATCGCCCAGCGTACGAGGCAACTGGAACAGTTCCATAGCCTCCTCCAACGTGATGGACTCAATGCTCTTTTCGCTAGGCATCTGGGCAAAGCGGGGTTTTTCGGTATCGTCGGCAGCACCAATCTGAACGACAGGTCCGAAACGTCCAATCTTGACAAAGACGGGACGACCGCTCTTGGGATCGTTACCCAATTGGCGCTCACCGGCCTTATGTTCCTGACGGGCGTTCATGGTCTTCTCGACAGTAGGTTCGAACTTCTTATAGAAACTCTTCATCATGTCTGTCCACTTCTCATCACCCTCGGCAATCTTATCGAAGTCCTGTTCCACCTTTGCGGTGAAGTTGTAGTCCATAATGGTTGGGAAGAACTTCATCAGGAAGTCATTTACAACGATACCAATATCGGTAGGCAACAACTTGCCCTTATCAGAGCCAGCCATCTCCTTACGCTTCTTCTGAGTAACGACCTTACCCTTCAGCGTATCGATGGTGTAGAAGCGCTCCTCGCCCTTCTTGTCGCCTTTGTGAACATATTCGCGTTGCTGGATGGTAGAAATGGTTGGAGCGTAGGTCGAAGGACGGCCAATGCCCAGTTCTTCCAATTTATGAACGAGCGAGGCCTCCGTATAGCGTAACGGGCCTAGGCTGAAACGCTCCGTAGCTTGGATCTCGCGACGAGTCAGTGCCATACCTTTTTTCAAAGGAGGCAGTACGTGGCTTTCTTCTTCCTGCTCTTCGTCGTCCACAGACTCACGATAGACCTTGATGAAACCGTCGAATTTGACCACTTCGCCTTGAGCCACAAAGAATTCTTCAGCACCGCTGACAGTGATGTTTACAGTGGTTTTCTCTATTTCTGCATCAGCCATCTGACTGGCAATAGTACGCTTCCAAATCAGTTCGTAGAGTTTCTTTTCCTGCGAAGTGCCTTCAATGGTGGCGTTTTCCATATAGGTAGGACGGATGGCTTCGTGAGCCTCCTGAGCACCCTTCGCGCTGGTATGATACTGACGTACCTTACTATATTCTGCGCCATAGAGTTTCGTAATCTCCTCCTTGCTGGCATTGATACACAAGCCAGAGAGGTTGACGGAGTCTGTACGCATATAGGTAATTTGTCCGTGCTCGTACAGATGTTGGGCAATGATCATCGTCTGACTGACGGTAAAGCCCAGTTTGCGGGCTGCTTCCTGCTGAAGCGTCGACGTGGTGAAAGGGGGAGCGGGAGTGCGCTTCATAGGTTTCTTGACCACAGACTCGATAGTGAATGTAGCATCCTTGCACTTCTCCAGGAACTGTTCCACTTCCTCGTGGGTTTTCAGACGCTGGGCAAGTGTGGCCTTGACCTCTGTCTGCGAACCATCAGCATTGGTAAGGGCAAAGATACCATTGATGCTATAGAAGGGCTCGCTGTTGAAACTCTGGATTTCACGCTCGCGTTCAACTATCAGACGTACAGCAACACTCTGCACACGACCAGCTGACAAGGCAGGTTTTACCTTTCGCCACAATACGGGTGAGAGTTTGAAACCCACTAAACGGTCGAGTACACGACGAGCCTGCTGGGCATTCACCAGATTCATGTCCAAATGACGCGGAGTCTCAATGGCCTTCAGGATAGCCGGCTTTGTGATTTCATGGAAAACGATACGGTTGGTTTTCTTTTCATCCAACCCCAGCACTTCACACAGGTGCCATGAGATGGCTTCTCCCTCGCGGTCTTCATCGGATGCCAACCAAATCTTCTCGGCTTTCTCGGCATTCGTTTTCAGATCCTTAACGAGTTTAGCCTTTTCCTCAGGAATCTCGTATTCAGGTTCGAGGGTATCTGTATCGATACTCATCTCTTTCTTCTTCAGGTCGCGGATGTGACCATAGCTCGACATTACCTTATACTCCTTTCCCAGGAACTTTTCAATGGTCTTAGCCTTTGCAGGCGACTCTACGATTACCAAATTCTTTTGCATATACTTGTCTTTATTTATTTCCTTCGCTAACTTCTTATCGAAAAGTTGACTGACGTCGACTTTCTTTGATTGAAAAGTTGACTTGCGTCGACTTTCTTTGATTGAAAAGTTGACTTGCGTCGACTTTCGGGCTGCAAAAGTAGAGAAAAGTTTTGGTTACACCTTATTTATATAGAAGATTTTTAGATTTCTTAACATTTTTGTCTACTTAACATTTTCTCCCATCCTTAAGGATGACGACAAAAACGGCCTTTGTCAGTCTTTTAAATAAAGAACAAAAAATCGTATGAAAAGAATACTGATGATGCTTTGCCTGATGTTGTCGATATTTTCGGCACAGGCAGCAAACAAGCCGTGGGATAATGGCAAATTGAGGGTATCGGATAACCAGCGTTATCTGCAGTTTGAGAACGGACAACCCTTCTTCTGGTTGGGCGAGACAGGGTGGCTATTGCCAGAACGACTCGACAGGGCTGAGGCTGAGTGGTATCTGCAGTCGTGTGCCAAAGCAGGTTATAACGTTGTGCAGGTACAAACGATTGATGGCGTTCCTGCTTATAATATCTATGGACAGATGTCGAATGTCGATGGCTGGAACTTCAAGGACATTAATCAGAAGGGCGTCTATGGCTATTGGGACCACATGGACTATATCGTTGATATGGCCGCCCAGCACGGCATCTATATCGGAATGGTGTGCATCTGGGGTGGACTGGTGAAGGACGGCAAATTAAGTGTGGAGGATGCTAAAAAGTATGGTACCTTCCTCGCCAACCGCTATAAGAACAAGAAGAACATCATTTGGTTTATGGGTGGCGATATCCAAGGCGACATCAAGCCAGAAGTATGGGAAGCATTGGCAACAACCATCAAGTCAATAGATAAGAACCACCTCATGACTTATCATCCACGTGGACGCTATACTTCTGCCAAATGGTGGTCAAAAGCCTCATGGATTGACTTCCATACTTTCCAAAGCGGACATCGCCGTTACGGACAGCGTATGGGCAATGCCGACTACCCCATTCCTGACAATACGGAGGAGGACAACTGGATGTATGTCGACTCCACGTGGAAGTACAATCCCATCAAGCCCGTGTTGGATGCCGAGCCTTCGTATGAGGACATCCCGATGGGTCTGCACGACGCAAACGAGCCGCGTTGGAAGGATTACGATGTGCGCCGCTATGCCTATTGGAGCGTGTTTGCCGGTAGTTGTGGACATACTTATGGTCATAATGCCATCATGCAGATGTTGAAGCCCGGCTATCCCACGAGTTATGGTGATGCTGGTGACGTGAAGGCGTGGTATCAGGGGCTGAAAGATCCTGGGTACAACCAGATGCAATATCTGAAGCGTCTCATTCTGTCGTTCCCTTATTTTGAGCGTGTTCCAGATCAAAGTGTTATCTTGGAGAATGGTGAGAAATACAATCGCCTGATTGCAACGCGCGGCAATGACTATCTGCTCGTCTATAATTACAATAATAACAACATGAAGCTCGACCTGACGAAGATTTCGGGTGAGAAGAAAAATGTGTGGTGGATGACGGCTGCCACAGGAAAACTGAAGTATCTTGGTGAATTTGACAACAAGGTGCTCACCTTTCGCTATCACCCACAGTCAGCTCGCGTAGAGGATGGTGTGCTTATCGCCATTGACAGCAGCAAGGACTATTTGAAGAAAGGCCAGACGGAACTGTCGCCAGACGGTTATAAGGCGAAGGAACGCGACTTGAATGAATGAACCACGGATTGGATTATACGGATGAAGAAACTTCTCATTATATTGTTTGCCCTGTTGCCACTGACGGTTTCGGCAGCCAAGAAAAAAACAGTGAAGCCTGCCGTCAGCGTTGAGAACCTGCGCGTTGAGAATTTGGACAAACCGCTGGGTATTGACACCAGTGAGCCTCGTTTCTCGTGGCAGATTACCAGCGATAAAAGAAATGTGCGCCAAACGGCTTATCAGATAGTTGTCAGCGGCGACCAAGGCGAGTTGTGGAACTCTGGGCGTGTGGAGAGCGACCAACAGCTGTGGGTGCGCTATAGTGGCTCTCAGTTAAAGAGCAACACACACTGTACGTGGAAGGTTAAGGTTTGGACCACCGTTGGTGAGTCCGATTGGAGTAGCGACGAGTGTTTTAGCATTGGGTTGCTCGACGAAGGCAAGTGGAGTGGCTATTGGATAGGCTTGGAACAATTGTTGCCTGGTGAAGAAAGAGGAATGCACACACGCATGGCTGCACGCTATCTGCGTAAGGAATTTCAGTTGAAGGACAAACAATTGAAACGAGCAACGGCCTACGTCGCCGGCATTGGATTGCACGAATTCTACGTCAATGGTCAACGCATGGGCGACAGAGTACTGACGCCTGTACCCAGCGACTATCGCAAGACCATTTATTACAATACGTATGACGTGACTGAAAGCATAGAGAAATATCCCCTAATGTGTGAGGGAACGGGTAAATGTCTCTGTCTCGGCATTGTCCTTGGCAACGGGCGTTATTTCCCTATGCAACAGCATAAGGCCTATAAGATTCATACCTTTGGCTATCCGAAGTGTCGTATCAATGTCACTGTGGAATATACTGACGGAACTATTCAGCGTTTGCAGACCGATGACAAGGGCTGGAAGATTACCGCTGAGGGACCTATCCGCGCCAACAATGAATACGACGGAGAGGAGTATGACGCCCGTATGGAGATGCTGGGTTGGAGTGAGGTAGGCTATGACGATTCGAAATGGTTGAATGCTGAACGTACAGATATCCCTCAGGCTTATCTTCGTGCACAGATGACGCCAGGCATGAAGGTGCTGCAACAAATACGACCAGTATCCATAAAAGGAAATCTCGTTGAAATCGGCCAAAATATTGCGGGATGGCTGAAAATTCGTGTTCGTGGACAAAAGGGTGACACCATCCGTATCGTCTATGCTGAGAAACTAAATAACGATGGAACTTTATATCGTGACAATTTCCGCAATGCCCGTTCGACAGACATTTACGTCTGCAGTGGCGAGGAAGGAGCAGAAGGCCGTTGGTGGACGCCGACATTCGTCTATCATGGTTTCAAGTATGCAGAGGTTATTGGACTGAAAAATGCAAAAAACGACGATTTCATCGCAGAAGTGGTGGCTGACGAAATGGCGACTACGGGTCATTTCGAGTGTTCTGATACCATCCTGAACAAAGTGATGAGGAATGCCTGGTGGGGTATTTTGGACAACTACAAAGGAATGCCTGTCGACTGCCCGCAACGTGACGAACGCCAGCCGTGGCTGGGCGACAGGACGATGGGTTCGTTGGGCGAGTCGTTCTTGTTTGACAACGAGCGTCTTTATACTAAATGGATGCGTGATATCTGTGAGGCCCAGCGCACGGATGGCTGCATCCCTGACGTAGCACCAGCCTTCTGGAACTATTATAGCGACGATGTGTCGTGGGCAGCAGCCTTGCCTTTTGGATGCGATATGCTTTGGCGACAATACGGCAATCGCGAGGCCATCGACAAGAGCTATCCTGCCATCAAGAAATGGGTGCAGCACATCATTGAAGAATACTCCAAGGACGGTATTATCCATTGCGGGAAGTATGCTGACTGGTGTGTTCCTCCTGAAAAGTTGGAACTCATCCATTCGCAAGACCCTGCACGACAGACGGATGTCACACTCATCTCCACAGCATATATCATTCGTACGTTGCAACTGATGGAGCAGTGGGGGTGCGAGAGAGAATTGTGGCGGCCCATCCGTGAACAGATGACAGAGGCTTTCAACAGGCAGTTCCTGACCATCAGGCGAGGCACCAGTCCCCGTCCTGGTCACGTGCTCTATCCTGACTCAATATATTATGGTAATAATACGGTGACGTCGAATGTGCTACCGTTAGCGCTGGGTATTGTGCCTGATGACTGTAAGGAAGATGTGGTAAAGCAGATTGTAGAAAACATCTGTGTTCAAAATAAAGGCCACGTATCGTGTGGCGTTATTGGTATCTCGTGGCTCCTCAGAGGTCTGAGCGATAATGGCTTCAGCGATGTGGCATATCTCTTGGCCACACAGCGCACCTACCCGTCGTGGGGTTATATGACGGAGCAAGGAGCGACAACCATTTGGGAATTATGGAATGGCGACAAGGCCAATCCTAAGATGAACTCAGGCAATCACGTGATGCTGTTAGGCGACCTGCTCACGTGGTGCTACCAATACCTCGGTGGCATTCGTTCAGCCGTGGACAACGGTTCTGCCGTTGCCTATAAGCACATCGTGCTGAAGCCTGCTTTCGATATTCAAGACTGCGAATGGGCTAATGTCAGCTACGATTCGCCCTACGGTAAGATTGTTAGCAACTGGAAGAAGAACTTGCAACACGTAGAATGGGACGTTGAGGTGCCTTGCAACACGACTGCAACCATCTGTCTGCCTGATGGCTCGACGAAGGAAGTAGGCTCTGGCA
The DNA here is from genome assembly GCA_045112595.1 of Prevotella sp. GTDB lineage: Bacteria > Bacteroidota > Bacteroidia > Bacteroidales > Bacteroidaceae > Prevotella. The sequence continues at coordinate 25,860 of JBGUIA010000098.1, read as the reverse complement.
AGTATCATTTTTCCTGTGATATTCCCACGCGTAGCAACGCTATTGTAAAGGATCAGTTCCTCTATGAGCATACCTACTTTCCTGAGGCACATGCTTCGACCATTGTTGAATTGAAAAATGGCGATTTGGTGGCAGGATACTTTGGTGGTACCCACGAGAAAGACCCTGATGTATGCATTTGGGTGAACATCAAAAAGAAAGGCTCGGACACGTGGAGCACTCCAATATTGGCTGCTGATGGTGTATTAGATATCAACGACCCTCGCGCCAAACTGGCAGGTCTTTCTGGTATGAAGGACGACACGACACCGGCAACGGCGGGACCAATTCGTCGAGCGTTTAGCGGTTTGCCTGCTAAGAAAGGCACACGCGACGAGGATACCTATGACTATATTACCAAGACCACCCGCCTGAAGAATGTGCCCACGACGCTGAAGCGCAAATCGTGCTGGAATCCCGTGCTGTTCGAAATGCCCAATGGCGAACTATGGCTCTTCTTCAAGATTGGCAGTAACGTTGGCGACTGGACCGGCTGGCTGGCAAAGTCGAAAAACGGAGGCAAAACATGGAGCGATAAAGAGCCCCTGCCTTTCGATAGCGAAGGAAGAGCTTTTCTCGGTCCCATCAAGAACAAACCTGAACTGATTGGTAATCGTCTGCTTTGTGGCTCAAGCACTGAGGGTGATGGTTGGCGTTTCCACATGGAGATTTATAATCTAGATACCAAACAATGGAAATATGTACCAGTGGAAAGTACGGAAGCCATTAAGACGGACGACAACGAGCGTCACCCCATTGACTGCATCCAGCCTTCTATCCTGAAACTAAAGGACGGTCGTCTGCAAGTGCTGATGCGCACGCATAATGCCCGTCTCGCTACCTCGTTCTCATCAGACAATGGTGACACTTGGACGCCCGTGACGCTCACAGAAGTAGAGAATAACCAAAGCGGAACAGATGCTGTGACGCTGAAAGACGGTCGCCACGCGCTCATCTATAACAACTTCGAGACGTTGCCCATGACCAAGAAAGGCGTGCGAACGCCTTGCTCTATTGCACTTAGTGACGATGGCCTGCATTGGCGCCACGCACTGACGCTGGAGGACTCACCCATCGACCAATACAGTTATCCTGCTATCATCCAAGGTCATGACGGCACACTACACTGTCTCTACACGTGGCGGCGACAGCGTGTTGCTTACAAGCAAATAGACTTGAAACAACTGCGTTGAAATAAAAGCGTTAGAATATCCAGACTTGACTTTCGTCGGGGTAGTAGTACCAGTCAAGGGCAGCCTTGTGGTTTTCCACCCATGCACCAAACGCGTGGCCTGGGGTTTTATAAGCTCCATCACTGAATATTACTCCAGTATCCGTGCGTTTGTAGAAACCAATCTGCACGCCCTCCAGCGGATATTTGAAGTCTTTAGAAGGTACTAACAATGCCCAAGGCAGGTCCTTGATTCTGAACTCTACCTGATAGTTATACAACACTTGGGAGGCTTTCAACTCGTCGAGATGGATTTCATATAGGCCACCATTGTAGTTTTTGACGATAAACGGGTCGATTTCCTCGAGCGTTATGTTTTCAGCTACCGTAGCGTCTTTGAAATAGATGATATAACTCTGGCTGACGGGATTTCTCGATTCATACTCTTCGCTAGCGCCCAAAGACGTATTATAGTATTTACGCAAGGCTATCGCCCCCGTGTTTTCCATTGTGGACTGATAGGGGTCCATTGCCCAGTGAGCATCGGCACACACAGTGATGACAGGTTGGTCTTTCGTACTGCAAATCAACAGGTCGTAGCTTTTTACAAAATTTTTCGAGCCTGCTGGCAAATTATCGTTAAACGTCTTGCCGTTGGCGGTCGTGACGCTATCAATATCGTCAAATTTGCAACCCATCACCCTGAAATATCCAGCAAGTTGTTCATTACAGCCCACAGCCGACAGCGTTACGTGAACCACCACTTGCTTGGGTGTTGTATGCTCCACACCGATGCGGAATACGAGATCGTTGTAGTCGTAATCGCCAACCAACGGAAAGTCCTTTTCATAAATATAGGAATAGGTCTGCGGTTTCAAGGTGCCAATTGGAGTTCCTGTATTGATACCGCCCGAGAAGTCAACCTCTGTCTGTGTTACAGGGAAGGATTTTACGTAGTATTCGCCATTTGTATCGACGAGTGCCGCATAGAGCGTAGTCTGTGTCAAAGGCACACTGACCGTCATCCATTTCGATTCCCCTTTGGCTATCACACTCTCGTTCATTATTTCGGCTTTCGTGCTGGACAGTGGGTTGGCAGTCAGCAACATCACTTTTTCGACATCCAGACTGACATTGGCTGTAATCTTGTACGAGCGTTCTTCCGTCAGTCTCCACTGGTGATATTGGTCCACGCTGTCTACTGGAGAATTGTATTTGATGTATTCCTCATATTTCTCCTCGTCATAATAGTTTGTTGTACAAGCGACGATGCTCAGAAGCGCCATTGCTCCCAAGGTCGTCTTTATTAGTGAATGGGTCATTTTCATCTTGCTTTATTCAATAAAGTGTTTTAATTTGGTTCCAAAATTACTATTTTGGCCTCAAAATTACAAAATAATATAGACAAATGACCATTATTTTCTGCATTTTTATAGATTTTAACACTAAAATGCATTTACTTAGCAAAATTCTTTGTATTTTTGCACCATCAATTGATAATTAAGTTACGTAACAAGACAAAATTAAAATCTTATGAGCGGAATGAAAAAGTTTTTTGGAATAGGATTATTGGCTCTGCTCACGACAGCCTATTTTACATCCAGTTGTTCGCGCGATGAATTCTCGGGTTCTATGATTGAGGCCAAGAAGGCAGCTTTCAACGACAATTTCATTGCAGAATACGGAAACATTGCTCCTAATCATGATTGGGGATTCGGGACTAGTAATGGTACTCGCGCGTTTACGCGTGCGTTTAGTGATTACCTCAACCAGTCAGGGGCAGATAAAAACATAAATGAGTGGGGTGATCCCACCAGGTATAACTTGCAAGTTCCACCAGAACTGACTAATGGACAGAAAGAAAGAGTTCGTAAGTATTTCCAGACACATAAACCTCTGACGTATGTCGATCCTGGATATACTCATTTCTTTATCCAGCAGGTATATAAGGGTGGTACTTCTCCTGCAAATGATCCCATTATGGGCAATTATACAACGGAGCAGTATGTGATGGCCGATGCAAATATCAACAATGGTGTTTACCAAGAGACTGTTGGTAGCAGCAAAATGGATTTTCTGACTGTTGGCTTGGACGCCAACGGCAATTGCCTGCACCATGTGAACGATTTCAACAATGGTGAGTGGGGTAATGGCCAAGCTGCTTGGATTCTTAATGAAGGTGAAGACGCTAATAATCATGCGAACTGGGATAACGGTCATGTTCACCAGGACAAGATTACTTTGGTAATAAACTCAAACACGCGGAAAGTCGGTTATGCCAACTCTGACGACAGCCAGCAGCATAATAATGTTTGTGCTCTTGTTAATCCTAAGGACATTGACGACTGGGCAAACGCTCAGAGTCCTGTTATCGGTGAGAATGTATACTATAATATATATGACGCAGATGGGAATGTAGTAATCGACAACCAGAGATGGAAGCGTTCTTTCGTAGGTCTTGACTTCGAAGGCTATGATCCTTACGTTTATGATAATAATGGTCAGAAGGTTGTTGCAAAGGTTGGTGATGTCACCAATTCCGTCAAGTTTGTATATAACGGCACAAGATATTATGTGTTTGACGCTGTTAAGACTATGACCCTTAAGCAAATGTTGGGTCTTCAGAAAGAGATATATTATCTTGGTACCAATATTAGCAGATATGCTGGTAAATCTTCACACTTCAATAGCCAGAGTGACATTGAATCTCAAGTTTCAAAGGACGTTATTTCAACAAGTCTGTTGGCAAATGGCTATACTCAGGGCGATATTGATGCTATGCATTTAAATAGTTCAGAAAAGGTCCTTGACTTAACTAAGATTCAGCCTAAGATTGACGCTAATTGCATGCCCAGAGAAGGCGAGAGCTTCATGAAGTGGTACAGCGATTTTGAAGACCGCGGTCGTGATGGTATTTATTCTGACTGGATTGTTACACTTACTAAGGCTAAAGAGCAGGGCGATGACAGTGACGATGAAGACGAGGTAAGACTCTTACAGTCGGGTCGTGTATTCTGCGAGGACCTTGGAAACGTCGGTTCGTCAGATATCGACTACAACGATGTTGTGTTCGACGCATGGATTTATGTGAATGCTAATACGGGCGCGTTCCATTCTGCCTTTGTTCAGTTGTTGGCTGCTGGTGGTACAATGTCCATTCAGGTTGCAGGTGAAGATGTTCATCCTCTGTTTGGTGTCCAAAATGATGAGATGGTCAACACTTTCAGAGAGGACCAAAGCAAGATTGGTAGTGCAAAGCATGCAGAATATGGTGTTGATTCACGTGTTAAGTTCCCGGCGAAGATTGTCATTACCGATGTGGACATGGTTACTGGTTTAGATGGTAAAATGAATATTAGGAATATTCCCATTACGGTTAAGACAGAAAATACTGCTCAAGAATTGACAGACGAAGACTCAAAAGCTCCGCTGAAGTTCATGGCCCCTATCGGTACGAAGTGGGCTGCTGAACGTGTGAAGTTTGGTGACGCTTATGAGCGTTTCAGTGCATGGGTTTCAAACCCAGTCGATGAGCCATGGGAATATCCAAACGATTTCTATACCTATGATGGTTCTATGCCGGACGTCAGTGACTACGCTCCTACTGCAGCAGAAATCGCAGCTGCTGCCACAAATACGGGGGGCAATGGTGGCAACAACAATAGAAACACCAATGGCGGCACGACACCTCCCGACGTGGAAGGCCCTACGGGGCATAGAGCTACTTGGAGTGGCACACAGGAATTTACCGTTAATGCTGAGGGTAAATGGGAGGGAAATGTTTCTTTCGATAGCAATACCCCCGCTTTTAACAATATGGGCGATGGAACCTATATTCGCATCTACGGTTATGGTACATCCAACAACTGGCAAGTGCAGTTAGCTCGTCAGTTGAATCAATATCCTTGGACTTGGACAGAGTTAGAAAAATATCAGCGGACAGGATCCTTCGTTAACAAAAGTACAACGATAGAATTTGGCCCATTGTCAGCCGATTCTGTTCAAGCAATCAAAGATGCCGGAAAACTCTACGTTCATGGTAAGAATTTCGTCGTGAAGTACATCGATATCGATAACACAGGTGTCAATACTGGTGGCAACAGCGGTGGCGGCACTAACGCAAATGCAACAGCAACGATTGATTTGGTAACAAGTGCAAATGCTATAACGGCATTAAATAGTAGTGCAACTCAAATCGTAACAGATGCATCTACTGGAAGGAGCTATGCAAATAGAATAGTTGGAGGCACTACGAGATTGGTAGGAAAAGCTACAATTAACGCTGACGAAAAAACTTGGGGCTACTGGAATTTCAAAATTGGTCCGGGAAATTCCGGTGATGGAATTCTTCCAGAAATAAGTAACAATCTTTCTGAATATTCTGGCTGGAAGCAAAACGATGTGGTTAATATCAACTTGCTTCTTACGCAAGAACTAAAGGATAAGATAGTTAAAGCTATTGGTAGAGAGGGTGAATCCTGGCCTGGCGGAATGATTACCTTCCAAGGGCATAATGTTACTCTGACTGAACTCAAATTTACAAATTGTCTGGCAGCAGAATAATGTACACATAAAATAAGATTTTAATTTTAGTACAAAGAGGGCACCTGCGTGAGGCAGGTGTCCTCTTTTTAGTTTGCTCAGGAAGCAAGCACGGAACCCAAAGGAACTAAGCAGGCAATCCAAAGGAACTAAACCGGCGATCCAAAGGAACTAAACGGGCGGTCGTTGGGAAGTAAACCGCCCATCTACCGGTTGAGGGTTATAATCAACATTTTCACTTGGTGATGACAGATGACGGATGACAGTTTTCAGATGAGCGTCACAGAGCACAGAGCACAGTTTCCTCAGAAGCCCACACCCTAAATCAATAAATCAAAAATCAGTTTATTCTATGAGCGAGTATTTTTGTATGTAACAAATTTATTATTATATATAATATGTATATTATATATAGTAATATAGATATATTCAACAAATATTGCCACTTCAAGTTTTTGAGTCCCAACAAAACTGATTTCTGATTTACTGACAAGAAAACTGTGCTCTGTGCTCTGTGACACTTTTATGCGGCTCCCAACAAAACTGTCATCCGTCATCTGTAAGACATTGTGTCATTTATAGATGAAGTACGAGCCGCCGTCGCTCTGGCAATATTTGCGCAGCAGTTGTTGGATGTATTCGGCATTTTCGCGTACACGCTGTTCGTTGCCGTCGTAACCGTTGATGAGCACCACCAAGTGACGAGTGTCTAACGTCATCTTAGTGCGCTCGTTGTCACTGGTTGGTGTGCCGACGCCACCTTCTGCGTCGCGATAGACAGGCAGGCCGCAGATGTTCAGGAGACCACGTCCGATACCCTCGTAGGGTTCACCCTCGCGCCCGATGCCCAGTGTCAGCGTATTGCCTACGAACTTGTCTGCGTCGAACCCACCGATGCTGTAACCGTATGCAATAGATGCCAGATTGACGAGGTCCACTAGTGTGTCACGCTGGTACAATTCCTTACCCTGCAGCATACGGCGTATGAGGGCCTCCGACGCAGGGCGGTAGCGCGAGGGGTCTTTGCCACAGGCCTTATAAACTCGTCTCGTGGCTGCTATGCTCGTCATATCCTTCAGCGATTCGGTCGTCAGTTCGTTGCGAAATCTTTCGCCCAACGCCTCTATTTCCTGCCACAGTTCTTCGCAGTATGGCGTGTTCACCACCTGCGCCTCAACACACGCCCCCACAAACTCAGGGCATACACTTTCTATTTCTTGCGATACGTTGATAATAATGGAGCCGGTTCTCATAATGAATGTTGAGTGTTGAATCTTTCTAATAGAGAAACTTCTAATGTGTTTATTGTAAAAGATTTCAACCCCAAAACAATGAGGTTGAAATCTTTTGTTGTTATGTTTGCCAGCGTCTTACTCGGCCAGAGGGTCGAAGGTGCCGTTAGAACCACCTTTATTATAGTCTGCCCAACCGATGGTTTGAGGCAGGTCGGGGTTGTGGGTCATTGCACCCTGAGAGAGTCCGAGGAAGTAGTACTTCGGGCGGAAAGCCACGAAGAGAGCATTCTTCTGTGAGTCGCGGCTGTCACCAACTTTGTACGATGTGACGAGGTTGGTGTTGTACCATGTTTTCAGCGTATTGAGCTGTGACTCGATGTCTGCTACACTGAAGTTGACTCCGGCAGGACGCTCAACACCAGCCTTTACCAGCGGGTCGCTGTCGGCAGTGGTGCCGCCGACGCCGAACTGATTGCCCGTGCGGAACTCGACGCGCTCACGGCGCTGGCCGTTCCAAGGCTTGAAGCCTAACCATGTGCAGGTATTGCCACCCCAACCAGTAACCTTCCAGGAAGAAGGCAGCGGCTGAGCTTCTGAATCAGGATCGGCTGCAGGTTCTGTCAATGTACCACCGTCGAAGAGCATCCAGCGACGCATATCGTCAAAGCGCTTACCCTCGTAGGCAAACTCAATCTGACGCTCATAGAGGATAGCCGACATACAAGCAGCCTGGTCGGTGGCCAGATTGCTTTGGAGGCCATAATTATTCTCAGCGGTATATCCGGCACGAGCGCGAATCTGCTGCAGGTAGCCTACAGCCTCATCCATCTGTCCTGCACCGCAGGCAGCCTCAGCCAGATTGAGCAGTACCTCAGCATAGCGCAGCTCGATGAGCGGAGCGCCGGAGTAGTAGTGCTGGCTGGCAATGGGGTCGTAGTTGTAGAGCGGTGAGGCGTTGACGTCGAGGTCGTCGCTCTTCTTGCGGACATAGATACCAGCCTTGCTGGTGAGCAGGTTGTCGGCACCGTATGAGTTACCACTCTCAGGGTTGCCCTGGTCGTTGAGGTCGACATACCATACGTAGTTCCACAACACATAGTTCTTACCACTGTCGTACGAGGGATTATTGGCATCAGCAGGTACAGGGTCGCCACTATAGGCCCAGCGGAAGCCGGGGAACGCGAAGGTGCGATAGAAACGCGGGTCGCGGTTCATGTAGGGTGCCGTCTCGTCGTAAGTGTACTGACTGCGCTCGAGCTTCGTATAGGTATCGGTATAGGTACGCTTGCCAACCTCCGTCAATGCAGGCAGGACGTTGAGGTCAGCCATCTTACCATCAGCCATCGGGAACAGCTCAACCAATGCCAAACCGGCATTTTTACCACTACCGCCTGTGTTCTTCGGACGGATGGCACGTTCCCAGTTGTTGTTACGCTGGATGTCGGAACCGTCAGCAACGATGTTGTTGTAAAGAGATACAAACACGGCCTCAGGATTGATGGTGTTCGACAGGAACTGACGGGCAAAGTCGCTACCGTTGACGTTTGCACCACCCTTATAGAGACCAAAGCCACAGGCATTGATGCTGTCAAGTTCCTGTTTCATCTGAGTGTAGGCTTTCTGCCAGCGAGCTGGATCGTTGGCACGGTTGAACAACGGGCTGGCCCAGAGCAACAGTACGCGGCCCTTCAGAGCCAGTGCGGTACCAGTACTGACGCGGCCCCAGTCTTCACCAGTCCAACCGCCCTTCATGGTCTTTTCAGCCAACAGACGAGCCGACTGGTCGAGGTCGCTGCATATGAACTCGATGGTCTCCTTGGTAGTAGCACGCGGTGTGAAGTTTTCCTTCACAGGTTCGAGCACTTCCTTTACGAGAGGTACACCACCATACCATTTCACCAGGTTGTAATAGCACCAGGCACGGAAGAAATAAGCCTGTCCGAGCATGAGATTCTTATTTTCTTGCGACAACGTACTGCCGTTGACACCCTGGATGAAGTCATTGATGTTACGGATACGTCCGTAGACAGAGTTTTGGATGTTGTTATGAGCACCCATAAAGTAGTCGGGTACGCCATTGGAACTGCCCATCGACGACAGGGCAATCTGCGGGTCGGTGTAGATGGTGAAGCCGGTATATTCCTCCGTAGCACCGCCTGCAGCGTCGTTGTTACCGATAGAGACCGACAGATAGTTCGTTCCTGTTGTCAAATCAGCCACCTGAGGCAGACACCATCCGTAGATGTCGTTGAGTCGGGCGTTGGCACCCTCCACGTAGTTATATACATCCGTCGTGACGTTGTCGTAGTTCTTCTTGTCCTGCAGGAACTGGTCGCTACATGCCGACAAGGCCAAAACCGCAGAGAGACCGAAACTGAAATATTTTATTGCTTTTTTCATAATCGTAATCTTTTAAGTGTTTAGAACGACAGATTGATACCGATGTCCCAGCGGCGCAACGTAGGATAGTTGCCGTAAGTTCCTGCCATCGGGCTGGTGAACTTGTCGGGATAGGGGTTGTAGAAGTTAATCAGGTTCTGACCAGTGATGTTCAGACGAACATTCTTCACGCCAATGCTCTTGAACCAAGCGTTGGGGAAGGTGTAGGCCAGTGTCAGACGGCTCAGGCGCACGCTGGCAGCACTGACACGCCAGAAGCTGGAGGCCACTGCGTTCACACTCTGATAGGCGAGGTTAGGATATTCTCCGTCGCGGTTCTGTTTCATGACGAGATTACCACTTCCGTCGTAAATGTCCTGATAGACATACATGTTGTCAGGATCCCAGAACGAAGGCATGTTGTAGTACTCGATATTCGAGGCTGAAGGCACACCGATGGCTGCTGAAGGCAGCGTGGTGTAACCACCCCAAGAGGCGCCGAACTGAGCAGTCAGTGCGATACCCTTCCAGTCTGCATGAGCATTGATGGTAAATCCGTAGGGGTTCGAGCGATTGCTCAAGCACACCTGGTCGTTGTCCTTATCAACTACACCGTCAGGACCGTCGTAGGTTCCTGTCTCTGCATTGTAGGCTCCGCGTACATCTTTATATATCAGCATACCGGGACGAACCTTGTCCTTGCTCATACCCATATAGGAGGTGATGTGATACTTCTCGAAGTACTCTTCAATATCCTGGAATGAACGGAACATACCGATGCACTGCATTCCCCAAGTACCGATGTCTGTACGGCTGCCCTTGGTAATCTGGCGATAGATATAATCTTTTGCAAAGTCCATTACAAGTACCTCGTTGTCGTTGTAACCAGTGTTCAAACCGATGCGGTACTTGAAGTCCTTGCCAATCTTGTCGCGCCAGGTGATGCCAAGTTCCCAACCCCAGTTGTTCATCTCACCAAGGTTCTGAGAAGCTGTCTGCGTTCCGATAGAAGTAGGAATCTCCTGAGCCAGATTCAGCAACATCTCGCGGTTCTTCTCGTAATACCAGTCGAAGGTCACGGCCAGTCGCTTGTTCAATACCTGGAAGTCCAAACCGAGGTTGGTCTTATACGACTTGTCCCAGTGAACATCGGTATTCAGGGCAGAGTTGTTCTTGTTGATGGTAATACGGTTCTCAGAGTCGTTGCTGACACCAGTACCGAACACGGGGCCGCGGTTAGAGTCCTGAGCGTAAATCTGCATCCACTGCCAGGGAGCGAGGTTGTCACGTCCGGTGAGACCCCAGCTAGCACGAATCTTCAGGAAGTCAACCCACTGCAAGCCTTTGGCGTTCTGGAAGAAAGGCTCTTCACTGATGACCCAACCGGCAGAGATTGCGGGGAAGGTGCCCCAATAGTTTTCGGGAGCAAACTTGGTAGAAGCATCTGAACGGAGCAGGAACTCGAACAGATAACGGTCGGCGTATGCGTAGTTGATACGTCCGATATACGACAGCGTACCACTCTCGTAACGAGTGAATACCGTTGTCTGCTCACCATCGGCAGAGTTCGACTGACCCGTGGTGAATGGGAACGGATTCTCGCGCTGGCCCATTAGGTATTCTGATTCTGCTTCCGATTTCTCGATAGAGAAGAGGGCATTGATGCTGTGCTTGCCGAAGTCACGACCATACTGGGCGGTGAAGTTCATCTGGTAGTTATCTGTACGCGTCATTGTACGATACAGCATGTTACCATTCTTCATCGTCATAGCGTTGAAGTTCGACGCATCCAGATAATTAAAGTCGGGATCGTCACCACTTGTCGGTGTATAAAGGTGTTTGCCAGAACCATAGCGGGTCTGCATCTGATAGAGCGTGTAACGCGAACCATACTGGTTGGTCTTGTCGTTGTTGATACTCTTCGAATAGCTGAAGCTCAGCTTTAAGCCCTTCAGAATCTTGCTCCAACCGAAGTCATACTTGATGCTGGCACCGATATTGATGTTCGACGTCATACTGCGGCTGTAGTCACCATTGTTTTGCAGCAAGTCGTAGTGGTAGTCCTGATTCTGGTTGCGACGTCCACCGCTCACGCCATAGGCAGGAATGGCATAGCCACCAACATACTCTGGGAAGTAAGTCGGACGTGTCAGCAACAGGTTATAGTCCTTCTCGTCGCCGGAACCACCGACCTTCACCAACGGCTTGTTCTTCTTGCCATAGTCACCGCTGACGGTCAGGTTGGCTGACAAGTAGTCGCTCAGCTTCACATCGATACCGGCACGATAGTTCCAACGGTCGTAGTCAAGCTTACCCAGGTTACCGTCCTGCTTGAAATAGGTGATACCGCCAAAATAGCTTACCCTGTCCGCAGCACCGCTGACATTGACAGCGTGACGCGTGGTGTAACCTGTCTCCCAGTATTTGTCCAGCAGGTCGTAGTTCAATGCCTTCATGGCCTCCAACTCGTCAGCCTGGAACAGTGCTGTGGTGTGGTTGAGGCTGGTGTTCGTCGGGTCGGCAGCTGCAATGGCATTATAGAGTCGACCATAGTTGTAGGCGCTCAGCATCTTGGGACGAGCCACCTCGTCTGTGATACCGATAGAACCGCTATAGCTGATGCTGGGTGCTCCCTGCTTACCTTTCTTGGTAGTCACGAGGATAACACCGTTAGCAGCACGGGCACCATAGACGGCAGCCGAAGCATCTTTCAGCACAGAGATGCTCTCGATTTCAGAGGGGTCGAGGTTGTTGAAAGCCTCAGCACCGAGGTTCTGGAAACTGTTGCCAACCTTCACGTCATTCGGATAGATATAGCCGTCGATAACGAACAGCGGCTGCTGGGCGGTAGAACCTACCTCACCCAATGAGTTGACGTCACGAATTGCCAGACGGGCATTCTCACCAGGACGGGCATCACCGCCGCTGACTGACAGACCATTGACAAGTCCTGCGAGTGACTGTCCCAGACCGCCGTTGGCAAGGTCCTGGATATCATCAACCTCAACGGTCGATACAGAACCCGTCAGGTGAGCCTTCTTCTGTGTGCCGTAACCTACGACAACGACCTCTTCCAGCGTCTGCTTGTCTTCTTCCAATTTCACTGTACCGCCAGGCGTCACAGTCTGGGGTAAATAGCCGATGTAGCTGATGGTTACCTTCGACCCTGCAGGGGCAGAAATCGAGTAATTACCATCCATATCGGTCACAGTAGCTATCTTCGTACCTGCTACCGTTACTGTAGCGCCGATAACGGGCTCGCCGAGCTCATCGACTACAGTACCAGTCATAGTCTTGTTCTGAGCCAGAGCTGATGCTGAGAACATCAACATCATACCGAGGCATAAACTGAATATCTTATGTTTCATAGTCTTTTCCTTTTTACTATTAGACCTTATTATATATTAAGGAAGCCAACGGGGATCACCAGTCTTGCGAGCTACCTGAGTGGCACCGCTGATATGGAAATCGGCAATAGCAGGATTAGCAAACTGCGGGTCTTCCTCGATAGTCGTACCAGAATGGTCGTAATCGTGAGTGCCGTCTTCCTTGATATCCTGGAAGGTGCCATCAGCCTTCATATAAGTATTGTTGTTGAAGGTGACATACTTCTGGTTCTGCTTACCATGCAGGAAACGACGGGGAACGCCCGAAGGTGAGCAGTCGTAGAAGATACAGTCGGTCATAATCCAATGTGAGCAGTCGCGACCGGCCATACGGTTGTAGTTACCCCACTGACCGTTGTTCCAGGTGACATGGTAGAAAGTGGAATTCTTATAGCTAACAGTGTTTGTCGCTAAACCCTTTTCTGCGTATATTTCCTCACCACTGACCATACCGGCCTGATAGAAGTATTTGTAGTCACCTACGCAGTCATCAAGCTCGTAGAAGGTAGAATTGGTAACATATAGCTCGTTGACCTGACCGCCTTTATTCGTCCAGAACACACCACCGGCAAAAGCCTTCTCAGGAGCCAAATGTATCACACAGTTGTCAATCAGCATGGTCATTGCACAAACAGCCTGCTGATTATCCCAGAAGAAATAGCTCTTCACATTCTTGAAGTTGCTGTTTACAAAGGTAACGGGGTTTTCAATCATTGGCTTATCCCACTTGTACAGCGCCGGATTGATATCTACTCCCGTTGGAGCTGCCGAAGGATCCTTGCTGAAGGCAAAGATACCGTGATTGGTGCTTCCAATCTCCTGTGCCGAGCAGTCAACGTCGACATACTTCATGTTGAAAGGAGCTGCAAAGGTAATGCAGGCTTCATTCTGGAAGTAGATGGTTGCATGTTTGGCCTTGTCATTGGTACGCAGGGTGACTGCATTCGTGTTGAAGTCCAACACCCCACTCAGCGTGTAGGTAGCACCAGCCTCCAAGTCATAGTTCAGATTGTCTCCTTCCTCAGTGGGAAGCGGATTGGCCGTAAACCACTCGTTCAGGTTCGAGCCTGCCGGAATGGTCTTGTAGGTAGGTGTAAAGGTAGAGAACAACTTCTCCACAGCGGCACTGGCATCAGTATTGTTCTTCTGCTTGTTACCCAAGGGAAGAATGGTCAGCTTGTAGTTAACATCCTCTTCGCGATCACCTTTAACCGAGCAACCGTCAACAATGCTGTCGTTGATAATCGGCTTGTCGGGGTTTGCTACGTCAATCAGGCTGACACGATAGCCTCCTGCTCCCATAACGACGGGCCAGGTAAAGGTCTGCGACTTACCGTCTGCACTGGGTGTAATCGTAATGTCGTCAGCAGATATTGTTGCTACCTGCGTATTCGATACACCACTGTCGAACGATTCGTCGTCGTAACCATCCTTGGCGCACGAAGCAAGGAACAGAGCGCTTGCTCCTGTGAGGGCAAGCACGCACATCTTACTGTACGTAAAGAATTGATTCTTCTTCATAAAATCCTTCATTTAGTTTGACTTATTTGATTAGTTTTTGAAATATCTCTTTTAAGTAGGCAACGTTGGTGCCGAAGTTGCCTCGGACATTGCGGACGTCTTGGGCATTACGGCTGCGTTCTACGACGAGCCACCCGCTCCATTTCATCTTGTCGAGGGTTTTCTTCACCTTGTGCAGATCAATACGCGGGTCTTTGTCGAGCGTCACGCTATCGGTCAGTGAAGCGTGAATCTGCGCGATATTCTCAGCTCCTAGCGTCTTCAGTTCCTTGCAGGGACACAATCCTTGATCGATGGCATCCTGTAGGTTATAGTAAATCTTGATGCCCTTGCTGTTGACCTCCTTTAATAAAACAAGGTCCGCGTGAGCATCCTGTTGGGTGCGAATGGCAATGGCCTTGTCTCTCGCAAGAGCCATCTCGCCTACTTCATGCAGTCGGCGAACCATCTCCTGACGGGCTTCACCAGGCTGTTTCCAATCGTTGCCACTGCCGCCTAAAGGCAGGAAAGCCACTTGGGCACCCATAACGTCCATTGTGTTCAGGCAATCGACTATCAGGTCTTTGTAGTTCTCTCGCTCGAGGAAACTCTGTGCGAAGAATCCGGACATAGCTATTGAGGGCACCGCTATGCCCAGCGAGTCGGCCGTCCGTCGGAATAATTGCTGGAACGCTGGTTCACGCAATTTGTTGTCGAACAGCACCCGCTGTCCCAGCGGACCCATATCGACCTCCACACCATCGGCATTGATGTCCTTGGCAAGCTGGAACTCTCCCAGTTTCTGACGCTTTAGCATCATCCAGTCGCAAGCGGCTACACGGTATTGCTGCTGTTGTTGGGCACACACACCAATCGGCAGTGCGACTAACACTGCAGCAATGCCCACCAAGAGGCATCTTCTTAACCTTAATTCACTCATTTGTTAGCTTGAACTATTAATAGTTGTTTATAAGACGTTCAAAAATACGTGTTGTCATCATTTAAGGTTAATAATCATAAAAAAAGTGCCTCCGACAACCAGAAATTGTCGGAGGCACCAATGATTGCTTGTGTGACTGAAATCAGAAATAGTAAGCCAGAGCTATCTGCCAGGCGTTGGCCTTTGCACCGGTAACCGTCTTCCAAGCGGCCTCGGCACCAGTTTTTACATCCACCTCACCAGTCTTGCCCAAAGCGATGTTATAATTGGCGGTAAACTGCAGATGTTTTAACAGCATTGCACCCAGACCAACATTGGCACTGACGGTAGAACTCTTGAGAGTCCATTCGCAAGCATTGTTTTTGTAGTCTGTCCATGTTTTATTTTTGTCACCTACGTTAAAACCAAACTGAGGACCGGCAAAAATAAAGATGCTGGCTGTTTCGCCCAAACCAAAGCCAAAGCGTACATTGATAGGAATCTGGATGGACTGAGACTTAAGAGTCATACTCTCTCCTCCATCACTTTCAACCTTACCCTCACGCTGATCGTAGAGAGCAGAAGCATCAATGCCTAAACCAACAATAGGTAAAGTGAATTTCACTGTCGGGCCGACAAAAAAGCCCGCCTTGCTCTTAATGGCATTGTCCACACCTGCTGCACTAAAAGAAAAGTCAGAGATATTCGTCAGGTTCAGACCGCCTTTCAAGCCAAACTGCGCCTGAGCATTCGACGGCATAGCTATAGCGACAGCCATCACGATAAGTGTTAATACTTTCTTCATCATCTTTCTATTTTTTTAAGCGAATTGTTTACTAATGTCTCTGGCGACGCACACTCATTTTGGCAGAGCCTGACGACGAAGAGCTGCTCTTCTTGGGCTTGCTGCTCTTTACCTTTGCCGACGAAGAACTACTAGTTTTGCCACTCTTCGACTTCTTGGCAGCCTTCAACTGGCGAGGATCGAGCTTGGCAATAGAATCCAGCGAGTCCTTCTTGTGCTGATCGCCGAAGATGTTCTGTTCGAAGGCCTTCAACTCAGCCTCAATCTTCTTCTGCTCTTTCGCCAGAGCAGAATCGTTCGGACAGTATTGCGCCAACGTCTTACCCAACATGTTGTTGGTCTTATAAATCTTACCCAGGTAACGGTTCATCGTGAAATAATCCTCCATCGACATGGTGGCGGCATTGTTCAGATTCGAGGTCATCACCGTCTGACGGCTCAGGAACGGCTCCAAATCGGCGTACTTCACCCAAAACAGCGGATATTTCGAAGCCTCACCGCCAAAATCGTCCTCACGTATCATTACTGGACATACGGCCTGTACCTTGCGGTGGAACGTCGAGTTGGCATCATCGAAATAAGCACTCTCCTTCAGGTAGTACATCTTCACCTCTGCCGAGGGAATATCGCTGTTGTCAACACGCAGCTTGCCGTCACGCTCTTCATAGAAGATGTGATAGTTGTCCAACACAGTCCTCATCTGAACCTTGGCAGAATCGGTAAACACCTCATTACCGTCCAAGCGATATTCATAGACGGGGATGTAGCCGTTCAGCGCCAGTTTGAAGACATAGGTAAACAGGTTCAGCTGTTTGTCAATAGGCTCTACAGGGTAGTAGAGACCTGCATTGGCATCATCGTTGAGGTCAATCTCACGATAGATGTCACGACGCCACACGACATTCTCGGGCATCTCCACAGCAGTGGGAAACGACAAACGAGCACGCATCGACATTCCCTGACTCTGTGTCGGCTGTGCCTGCTGCTGTTGCTGGGCTTTCTGCTGCTGTTGCTGTCGACGAGCCTTAGGCTGAGCACTTACTGCACCAGCCACCAGCGTTATCATCAATAAGAACAATACTCTTTTCATATCTTCTATTATCTCTTATCTGTTAACTCTAAACTATTTCACAATAACCTCCATCGAAGTGGTCAGCTTACGGGATATGCCGTCAGGACCAATCGCATTGACACGCGTGATGTAGAATCGCTTGTTGCGCTGCAACTTGCGGAAAGTATCCTTCTGACGAGCCGAGAAACTGGCACCCTCAGAAACCATCGGCACGGCATTACCCATGTTGTCGAAGAATACCGTCTCGAAACTCTGCACCTTAAAGGCGATATCGAGAATGCCGTCGTCAATGGCAGCGCCAATACCGTCAACACTCATCAGTTGCTGCTTCGACAGTCCGCCACCCTTATAGCGTACAGGACTGCCGGAGTCATCCTTCATAGCAATATATGGCGTGGGGTCGGGCAGACGGCGTACACGGAACGTAAACTGTCCCATCTGCTGTGCGCGTCCCGTATTGGTCGACGTCACGGTGATGGTCACATTCTGACCGACAGCCGTCGGACGGGCAATATATTTGCCAGGGCCTACGGGTTGCAACGTACCACCACTCATCGTGGCCTGTACCTTGTTCAGGGGTACACCAGGCACACTGACGCTCAGCGGGTTGTTATAACCTGCATAAAGCACGTTCATCAGGTCGGCACTGACTGTTGCCGAGGGATCAACCACTGTATATTTCTGTTCGAAGTTGCGCTTAATCAGTTCGCCGTTACCATTCTCCACCTGGATATATCCTGAGAGCGTGAAGTCACCAGTACGGCCAGTCACCGTCTCATAAAGTCCGTCAGGCAGATTCACTTCCTTGCCTCCGATGAATATCTGAGGCTGTTGCGTGGTATCGACTGCTGCCATTACAATCTGGGCCGAGAACTTATCGCCACGGACAATGGTCTGCGAATTGGGAATGACAAAGGCGTTTAGGGCATTCACACGGATATCCTTCACGTCGATGTTCGACACCAGCGTATGTAGAATCATTCCCTCTGCATAGCGCACGTCGTTCTGCAACTTACTCAGCAACGTCACAGCAGCGGCAGTAGGCATCGACTCAAACATATATTCCTGCCAGTTCTTACCCATTGTTTGCACTTCCTTGGGAATGTCTGTCGTAAGGTTCGAAGCGATAGCTTTCTTCTGATGATAGTCCGTTGCCATCTTCAGCATCTCATTACGGTAGTTGTTGATGGCGTCGAAGAGTTCCTTGCCGCGACCACGACCGGGAGCCAGCATCACCTGAGTAGCTGCTTCCAAGTCTTCCTTGTTACGGATATTCCTCACGTCACCGTCATCTCCGTCGGCTTCGCGGACAATAGCCAGTTTCAGTTCGTCAGCAAGGTTGTAAAGCTTGTCGCTCATCTGCTTCACCTTCTGCGACTTATCATACCACTGCTTCACCTTCTGAGGATTCTTCTTCATCTGCACGGCAAAGTCGTCGTAGATGGCCAGATTCTCCTTCGTGGCATTGATGGTGGTACGTTTCAGACTTTCCTCCACCAGCGAGAAGCCGTTGAGCACCTCGTTCGAGACGTTCAACGCCAGCATAGCCATCAGTACGACGTACATCAGGTTAATCATCTTCTGACGTGGTGAAACGGGTCTTTTCTTAATTGCCATAATTATTTTTCGTTATTCCGGTATTCCGTAATTCCGTTATTCCGATTAAATATTAGCCTTTATCTGCATAGCCTCAATCATGCGGGCGTAGATCTTGTTGAGTTCCTGAATCTGCTCAGCCATATGCTTCGTCTGCTCATTGATTTCGTCGATGGTACTGATCTGTGCCGAGGCACTCTTCAACTGCATCTCATAAACACGGCTGATACCTGTCAGCGTACGGTTCAGGTTCTCCATTTCCTCTGAGTCGCGTGTCAGACGCTTGCTCTGTTCAGAAACCTGCGTCAGCATCTCCGTCAGGCGGTTCAGCTCATCAATATAATTTGACGTAGCTTCCTTCAGCTCTTCACCCATTGGCTGAACCTCAGGCTGCTGGGGAGCAACAACACCGCCAACAACACCGCCGGCAAAGTTAATAGCACCGCCCTCAGTGTGGTCAGCGGTTCCCCCGCTGACACTTCCACCTTCCCAACGGGCAGCCTCTTCACCGTTGCCTACGACACCGCCGACAGCACCACCACCATTGATGATGACCGTGCCACTGCCTGCAACACCGCCAGCAACGGCAGGAGCAACTGCTTCAGACTCTACGCCCTCGTCACCCACGTGCAAGTCGAGGTCCATACCGTCTGTCGTCTTGTCAAACGGACGGTCGAAGGCTGAGATAAAGAACACAAACACCTCAGTACCCATACCTAGGAACAGGAAGAAGTTCGCTCCTGGCAGGTGGGTCAGCTTGAAGAGTGTACCCAGAATAACGATAGAGGCACCCCAGCTATAGGCGTAGTTCAGGAACGTCTGTCCTGGCACGCTGTCCATCCACTTCTGTAAGCGGTAGACGATATTCAGTTTGCTGTATGTAGTCATGATTACTTACCTTTCTTTACTTTAATCTTATCACTGGTGGTATTGGCCAACGAGCGCACACAACGGAATCCGATGTACGAACGGGGCTGGTTCTGATATTCATACGAACGCCAGGCCGAACGGATATAGCTCTCGGGATCCTTCCACGAACCGCCTCTCACGCTCTTCTTCTTCAGACGATAGGGGTCTTCCTTCGCAGCATTATACTTGAGCTGGGGGTTGATGTCGTTCATCGACTCCACACCAGCCTCCGTATAGATCGTAGAGCACCACTCGGCCACGTTACCTGCCATATCGTACAGTCCGTTCGAGTTCGACGAATAGATACCCACACGACTGGTAATCAGGTTGCCGTCCTTGGTATAGTTACCATTATCGGGCTTGAAGTTGGCATAGAAACAGCCGTTGCCGCTCATCACGTCTTCGTTCTCCCAAGGGAATTCCGTCTGGTCCTTGCCACGTGCGGCATATTCCCACTCGGCCTCTGTCGGCAGGCGGTAGCGCTGTACGAAACGGGCGGCAGGACCCAGTCCGCGCAACAGATATTCCGTACGCCAGGCGCAGAAAGCATTGGCCTGTTCCCACGTCACACCCACTACGGGATAGTCGTTATAGGCTGCATTGCTGAAATAGTAACGCATGTAGGACTCGTTCTCCGCATTGGGGAAGTCGTTCACCCAACAGGTCGTATCGGGATATATATTAACAATGTACGTGTTAAGGAAATCCCAGGGACCGGTATACTGGCGGTTGATGGTCTCACGCACAATCTGACCCTCGTCATTGATATAGGCCGTATCCTTCGAAATCCATATTTGTTCGTTGCCAGTAGGACGCATATCGGTATTCAACACGCGCTCCTCGAAGTTCGGACGATACTTACGCTTGGCAGCCTCCGTATAGTCGTAAATCTCGTAACGGTAGTTCATTTGGCGCCAGTCGAGCGCTTTCTCACCCGTCACAGGATTGGTCACATACAGGCTCTCGAAGGCACGCTGTTCGTCCTCGTTCGGCTTGCGTGGCAGGGCCTTCTTCCAGTTCAAGTGAGGCGGCACGGGGTCACCGTTCTTGTCTTCCTCAATCTTGTAACTCTCGTCACCACCATAGGCGGGGTCGGCCAGACGCTCACGCAGAATGGAGTCACGCACATAATTGACAAACTGGCGATACATGGAGTTCGTCACCTCATGCTCGTCCATCCAGAAACCCTCTACAGAGATGTCGCGGATAGGCGTCTGCTTACCCCACAACGAATCCTGCTTGTCGATACCCATTTTCAGGTGACCACGCTTGATGAGCGTCATGCCATGAGGCGTTGGCTCCGTAAATGCACGGCCACTCGTTCCTGTCACTTCACCGCCCGATGCTAACGACGCCTTGCTGCCGAAGCAGCCAGTCATCACTACCACCATCACGGCAGAAAGCATCATGATTATACCTTTTTTCATATCTTCGTTTTTATCTGTTCTTTTAATTATCAATTATCAATTGTCAATTATCAATTATAGTATCCTCACGCTCTGGTGTCTGTTACGACCCTTCTTTACGAGGTTCAGCTCCGTCTGATAACCCACGAACAGCTCATGACTTCCATGTTTGAAACTAAGAGCCGATGTGTAGGCCTCGTAGCTGTAGCCAAGACAGACGCCGTGAAAGTTTCCGCCGATGAGTGCCGTCACCGAATTTGTCGGGCTGTAGGCCACTCCTGCATACAACATACGCTTCTCGTAGGTGTACTTCACACGCGTCGTCACATCCACTCTGTAAGCCGTCCCGTCAGTACGCGCTAACACAGATGGGTGTATTGTTATAAACGGATTATGCAGCCGAATATTGTATCCGCCGGTCAAATAATACGTTCTTGCTATATCAATTATTGACCGAGTACCCAATTCTATCGATGGAGCAGTGGCATGCAGCACCGATACTCCGGCATACCACTGACGGTGCTGATAATAGAGTCCGGCGGCCATATCCAGCGCGTTGCCCGTCTCGTCAGTCTTGTTAAACGCAGGATCGTCCGTCTCTTCCAGATCCAGCCCGCTGCCCTTGAATTTCTCGTTCAGCATACCGGCCTGAATACCAATGCTCAGCGTGCCTCCGAACATCTGGCACTTATAGGCATATTGTGCCGTCAGCCGCTGGTGCTTAAACAGTCCGATGTCGTCGCTCATCAGTTGCAGACCCACGCCGTGATAGCCGTTCAGCATATAGAAAGGCATATCGCCAGCTACAAACATCGTCTTGGGGTTGTTTTCAAATCCTGCCATACTCATGGCGTAGGCTCCCGTCACGTTGATTAGCTGCTGCTTTCCGATGGCAGCAGGGTTAAATGACGGTTCCAACGCCCAATAGTGAGCGAAGGAAACGTCCTGTTGTGCAGAAACTCTTGTCAGCATCATCAACAACAGGCTCAGAAGCGCTATTTTACGTCCAAACACGTAATTAATAACGCGAAATATTATAAATTATTGTTTTTTTTCGTAACTTCGCACCGAAAAACTTTAATGTTTAATGTTTAATATTTAATGTTTAATGGATATTTTCGCCCAAAGATTAGACGCTCTGCGTGAAGAAATGCGACGCGAACACCTCAGTGCATTCATCTTTCCCAGCACCGACCCGCATAATAGTGAATACACCGCTGACCACTGGAAAGGCCGCGAGTGGATCAGTGGTTTCAACGGCTCGGCAGGAACGGCAGTAGTGACGCTCCATGCTGCGGCGCTTTGGACGGACTCGCGCTATTTCATTGCTGCTGCCCAACAATTGGAAGGTACCGAATACCAGCTGATGCGAGAAAGGGTAGAGAGTACACCCACCATTGCCGAATGGCTCGGCAAGCAGTTGGCTGACGAGCGCGACAAGGAGGTAGGGCTCTACGGCATGGACAGCACGGCCAACGATGTTCAGCAGCTCATTACCGAGCTGCGCCAACACGGCGGACTCACCCTGCGCACCAATTTTGACCCCCTGCAGCGCATCTGGACCAATCGTCCGCCACTTCCCATGCGTCCCATTGTTCCCCAGCCGATAGAATATGCTGGAGAGGATACAGTATCAAAACTTACCCGCATCCGAAAGGCCCTGCGCGAGCAACATGCCGACGGCATGCTCATGGCTTCGTTGGACGATATAGCCTGGACGCTGAACCTTCGTGGCAGCGACGTCCACTGCAATCCTGTGTTCATCAGCTATCTGCTCATCAGCACACAGTCGGCAACGCTTTTCGTACACGAAGAAAAGCTTACTGCCGAAGCACGTCAGCATCTGACTGCCAGTGGCGTTGCCACGGCTCCTTATACCGCTGTCACGGAGGGACTTCGACGCTATCCCGAATACAACATCCTGGCCGACCCCGACGAGGTAAGCCACACCCTGATGCAGGCCATTAAGCCCAATGAGGATATCTCTCACCTCTCACCTCTTACCACTCACCTCTTACAGGCTTCTTCGCCTGTTCCATCTATGAAGGCCGTCAAAAACGACGCCGAACAGCGTGGCTTTCGGCAAGCGATGATTCGCGACGGAGTGGCCCTCGTGCGTTTCCTGCGGTGGCTGAAGCCTGCCGTCGAGGCTGGCGGCCAGACGGAGATGAGCGTCGACCAGAAACTCACTGCCCTGCGTGCTGAGCAGCCCTTGTATCAGGGCCTCTCGTTCGACACCATTGCCGGCTATCAGGCTCATGGTGCCATTGTGCATTACGAGGCGACGCCAGAGACGGACGTCCCGCTGAAACCCGAAGGACTGCTGTTGGTGGATAGTGGAGCACAGTATATGGACGGCACGACGGACATCACGCGCACCATTGCCCTCGGACCGGTTACCGACGAACAGCGACGTATCTACACCCTCGTGCTGAAAGGTCATATCCAGTTGCAGATGCTCAAGTTCCCTGATGGCGCCAGTGGCACCCAGCTTGATGCCGTTGCCCGCAGAGGATTGTGGAAAAGCGGTCTCAACTTCATGCACGGCACAGGGCATGGCGTCGGTTCCTACCTGAACGTCCACGAAGGGCCTCATCAGATTCGCATGGAATACCGCCCTGCACCCCTCCACGCTGGTATGACCATCACCGACGAGCCAGGCATCTATCTCGAAGGCCGTTTTGGTGTCCGCATCGAGAATGTCCTGCTTGTCCAACCGTATATGGAAACCGAATTCGGACGTTTCCTCCAGTTCGAGACACTCACGCTCTGCCCCATCGACACCACACCCGTCGACGTCACACTGCTCACCGACAACGAGCGCACGTGGCTCAACGACTACCACCAAATGGTCTTCGACCGCCTCTCGCCCCATCTCGACGACCTTGACCGCCAATGGCTCTACGCCGCCATCCGACCAGTCTAAAAAGAAATTTGCCGTTTTTTTATTTTTTTTCATGCTTAGTGCAATGTTTTGAAGATTGGCGTCGTATATATGAGTAGATAAGAACAAAAAAATCGAATGGCTGAAATAGACATAGACCTGATAAGGGGACTGCGTGAACAAAGTCCCAAAGCCCAACGACAGGCGCTCGAACGCTATGGTAACGAGGTCTTCGCAATGGTTGCGAGAATGTTGCCAGCGACAGAGGATGCCGAGGAGGTGTATCAGGACGTGTTTGTGAAAGTGTTCAGAAACATCGCGACATACGACGCAGAGAAGTCAGCACTCCGTACGTGGATATCACGCATAGCCTACAACGAGGCCGTCACGTGGCTGAGGCATAAGCGCCAACCGGTGATTTACTTCGAAGACCGCGAGGGTAGGGCCGAGCAACTGTCGGATGCGGAAGTGGAAGAGACACTGGGACATGCCAACGAAGAAATGGTACAGTTGATTCGTGCAGCGTTGAAGCACTTGCCCCCTGAGGAACGAGCCATCGTCACGATGTTCTACTACGACGAGATGAGCCTGAAAGAGATAGCCTACGTTACAGAGTCGATACCTACGACGGTGGCCTCGAAGCTCAGCAGAACGAGAAAGAAAATATGTAAAATCATCAAAATGTTGCAATCATGACAGAGGAGAAAATCAATGCCTTCAGACAGACGGACGCGAACCTGCGTAACGCCCTCGAGATGGACGAAGCAGAACGTCCGCAGATGCCTGCCGACCTCAACGAACGACTGATGCAGCGCATGGCCAAAGAAGATAAGCAGTCACGTCGCATCGTCTGGCCTTGGATTGCTGCTGCTTGTGTAGCTGGCATCATGGTGATATGGCTCATGCCGCCCAGGGCTACAACAACGGATGTCGTTGCGGAGAATACGGTCGTCGAGCAGCCTGCTAATATAAATAAGGTGGAAGAAACTCCAGTGGCAAAGGTGGAAGAAAACTCAGTGGCAAAGGTGGAAACCGAAACTCCAGCGCCAGTAGCCACCCCAGTCAAGGCAAAAGGGACAAAGGTGAAAAACACCGTCGTGAAACGCGACGCTGCTCTCCTGGCACAGGATGCGAAAACGGCTCAGACTCCAACAGCCGAAACCAAAACGCTGCCAGCTGTCGAAGAAGTCAACAAGGAGTTGGCTGTTGCCGAGACCGCAACGCCTCAGGAAGAGATGGTAACGCTGACCGAACGCGACATCCCCATAACCCGTCCAAAGAACTATCAGTACACCCCCGAGGAGATAGCCCTCATGAAGAAACAAGCCAACGAGGCCTATCTGAAGTGGGCAGAACTGGAACTCGAAATTTCAAAATATAATTTAGAACAAGCATCATCGAAATAAAACAATTACAACTATGAAACGAACAATAATCATGCTGCTCATCGCTTGCAGCGCCCTTACAACCATGAGCGCCGACCCGTCGGCAGCCCCCCAGAAGAAGCCTGAGACCGTCATCTTCACACTGAACGCCATCATCCAGAAGTTCGGCCAGAACGAGGGACAGGTATACTCCGTCAACCGCAATCCCAACACAGGCATCATCGAGTCGAGCATCAAAATCGTGCCGTTCCGCTGTTCGGCAAACCGCATCCAAAACGACAACGTGATGAATGCTGTGGCCATCAACTTCCCGAAAGAGGAACCCCTGGCCTATCAGTTCCTGCATATCCAGCCGGGCAGCAACGAGAATTTCTCGCTGAAGGTGATTACCAACAACGGCATGGATCAAGGCACGCAGCGTATTCGTACCAACAGAAATCAGGAGATGTGGCTGATGTGCTGCAAGAACCCTGAGAACCCCCAGTTGCGCGACGCCTATGCCATCGTTTGGGAGCATACTGACGAAATCTACGGCACCATTTATATGATTACCTCCCTGCGCCCCGATATGTACGAGAAGAGCATGGCTAGCAATGCGTTCCGTATCGACGGCCGTGTGGGAAACGACCTCA
>JBGUIA010000097.1:0-29720 GCA_045112595.1 Prevotella sp. | reverse complement strand
TACCAGATTGCAGAGACGCTCGACACCTTGGATGCACGTCCTGACAAGAAGGGACGCATTCGTCCGGAATTCCGTACGAATCACGCCCGCCAGCTTGACGTCCTGCGTCGTAACCTGTATTATGGAGGAACTTTTCAGGTCCGTAAGGCGCAGTATGCTGATGCCTTCAGTTTCTTGTCCACCTACTTGGATGCTGCCAGCCAGCCGCTCTTTCAGGGCTATGACTACCTGAAGAAGGACTCGTTGATGGCGCAGGCTGCCTATTGGGCAACATTCTGTGGCTATAAACTGCGTCAACCTGAGGAAACGTTGCGCTATCATACGTTGGCTCTGGGCGATACTGCCAAGCGGGATTTCACGTTGCAATACATTTGTGAGGCATACATCCAGCAGCAGAATGATTCTGCGCTGGCCGCTATGCTGACTCTGGGCTACGACGAATATCCTGAACATCCTTACTTCTTCCCACGACTGGCAGACTTCTATACGGCTAAGGGACAGTATGACGACGTATTGAAACTGACGGAACAGGGACTGAAGACGAATGCCGACAACCAGCTGTTCCTTTTGGCTCAGTCTGTGGCACAGCTGAATGCCGGCTACTACGATGAATGTTTGAAAACCAGTGAGCGACTCATTGCCCTCAACGACACCATGCCTGAGGCTTATTTCAACATTGCAACAGTTCATCTGAACAGGGCCTTGAAGCTGGAACAGGAAAACGAACCTCGTAAGAATCATGCCCAGCTCGTCAAGTTGTATCAGGATGCCCGACCTTATATGGAAGCCTTTCGGAAACTGGCTCCAGACGACAAAAAACGATGGGCTCCGGCACTTTACCGCATCTACCTGAATTTGAACATGGGGAAGCGTTTTGACGAGATTGACAGGGTGTTGAAGACGCTGAATATTTAAAAAAAGCAAAAAATAACGTCAAGTGATACTGATTTTGAAAAAGAATCAGTATCTTTGCGTATTATAAAACCAATCTAAAACAAATTGTATTATTATGGAAAATAACGCTCAGTTAATTGCACAGTGCGAGGCATTGGCAAAAGTATGGCTCTCTCCGGCCTTTGATGAGGAGACACGTAAGGAAGTACAGGCTATGTTGGACAACCCCGACAAGTCGGATCTCATTGACGCTTTCTATCAGAACCTCGAGTTCGGTACAGGCGGTCTGCGCGGCATCATGGGTGCTGGTACCAACCGCATGAACAAGTACATCGTGGGTATGGCTACACAGGGTTTCGCCAACTACATCAACAAGGCATTCCCTGGCAAGCAGAGTGCCGTCGTTGTTGGTCACGACTGCCGTAATAACGGACGTATGTTCGCTGAGACCGTTGCCGACATCTTCTCGGCTAACGGCATCAAGGTGTATCTCTTCGAGAGCCTGCGTCCTACACCTGAGATTTCGTTCGCTATCCGTCAGCTCGGCTGTCAGGCTGGTGTCAACGTCACCGCTTCTCACAACCCACGTGAGTACAACGGCTACAAGGCTTACTGGGACGACGGTGCTCAGGTGCTGGCTCCGCACGACAAGGGTATCATCGACGAGGTGAACAAGGTGAAGATTGAGGATGTGAAGTTCGAGGGCAACAAGGACCTTATCATTCCTATCGGTGGTGAGATGGACTGGGACTACATTCAGGCTGTCAAGGAGGCTATGGTGGATCAGGACGTCATCCTGCGCCAGAAGGACCTCAACATCGTTTATTCGCCTATGCACGGCACAGGTCGCGTCATCATTCCGATGGCTCTGCGCTCTTGGGGCTTCCAGAACATCCATGTGGTGCCCGAGCAGATGGTCATCGACGGCAACTTCCCAACGGTTGTCAGCCCGAACCCAGAGAATGCCGAGGCTATGACGCTGGGTATGAAGCTGGGTACCAAGCTCAATGCCGACCTCGTAATCGCTTCTGACCCCGATGCTGACCGTCTGGCCATCGTCTGCCGCAACAGCAAGGGAGAGTGGGAGATACTGAATGGTAACCAGACCTGTATGATGTTCTCTTGGTACATCATCGCCAACAAGAAGAAGCTCGGCCAGCTGAAGGGCAACGAGTTCCTCGTAAAGACCATCGTGACCACCGAGGTGATTGCCAAGATTGCCAAGAAGAACGAGGTGGAGTACAAGGACTGCTACACCGGCTTCAAGTGGATTGCCAACGAGATTCGCGTCAACGAGGGTAAGAAGAAGTACATCGGCGGTGGTGAGGAGTCGTTCGGATTCCTGCCTTACGACAAGGTTCGCGATAAGGACTCCCCCGCATCTATCTGTCTGATTTGTGAGATTGCCGCTTGGGCTCGCGACAACGGTATGACGCTCTACGACCTGCTGATGAACATCTACAAGGAGTACGGCTTCTCGAAGGAGGTAACCATCAATGTGGTACGTCCAGGCAAGAGCGGTGCTGATGAGATTAAGCAGATGATGACCGACTTCCGCGCTAATCCTCCGAAGGATCTGGGTGGCTCGAAGATCGTCTTGTCTAAGGACTTCAAGAGCCTCGAGGCCAAGAAGGCTGACGGCACTACGGAGAAGCTCGACATGCCTGACACCTCTAACGTGCTGCAGTGGTTCTGCGAGGATGGAACGAAGGTTTCTGTTCGTCCTTCTGGTACCGAGCCGAAGATTAAGTTCTACACCGAGGTCAAGGATGCCAGCTTCGCTGGTGCTGCCGACTACGAGCGCTGCACGAAGGCTGCTGAGCAGAAGATTGAGGCCATCAAGAAGAGCCTGAACCTCTAAGTGATAAGCAACAAAAAAGAGTGGACTGATTGATTCGTCAGTCCACTTTTTTAATGTCATATTAAAGGCCCTCCAGTGTCATACTAAAGGGCCTCTAGTGTTATGCTATTACTTGTTCACCTGGAACTTGGTGTCGCCATCCTTGAAGAAGGCGTTGATCTGCTTGGCAGCAGCGATACCAGCATTGATGTTGGCCTCGGCTGTCTGAGCACCCATCTTCTTGGGGGTAGAGAAGTAGCGACCTTCGAACTTAGCGAACTCGTCGTTGGCATCGGGCATGATGTCGGTAACGAACTTCAGGTCCTCACGCTCCTGCATCAGCTTGATGAGCTCAGGCTCGTTGATGACCTCCTTACGAGCTGTGTTCACCAGCACGCCACCCTTCTTCAGCTTGCCAACCAAAGCGGCATTGATGCTCTGCTTGGTCTCAGGAGTAGCAGGGATGTGGAGTGACACAACGTCGCAGGTCTCGAACAGGGCGTCCTGATTGGCAACGGCGTGAACACCAGCCTTCTCGATAACCTCTGCAGGGCAGAAAGCATCGTAGGCATAAACGTCCATACCAAAGCCCTTGGCGATGCGAGCCACGTTGCGACCAACATTACCGAAAGCAAGGATACCCAGCTTCTTGCCCAGCAACTCTGAACCGCTCTTGCCGTTGTAGAAACCACGAACGGCCATCACCAGCAGACCGAATACCAACTCGGCAACGGCGTTGGAGTTCTGACCAGGAGTGTTCTCAGCGACTACGTTGTGAGCAGTAGCAGCAGCGAGGTCGATGTTGTCGTAACCAGCACCTGCGCGAACCACAATCTTCAACTGCTTGGCAGCATCCAGCACCTCAGCGTCCACCTTATCCGAACGGATAATCAGTGCGTCGGCATCCTTCACTGCATCCAGGAACTGAGCCTTCTCAGTATATTTCTCGAGCAGCACGAGCTCGTTGCCTGCTGCCTCAATCTCTGCCTTGATACCATTGACAGCTGCTGCTGCGAATGGCTTCTCTGTTGCAACTAATACTTTCATAACTATGAACTATGAATTATGAATTATGAACTAATTAGTGATTAGCTTCGAACTCCTTCATGCAAGCTACGAGGGCGTTGCAGCCTTCGATGGTCTGAGCGTTGTAGCAAGAAGCGCGGAAACCACCAACCGAACGGTGACCCTTCACACCAACCATACCCTTGCTGACTGCGAAGTCGAGGAAGTCCTTCTCCAGCTCCTTGTACTCGTCGGCCATCACGAAGCAGAGGTTCATCAGCGAACGATCCTCTTCCTTAGCGGTACCTACGAACATCTTGTTGCGGTCGATCTCGCCATAGACGATTTCTGCACGCTGCTTAGCCAGCTTGTCCATAGCCTCAACACCACCGTTCTTCTTGATCCAGCGGAGGGTCTCAAGAGCACTGTAGATGGGCACTACGGGAGGTGTATTGAACATAGAACCCTTATCAACATGTGTGCGATAGTCGAGCATGGTAGGAATCTCGCGAGGAGCCTTGCCCAGCTTCTCGTCCTTCAGGATGACGATTGTTACACCAGCCATAGCGAGGTTCTTCTGAGCACCAGCGTAGATGGCGTCGTACTTCTTCACGTCGATAGGACGGCTGAAGATGTCTGACGACATATCGGCAATCAGGGGAACATTTACGTCGAGGTCCTTGCGAATCTCAGTACCGTAGATGGTGTTGTTCGTCGTGATGTGCAGATAGTCGGCATCAGCGGGAACGCTCCAGTCCTTAGGGATGAAGGTGTAGTTGGCGTCAGCTGAAGAAGCCACCTCAACGACCTCACCGAAAAGCTTTGCTTCCTTCATGGCCTTCTTTGCCCAAACACCAGTGTTCAGGTAGGCAGCCTTCTTAATCAGGAAATTGTAGGGAATCATGCAGAACTCGAGGCTTGCACCACCACCGAGGAAGATGACTGAGTAGCCCTCGGGAATGTCGAGGAGCTCCTTTACCAGAGCTACAGCCTCGTCAACGACGGGCTGGAAATCCTTTGCACGGTGGCTGATCTCCATCAGAGAGAGACCCGAGCCATTGAAATCAAGACACTGTTTTGCGGTAGCTTCGATAACCTCACGTGGGAGCATCGAGGGACCGGCGTTAAAGTTGTACTTCTTCATTGTTTAACAGTTTTTTGTTATGTATTTGTTACGTATGATTCTAAAATGTGGCGCGAAGTTACACTTTTTATTTGAATTGGGCAAATATTTAAGCAAGAATTAAGCAAAATATGCCGTTTTGATTGCTTTTTGTCAACTCTAAGTAGCAATATCAGCGCACTTGTTCGATAATTGTCTTTATACCTTTTATCTTTTCACCTTTGGTTTGTTGTAATACCTGTTGCATCTTTTCGCGCTTGACGGCAGCATAGGTGTAGCGGTCTTTCACATCGATGCGTCCTATCTCGTCAGATGTCAATCCGCCTTTCTTACAGAGGAATCCAACAATATCACCCTTGGAAATCTTGTCCTTCTTGCCCTTGCCGATGTAGATGGTGGACATCTTTGGGGCTTTTGGCTTTTGGCTATTAGCTATTGGCTCATAGCTCTCGACGTCGCCTTCCACATACTCAGGAATGCTTTCCTCGCTGTTCAGGATGAAGAACGTGCGCCCTGAGGCATCCCAACGGGCCGTACGACCCACACGGTGGATATAGCCGTCTTCGCTTTCAGGCAAGTGGTAGTGGATGATGTTCTGAATATCGGGGATGTCCAGTCCGCGTGATGCTAAGTCGGTGGCTACGAGGACGTTGGCCGAGCCGTTCGAGAAACGGTATAGCTGGTCTTCGCGTTGGCGCTGGTCGAGTCCACCATGGAAACAGCTGATGGTGAAACCCTGTTCCTTGAGGTAGTCGCTCACGCGTTCCACCGCATTGCGATAGTTCAGGAAGACGATGCTGCTCGCGTCGCCAAAGCCCAGCAACAATTGACGGAGCGTCTCCAGTTTATCCTTCTGCGGACTGCGAACCTCGTAGAGCGTTACGCGCTCAGAGGTCTGCTCCTCTTCAGGCAGGAAGTCAATCAGCGTGCCCTTCTTGGCCATGTTGACAAACTGCGGAATCTGCTCGGCATTGGTGGCCGAAAGCAGGATGCGACGCTCCAAGCCTGGCAGGCTCTTGATGAGTTTCTGCATCTCTGCGTGGAAGCCCATTTCGAGACACTTGTCAAACTCGTCGATGACGAGCCAACGGATGCCATAGCGCGAAATGTTCTCCTTGTCCAGATGGTCATTCAGTCGGCCAGGAGTACCGAAGATGATATGCGGGCGTACCTCTTTTAATACGCGATGTTCGTCCATTGTGGGGCGACCGCCGTAGCAAGCCATCGAGCGCAGTCCGCAACCCATGCTTTTCAGCACGTTGTCCGACTGCAAGGCCAGTTCTCTGCCTGGGGTGATGACTAAGGCTATTGGCAATTGGCTATTAGCCGTTAGCTCTTTTTCTATCTGTTGCACGAGGGGTAGGAGATAGGCCAGCGTTTTACCTGTTCCTGTGGGTGAGAGTAAAACAACATCACCGTCGGAGCCTAATATAGCTTCGGCGGCGTGTTGCTGCATCTCGTTGAGTTCAGTGATGCGGAGTTTCGTCAGAATCTTCTGTATATCCATCCTCTCACCTTTTACATCTTACCTCAGACCTCTGACCTCAGACTTCTTTACTTCTTCTCGTCCTTCTTTTCGTCGTCCTTCTTGGCAGGAGTTTTCTTGTAGCGCTTGTTCAGACCGTTGATAACGTCGTTGGTGATGTCGAAACGCTTGGCAGCATACAGGATGTTGTCGCCCTGCTTGGTCAGGATGAGGTCGTACTTCTTGTCCTTGTTATAGGCGTCCAGGAAGTGCATCAGCGAGTCGCGCAGAGCCTCGTTGTACTTCTGAGTCTCGGTGGCCAGCTCGTTCTCCAGACGGGCCTGTAACTCCTGCAAGCTCTGCTGCTGACGCTGGATGGCAGCCTGCTGGCTCTCGGCCTGCTCACGGCTGGTGAATCCGTTGTTCTGCAGTTTCTGCTGGAAGTTTGCTGCTGCGTTCTGCAACTGCTGGCCCTTCTGGTTCAGCGTGTTGCGGGCGTTGTTGCCCTTCTTTTGCAGCGTCAGGGTGAATTCCTTGCAGAATTCATACTGAGTCATCAGCGAGTCAACCTCAACGTAGGCAATCTTCAGACCACCAGCGGAAGCGGGTTCTGCTGTTGTGGGTTGTTCGTCCATCTTGGGGCTTGCATTGTTGCAAGAGGCCAGTGCCAGTACGGCACCTGCGGCCATCATCATGTACTTGTTCATTTCTTTTTGTTTTTTATTATTTTTTGTTATTTCGTTATTCCGTAATTTCCGTTATTCTGTTAATCCGTGATTCCCTTATTCCGAACGTTCGCTGACGGCAGTCCTTGCGGTGCGGCGCATTTCGCGGTCTTGATCCATCACGCAGTGGATGCCCCGTTCCTTCATCGCCTTGCTGTCGTGGATATGTTGCGACGAGAACTTGCCATTCTTCCTCAGCAACACCTTTATAAGCAGCAACACCATGCCAGCGGCAATGATGAGAATACTGATGAGCAGGGTCTTTAACATACATTTCTCTTTAAACGTCTGCAAAAGTACGCAAAAAAAGTGAACTGACCAAAACGTCACCTCACCTTTTAGCATTTATTAGTCCTTTATATTTTTCCTCTCCTTACTTATTCGTAACTTTTCGCTCTGCGAGAAGATACTCTCTCTCGAAAAAGTTCAAATTAATTTGGCTTTTTGCTCGCTTATTCGTACCTTTGCACGCAAAAATTACGAAGATGAATATCAGACTATGGATGCTGGCTGCCATCCTGACATGCAGCCTCGCGAGTGTTTACGGACAGCGCATACAAGTGGTTGACCAGAAAGGCAACGGCATTGCGCTGGTCAGTGTGACGACTACTGATGGTAACCTTATCGGAACGACAGATATCGAGGGTGTGATTGCCGATGTGAAAGGTCATCAGAAGGTCGGTTTGAGCCATCTGGCATACCAGCCGAAGATGGTGACCGTCAGCGAACTGAAGGACGGAAAGGTGACGCTGCTCGACCTCGACTACAACATCGACGAGATTGTTGTCAAGCCCAAACAATACATCTACGTCGAGACCTACTATCGCGTGTATCTCTTCATAGGCGACTCGCTGACGTACTATCGTGCAGGCATTCTCGCCAACGGCTACGACCCCAAGAAGAAGGAAGTTGACCTAGGCGGAATCTGGGCTTACGGTTCGTTCTGCGACAAGGGACGTACCTGGAAGAATGCCACGACAAGCAGGTTTGCCAAGATGGGTGGAGGCATCGATAAAGAATCGATTTTAAGTTTCCTTTCCAACAGTGATAAGGCCAAGAATTACTATGCCGTAACGCTGACCGACCTTGGCGACGGCCGACTGCGCGTCAGCAATCCTGAGGGTACGGTGGGTTACATCACCAATGCCAATGGCGTGAACAACGTGACGCTCGACGGGGGCAAGATGCAGTTATATGCCAACAAGACGCATGGAGAGGGAAAAAAGTTGGAACTGCTTGAGAATGCCAACTACGAATACCAGTACACCGAGATGTTCCGCATCGGCGACGACGGCAACGTAGCCCCTGAAGACCTTATCATGAAGGTGAACCACTGGGAATACGACAAAAAAGGCGAGCACCACAAGATTATCGTAGAGGCATACGCCACCGGCCGCGACTATATGGACAAGAAGGAGTTCAAGGCCAAGAAGAAGGAGCTCAACGGCAACTACGCCGGCGACATGCCTTTCAGCGTCCTCGAAGCCTACGAGCAAAGCCACAACATTCCCCCCTTGGCTCCCACCATCGCCAAGCGCGTCACCGAAATGCGCAAGGGCAAGAAGTGATAGAAAAAACGGGCTGTCCTTTGTCACAATTGTCACAAGATAGAAAGGAGAGGGGTCGCGGATTGCGACTCCCCCTCCGTTTCAAATAAAGGCAGCTGATCTTTTCTTCATTCTTACACTGCTTCAATTTTATGCAGCCTGCTTCTGGTGCTTGGCAATGAACTGCGGACTCTTGGTGTATTGCTGGGTGGCAGGATTGAAGGTGCAGTAGCCTCGCGAAAGCCATTTGCGGAGTTGGGTTTGGCCGTCACCCTTCATGCCCTGTGCGCGACGGACGGTGTTGAGGTCGTCGAGGGTGAAGGTGTCGTTCAGAAACTCCATCAGATTGCGACGTCCGGGCACCATGACAGCCTTGTCCAAGTCCATAGCACGGCGCATCTTCTCACCGAAAATCCACATCTTGCACCACATGTCGTAATGGAACGACCAGCGCACGAAGTCCTCAATCTCACGTGTCCATTTCTGCCCGTTTAGGATGTAGAGCACCATGCCTCGCTTGAATGCCGAGAGCGTCGCACGATAGGACAATTCACGATAGGCGTCGTCATCGGCAAGAGCCGAGTACTGGCGGTTCTCCTCTATCATCGCAGCGGCCAGCGCATTGGCTTTCTTGCAGACTATCAAGCCTTTGGCGTCGTTCAAGAGTGCCACAGCCTCCTGCACCTGCTGCTGGAACTTGTCGTCGTATTGGCCATAGAGCGGCATACGGTCGTCATCGGTATAGATGGTGCTGAACGAGATGCGCGAGAGCGTACCATCCAGCATCGCATCGCCGAAGAACCGACGGCACTTGCCAGGCGTGGTCGATGCATTCCAGTTCCAGCGAACCTCTACGCATTCCGATACCGACTTGGTGCCTACGCGCTCCTGACCGTACTCGCCACAATCGAAGGCCAGACGCAGAATCTCCGTGACGTTGTTGCCCTTGCCGTTGGTCTTCAACTGGTTCAGCATACCAATCTCATCCATACGCGTATAGAGAAAACTTCCGCCAGCATCAGCCATCAGCTGGACGAAGGCCGCTGGGGTCATATCCGATTTCACCCACTGAATGCTCAGGCCCTTGGGGCGCTCGGGCTTCTGCTCGTCGGCAGGGCACGTGTCGTACTGCTCCTTGTACTCCTGCATCAGCTTGCGGTTCTTGGCGTCCTTCTCCTTAATGTCGGCCATGATGGCATTGATGGGCTCGTTGACGCACGACTTACCGCTCGACATCTCAGCCACCAAGACGTTCATGAATGTCGGCTCCACCAGCGCATTGTCGTTGTAGCGGAACTTCACGCCCTTGCAATGGGCACCCAATGAGGGGAACATACCCATTGCTACGGCTGGGCGCAGATGTTCAGGCACATTCTTGGTGATGAGCCGCATGAACTTCGTCAGTCGCTGGGGCATTACGGGAGGCTGGGGGGCATGAACACCGTTGGCCTCGATAGCCTCGTCCACCTGTTGCTGCTTGCGAGCCATCTCTAGGGCACGGGTCACCACATCGGGTACCGACTTGGTTTGCGGACGGTTGCAGGCTGAGCGGACGGTCGACTGAAACTTCACCTCTTCCTCACCATAGCGGGGCAATACCTGTGAAATCCAGCGGGCATCGTCGTTGCAGACGTAGCGCAGATGGCAGGCCATAGCGAAGATGAAGTTGTTGCGGGCACCCTGTGCAGGCACGCCACCCAGCAGCTCCTCCATTGCTCGGACGATGTGCTGGTAGCTGATGCCGTTGAAGTTGTCCTCGAAAACCTCGTCGGCAGCAGGAGGCAGTAGGGGCGCAGAAACAGCACTGTCCTTTGTCCCCATTGTCACAGGATTCTCAGGCACGTTGACCTCACGCTCGGCAAACAACTCCTCTTCGTCGTAGTAGAGCACATAGTCGCGGCAAACCACGAATGAGCAGCGAGCCATATCCTTGACGCAACCGTCGTAGGTGTCGTCACCCAACTGGTCGGCCATCCATTGCTGAGCCTCGGCCAGCGACATTCCCTTCGGCATTTCAAATACCAGACGAATGCCCTCGTTGCTGGGTGACACGTGGGCAAAGCTGATGCCGAGTTCCACTTCGCGACCAGCCACTTTATTAAAGTAGTACGCGCGAGGATCTTCCTGCAGGTGGTCGATGTCGTAGATGGACAAGCCACTGGGTACTGCCGACTGGTTGTGACGGTAGCCGTCGCTGAAGGTAGCGTGGAAGCACACCACGGGCAGATTGTCAGCTTTGAGCTGAGACTTGAGAGATTCGAAGGCTTCACGCGTGAGC
Source organism: Prevotella sp. (assembly GCA_045112595.1). Classification (GTDB taxonomy): domain Bacteria; phylum Bacteroidota; class Bacteroidia; order Bacteroidales; family Bacteroidaceae; genus Prevotella. The sequence goes on along the minus strand of JBGUIA010000097.1, from coordinate 18,843 downwards.
GTACCTTCTTTTACCTTCGCGAGACTGGCGGCAATCTCGTGGCAGGTGTTGGTAACTTGCTGGCTATCGAGCGCAGCATTCAGGAGCTCAGGCGAGCAGGGCTGCATCTGAGCGGGAGTCTTAATAGAACTCGAAATCGAAAAATAAAATCTTCTATCCATTGTTGTAAAAATCTAAATCTAAAATTAGTAAATCAGTTAATTATCACAGTGTCTTTGCGCATTGACGGTGCAAAATTACAACAATAAAAATAAGAAAATCCCCTATATAGGGGCTATAGGAGGCCCTATATAGGGGAATTATAGTCCTTTTTCTTCGGACTGTTTGTTCTGATAATCAGTTACTTACGAAAAGAATACCTCTTCAATTTCTTCTGCACGCGATATCTCGTTACAAGTTTCTAGGTGTATCCATTTCTCTTGCGCCAGATTATTGATACCCCACAACCGCTCGAACGGCTTCCATTTGGCTTTCATCTTTAATTTCATGGCGAAGTTTTCGGCAATCAGCATCGCCTGCTGACGGGTGGTCGTAGGCAGGAGTTTGTGGTCTTTGTCTACGAACTCTTTCTCCTCCAGTTTCTTCCAGTATTTCTCAGCGTTCTCTGAGATGAGTATATCGTCATCGCTTGGCTTGTTGGTCAAGGAGCGCTTGCAGAGTCCTTTTATCGCCTCAATGGGTTTTATGTCGCCCTCGCGTCCCCAGCGCTCTATCCTCACTTGTCCTTTCAGAATCATCAGCACGATGCCCGACAGCAATTGGAAGAGATATTTGCGTGGTACGTGCTTGTAATACACCTCGCGCAGGAAGTCCACAGGGTCGCACAGAAACTTGTCGTACAACTGATAGGGAAAGGATGTCAGCTGAGATTTCAGCTCTTGTAAACGGTTGTCGTACGTGTAATGGTTGTTTTCCAGTCCTTTTTGATACAGCTGGCGGGGCAGGTCTATAAAGAGATAGCGGGCCACACGGTCGCGATTTACATGGCGCATCAGCAAACCTTTCTGCTGACGCAGTTTCGTGGCAAAAGCCTTCATTTCCGGCTCCTCACGGGCTGACAACAGGCGCTCTATACGATAGCGTGCACGTGTCATCTCACGGCTCATGTCGTAGAGGTTCGAGTCCAACAGGACTTCGATACAAGAGCCCAAATCTCGACCCTTGTCACCATGTGAGCCCAAATCTGGACCCACATCACTACCCGGGCGCAAATTTGCGCTCGGCTCACTTTCCAGTTCGTCAATGATGTCATCCGTCAAGTCGCTCAGCTGCTCCAGCTTAGGCGGCATCAGGGGCAGACCGTCGTAGTGCCAGCCCGCATAGACGCTGTCGTCGAACGGCTCGTAATCCCAGTCAACACTCGCCACTTCACACTCAACGGTGAGCACGGGCGGTTCGGGATTGCTCTCAACCACCACACCTTTCAGTCGCTGTTTACCGCTACCTTTCAAGGCCTGATAGATGACGTCAAGGTCAGTCACGGCCACATAGCCCACATGCAGCCCGCCCTCGCGAGCCCTCACGGCATAAGGGTCTTTCATGTTCTCCGGCTGGGGCTGCAACGTCAGCTGCTTGCCCACGGCCTCAGTGGCATATTCTTTCCAGCAGTGGCGTACGTCCCAATGGTACAAACCGACCACATCAAATCTTATCTTCTCCATACGAAGTGCAAAGATACGCAATCTTTGTGACAATTAGGACAAAAGACAGTGCATTTTTTTTCCCCATGAGAGAGAATCGGAGATAATGGAATAGATAATATGTTTAATAATACTAAACAATATATTTACTACAATTAATCTTATTGTTTGTTACTATTAATCTTATTTGTTTACACTTCTAAGTATTCCTCCTCTCGGTAGGTGCGAAAAAAACGCTGTCCCAATTGTCCCAATTGTCACAGCACAGTATTTTTTGCGCCCTGCCCAGAGAAATATTTTTCCCTGCCTAGGGAAATAATTTTCCCTGTAGATTGCTTACTTCCCAAGGAAAACTTGCTTAATTCCTTTAAACGGGCGGTTTAGTTCCTTTGGGTTGGCAGTCCGCTTCCCAAGGGCTGGCGGTTTAGTTCCCAAGGGCGGATTCGTTAAAAATCCCTAACAAATGCTGGGGGACGTTTGACTTTTGGCGGGTGGGGGAGTCAAAGAATGGAAATGACGATACTTGTATCGGCATTGGAATAACGGAATATTGTCAACATTGGAACAACGGAATATTATCAACAAAGATATTATCAACAATTTTAACAACCAAACTTTATGAAAAGACTTTTTCTTTCGTTGACGGCTCTTGCGAGCCTGACGGCATGGGCCCAGTTCGGTGCGCCCAGACAGAATCCCGTAGTGCCTTCAGTGACGGCAGACGTCGTTGAGGACTTCAAACCCGCTACGACGAATCAGGAGAACAAGCAGTTCCCCGCAGTGAACTCCCAGCGCATGGTTCGTGCGCAGATCGTGGCTCCTAAGGCTACGTTCGTGGGGCTCGACATTGCGGGCAAGATCTATGAGATGACCAAGGATGAGAACGGCGTGTGGACGGGTACGTCGGAGCCTCAGGACGAGGGCTTCCACTACTATCAGCTGAATATCGACGGTGCCTCGGTGCCTGACCCGAACAGCCTGTATTTCTATGGTGCGAGCCGTTGGGGCAGTGGCATTGACGTGCCTGCTCAGGACGAGGACTTCTATACGGTGAAGAACGTGCCGCAGGGCTCTGTCAACGAGGTCTATTACTATTCGTCGGTGACTGGTCAGATGCGTCATGGATACATCTATCTGCCCAACGAGTATTACACGAATCCCACGAAGAAGTTCCCCGTGCTCTACCTGCAACACGGCATGGGTGAGAACGAGACAGGCTGGAGTGCTCAGGGCAAGACGGGTATCATCATGGATAACCTCATCGCCGCTGGCAAGGCTGTGCCGTTTATCATCTATATGGACAATGGCCTGAATGCTCGCAAGCCGGGCGAACAGCCTGGATTCGGCGGCTTCGGTGGTCCACGTCCTCAGGGTGCGCCACAGGGTGCTCCTGGTCAGCGTCCGCAGGGTGGCCCACAAGGTGGTCCAGGTCAGCGTCCACGCATGGGTGGAGCCGGTTTTGCTCAGATGGCTCGTCGTATGGGCGGTGCCTTCGAAGAGGTGCTCATCAAGGACATCATTCCGATGGTGGAAAAGAACTACCGCGTCATTGCCGACAGCGAGCACCGCGCTATGGCTGGCCTGTCGATGGGTGGTATGCAGACTCACGGCATCACGCTGAACAACCCCAAGACGTTCGCTTACGTGGGCATTTTCAGCGGTGGTACCATCGGTGCCGACGAGCTGACGGATGCTGCTGACTTCAAGGCTACCAACAAGGTGCTGTTCATGAGTGCCGGTGGTCGCGAGACGGGTATGGCCGAGGGTGACGGCAGCGTTGGCAAGGCCGCTGAGGAGTTGAAGAAGCTGGGCATCAACGCCTACTCGTACATATCGCCCGAAACTGCCCACGAGTGGCAGACGTGGCGTCGCAGCCTCTATCAGTTTGCGCAGTTGCTGTTCAAGTAAACCGGCTAAAAGATATTAAAAAGGTGGGCTGACGTTTGGTTAGTCCGCTTTTTTTTCGTAATTTTGCCATCAATATGTGAAACGACAAGTAATACAAACTAATTAAAACAAAAGATATGAGTAAGATTGAACTGAAACCGGCCTCGGTGTTCGAGGAATTTGCGAAGATTAACCAGATTCCGCGTCCGTCGAAGCGCGAAGAGAAGATGATTGCGTACCTGAAAGAGTGGGGCGAGAGCCACGGGTTGGACACGAAGGTGGACGAGACGGGCAACGTCATTATCCGCAAGGGTGCCACGAGGGGTATGGAGAATCGCAAGACCGTCATCCTGCAGAGCCACATGGACATGGTGTGCGACAAGTTGGTGGACTATGAGATAGATTTTGACAAGGACCCTATCAAGACGTATATCGACGGTGAATGGCTGACAGCCGAGGGTACGACGCTGGGTGCCGACGACGGCATCGGATGTGCGATGGAACTGGCACTTTTGGCCGCTGACGATATCGAGCACGGCCCCATCGAGTGCGTCTTTACACGCGACGAGGAGACGGGACTGACAGGTGCCGAGGGTATGAAGGCCGGCTTTATGACGGGCGACTACCTGATTAACCTTGACTCTGAGGACGAGGGCGAGATTTTTGTGAGCTGTGCCGGTGGCCGTAATACGACCGTTAAGTTCCACTTCCAGCGTACGGAGGTGCCTGCGGGCTATTTCTTCATGCGTGCCCAGTTGAAGGGCCTCGTGGGTGGTCACTCTGGCGACGACATCAACAAACAGCGTGCCAATGCCATCAAACTGCTGGGTCGCTTCCTCTATCAGACCATCAACAAGTATGAGGGCGTGCGTCTGGCTCAGTTTAACTCAGGCAAGATGCACAATGCCATTCCTCGCGACGGTATGTTCGTGATAGCCGTTCCCAACGCTATCAAGGAGAACGTGAAGGCCGACTGGAACATCTTTGCTTCGCTGGTGGAAGAAGAATTCTGCGTGACGGACACCCAGATGGTTTGGACGATGGAATCGACGGATGCCGAGCCCGTTATTGAGGCCGAGGTAGGTCGTAAATTCATCTTTGCCCTGCAGGCTGTGGACAACGGCATCTACGCCATTTGTCAGGATCCTGCGCTGAACGGTATGGTGGAAACGTCGAGCAATATCGCCAGCATAGAGACCAGCGAGAAGGAAATCAAGATTGTTGCGTCACAGCGTTCGAACGTCATGTCGAACCTCGACAATATGTGTGCTACCGTTGGTGCCTGCTTCCGTCTGGCTGGTGCAGAGGTCGTCCATTCTGACGGCTATCCTGCCTGGAAGATGCGCTCGCACAGCGACTTGCAGCGTATCGTGAAGGAGTCGTACGTGAAGCTGTTTGGCAAGGAACCCATCATGCGTGGTATCCATGCTGGTTTGGAGTGCGGCTTGTTCTCAGAGCGTTATCCGAACCTCGATATGGTGTCGTTCGGTCCTACGTTGCGCTTCGTCCACACACCCGACGAGCGCCTGCACATTCCCACCGTGCAGATGGTTTGGGACCACTTGCTGGACGTGCTGAAACAGATTCCCGAGAAATAAATTATATTCGCTTTTCCATTCGTGAGAGCCCTGCCGTCATTCGTGGTGGTAGGGTTCTCCTTTTATTATCGTACACGCGCGATAGATTTGTTCCGTGAAGGTCAGGCGAATCATCTGGTGCGAAAAGGTCATCTTCGAAAGGCTTAGCTGTTCGTTAGCCCGTGCATAGACGTCCTTCGAAAATCCATAGGGTCCGCCAATGACGAAGACAAGACGGCGGGCGGTGTTGCGCTTCTGCTCCAGCCAGCGGGCAAACTCAATGCTACGGTATTCGGAGCCGTGTTCGTCAAGCAATACAACAGTATCGGAAGGCTGGAGCTGTTTCAGTATCAGTTCACCCTCGGCCTGTTTTTGTTGGTCTTCCGTCAAGTTCTTTGTGTTTTTGAGTTCAGGAATGGTAACGACCTCGAAGGGCATGTAGTGGTTTACGCGCTCCACATAGTCGTTGATGCCGGCTATGAAGTGCTTGTTCACCGTCTTTCCAACCTGAATCAAAATGGTTTTCATCCGTCAACGTTCAATGTTCAACGTTCAATGTTATGTCACTTCGTTCCATGACGTTTGTCACGACTCGGCAAAATTCGAACGAATTCGATTTTGCTCTCGCTGTTCCAAAAGTTCAACGTGTAGCGTGGAAGCCTTCAAGGTTGGTGTAGCGACGTACCATCATGCGACGATAGATGTTGCGCAACCACATGGGTTCAGTCACTGCGAACGCCAAACCAATGACAATCAGCAATATGTAGGCAATTATTTCGTCGAAGAGGGCCTCGAAGATGAACACCATGACGACAGGTGCAAACATAGCTACCAACGACAGAATGCTCTGCCACTTGTTTTCCATCTGGTTCTTGCCCGTAATCTTCTCGTTGAGGGGTAGGGTGTCCTTGTTGAACACGGCCAGCTGGAACAGCATGCAATAGACGGGTCCCATAGCGGTCAGCATGTAAGCCAGAATCATCAGGATGGAGATGCGACCTGTGATGACCGTTGGCAGCATCAGCAGGAAGGGCAGCAACAGAATGACGCTATAGTAATAGTATTTGGCGCGGAGCAACGTCAGGATATTCTCCTCGTGCACCATCAGCAGGTCGATGTAGTTGCCCTCTGGACACATCACCTTCGTGAGGTTGACGGCACCGAAGAACACAAAGGCGTAGAGGCAGAAGAAGTTGCGTGAGAATCGTCCGCTGTACATGTCGCCAAAGGCTATCATCAGCGAAAAGAACGTGATGAAGCAGACACCTTGTATGAATCGCGAGCGGATGGCCTTGTTGCGCATGGTGCTCTTGATTTCCAGTTTCAGATATTCGCCAATCTGTCCGAAGCGGTTCAGGGCGTTGAATTCTGAGACGGTCTTCAGCTTGGTCTTCTCGGCTTTCGAGATTTCATCGTAAACCAACGTCATCTGCAGTTTGCGGTTAATCATGAACAGCACGCAGAATAGTACGGCAAACACGAGGAACGTCACCCACGTGAAGGCACTGCTGCTGATAAAACTGCCGATTCCATCGAATAACGTGTCGAGCATATCGTCAGGCAGCACGAAGAGTGGCAGGATGAGCGAAGCATAGAATGCTATGGGCAGTGCCCACCAGAAGAGGCTCTGATTGACGAGTGTGCGCACAAGCAGATACCACTGGCTGTTGACGAGGATCATCAGGTGCAACAGGACGAGCATTCCGATGGCTGCCCAAGTGGTCATCCCTCCGCACCAGACGATGAACACGTAAGGCAGGAAGAGAGTCATCCAAAACAGATTGCCTGAGTCGAGAAGCTGTGAGGTGAGGAAACACTCGATGGCCGAATACTTGCTGATGGGTGTGAGCAGATAGGGCTTCACCAGCATCATCGGCGTCTGTTGGGCCATAAAGCGCATACCGAAGTCAAGAATCAGAATGAAGGGCAAGGAATAGAAAATCACCTCGGGGGCGTCTTCCTTTGCGCCAATCCAACCCAGGAAAGTTCCTAAGGCAATGAATTCTATGGCAACAATGGCGACGCTGAGGTATCCGAAGAACTTGCCGTACTGGTTGGCTTCGAACATCGGGTGGCGCTTGGCACTGAGTTTGGTGTTCTTGCGAAGCAGAAAGAATAGTTGAATCTTGTTCATGTTGGCGTATGGTTCATCTCGACGGCAAACCGTCGAGCATGGTTTATCTTAAGTCAATGACTTCTGCGTTTGGGTACTCTTTAGCGTTAAAACGGAAGATTCCATCGGAAAGTGACGCCTGCTTGAAGTTGCGGATGTCAATCGTTGTCCAGCCCTTGGCAGTACGATAGCGTACCTGCGACGGAGTGTACGACTTCTGGTCGATGGTGATGAACATCTCGAGGATATACTTCTTGGCGGTGGTCGTCAGGTGAGCCACGAAATTGCTACCTTTCTTCTCCGTTGTGTACTTGTAGCCGTTTTTGTACATGTAGATGAAGTTGTAGGGATTGATGGCTGCCTGCTGGGTTTCGTTAGGAGTAGCCACGTTCACCTCGTCGTTTTGCTTCATATAGGTCCACTGCGTCTTTCCGTCATACCAAATAATGGCCTGAGCGGTCGTAGCACGGAACATACGGCCCTTGATGGCAATGGTACCGCTTGCATTCATATTCTGGCCGTTGATGGTGAAATCAGCTTGTGCGCCTTGCTTGGCTGATACGACTGCGGCGGCCTTGTCGAGTATTTGTTTGGCAGACTGGGCACTAACGGGCATTGCCGCAATGAGTGCCATTAAAAGGGCTATAGCCCCATGATGGCTGAACCATCGAGCACATTTCTTCTTTATTTCCATTGTGATAATAGGTTTTCGAGACTTGTTTCGTCCATGATTAATACTTCGCGAGGCTTCGAGCCATGAGCGGCACCTACGATACCAGCCTTTTCCAACTGGTCCATCAGACGGCCTGCGCGGTTGTAGCCAATGGCGAACTTACGCTGAATCAAACTGGTACTTCCGCTTTGTTCGCGGACAATCAGACGGGCAGCATCCTCGAACATTGGATCAAGATGTTGCATATCCACGTCACGGCTCTCGCCACCTTCTCCGTCGTCGGTATCAGGCTCTGGCAGTTCGAAGGCACTGAGATAGCCTTGCTGGTCGGAGATGAACTTGTTGATGCGCTCAACCTCGGGTGTATCCACGAAAGCACACTGCACACGGACGGGTTCGCCACCGTTCAAATAGAGCATATCGCCTCGTCCTACCAGTTGCTGGGCACCTGGACGGTCGAGAATGGTGCGCGAGTCAATCATAGCGCCCACGCGGAAGGCAATACGACTTGGGAAGTTGGCCTTGATGGTACCTGTGATGATGTTCGTGGTAGGACGCTGGGTGGCGATAATCATGTGGATACCTACGGCACGCGCCAGCTGGGCAATACGTGCGATAGGCAACTCAACCTCCTTACCAGCGGTCATAATGAGGTCGCCAAACTCATCGATAACAACGACGATGTACGGCATAAAGCGGTGGCCGTGCTCAGGATTGAGCTGACGGTCGATAAATTTCTTGTTGTATTCCTTGATGTTACGTGCCTGAGCCATCTTCAGCAGGTCGTAACGGGTATCCATTTCCTTACACAGTGAGTTGAGCGTGCGGATAACCTTGGTGACATCGGTGATGATGGGTTCTGCCTCGTCGTCAGGCACTTTGGCCAAGAAATGCTTCTCTATGCTAGAATAGACGCTGAACTCTACCTTCTTGGGGTCGACGAGTACGATTTTCAACTCGGCAGGGTGCTTCTTATATAATAAAGAGGTGATGATGGCGTTCAGACCAACGGACTTACCTTGACCAGTAGCACCAGCAACGAGCAGGTGTGGAGCCTTGGCGAGGTCGAACATGAAGACTTCGTTAGTGATTGTTTTACCAACGGCGCAAGGCAGTTCCATGGTCGATTCCTGGAACTTCTTGGAGTCAAGGATTGATCGCATGGATACCGTTGCTGGCTTGGCATTTGGAACCTCGATACCGATAGTTCCCTTGCCAGGGATGGGGGCAATGATACGAATGCCCAGTGCTGACAGCGACAGGGCAATATCGTCCTCCAAGTTACGGATGCGTGAGATACGTACGCCTGGGGCTGGAGTAATCTCATAAAGCGTGATGGTAGGACCAACGGTAGCCTTGATGCTGCTGATTTCTACGCCGAAGTTGCGCAATACGTCGACAATGCGGTTTTTGTTGGTGTTCTGCTCGTTCATGTCGATGAACGGCTTACCGTCACTCTCATACTGCTGCAACAGGTCGAGTTCCGGATAGCGGTAGTTCTCCAAGTCGCGCTTGGGGTCGTAGGGAGTCGAGATGTCACCATAGTTGCCTGCCACATTCTTACCGTCAGCAGCTTCCTCATCTTCTGTTTCCTCAATGACAAACTCAGTGTCGTCAGCCTTCTGAGTTGTTTCGTCGGGTTCGTCGTATGAGTTGTCGATGATATTGTCCGTCTCGTCATCTTGTTTCTGGTCGTTTCCAAGGTCGAAGATGACTTCTTCGGTTTCAGGATTGTCATAGACGCGATTGGTGTCCATGTTGTCGCGGATGTTATCCGTTAGTTCGTTGTCACCACCGCCCACATTGACGGTCATAGGAATCTTCTTCAGATAGTGCAACGGATTCATGATCTTACGCAGAATGATGACCGTCTCCATGCTCAAATACGTGAAGAAGGCAATAGCCGTCAGGGCAAGAATTGCCGTCAGACCAGGGGTGCCGATGAGACCTTCTATCTGCTGACAAACGGCCAATCCGTGGTCTCCGCCTGGATTGAAGCAGGCATTTTCGAAGAACGGCGTAAGGAACTTAGCCGCAGTGATGGACCCCCATATCATCACGATGGTCAGGCACATAAACCATTTTAGCAGTCCCACTTTGTAGGCACGCATTAGGTTGACTGCCAGCAACAACAGGAAGATGGGGATGAGGAATGCGGGAAGTCCGAAGCAACGCTTGATAAAGAACCACGAGGCGTAGGCTCCTAAACTGCCACAGGCGTTTTGGAATTCATGGTGCTCGTTCAGTATTTCTCCGTCGCGAGGTGTTTCTATCAGACTTTGGTCAGCAAATCCTGTTACAAGATACGACACAAAGGCCCATATCAGATAGCCTGCGATGAGCAACAAGAGTAAACCGAGGACAAAGTTAATACGCTCGTTGTGAAATATGTTGTTAAAGCCTAGTGCCTCTCCAAACGTTGAGACTTTCTTTCCTGAGGCTTTGCTTGACTTCTTTTTTGCCATGTTGAACTGTTTATTTCGTTTATAAGGTGCAAAATTACTAACTATTTCTTAGATTTCATCATAAAATGATAGATTTTTTGTTTTTTTTGTACCTTTTTTCGTACCTTTGCAGCTCAAATGATGAAAACGATATATAATAAATTCGACAAGGCTAAGATTTCGACACTGCCACGGGTGCTCTTCAAGGGGCGTATTGTGGTGGTTCTGACAGAGCGTGATGCTGACAAGGCGGTACGTTATCTGTTGTCACAGCCTATATTGGGAGTTGACACTGAAACGCGTCCTTCTTTTAAGAAGGGTGAGACGCATCAGGTGGCGCTCCTGCAGGTGTCGTCATACGATGTCTGCTTCCTTTTCCGTCTGAACCAGCTTGGCTTGTCGCCGTCGGTGAAGCGTTTGCTGGAGGACAAGCAGGTGCCAAAGATTGGTCTTTCCCTGCGTGACGACTTGCTGTCATTACACAAATTAGGCGATTTCAACGCAGGCTATTTCATTGATTTGCAGGACCATATGCGTGAGATAGGTGTTGAGGACCTGAGTCTTCAGAAACTCTATGCCAACTTCTTTGCACAGAAGATTTCAAAGCGTGAACAGCTGACCAATTGGGAGGCTGACATCTTGCAGGATAAGCAGAAACTATATGCCGCTACGGATGCCTGGTCGTGTATCATGCTTTATGAAGAGCTGATGCGACTGGAGCAGACGGGTGATTACGAACTGATAAAGGTTGATGATGATGAAACAAGTACGGCTGCGTAAGGGTAAGGAAGAGAGTCTGAAGAGATTCCATCCGTGGGTATTCTCGGGTGCTATTGCCAGCATTGACGAGGGGATCACGGAGGGTGAAGTAGTACGTGTGGTGACCAATTCAGGCGATTTCATCGCAGTTGGACACTATCAGGAAGGCTCTATTGCCGTCCGCGTATTGACGTTCTCCGACGTGCAGATTGACGATGAATTCTGGCATTCTCGCCTCGCGTCGGCCCTTCAGATGCGTCAGGCCATTGGTATTGCCGACAACCCCGATAACAATACCTACCGACTGGTTCATGGAGAAGGAGACAATCTGCCAGGCTTAATTATCGACGTATACGGCAAAACTGCCGTTATGCAGGCACATTCCATCGGTATGCATCTGTGTCGTAAGGAGATAGCCCATACGCTGAAGGATGTGATGGAATCGAGGATTTCACATATTTATTATAAGAGTGAGACCACGTTGCCGTTTATGACAGCTGATGATATGAATGGGTTCCTTATTGGAGGAAGCGATGATAATATTGCTACAGAGAACGGCTTGAAGTTCCGTGTAGACTGGCTGAAAGGTCAGAAGACGGGCTTCTTCGTTGACCAGCGCGAGAATCGTTCGTTGCTTGAGAAGTTCTCGAAGGGCAAACGTGTACTGAATATGTTCTGCTATACTGGTGGCTTCTCGTTCTATGCCATGCGTGGTGGTGCTGAGCTTGTGCATAGCGTGGACTCGTCAGCTAAAGCCATCGAACTGACGAAGCAGAATGTGGAGCTCAATTTCCCCAATGACCCTCGCCACGAGGCCTTCTGCGAGGATGCGTTTAAATATTTAGAGGGCATAGGAAAGCCAACTGCTAATAGCCAAAAGCCAACTGCTAGTTACAACCTCATCATCCTCGACCCGCCTGCCTTTGCCAAGCACCGTGGTGCCCTGCACAATGCGCTGAAGGGCTACACTCGCCTGAATCAGAAAGCTTTCGAGAAGATTGAGAAGGGCGGCATTCTCTTCACGTTCTCTTGCTCGCAAGTGGTCACGAAAGACCATTTCCGTAATGCGGTATTCACGGCAGCAGCCCTTGCCAAGCGTAAGGTGCGCATCCTGCATCAGCTGCATCAGCCTGCCGATCACCCCATCAACATCTATCATCCTGAGGGTGAATACCTGAAGGGCTTAGTACTCTATGTGGAGTAAGGTTGAGCGATATATAGAAAAGCATAAACTACTTAAAACCAGCGAATTATATCTTGTTGCTTTAAGTGGTGGTGCAGATAGTGTAGCACTATTGCTACTGCTAAAAAATGCCCATTTCAACGTACATGCGGCTCATTGTAATTTCCATCTGCGAGGCGAGGAGTCGGATAGGGACGAGGCTTTTTGCGTAGAACTTTGCAAAGGACTTGGCGTAGAACTGCATCGGGCTCATTTCGATACGCGCGAATATGCCGAGTTGCATAAGGTCAGCATTGAAATGGCGGCTCGCGAATTGCGCTATAAGTGGTTTGAACAACTGCGTGAGGACATTGGTGCTGCTGGTATTTGCGTGGCTCACCACCGTGATGACTCTGTGGAAACGGTTCTTTTGAACCTTGTGCGTGGTACTGGATTACGTGGTTTGACGGGAATTCAACCACGAAACGGCCATATTTTACGACCACTTTTATGTGTTTCGAGGGCGGAAATCGAGGCGTTTCTGGCTGAAAAAGGGCAGGAATACGTTACGGATAGCACCAATTTGGAGGCTGACGTGCAACGGAATATCGTGCGATTGGAGGTGCTTCCCTTGCTTCGAAAGCTCAATCCTGCTGTCGCTGAGAACATCCAACGGACGGCTGAGAATTTATCCGAAGCGCAGCAAGTATTAAATGTAGCAATTGCTAGGTTTAATGATAGCAATGTCTTGAATTTGAGCGACGTAGAGAAATCCGGTTCAAGTGAATATTTAGCTTTTGAATGGCTCAAAAAGTACGGTTTCAACGGCGAACAAGTTCGTCAGATCCTGGATGCTGAGACGGGTAAAATCGTCAGTTCCGCGATGGGTTATGATGTCTTAAAGGATCGTGGACGCTTAATAGTTGAACCTACGCTGGAGCCCTTCAAACCTATGCGCATTCCTGAAGAAGGAACGTACGTTTTAAGTTGTTCTGACGATAAATTCGGTGGCAAAAACACCAAAAACAATACATTACGAGTGCATAAAAAGCCCGTTTACGTGTCGAAAGAGCCCCATATAGCAACGCTGGATGCCACAAAAGTTAGCTTTCCATTGACTGTTCGTAGGGTGGAAGAGGGTGATTGGATGCAACCCTACGGCATGAAAGGCAGAAAGTTGCTGAGCGACTTAATGACCGACCTGAAGATGACTGTTTTCGAGAAGCGTCGCCAGTTGGTTGTAGTTGATAGTCAAGGAGTTATTGTGTGGGCTATAGGGCGTAGAATCTCCGATTTTGTCGCTGTTTCTGATGCTACAAAAACAGTTGTTGAGCTCGTCTTTAGCGTGCAGTAATCTCCGTGCCCCGATGCAGTAATCTCCGTGCCAGTGGGAATACTGCACTTTTGTAAAAATTGCCCAAATTCGCATGGAGATATTTGGTGGTTTGAAAAAAAATGCTTACCTTTGCACGTCAATTGAAAATAACGAAATAAAATACGTACGTAATGAGTAAGAGATTTGCCGAACATAACGGCTTGAATTTGACGCAGACGAACAATGACGTGCTGCAGATGTGGAAGGAGAATAACGTCTTCTGGCGCTCCGTGACGGAGAGAGAGGGTTGTCCGCAGTTTGTATTCTTTGAGGGTCCTCCATCGGCCAATGGTCACCCGGGAATCCATCACGTGCTGGCGCGCAGCATCAAGGACACCTTCAACCGCTATAAGACCATGAAGGGATTTCAGGTCAAGCGTAAGGCTGGTTGGGACACCCACGGACTGCCCGTAGAGTTGGGCGTCGAGAAAGAACTGGGCATCACCAAGGCTGACATTGACAACAAGGAGAGTGACAAGTATATCTCGACAGAGGACTACAACAAAAAGTGTCGTGAGAATGTGATGATGTACACGCAGGAGTGGCGTGACCTGACGGAGAAGATGGGTTACTTCGTGGACCTCGACAATCCCTACATCACCTACGACAACAAGTATATCGAGACGCTGTGGTGGCTGCTGAAGCAGTTCTACAAGAAGGGTCTATTGTACAAGGGCTACACCATCCAGCCGTACTCGCCAGCAGCAGGAACAGGACTTTCAAGTCATGAATTGAACCAGCCCGGATGCTACCGCGACGTGAAGGACACCACGTGTACCGCTCAGTTTAAGATGAAGAATCCGAAGCCTGAGATGGCTCAGTGGGGTACACCATACTTCTTGGCTTGGACGACCACGCCGTGGACACTGGCTGCCAACTCAGCCCTTTGCGTAGGTCCGAAGATTGACTACGTGGCTGTACAGACGTACAATCCCTATACCGCCGACAAGGTAACGTTGGTGCTGGCTGAGGCCCGTCTGAACGCCTATCTGCCCGCTGAGGGTGCTATCACCGACGGTGGCGAATTGCCCGAATATAAGAAAGGTGAGAAGTTGATTCCCTATCGCATCGTGGCCCGCTACAAAGGTACTGATCTCGTAGGCATGGAATATGAGCAGCTGATGCCCGCCATCAAACCCATGGGTGATGCCTTCAAGGTGATTCCTGGTGACTACGTGACTACTGATGACGGTGCAGGTATCGTTCATATCGCTCCCAACTTTGGTGCTGACGATGCCTTCGTAGCCAAGAAGGCTGGAATCTGTCCGATTGTTCTGATTGACAAGAAGGGCCAGGAGCGTCCTGTTGTTGACCTGCAGGGTAAGTACTTTGTTATTGAAGACCTCGACCCTGAGTTCGTCAAGAACTATGTGAACGTCGACGAATGGAATAAGTTTGCAGGCCGTTACGTGAAGAACGCCTACGACGAGACGCTGACCGACAAGGACGAGACGCTTGATATCTCAATTTGCATGGACCTAAAGGCGCAGAACAAAGTGTTTAAGATTGAGAAGCACGTCCACAACTATCCGCATTGCTGGCGTACCGACAAACCCGTGCTCTACTATCCGTTGGATTCGTGGTTTATCAAGTCGTCAGCCTGCAAGGAGCGCATGAGTGAACTCAACAAGACCATCAATTGGCAGCCTGAGTCAACGGGTACAGGACGCTTTGGCAATTGGCTTGACAACCTGAACGACTGGAACCTCTCGCGTTCGCGCTTCTGGGGAACACCACTTCCTATTTGGCGTTCTGAGGACGGTGAAGAAATCTGCATTGGCAGTGTAGAGGAACTGTACAATGAGATGGAGAAGGCTGTCAAGGCAGGTATGATGAAATCGAACCTTTTGAAGGATCAGGGCTTTGTGCCTGGCGACATGTCGAAAGAGAACTACGACAAGATTGACCTCCATCGTCCTTATGTGGACTACATCGTTCTGGTTAGCGAGAGTGGCAAGCCCATGAAGCGCGAGACTGACCTGATTGACGTGTGGTTTGACTCTGGTTCAATGCCTTATGCACAGGTACACTATCCGTTCGAAAATGCCGAACTCATCGACAAGAACATCGCCTTCCCCTGCGACTTCATCAACGAGGGTGTTGACCAGACGCGTGGTTGGTTCTTTACCTTGCACGCCATTGCTACGATGATTTTCGACAGCGTAGCCTTCAAGAACGTTATTTCCTCGGGTCTCGTGCTCGATGCCAAGGGCAATAAGATGTCAAAGCATGTGGGTAATGTGGTCAATCCGTTTGAGATGATTGACAAGTACGGTTCTGATGCTGTACGCCTGTATATGATGACGAATAGCGAACCTTGGGACAACCTGAAGTTCGATCCAGAGGGCGTCGCTGAAATCAGCCGTAAGTTCTTTGGTACCTTATATAATACGTATTCGCTCTTTGCAATGTATGCCAACGTGGATGGCTTCGACCCGCAGACACCACAGATTCCCGTCAGCGAGCGTCCTGAGTTCGACCGTTGGATTCTCTCTTGTCTGAACTCGCTGGTTCAGGGTGTTCAGCAGGAAATGGACGGCTATGACCCCACACGTGCAGGACGACTCATCGATGCTTTTGTCGATGAAGACCTGTCTAACTGGTATGTTCGTCTGAACAAGAAACGCTTCTGGGGCAAGGAGATGGACAACGATAAGTTGGCTGCCTATCAGACCTTGTACGAGTGTCTGATGACCGTTGCCAAGCTGTTGGCTCCATTTGCTCCGTTCTTTGCCGATCAGCTGTATAAGGACCTTGGTGGCGCCTTGGATAGCGTTCATCTTGATAAATTCCCCGAATTCAACGCCGCTCTCGTCAATAAAGACCTTGAAGAGCGTATGGATATTGCTCAGCGCATTACCACCATTGTACTGTCATTGCGTAAGAAGGAAGGCATTGCCGTGAAGCAGCCTTTGCAGACGCTGATGATTCCCCCCGTTGACCAAGCTCAGCGCGAAGCTATTGAGACCGTCAAGCAGATATTCTTGCAAGAGGTGAACGTGAAGGTGGTTAAGTTCGTTGAGGGTGCCGGCATTCTGGTGAAGAAGGTGAAGTGTAACTTCCGCACGATGGGTAAGAAGTTCGGCAAGGATATGAAAGCCGTAGCTGCTGCTGTTGCTGAGATGACGCAGGAGCAGATTGCTGAACTGGAAACCAATGGCAAGTTGCAATTGGGTAGCTATGAAATCTTGGCAGAGGACGTTGAAATCATCAGCGAGGACATCCCTGGCTGGCTGGTAGGCAACGACGGCAATCTGACAGTCGCCCTCGATATCACCCTGACCGATGAGTTGCGTGCCGAGGGTATGGCCCGTACGCTGGTGAACCGCATCCAGAACATGCGTAAGAAGAGTGGACTGGAAATTACTGACCACATCCGTGTGAGCATTGAACCCAACGAGGCATCCACGAAGGCTGTCGAGGCCTTTGGCGACTATATTGCCCGTCAGGTGCTGGCCGACGATTTGAAGCTTGAGGCTAACGATGGTCAGGCTGTGGAATTCGACGACTTTAAACTGAATATTCAAATAACAAAAATCTAATAAATTATGGCAGAAAAAACTCGTTATACGGACGAAGAATTAGAAGAGTTCCGTGAGATTATCAATGAGAAGCTGGCTTTGGCCAAGCGTGACTATGACCAGATGATGAACGCCTTGATGAACAAGGATTCGAACGACGTTGACGATACATCTCCCACCTACAAAGCATTGGAGGAGGGTAGTGCTACGCAGTCGAAGGAAGAGTTGATTCAGATGGCGTCTCGTCAGCAGAAGTTCATTCAGGGCTTGAAGGCTGCGCTGGTACGTATCGAAAACAAGACCTACGGCATCGACCGCATTACTGGTAAGCTGATTCCCAAGGAGCGCTTGAAGGCTGTGCCTCATGCTACCTTGAGCGTAGAGTCGAAGATGGCTGGCAAGAAGTGAATGAGTAATCCGAAGACAGTCAAGCGGGGATGGGTGGCAGCACTGATTGTGCTGTCCATCCTTATTATCGACCAAATTATTAAGATTTGGGTCAAGACCCACATGACTTTGCACGAGCAGATAGAAATCTTCTCGTGGTTTAAGATCGTGTTCATCGAGAACAACGGTATGGCTTATGGTATGGAGATTGGCTCGAAGTTAGTTTTGAGCATCTTCCGCATTGTGGCCATTGCGTTGCTGGGGTGGTACATTGCACTGCAGGCAAAGAAACAAGCCCGTTGGGGTTACATGATTTGCCTCTCGATGATTATGGCCGGAGCTGCCGGAAATATCTTCGACTCGATGTTCTATGGACTCGTATTTAACGCCAGTTCAGAGTATTACGCCAGTTACTTCGTGCCTTTCGGTACAGGTTATGCTCCCTTCCTGATGGGTAAAGTGGTAGATATGTTCTATTTCCCACTCATCGTCACTACATGGCCTGATTGGGTGCCATTCGTAGGTGGTGAGCCTTATGTATTCTTTTCGCCAATTTTCAACTTTGCTGATTCGGCCATCTCTGTTGGAGTAGTGCTGCTATTGTTGTTCTACCGTAGAGAGATAGGCGAGCTTTCGCTAAAAAAGGAAACCAAGGAATCGTTGGACAAAGAAACTGAAGAATCATTGAACAAAGAATCGGAAGCCAATGAAGCATAGCCTGTTTATTCTGCTTGCCATAGCTGCTCTGGCAACACTTATAGCTTGCAAGCCAAGTGTTCCTAAAGAGGTTATTCAGCCTGGTGACATGGAGGATATCCTCTATGACTACCATATTGCTCAGGCTCTGGCAACAGAAGAACGTAGTGACAACATGAATTTCGAACGCACCAAGTATTTCTTGGCTGTGTTGGAGAAACATGGCGTTACTCAGGCTGATTTTGATTCGTCAATGGTATATTACTATGGCCATTTGGACAGGTTAAAGGACATCTATTTGGAGGTTAACGAACGACTTTCAGACGAAGCCAAGGTATTGGGTGCTTCTGTCGGTTCTATCGGACGTTACTCACAATACAGTGCTTTCGGAGATACGGCGAATATATGGAATAATAGGACAGATCTGTTGTTGATTCCGCACCCGACGATGAACCGCTTTGATTTTACGGTCAAAGTCGATACGTCTTTTTATAAGGGCGACTCTTTTATGTTCCAATTTATGTCTGAATATATTTGGCAGTCTGGTTCGAAAGAAGCCACCGTATGTATTGTCACCAAGTATGAGGGCGACAGTATCATCCAGACGTC
>JBGUIA010000096.1:0-31864 GCA_045112595.1 Prevotella sp. | reverse complement strand
GACTTTCTGGCGGAACAGCCGACGGCGTTCTGCGGTGTTATAGATGAAGTTCACCTCTATGCCGTTAGCCACCGTACAATAACTGCTGATACAACCTGACAATTCTTTGCACTTGCTGAGCCGCTTCCCAATCGTGTCCATGATGGCGTTCAGCTCATGCTCACTATATTGTCTCGCAGGTTTGTCGGAAGCGGATGCCTCAGCATCATGCTCATTCCCTTCCTCCGCCAGTAGGGCTTCAACACTGTCAAGCCTGTGCGCCGATTCCCATGCTTCCTGCTTCTTCAATTCTACAGAATCGCTTGTAGATGTTTCCGGGGCCGACTGGTTTGATGATTGGCGGCACGAAAACAAAACAAGAGCAAACAGGATGAATATTACCTTTTTCATTAGATGGTTTGTTGTGGAAATTGGAATTTAATTCTGCTTATATTATCAGGGAATATCTCCAAAATAATCTCTACTTTCATCTTCTTTACCTCTGATGTGCAGTACGCTCAAAATTGTAGATGATGTCAGGACGGTCTGCCATTTCCCATGACATGGTGCTATTGCCCAATTTCCTGATGTTCCATGTCTGAGACTCTGACGTGCCGCCGTACATGGGTTCGTAGATAATGAGCTGGCGATTATCCTTAAGCATATACCCCCGATGTATAATCGTATCACCAGCAAACACATCATAAACATAGATGTCGCAATCGCCATTGGCAGAAAAGGTGTATTCTACATTGCCCTCACTGACAACACCTTTATCATAGACCTTCTGCCAAGTCCCGACAAGGTTGTTGGCATCGAAATCTTCATCATCGTTGCTGCAAGAGGCGAGGGAGAAAGCAGCGGTCATCACGAGGATATTTCTCCAGAGTTTCATTGTTTTCATTTCGATATTTGTTGTTAATGTTCCTGTTTATATAAACGCCATGAAGCGGGAAATCCTGCATCGTCGGGCGTTAAATGTTCTTAATCTGACACTTTTATTGCGGACAGTACCAGTCAAGGTGACCGATAACTGCCCGCTATCAACGAGAGAGTTATGCTTCAAAGACTAACTTCTGGAACGACCTGGCCATCGAGGAGGTTGATGATGCGCTGGGCGTAACCGGCATCTCGCTCAGAGTGGGTGACCATCACGACGGTGGTGCCCTCCTGGTTCAGTTGGGTGAGCAGCTGCATCACTTCCAAGCCGTTCTTCGAGTCGAGGTTACCAGTAGGCTCGTCGGCGAGGATCAGCTTGGGATTCATCACTACGGCACGGGCAATGGCAACACGCTGCTGCTGACCACCAGAGAGCTGCTGGGGGAAGTGGTGGGCGCGATGCGAGATGGCCATACGGCGAAGCACCTCTTCTACACGCTGCTTACGCTCCTTCTTGGGTACGCCAAGGTAGGTCAGCGGCAGCTCCACGTTCTCCTCCACGTTCAGTTCGTCGATGAGGTTGAAACTCTGGAACACAAATCCTATCTGTCCTTTGCGAACCTTGGTGCGCTGGCTTTCTTTCAGTTGTCCCACGTTCTCACCATCCAGCAGATATGTACCGCTGGTGGGATTGTCGAGTAAGCCCAGGATATTCAACAGTGTTGACTTACCACAGCCCGACGGCCCCATGATGGCCACAAACTCACCTTTCTTCACTTCGAGCGACACGCCGCCCAGTGCCACGGTCTCCACCTCTTCCGTGCGGAATACCTTCTGAATGTTTTCTAACTTAATCATCTTCTTGATTTACTATTTGAAAATTTACAATTTACTATTTATTTACGATATTGCATATTTGGCTATTTGAATCGCAACGAGCCAGATCTGGATGTTTTCTGTCTACAAGTTTAACCTTGTTAACCATCGTCATGTTTTATTGAATTCATGCTGGCAACTCCCGTTGCTCCAACAGTTAATGATGAAGCAGGTAAACATAAGTATCCTTGATTGTCCAGAGGCTGGGCTCGATGCGAATAGTTCATATTTATTCGGTTTTGATACTTTCTACAGGATTGGTTCTGACGGCCTTGATGATCTGGAGGCCGACAGAGAGGATGGCTACCAACAGGGCAAAAGCACAGGTGGCTGCGAAGATCCAGGACGAGAGCTCGATGCGGTAGCTGAAGTTAGTGAGCCAGTCGTGCATGATATACCATGAGAGAGGTACAGCGATGACGAACGACGGCAGCAGCGGCGAACAGAAAATGCGCAGCATCAGTACCATCACCTCCCCCGATGTTGAACCCATAATCTTGCGGATGCCAATCTCCTTCTGGCGCTGACGGATGAAGAAAAGCGACATACCCACGTAGCCCATCACGGAGATAATCACGGCAATGATGGTGAAGAGCGTGATAATCTTCAGCGTGTTCTGCTGATCTTCGAAGGTGTCGGCAATGCCTTCTTCCAAACTGGTGACGTACCACTCTATTGCTTCCTCTGAAACACCCTGTTCTCTTATCATATTGATGAGGGCTGCCTTTGCCTGCTTGTCTCCATTCGTCTTGACAAGGAAATTCGGGTCGTCCACATGCTCCTGCACACGGATGGCGAAAGGCTCTGCTGTCGTCAGCACGTTGATGCGGTGAAAGTCCTTGAGGATGCCGCTGATAGAGGCTTTCTCGTCTTTGCCCCAGACCATCTCGCGGTCTTCATCCTCCAACTCCAACCTGCGCATAGCTTCCTCATTCAAATAGTAGCCGTTGCTGGTGTTTCCGTAGTCTTTGAGGATGTCCAGCCCGTAGAGGGCAAAGGCTGTCGAGTCCAGATCGGTCAGAAACAGGCTCGTCAGTTTGTCGCCATTCGTGATACTCCTTATACTACTGCTGTAGGTGACAAAGGTTGTTCCGCTATACTCACCGATACGCTCTACGAAGGGCATCTTCTCTAATTGGCTCCTGACTGTCTGGCTCTTGCCCTCTGGCACGTTCACATAATAGAGTCGTTCTGTATTGAAGCCTAAGGGTGCGTGAATGAGGTGATTTAGTTGTAGCCAGATGACGAGGGCTGCTGTGAGCATCGTGACCGTAACGACATTCTGCACAATGATGAACAACCGCCCCATTACCATCTTGGAGTGGTAGCGGAAGTTGCCTTTCACAATGTCAATGGGTTGGAAGCGGGAAATCTGATACGATGGCATGATGCCTGAGATGATGCCCACGAGCAGGATGAAACCAAGACAGACGCTCACCGTGCCGAGATTGATGTCGTTGAGCAGCGAGATTTTCCCTTTGAACAACTCTGCAGCATCATCCTGGAAGCAGAGTGCCATAGCAAAGCCTAAGAGGAAGGCGACGGCTATCATCAGCGTTGATTCGACTATCAGTTTCAGTGATATTTGGCGCTGACTACTCCCAAACAGCCGTCGCGTAGCCATCTCCTTGGCGCGGAAGCCTGTATTCGCTACCGTCAGGTTGATATAGTTGCTGACAGCGAAGAATAGGATGGCCAGTACGGCTGCCAAAAGGATATGGAGTCGCGTCTTGTCACCTTTCTGCATACCATAGCCATTGTTCTGAGGTGCAAACATGATGTCTGTCAGTGGTGTTGCGATGAACTCATGATTGTCCATATGTGCCCACATGTAATTCTTGGCCAGATAGTCTTCTATCACTTTTTTCTTGGCATCAAGTGAAGCGCCTGATTTCAGCATGAGAAATGCCTTACAGGCACCTGTCTGCCCAGAAGCAAAGGAATGGGGTCTAAGCGTATAACCCATCACCTGAGGGAAACGCTCCATGCTGGCAATGAGTTGCGTCTCATTGGGCAGGACTGTGCGGTCGAAATCCTTCACGATGCCGCCGACGATATAGACCAGCGTCGAGTCATACGGATCTTCATTGTTCATGAAGACAGAGCGTTGACCAACAATCTGCAAGGCCTCACCGATGGGATTCTTTTCGCCAAAGAGTCGCTTGGCCAGTCTCTGCGTGATGACACATTTATCAGGTGCATCGAGGGCTGTCAGTTTGTCTCCCTCAAGCAGATCGAAATCGAAGAAACGGAAGAATGTAGAGTCTGTGAGCATGATGATGCCATTCTCCTTATCTCCTTCCTTCACCTCTCGCTGACCATATTTAATACGGCCTCTCTGACTCATCACGCAACACGTTTGTTCCACTTCTGGGCACATCTCTTTTATCTCTTGTGCAGCCTGCGGCCACATAAAGAAATCCTCATCATTACCCGTCAGGTAGATGCGGTCGGCATTCTTGTGCCACGAATCAATGCTGTACTGCCTCCAGGCATAGTCGCCCATGAGGATAATGAACATCAGAGATACCACCAGGCCTGCTATATTAATAAAGGTATAGGCCTTGTTGCGCGACAGGAATTTGAAATAACTCTTCATGTTTCTATTCGTTCTTGATACTATTAATGGGATTCTCGGTTGCTGCGTGCCAGCCTTGGAAGGCTGCGGTAAGCAGGTTGACGGCGAGCACGATGACAAGAGAGAGCAGTAGTGGTATAAACTCCATCTTGATGGTAAGACCAGAAATGCTGCTGACCATTGGAGCCAGCCAACAGGAAAGCGGTATGGCGATAACCATAGCAACAACAGACTGAATGATTACAGTAAAGAGCAAGCGCAAAGTGATGCCGCCAATCTCTGCACCAAAGACACGACGGATAGCAATCTCGCGGCGACGCTGACTGACAAAGTAGCTGTTCATAGCCATCAGACCGAGCAGGGCAATCAGCAGGGCAACAGCAGTAAAGATCGTCAGCACACTGAGGAACCGCTCATAGTCCTTGTACCACTCCCTGTGTTTCTGGCTGAGCAAATGGACTTCTGGAGCTTCATAACCAGTAAGTTCTTTCATCAGACTCGACATAGCCTTTTCCACCTTCTCGCGATTCCCATGATACTTGACAAGTGCCTGGCGAGGCTTTCCATATTGTCTGTTCGCATAGGTTTCCACATCATCATGGAATTCCTTTGCATTGATAATTATAAACGGTGTAGGATGCTCTGCTTCTTTCATCACGTTCTGATAGACCAAATCAGAATACACTGCCGCTACTTCAAAGTTTACGGATTCATTGGCAGTTACTATCTTCCGCTCGTCATCGCGTTTGCCAAACTGCCGAAGCAGTTGGTGGTTCACACCCCAGCCATTGTCTGTATAGGTTCTCTCTGGGTGGATATTCAGGATGTTGTAGAAGCAACTGTCGCCAATCAGATATCGCATGCTGACCACTGTTCCGTCATCGGCGGTGGTCGTATTATTCTCCAGTCCCTCAACGGGAGTGCCATAGCCGTAGCCAACTGCCTCTACCTCTGGAATTGCGAGCAATTTGCTGCGGAATGTCTGCCGCTGACTTTCGCTGAGGTTATTAATGCCCCAAGTCTCAAGGATGTTTTCCACGTCATATCCCAGTGGCTGGTTCATCCTTTCGCGAATGCCGCTGCTGAGCAGGAGAGTTACAGTTAGCATAACGATAGCAAAGATGGCCTGTATCACCATCAGCACATGACTCCAGCGCTGACGCACACGGCGACGGAAAGTGCCGCGTACTATGTCGATAGGCTGATAGCCGCTGAGTATCGTGGCTGGTGCGAAACCTGCCATTGAGCCTACGAGGATAATGCCGAGCAGGAAAGCAATAATAGTAATAACGCCTGTATCCTTCAGCAAATTCAATGGACAGTTAGCCATTTCCATCGCCTTGTCTTGCAGAGAAAGTGCCATCAGATAGGCAATGACGAAAGCCATCGCAGTAAAGAGGATACTTTCGCCTATCAGTTTTGCAAAGACTTGCAGGCGAGACAGACCCAACAGTCGTCTTGTTGCCATCTCCTTAGAACGCTCTGTGGTAAGCGACACGCTCAGGTTTACATAGTTGAAGATGGCGAACACCAATACAAGTAAGGCAATTACCACGTAAAGATGAGCCATATCGCGACTGCCATGATTAAGGTCGTCACCCTCAAAAGAACACTCCTTGGCATCGTAATAGAGCGTAGAGAGCTGGGTAAGCGTCAACTCCTTTACGGCTTCCATCCGATAGATCCAGAAGAAGGTCTTCAGATAATCGCGCATATCGCTTATCTTACTACGAAGGTTGCATCCTTCGCGCTCCATCAGGAACAGCACACAACTGGCAGCATTGTTCATGGTCTCAGTGTATGCCGAGGCATGAAGCTGGCGCAGATTCTCCAGATTAACCACACATTCGTATGTGTCAGGGATAACTGAACGGTCGAAATCGTCCATCACACCGCTGACGGTATAGGTAATGTGTCCGTCGGCATCTTTTTCGTCGCCAAGAACGACTTCTTTGCCTACAGCATCACCATCTGGCCAATAACGCTGAGCAAACTTCTTGCTAACTACCATATGATTAGGCGCATTGAGCACCTTCTTCTTATCTCCATTGAGTAACTTGTAGTCGAAGAACTCAAAGAAGTTTGGCGCTGTGAGCAGCGTCTTTGTCTTCGCCTCCTGCCCTTTGATGGTAAATGTCATCTCCATACCCGATGCGGAACACCAGTCTTCTATCTCAGGGAAACGGTCTTGCAGTTTCTGACCCACACGGAAGTGTGACATCATAAACTCTTCATTACCTACTACGAAGATACGGTCGCCTCGTGTCTGGTAGTTCTCTACCGTTGTCTGGCGATAGATAAGGTCGCCCAGCAACAGCAGGAACGCCATCGATAGGCAAAGCCCTACGATATTGATAATGGTAAACAGCCTGTGACGGCTCAGAAATTTCAGGTAACTCTTCATATTCTCTTCTACTTTATAATCAACACCTCATTATCTTTGAATGCCTCATATCCGCTGGTGACGACGCGCTCGCCGGGCTCCAAGCCTTCGAGGACTTCGTAATACTGCGGGTTCTGACGGCCTATGCGGATATTGCGGCGATAGGCTTTTGTGCCACTCTTGTCGAGTACGAAGATCCATTGTCCGCCGGTGGTTTGGAAGAAGGTTCCACGAGGGATGAGGACGGCCTGCTCGGGCTGACCCAGTTCGAGGTCGATGTAGTAGGTCTGGCCTGTGCGGATGTTCTCAGGACGCTCCCCTCGGAAGACGAAGTCGCAACGGAATTTGCCTTCACGAACTTCTGGATAGACCTTGCGGACTTGCAACTGGTATTGCTTATCGCCACGAGTAAATGTAGCCGTCAAGCCTTGACGAACTCGATCGATGTAGTGTTCGTCTATCTGTGCTTGCACCTTATAGTCAGAGAGGTCGTTCAACTGACCAATCTTCTGCCCGGGGCTGATGCTCTGACCCAGTTCAATATCTAACAGGCCTAACTCGCCATCGATGTTAGCCCGTACTTCGAGCTTATCCTTGCGCTGACGGACGAGCACCACGTTCTTTCGCATGTTGTCGAGGTTATCTTCCATCTGGTCCATCTGAACTGTGCGATAGATGCTGTCCTGCTTCAGGCGCTTCGATACTAACGAACGTTTCTTGGCAGAGAGCTGATAGTCTTCCTGCGACTGGATATAGTCTTCACGACTAATGAGTTCCTCCTGATAGAGTCGTTTGTTCTGCTCGAATGTGCGCTGTTTGCGCTGCGTGTCCATATCCAACTGAGCCTGTTCCGTCTGGTTATTCAGTCGGTCTTGCTGCATGGCCACTTGGGTGTTTCTCAGCAGATTCTGTTTCTCGGCAAGTTCTGCCTCAGCATTCAGAATCTGAAGGTCGAGATTCGAGTTGCTCAGACGGACGATGACATCGCCCTTTTTGACGTGCGAACCCTCTTCTACTATCTTCTCCATCACGATGCCACCTTCCTCGGGCGAGATCTGCACCACCTGGATGGGCATTACCTGTCCGTTGGTGCGCACATAATCCTTGAACTCTGCACGTGTTACCTCACTCATTGTCAGGTCATCGGCATTGACTTTCAGCGTAGAGGCGTGATTGCCAAAAACCAGCCAACAGATTATTAGCAGCAACAATACACCGCCTCCAGCATACGGCCAATACTTCATCAGTCTTTGCGACTTTGTCTTTTCTATTATTCTGTCCATATCGTTTCTCCGTTATAATATCTTACCAATTGTTCCTTCACCATCGCCATCAGTTGGCACTGCAGCAGCGTTGCCTTTGAGTTAAGCAATTGTGCTGAAGTGGTACGCAAGTCGATAGCCGTACTCAACCCTTCTTCAAATTGGCGTTTCGTCAGTTGATAGGCGATGCTGTCGGCTTCTACTTTCTCCACCATCTGCACTGTCTGTTTCAGATAGCCTTGCCAGTCCTGCCAAGCCTCACGACTGAGTTTCTCCAACTCCAGCTGTTTCTGCTTGTATGTCTCCTGGGCAATACGATAGTTGTTCTTGGCCTTCCGTATGCTCGTAATGGTCTGCAGGCGATTGAACAGGGGAATACTCAATGTGGCACCCACATATTCACCCATATTGTTATTGAACTGATTGCTGAATGACTCTCCAACATCGGAATGAAGCGTATGATAGTAAGTGGTGTTCAGACCCGCACTCAACGAGAGAGATGGATAAAAGGCTGCGCGGGCCTGATGCCACTCATGTTTGCTGGCTTGCACTTGATATTGGGCAGCCTGTAGTTCCGGATTCAATTCTTGTACGAGTCCCAGTCCGTACGTTGCGGACTCTGAGTTCGTACCTGACGGACTTAGAGTTCGCACGTTACGGACTGACAGCAACAACGTATCCTGCATGGGGAAAGCCATCGTCTTCTTCAGTTCCAGCATGGCCGATGCATAGAGATTCTGTTGGCGGGTCAGCTCATAGTCGGCTTCTGCTTTCTGTGATTCTACCTGAGCCACATCAGCAGCACTCTTGCGTCCCACCTCTTCCAACAGGCGTATCTGTTTCAGTAGTAGTTCTGTTTCCTGCACTTTCTCGTCAGCCATCTTGACCAAACCTTCGTAATAGGCAACATTGGTGTAAGCTTGCAGGACATTCAATGCGGTCTGATCCTGCTTCTGGCGCAAGCTGGCTCGCCCCATCAATGTACTGGCCCCGGCGGCTTTCAAAGCATGAATGCGGCTGAAGCCATCGAAGACAGGTAGTGAGGCATATAACGAGTAGCCATTATAGAAGGTGCTCACATCGGTATAGCCGTTTGTCTCAGGGTTGATGGCACGTCCGAAGTTGTACTGGGCACCGATGCTGGCATCCACAGAAGGCAGGAATCGTCCGATGGCTCCAGTCTTGCTGGCCTTGTAGTTGTCAAGTTCCAGCTCTGCACGCTTCACTTCGTGGTTATGCTCCACAGCGTACTGCATACACTGCTGCATGGACCACTCGCCCTGAGCCAGTGACTGTCCGGCTGTAAACACAAGGAGGATTATCAATGCTTGTTTCATACTCAATTCTTGTTTTCGCTGATGCAAAGTTAGATGTTTATTTCATACTCTGCAAGCATTTTAGGTTGCCTGGATGCAGATCGTCTAATTTTTATACACCCCTTTGTATGATTTTTAGACGGAAAGTAGTAACTTTGCACCCATGAACAAGTACGGAACCATACTTATCGTAGATGACAATGCTTCAATTCTGACAGCGATGCACTATCTGCTGGATGATACTTTCGAGCGTGTACTGACCACTACCCAGCCCGAAGAAATCCTGAAGTTGATGGCCCAGCAGCCCGTCGACTTAGTCCTGCTCGACATGAACTTTACGCTTGGTGTCAACAATGGCAACGAAGGTCTGTTCTGGCTTCGAACCATCCGTAAGCAGCATCCGCAGGCGCCAGTCGTATTGCTGACTGCATACGCCGATGTCAATCTGGCTGTAAAGGGATTGAAGAACGGAGCGGCCGACTTCATCACCAAGCCGTGGGACAATGATGAACTGGTACGCAAGTTGAAGGATGTGCTCGATATGCAGAACGAAATCATCAGCCTCGATGAGATGGAAAAGGAACACATCCGTCGTACCATCGACCATTGTCACGGCAATCTCACTCAGGCTGCAGAACTTCTTGGAATTACCCGACAGACGCTCTACAATAAGATGAAACGGCTATGATGTGGCTTCTTATTATAATAGGTATCGTGTGCGTAGTTCTGCTGATTGCATTTATTCATCATCAGCGGAAACTTCGTCTTCGTGCCCATCTGATGCAGGAAGCCATCCGTAATCGTGACTTCACCTTCCGTATGCCTACACACGGCCTGCTGCCTGGCGAACGCGCCATGCAGGAAACGCTGAATCAGTTGGGTGAGACCATCCGTCAGCAGGTGAACCAGAACGAGGTGGAATCGTGGGAGCGGCTCACCCGTGTACTGACACACGAGATGATGAACGCCACAGCGCCCATCACCAGCATCAGCCAGTCATTGTTGAACCGTTCCGATGTAAAGGGTACGCCGCTTGAGGACGGCATCCGTGCCATCTTTGAAACTTCTCAACACATGAGTAACTTTGTGGTTAACTACCGGAAAATGTCTGAACTGGAGAAACCGAAAATGGGCGAAGTCACTCTGCGAACGATGATTGACGATATCAGCAAAGCCTATCCCCAATTGGCATGGGAAGTAAACGTCTCTCCTAATTTGAAAGTCAGTGCTGATGCAGGTATGTTACGCCAGGTATTGATGAACTTAGTAAAGAATGCCATCGAGGCCAATGCACAGAAGTTGCTCATAGATGTCCTTGAAGACAGTCTTCACGATAAACAAGTGAGTCTGTATATAGGTAACGATGGCCTTCCCATCCCTGCCGAAAATCGCCAGTCACTCTTTGTACCATTCTTCACCACCAAACGAAGCGGTAGCGGAATCGGCTTGTCTCTAAGTCGCAGAATGGTGATTCAGCAAGGCGGTATGCTCGAACTGGCTGATACACCGCGCCAAGGATGCCATGTCGCTTTTGTTCTGTCACTTCAGACACTTTAATCTTTTCCTTCTATTCGCCTTTTTTTCCACTATCATTTGACTATTATTTATGGGGAAATTGGATAGTAAAGCGAGTGAGATGGTCTTCTGGGTCTGTAAGCAGATTGAAGGTGCAGTGATGAGAAGTAAGAATGTCGCGGATGAGCAGAAGACCGAGGCCTTGGCCCTGGGGCTTGGTAGAGAAAAACGGAGTGAAGAGATTCTTCGCTATAGCCGGCGGGATGCCATGACCATTGTCGGTGATGGTGAGCGTAGCTGGCGTGGTGACTTCAAGTGTGACAAGTCCTTGTGTCGTCCCGATACTCTCCACAGCATTCTTGACGATGTTGATAAGCACCTGCTGGAAAAGGACGGTATCAAGATGAACGGGTACGGCTTCGTCGGTCAAATGGAAGTCAATATGGACGTGCGCCTGCGTACACAGGTTTTCGAGGAAGGGACGGCAGGCTTCCACCTCCTCGCTGAGGTCGCAGAGTTGCAGTTGCGGTTGTGGAATCTTTACGACTTCGGCAAAGCGTGAAACAAAGGATGAGAGGGCGGTGAGCCGTTCGGCTTCGTCGCCGGTGAGACTGCCTATGATGCCCGCCACGCTGTTGTTCACCTCGTGGGCAATCATACGGATGACGCGCTCGTAGGCGGCTTTCTCGGCAAGGCGTATTTCTGATGTCAGTGACTCAATCAGGAAGAAAGGATGCTGGAAGCCACGGTCAGGAAAACTGAGGTGGCTGATGCGGAAGAGTTGCGGGCCGCCAGGAATGCGCACGGTA
Source organism: Prevotella sp. (assembly GCA_045112595.1). Lineage (GTDB taxonomy): Bacteria > Bacteroidota > Bacteroidia > Bacteroidales > Bacteroidaceae > Prevotella. The sequence continues at coordinate 20,267 of JBGUIA010000096.1, read as the reverse complement.
GTCGTCTCGCCAAGAGGCAGTGCGTGGATGGTTTCCTCGATACTTGGCGACAGCATCTCACGGGCTGCGGGATTCATGGACGTTGTGTTGCCGTCGAGGTCACACTGGATGACACCCATCGGCGAAGCATCGATAAGCAGGTTGAGGAAAGTGTATTGCTCTTCGAGCCTGAGGTGCTCGCTGCGCAGACGCCCCAGCAGGTCGTTGAACGTGCGGACGATGATGTCAGTCTCATGTTGTCCCGAAGGAGCGAGGCGTGTCGTCAGGTCGAGTTCCCGCACCAGTTCCATGCCGCCAATCAGGGTATCGTATGGTCGGATGGTCTTGCGGTAAAAGTACCAAAGGTAGAACAATATCAGGACTACAAAGCCCTCGGTGACGTAGAATAATGTGGGATGTCTGCGGAACGTAGCGAAGAGTGCTACGCCGGCCAACAGGACAATGCCTACTGCAAGGAGGAGGAAATAATGCTTCAGCTTCATAGTCCGTGCTTTTCTATTTTGCGGTACAGGGCACCACGGCTGATGCCCAATTCCTTAGCGACAAGAGAGAGGTTGCCGTTGTGTTTGGCAATGCAGGCTGCAATGGCGTTGCGCTCCATGGAGTCGAGGGTGGCGGGTTCTGTGCCCATCGGTTTTCCCGACGGAATATCCTTGGACAAGAGCGCGAAGTCGGCGGCAGCGAGCTGACTGGCGGCAGGATCTTTCATCAGCAGAGCCCTTTCCACCATATTCTTCAGTTCTCGGATATTACCAGGGAACGGAAGTGTCTGGAGATAGCCGATGGCCTCTATCGAGACGGTGACAGGCGGGAGGCCGTTTGCCTCGCAAGCCATCCGGAGGAAGTGATCAACCAGCAGTGGTATGTCTTCACGGCGGTCACGCAGAGGCGGCAGATGGAGATTGATGATATTGATGCGGTAGAACAGGTCCTCACGGAAGGTCTTTTCTTCAACCATCGTGCGAAGGTCGGCATTGGTGGCGCAGACCACACGGACATCCGTTCGGCGTGTCTGACTGTCGCCCAGCACCTCGTAGGTCTGGTCTTGCAGCACCCGCAGCAATTTCACTTGGCTGGCCAGCGACAGTTCGCCAATCTCGTCGAGGAAGATTGTGCCGCCCTTGGCCAGTTCAAAACGGCCGATACGGTCGGCCTTGGCATCAGTAAACGAGCCTTTCTTGTGTCCGAACATCTCGCTCTCGAACAGCGACGTGGAGATGCCGCCGAGGTTCACCTTCACAAACGGCCCATTGGCCCGTTGGCTTTGTCGGTGGATAGCCTCTGCGATGAGTTCCTTGCCCGTACCGCTCTCACCAGTAATCAAGACGGGCGCATTGGTAGGAGCCACGCGGGCCACGGTAGCGAGAATGCCAGAGAGGGAGGTGCCGACAATGGGTGAACTTTGGATTGGCTGAGTCGCAGGACTTGCATTGTTTATCTTGATGGCCGTCTCGATCCTGTCTAACAGCACACCATTGTCCCACGGCTTGGTGATGAAGTCGAAGGCGCCGGCCCGCATACCCTGCACGGCCAGGTCGATGCTGCCCCAGGCCGTCATCAGGATACAAGGCACTTCGGGGCGGAACACCTTTACCTGCTTCAGCAGTGTCAGTCCTTCCTCGCCGTCAGTGGATATACTATAATTCATATCCATCAGCACCAGCTCCACCGCCGGTGTGTTGCGGACAATCTGCATCGCCTCCTTCGGCCCCTCGGCCAGAGCCACCTCATAATCGTTGCGCTCCAGTATGAGCTTCAGCGAGAGCCGGATGTTTTTATCGTCATCAACTACGAGAATCATCGAATTAATTTACTATTTGACTATTTACAATTTACGATTTATTCTGACTGTCGAATGAAACGTGTTTTCCGCTCCTCTATAACACGCTTGTAAGTGCGTTTCATCTTGTCATTCAAGAAGGAGTGGTCGATGAGTGCGTATGTCTCTTGTGGAATCTCCATAAACATATCGAGCACGGAGGCAGCACGTTTCTTCGGCAATCCGATTCTTTCCGCGAATCGTTCAAAGTCCAGCCTGCAGGGATGCAACGTCCTGTCATACACATCGCTTTTCTCAATATCTGGCGAAAGCCCGTCCATCAGTCCCAGGTCGCTGCCACTTTGGATATGGATGCAGGTATTGATAAGATCGTATGCAGGAGCCAGGAAATACTCGCCGTTTCTGTTTATCAATGAAAAGTTCTTCATGTGGGCATCCTCGTTAGCAAACAGATAATCAAACACTACCATCCGGAAGAACTGCTCCATCTGTGGCATCCATGCAGGCACAAACTGCCGGATGGCATCTGCTATCTGCGCATAGTTGCCATGATATTTAAAATTGCTGTCGCTGCCTTCCTCCGTCATCTGCAGAACGGTGGCAAAGTCCTCCTGCGAACTCTCTTTCACGCCGTTTATCACGTCAAAGCGCTTCGTGATATACACCGGCTGGCCACTGTTGCTGAAACACAGACCATTGCTGGCTGTGCGTATGCCATAGACCTGAGATGCTATCTGCATGGTCAGGTGCTCGTTGGCAGGAATCTGTTTGCGGGTGGAGAGACTCAGGTTGAAAGGTGCCGGCTTCAGGATATAGGTGGCTTGTTCGCCTTTATGAGTCAGACGGATTTTCCCGTCATCAATGATGGCTGAGAATTTCTCCTGAGCACCAGAAATTGACATATTGTTCATGTTCTCCATCGCCTGCTGCTGGTCGCGCTCGTTCTCGAAATCGATGTCAATAAACGGCGAAACCGCCACACCGTCAAACAATTCCTTGACGGCTTGGGGCGAATAGGCAGAAAAACCTGGTCGCAATGTCGATGGGCATACTTCTATCGTCTTCATTCTTCCGGTCTTTTAAGTACAAACTTCCCGATGGCATCCATGCCGCAAATCATCTCCAGCATTCCGAAAAAATCGTTCTCGTCAACTTTCCTCGCTCTGCACAATGCCCTGCGGTTGGCTCCTTCAGGCAACATATTGGTGAATACGGGGAAGATGCGCTCCGAGTGATACACCTTCTGGCTCTTGGGCAAGTTGACAGACACAGGAGGGGTGCTGCCGTCGGCACGAAAAGCATCATCGTAGGTGAACTCATAGTTGCCCCTTGACAACTCAACGAGCTGCCCGGCAAATACATCGCCGTAATACACATTCACTTTTCTCATGCTCTATGCTATTTAACGGTCTGTTTTACCTGCAATACCATTTCCATACCCACCACATCCAGTATCTTCTGTAGTGTCTGTAGCGACGGATTGCCCACGCCACGCTCCAAATCCTTGACTGTAGAGATGCCTACTCCAGAGTAATCCGAGAGGTCTTGCTGCGAGATTCCCAGCAATGCCCTGCGCTCCTTAATCACTGTTCCTATATCCATCAGCGTATGATTTATCGTACTTTTGGCGCAAAGATACGAAGAAATACTGATTCGGCAAACCAAAAGTATGATTTTTCGTACTTCCTTAATTCAATTTAACTATTTAAACAGTGGCGTGTCATGCTTTATTCGATGTTTAATGCTTTCTTGATAATCGGCTCCAGTTCCTCGGCATCTGTGGAGGTGGAGAGGATGGTGCCGTCGCGGTCGATGAGGTACATGGCACCTCCTGCATTGCCAGCTCCGTTCTTGCGCCACACACCGTTCTCGTCGTTCAGCTCCAACAGACTCTGCCAAGGATAGCCGTCCTTCTTCGCTGCATTTTCCATCGCTTGGCGATTACGTTCACGGGCGATGGCAATGACGGTGAAGCCTTTGTCCTTGTATTTCTCATAGATGGGAATCATGGCAATGCTGTGACGACGGCAGGGACCACACCACGACGCCCAGAGGTCGATAAGAGCCACTTTGCCTTTTGTGAGCGTGGAGATAGGAACGAGCTGGTCGTCTGTGTTTCGCACCGTGTAGTCGATGTAGGGTCTGCCTGGTTGTAGGCGGTAGGCCGTCTCAGTTGTGACAATCTGGTCGTGAATGGGGTGGCCGGGGTAGTAATTGATGAGTTTGTCGTGATAGAGCGTCAGATACGGTTCAAACTGCGAATTGTCGAAGTTCACATAGACGTCTGCATGCTTGAGGGCTTGGATGGCATCAAGTACATCGTAAAGCGTCCAAAGCATTGGGTGCTCTGCGTCGTAGGCAAAGCGGAAGGGAACCAAGTTGGCGGTGATGCTGTCACGACGCTGCATCAACTGCCAGCCAGCGTCGGTATATCTTGCACGTTTGTTCTGCATGTAGTAATCGACCACTTGACGGATAGAATCGACATACGTCTGCGGCAGACTATCCACATTCAAAGACCGTGCTTTGCTAACAGTGGAAATGAAGTCTGCTTTGTAGAACTCCGCCCTATGGCTCTCGTCGTCTATCTGATTGTCAATCACCTCGACGGGGTTCCAGAAACGTACTTTTTCTATGCTATCCTTCACCGCGTGCTTGCGTCCTTCCTCGCCGTTGCTGACGATACGCACACGTTTGTCTTTATACATCGTGACGTTCACGTTGCAGTTCTCGGCGATGAACTTGCCCAAGAACAAACGTCCTGTTTCGTATTGCTTCAGAAAGAATACCACATAGAGCCTTGGGAAGTCGGTCTCGATGTCATAGGTGAAACGTCCGTCCTTGGCTTTCACATGAAAGCGCGGTTCGTCCACAACGCGCAGGTCAGTCCCTGCCTCGCAGATGATGACTTCATCGCCCCACGTATCGGTCTCTAATGTACCTTCGACGTGGCATTTGATTTGCCCCTGCCCCGCCACTGTGACGAGAGCGAGCAGGATGGTGATGATGGTTCGCTTGTTCATTGATTGTTTTGTTGTGATAGTTTTCTATTCAAGTCAAAATCCTTTATCATGTCCTCGGCGCTCTTGATCATCTCCTTGAGTTTATCCGTCGGTTTCTCCTCCTTGCGGGCGAGGTCAAGGAACTGGCGATAATATGATTCTGCCTGCTTGTCGTCTTTGAGGAGATAGGCGTAGGCATTCGCAATATTATAATAGGTGGCGATGGAAGTTGGGTTATAGGCGAGATGTTCCTTCCACGCCGTGACGGCCTCTTCGTAATGCTGTGTCAGGTAGTAGCCCTCGCCCTGCGAGAGTGTAATGGCCTTCATAATAGTGGTGTCGGGGCGCATCAGTTGTTTGGCTAGATCGAGATAGCCAAGCCCCTCAGGATAACGCTTTGTGTCGATGCAGACCACCCCAAGACGGTAGGCGCAGCCGTAGTGCTGCATGCCACTCATCAGGAAAGCCAACTGTAGATAGTGGTAGGCTTGTTCCAAGTCTTCGATCTGAGCATAGCACATACCTGCGGAATACAAGGTGTTGAAAGTAGAGTCACCCTGCTCCAGCAGCCGATCGTATAACTTGGCGGCCGCTGTAAAATCACGATTGATGAACCATGCATCGGCCAGTGCCCTGTTCACGAGGATATTGGTGGAATCCCTCTGGCTGTATATTAGTCCATGGACAATACCATTCTGCGGTTGTTGGGCTTTGACATGTGCGAGTATGAGATTAGCAACTATCTCGCCATCCATAGGATAACGGTAATTCAGCTGACTGGCCCAGTAGATAAAGGAGTCGTTGTCGCCCTGTTTCTGATAGCTGAAGCATAGCTGGCGGAAGGCATCGTGGGAGAGGCTGTCCTCAGGTACCAGTTTCAGAAGATTGGCAGTCTCGCGATAGTTGCCACGCTTATAATGGCAATTTGCGAGTTTCATCTGAACCATGCAGTCCACTATCGAACTGTTTTCAGCAGATTGCTTCAGATGCTCAATAATCTCATCCTGTTTCTCCTCAGGCAGTTCATCAAACTTGTCAAGAGGAAGGTCATGCTGTTCTACAGCCTGCTGCTGACTTCGGCTTTTTGCAATGGCATACGCCTCTTGATAATACTTCAGCGCCTCAAAGGTGTTATACTGCCGCATGCAACTGTCGCCAGCCTGTACAAATAACAGCAAAGAATCCGCTTTAACTTCTGCTGTCTTTGTCTTGGCTAGTCCCGCCACTGTGACGAGAGCGAGGAGGATGGTAATGATAGTTTGCCTCTTCATAATTTGTCATTCTATAGAAACATCGCGGATGACGAAAGCACCATCGCCGTCGCCCTCTATGAAGTCGAAAGTAGCGGGGATGGTGTCGAACGGTTCGAAGGTAAGTGTGAAGTCGATATAGTAAGTGTTGCCTAAAAACTCGTTTGTAGATTCGGAGGCTTTCACCTGAGTATAGTTGTTCTCGTCGAGTTTGATGCCATCAGCTGTTGTTAGTTTGTATTTCTTGCCATTAGCGTTAAGATAGGAGTCTTTGGCGATACGGAACCAGTAATCCTTATGGCCATAATAGCGGAAACTGATAGTGGTTCCATCAACTTTGGTTTCGACTTTCCGGATGGCGAACTGGAGATTGGAACTGTTGTCCTGCTTAGGCCCATTGAGGGCTTCAGCCATACCCAGGAAATATCCAGGCTGATAGCCCACTGCCTTCCAGACGATGCGCTTATCAGGCGAAATCATTACATAATAAGGGATGGCACCCACATCACAGTATCGGCTACTAATGTCCTTCATGGCGTTGTTCCAGTTTTTCCCAACGATGCGTTTGCTGAATTCATGCTTCTGCCACTCAGATAGTTTGTTCTGATTGATAGCGACGATTTCCAGTTTATCCTTCATTTTCTCGTAGACCTCTCTCATCTCAGGCTCAGACATCATGCAAGGACCACAACCGATGCCCCAGAAGTCGAGCAATACGTATTTGTCATTGGAAAAGGTTTCAAATAGATGGTGTTTCTGTCCTTGCATATCAAGGAGTTCGGCATCAATAGCTTCATCACCCACCTGCAAAAGTCGTGGTGGATAGACATAGTTGTGAATCTCTGCCAGTTGCTCCTCAAATCCTTTAGGAGCCCGTGCGACAATTTTCTTTTCCAGTTGCTTTAACTGCTCCATGTGTGGGAAGTTTGGAGTGTTCTTTGCCGTCATGGATATGCCCCATAGTGCACGGATCGTAGCTGCGTCCACAGGCAGTGAGGGCAGGATGTCCATTCGTTGCTTCATCCACTTCATTTCGACGATTTCTCTCTCTTCCCAAGGCTTTTTATCCAAATCCATCTGCATTAATTCCGTTACCACGTCACGGCAATACTCCATTATACGGCTCTGAGTCTGCTGTTCTGACAAAGGGCTTTCCACTTTCCATAAAGGGTAGAAGCAGTCATTGCCTGTCAATTTCACAGTCACACCGGGACGTAGGAAGAGGGTTAAATTAAAATTGGGACAACCTTCACCCATTAAACCGAGAAAACCTTCGGTGAGTTCCTCTACGGGTAGAGTGAAGGCGAACCGTCCAGCTTGGACTGTATCTACAACATTCCCAATAGTGCCTGTTCCGGCCAGTACCAACGTGCCGTCTTTAAGTGCGGGTGAATAACCAGTGACAGTTGCTGTCTTTGTCTGTGCCTGCCCCGCCATTGTGACGAGGGCGAGCATCATCGTAATAATTGATTTCTTGTTCATATTCGTTTCGTTTAATTGTCTGCAAAGTTATGAAATAATATGCAAGTTAGTCTTCAATAAAGCTATAAACTGTGTGCCGAGGGTGAAAGTCTAAAACTATTTTTAGGATTTCATGTGTTTGGGCACATAATTGGCTCGCGTTTCTCTAATTCTTGCATATATGTCATCTTATTCCACCTTCAGTTTCTCCTTTCCTTTGTACTTCGTCATGTCGCTGACAATGACTTGCTCGCCGGGGGAGAGGCCACTAATGACTTCGATATAGTCGTAGTTGCACTCGCCGAGGCGGACCTGACGGGGGTGGAGCATGTCGCCGTCGAGGACGAAGAGGGTGTAGTCGCCGGGGCCGCTGTAGAAGGAGCCGTTGTGGATGCGGAGCACGTCGTCCTTGATGCTGGTGATGACGAAGACTTCCGTTCTGAGGCCGGAGCGGAGACGCGGGTGCGACATGTTGTCGGGCACGACTGTGAAGGTGATGGCACCGCTCTGGCTCAGGGGCGTGACGGTGTTGATGATGCCCGTGAGGCGTTCCTTGCCGATGCGCAGGATGACGGCACCGCCGACGCGGACGCGCTCGCTGTGGCTGTCGGAGATTTCGCACTCGGCCTTGAAGTGCGTGAGGTCGCTGACCACGGCAATCTTCTGACCCGCGCCGATGGTGCTGCCCACCTCGCTATTGATGTAGGTGAGCGTGGCACGGCGCGGCGAGCGGATCTTGGCATCGTCGAGGGTGCGGCGCTTCTCGTCGAGTCCCTTCTCGAAGATGCCGTTCTGTAACTGCTGCATACGGAGGTCGGCTTGGCGCACGCGCTGCTCGTTCTGGTACTGCTGGCGCAGTTGCGAGAGTTGCATCTGGGCGGTTTTTAATGTTGTCTCGGCCTGACGTACACGGTCGCGGGTGCCGCTACCGAGGCTGTCAAGGTAGAGTTCGTTGCGCAGTTGGGCTTCGAGTTGCGAGAGTTCCATCTCCTTCACCTCAATCTGCATCCGGCGGTCGGAGAGTTGGGTTTCGACGTTGGCTTTCAACTGGGCGGTCTGCTGACGGCGTATCTCGCGCTCGTCGAGGGCCTTGGAATAGTCGGTCTCGGCGGATTGCAAGTCGAGGCGCAGCAGGGGCGTGCCGACGTCCACGCTGTCGCCGCTATGGGCATAGACCTCAAGAATCTTCGAACTGATGGGCGACACGATGATTTCCTCGAAGGCGGGCACGATGCGCCCCGTAGCCGAGACGCTGACGTCGATGGTGCCGCGGTCCACCGCTGAGATGATGAGTGCCTTGCGGTCGAGGGTCGGAATCATCTGCGTGCCGAGCCAGGCACCTGCGCCGAGCACCGCTAATGCGATGGCAACGGCCACGGCAGCGCGACGGAGTTTGCATCGTCTTTGTTCGCTGACAGGAATCGCCCTGTCCATTGTCTGATTATCGTTCTTCATATATCTAATGTTCAATGATCAATGTTCAATGAGACGTTCTACGTCTGCCGTGAGTTCGCAGTTGCGCTCGAAGTCCCAGAGGGCGATGCTGCGGAGCTGATAGTAATAGTACCAGTAGTTGAAGAGCTGCTGGATGCGGCCAATGCGGGCCTGGTCCTTGGCTTTCTGCGCATCAGAGAGTTCGAGGGTCGATATGCTGCCAATCTTGAACGTCTCGACGTTGGTGTGGTAGCGGCGGCGGGCGATGGTGTCGGCCTCGCAGGCGATGCGCAGTTGCTCGGCCTGGTTGTTGAACTGCTCGGTCAGGATAAAGATGTCCTGGCGGAAGTCCTGCGACTGCTGGCGCAGCTGGCCCTGGATGATGTCGCGGTTCGACTCGGCCATCTTGCGCTGCCCCTTACGCTTGCCCCAGTCGAGCAGCGGCACGGTGATGCCCACCGAGACCACCTCGTTGCTCAGCAGGTTGCGGTAGGCGCTGTTCATGTTGTCGCCCGTGCCGGTGTAGCCCAGTTGGGCGTAGAGGTTGATGCTCTGGCGGTTGGCGCGGGCCGAGGCCACGGCGTAGTCGGCCTCCATCTGGCGGCGGCGCATGGTAGTGGCGAGGGCGTTGTTCTGGAGGGCGTGACTCAGCACGTTGTCGAATTCGAGATGCACCTGTGGCACATCCCCAGGCGCTACTGGCTCTATGTCTGCTTCCACGTCGAGGAACGAGCGGAGGGCGAACTGGCGGGCCTGTCTATTGCTCTCGCTGTTGGTCAGGGCACTGCGGGCGGTGAGCACGTCGAGGCGCAGTTGCAGCACGTCGTTCTCGCTGATGGTGCCCATGCGTCGCTTGGCCTGGGCCACCTCGTAGAGTTTCTCGGCTGTCTGCAGGTTCTGGCGGGCGATGTTCACCTGTTCGCCGGCCAGCAGCAGACCGAAATAGAGGCTGATGGCTTGCATGGCCACCTGCTCGGTTTCGGTGAGGAAGCGCGCCTGTGCCTCGCGGTAGCGCAGTGGTTCTATGCGGCGGTTCCACTTCAGGTGGTTCACGCTGAAGAGTGGCTGCGAGAGGGTGACGGCCACGGGCAGCGACATGAACTGATTGCCCGACCCGCCGCTACCCGACTGGTGCAGATAGTCGAGCGACGACTCCACCGAGAGCGTGCCGCCCGTGGGCCACAGCTTCTGCGTGATGTTCACTGCTCCATCCAGTCCGAGGTAGTCGTTGCGCACGAACGACAGCGAGCCGTCGGCCTGCTGGTACGAGCTGTAGCGCTTGTTCCACGACGGTGCCGTTCCCGACAGCGACACTTCTGGCAGCAGGTCGGCCCGGTAGCTGCGCCACTGCCAATAGGCTGAGCGCAGTTCGCCTAAGGCTACCGCTGCATCGATGCTCTGGCGGCGCGCCATCATGATGCAGTCGTCGAGTGAGAGGCGCAGCGTGTCCTCATGAGCCCAACCTATCAGTGGCAACAAGGCGAGGAACAAAAGATAGTGTCGTTTCATAAATCTGTTTTCTCCTTTTGAATTTTTAATTCCAAAGTTTGGGATGTACATTGCAAAGTTTGCAACGTGCATCCCAAACTTTGCAATATAAAATATACCTTGATGAAAATACATTTATATTACTCATGCCGCAAAGCTTCTACGGGACGTTTATACATAGCTATAAGGGTAGGCACCACCATGCCGAGGGTGACGATGGCGAGAAGCAAAAGGTACTGGATGGAGGATACAATGAGGAAATGAGGCCAGAACTGCGACACCCAGTCGGTCTCGCGGCCGGAGCCGCCGTAGGCGTTGCCATCTGAGAGCACATCCCAGTGGATGGCAACTTGAAACCAGACAAGACAGCCCGTGAAGACGGCAAGAGCGGTAAGGACGGCCGCCTCGCCCCATATCTGTAGGAAGATGTCGCGCCGCTTGGCGCCGAAGCTGCGCATGATGCCGATGTCCTCTGTGCGCTTGCGTATCTGCAGCCAGAAGGTGCCCAGTGTGCCCAGCACGACGATGATGCCGAAGAGAACAAGGGGGACCGTGGCCAGCGTGGTGTACATCGTGTAGTCGTGGGCCACCTGCTTGTCGTAGTGCTGTTGATAGGTTTCGAGACTGCCTAAAACGCAGATGCCGGCGCGGAAGTCGTTGGTCAGCGTAGGCGTGAGCTGCTTTACGAAGATCTTGGCATCAGCATCGGGTTTCAGCCGCACGAGCAGTTGGCAGTAGGCACTGGCCCCGCTGCCGGGATTGGGGAAGAAGACCACATAGGGGTATCGCTCGTTGGGCGCACCCTTCACGTCCTCTACCACGCCAGCTATGGTGTGGTAGCCAACCACACCGTGGACGATTTCTCCTCCTTCATAGCGGGTGTCCACCATCGCCACGCGCTTGCCCATCACATGGTCGTGGCCGAAGAGCATCTGCGCCACGCTGCGGGTCATGACGATGCCGTCGGGCGCAATCTGCCGTGACAGCGTCTCGGCATCGGGACTGCCCTCAATGGCGCGTAGCCCCTGGGTCTCGAAGAAATGTTCGTTCTGGTAGTAGAAGAACTGCGAGAAGCCGATGGTACGCGTGGTGTCATCGGCCAGGGCCAGCGTGCGCCAGTTGTAGAAACGAAGGTTGGCCCCCAGATAGTCGGGCGTGAGGCAGACGGATGCCACTTCGGGCATGGTGGCCAGCTTGTCGCGGATGACATAGACCCCACGGGCCTCTTCCTCGGTGATGTCTTGCCCCTCAGAGGCACTCTCACTGCGGACGATGCCCAACTGGCCCACGCAGAGGTGGTCTTTCTCAAACTCGCCTGCCGGTATGCAGAAATGGGTGGCATAGAAAGTGACGGTGAGGAAGTCGACAATGAACCAACTCAGGCAGGAGATGATGGCTATCTCGGCAAATATCCAGCCGTTCTGTTTTTTGCGAGTCCACAGACTCTTCAGTATTATGCTCATCTTTTCTGGTTTAATGATTCAACAATAGGTTTGCGCAGCGACGACCAGGCAGGAATGAGGGCCGCCATGAGATTGAGCACGGCGCAGCAGACGAAGGCAATGAGGAACAGCGTCGGCGTGAAGAACATGTCAAGCTGAAGCGACACGCTGTTGATGGGATCGTACTCGCGCTCGAACAGTGTGAGGAACATGGTATTGCTGCACATGGCGCTGATGAAGAGCCACGAGAGCGCATAGCCCGCGATGCCGCCCAGGAGCGTCAGCACGAGGTTCTCATGGATGACCTCACTGAGCAGCGTCCGGCGCTTGGCGCCGAAAGCCTTGCGGATGCCCATCTCGGCAATACGCGCCTCCATCTGGTTCGACACTAGGCCGCTCAGGTTGATGGCTGGCAGCAGCAGGAGCAGCAACATGAGCAGGGCGGGATATTGCAGGTTGTACAGCATGTCGCCCGTGGACATATCGTAAGATTCTTCGAAGTTGAGCGTCCTGGCCCAGTGCATCTGTGCGTCAATGCTAAACTCGTAGTCCCTGCCCGTTGCCTGTCGCAGCATCGAGAGGTATTTTGCACGGTAGGGTTCCAGTTCGTCCTTCAGCATCTGGTAAGTGCAGCCCTCCTTCAGCAGTACCGTCACCTCCAGACCGCCAGCATAGCTCACGTCCCGGCTCTGCCAGTGGCTGCGCGAGTCATTCACGGTATAGGGCAGGTAGACATCGGCCGAGGAGTTGACCAATAGCGGACTCACCTCCCTGACAACGCCTACAACGCGATAGGGCAGGTAGTTGAGGAGCAACTGGCGGCCTGCCACCTGCTCCGTCGTTCCAAACACCCGGCGGGCCAGCACGTCGGTGATAACGATGCACTTCTCGGCATGCTGCAGTTGTTCATCGGTGTAGGGCCTGCCGCTGACAAACTGGAAGTCGTAGAGGCGGTAGAAGTTGGCATCGGTGAACTTCATCGTCACCGGCATCTCCTGCTTGCCCAGCTCCTCGCAGGCCGTGAAGCGATAGACATAGCTGTTGTCCATGTTGGCACTGACCACCTCGGCACACTTCAGGTGGCTGAACAGTTCCTCAACGGCAAGGGGAGAATAGCCGGAGTAACCCACGAATGCTCCCTTGTCGTTCTTGAAGTAGCTTTTCAGGTACACCGTGCGGTCGCGGTGCTCCTCAGGATAGATATTGCTGATGCGGATGTGCAGGATGAGCGCCACCACCATTGCCGAGGCGATGGCCACCGCTGTGCCCGCGACGTAGATAGCGGAGAAGAGCTTGTCTTCGCGAATGAGTGCAAAGGCGTGTCGTATGATCTTAATCATTCGTGTAATTCGTGAAATTCGTGGTCGAAAATAAACTGTGGTTCTTTTATCACTGTATCTGTCGTCCGTCGAGGAATTTGATAATCCTGTCTGTCTGGGCGGCCTGCTGCTCGTTGTGGGTCACCATGACGATGGTGCGGCCGTCCTCGCGGTTCAGGCGGTGGAGCAGTTCCATGATCTCCGCACCCATCTTCGAGTCGAGGTTACCCGTTGGCTCGTCAGCCAGGAGGATTTCAGGGTTGCCGATGATGGCGCGGGCGATGGCCACGCGCTGGCACTGTCCGCCGGAGAGCTGCGTGGGGCGGTGCTTCATGCGGTGAGAGAGGCCGACGCGCTCGATGACCTCCTTGGCCAGTCGGATGCGCTCGCCGCTGCGCACGCCACGGTAGATGAGCGGCAGCTGCACGTTGTCGAGGACGTTGAGCGTCGGGATGAGGTGGAACGACTGGAAGACGAAGCCCAGCGTCTTGTTGCGCAGTTCAGCGAGGCGGTTGTCGCTCAGTTTCGGGTCTATCTTTGTGCCGCACAGCTCAATCTCGCCGCTCGTTGGCTCGTCAAGCAGTCCCATGATGTTGAGCAGCGTCGACTTGCCGCAGCCCGACGGCCCCATGATGCTCAGGAACTCGCCCTTGCGCACTTCGAGGTTCACATTCTCCAACGCCTGTGTCTCCACTTCGTCGGTACGGTAGATTTTGTTGATGCCCGTTAGTTTAATCACTGTTTCCATTGTTCTTTTGTTTATTATGTTTATTATGTTTATTTATTCTATCTTATTCATCCCTTAGTGCGTTGGTAATCTTCGTCTTGATAATCTTCACGGCGGGGATGGCGGTACCGATGAGAACAGTACATAATATAATAATGTACACGACGGAGGAGACCACGAGGAAGTGGGGCCAGAAGTAATCGACCCACGTCTTGTCGGTGGGCACGTCGATGATGTTATTCATATAGAGCGTCTCGCAGTGTTCTTTACCATATTCCACCGTGAGGCCACTATAGGCGTAATTGAGATAGATGACGAGTCCCACGGCGACGGCTGCGGTGGCCAGCAGGGCGTTACGCCAAAGGAAATCCCAAAGAACACGCCAACGGGTGGCTCCGAAAGCACGGCGCACGCCACACTCCTCCGTATGGCGCTTGGCGTGGAGCCACACGGTGCCAATAACAGCCAGCATCAGATTGATAAGGAAGAACAGGGCGAGAGCCAGACTGCGGTTCACCTCCTGCGTGCGGCCCTCGTCGAGTTCCTGCTGCTCCAAATGCTCTTCAAATGTCATCAGGCGGCTGATGCGGTTGAAGCCCGTCTGACAGTTGTTGATGAGTTCGCGCCCATGTTCCTCTACGAAGCGTTGGGCATCCACCCCCTCCTTCAGTCGAATCACATAGCGGCATTCGGTTTTGCTCAGGCTGTCGGATCTGATGATTAGCGACTGCAAGGTATTATTCATCGACTTGCGGAAGTCTTCCACCACGCCTACCACCGTCACGACGATGTCGGGGTCACCATAGCAGATGGTAATCTTGCGCCCCAACACGTCGATGCTCCCGAAGAGCGCCATAGCACCAGAGCGCGTCAGCACTGCCTGCCGGTCACGCTTCTGTAGGTGCGAGAGCTGTTCAGCCGAGGGGCTGCCGGGCAAAGGCTTCAACCCGTAGGTCTCGAAGAAACGAGAGTCGGGTACGAAGCGGATAGCCACCAGCCAGAGCGTATCCTTGTCGATGCGACACGGTGAGTAGCCATGACTCGTAAAACCGATGGAGCCGTATTCCTCGTCGTAGAGATAGGCCGACGCCACACCATCCACAGCCGTCAGCTGGCGCAGCATCTGCTGGCGGCGCTCCTCAGTAGGGTTGTAAGGGTCACTCCTGTCCTCTTCGCTGGCATCCTCGTCCCACGCGCCGACGGTCGTTTCGGCATAGAGCAGCTTGTCCGTATCGAAACCGAGCGTCCGACAGCGATAATAGAGGTTCACGACAGCGGGGTCGAACACCGCCCAGGCCACAACGGTGATAACCACCAGTTCAACGAACAGCCAGATTGTGGCCTTGTTTGCGAATATTTCTTTCAGTTGTTTCATCTTTTCTCCATCATTGATTCTACAATCGGTTTCCGCAGGCTCCACCATGCAGGGATGACGGCGGCCAACAGGTTAAGCACGAGTATCGCCCCAAAGGCTCCAATAAACAGCGAGGGGGCAAAGAGCATCTCGCCCTCAACAATCGGAGCCGTATTGAGCGTGCTATTGTCGAAGAACATGCCGAGGATTTCCCTTCGCAGACCGTAGATGGCGAGCCACGAAAATACGAGGCCGATGATGCCTCCGATAGTCGTCAGTACCAGGTTCTCAGCTATCACTTGGTTCAGTAGCGTTGTGCGTCTGGCGCCAAAGGTCTTGCGCACGGCCATCTCCGCCGAGCGTCGCTCCATACGTCCAGCCACGATACCGCAGAGGTTCAGAGCCGGCACGAAGAGTAGCACGAATAGGATGCCCGCGTAGTGCATGACCAATTGCCACCCCGTAACCACCCCGAACACATTGTCGCGGTTCTCGGTACGGAGCACGTGCATCGGATGCGTCTCCAGGCCCTTGGTCAGCACCACTTTCGTCTTCACGCCTTCGCCGAAATAGAAATTGTTCAGCAACTCATCTTTCGACTGGGTGAGACGATTGGCTATACCGTCGATCTCTTCTTTCAACGCCTGCAGGTGCTCGTCGTCCTTTACCGTGGCTACGATGGAATAAAGTCCGGCATAGACCGACCCAGCACGCACCTCCACCAGTGTGTAGGGCATGATGATGTCGGCATAGCTGTCGGGGGTGAGCTGGCTACCGCTGCGCACCACGCCTATGATGCGCAAGTCTTCTTCATGCTCCATCACTAATGTCTGCCCCACGGCATCCACACCCTTGCCAAACAGCCGCTCGGCCAGTGCATCGGTGATGACGCATACCGCATCTTTCCCCTCCACCTCCTTCCGGGTGAACGGTCTGCCGCTCACGAAGTCGTAGGCATAGATTTTGAAGAAGTCGGCACTGGCGCGGTTGCGGATGACATCCACGAAGTCATTCTTTCCGCGAACAATGGAGGCCTGGCAACGGCCTTCTGCCTTGCCCGTTCCTGCCGCCAAGAGCGTGGGCGAACAATACTCGATGTTCTTGCTCTGCAGGAACCATTCCTCAAAAGCTTTGTCGCCGAAGTAGCATCGTCCCGCGCCACGGCTCTCCGCCTCAATGTAAATGCCCTCAAAGTAAACCGTCCGTGCGCGGTTGCGCTCGGGATAGATGGGTGCCAACTTGATGTAATACACTACGGCCATCACCATCGTAAAGGCAATGGCCAGCGCCGTACCCACAATGTAGATGCCAGTGAAAAGTCGTTCCTCGCGTATCAGGGCGAGGGCCTGTCTGAAATATCTCATATCATTTATGATAATTATCTGTCAATATACAATACAATATCCGTGCCAAACCCGTAACTCATTGATAATCAGCAATAGCATAAAATAAAGTGTCCATTTCTGGACACTCATGGTGTCCGGAAATGGACAATCTAATATGTATTTCTCGTTACTGTTTCTTTCAGAACCCCGGTTCTGCCTCGCCACGCAGGAAGGTAATCCATCCATCCTTGTCTTTGAAGTAAAATCCTTCGAATCGAAGCGTCGTTTCATCGGCGTAGTCGAAGGTGGCGATATTGGAATAGGCCATGTGTCCGCTATTTGCACCCTCATAGTGGGCATTCAGCAACAGGCAGTTGCGCTTCTCGCCATTTTCCCCTTCCGGGCTGTAGTAACTCAGTTTCCATGTACCTGAGAAGGTTCCTTCCAAAGGCTCCACATTCTCCCAATCGGTGTAGCGTTGCTCCCCGTCGATGGTGACGAGCTTGCGGGTTTGCCATTTGCGCATACCCGTCAGTGTGCCGTCGGTCTGGAAGGTGAGGCGCTCGAAATAGCGCTGCGTGTCGCTGATGTTCTCGTAGTGCCATGTGCCGACCATGAGCGGCACGTACAGCTCGTTCAGTTGCACGGTCTTTTCGTGTGCCTCTGGGTCTGCATATCTTGGTTCGTCGCTTCCGCAAGAGGCGAATGCGAGGGTGGTAACCAGAAGGAAGAGAAGTTTTGCTTGTTTCATATTGCCTATTTTGATATTTTCAAACCGAGTTTGGCAGATGGTGTCCTGCCTTTATAAAAGACCTGTGCCTCTTCATTCTGATATGTGGGTTCGTTCTGTTCCTGCATCCAGTCCATGCCTCGGAATGTCTTTTTGTTCCAGGTTCTGTTTTCCTTCTCATCCAAAGTCATGTTAAGAGAGGGCACAAGATTGCATGATTCTGAGACTTGTGCTGTGGTTATCCATTCCACTACAACAAATACGCCAGTCTGGGGAAATGGTATAGGACGGGGAAGGCTTATGCCATCTTTGCCGAGTTTCTGACTGGAAGGGAGTATAATGCCACCATCAATGAGAGATTCGTCTTTTGGGGCACTAGTCTTGGCATCTGGCAGACGGAGGTCAAAGCGGAGAGTGGCATAGATGGGTGTCTTGATTTCCGTGAATACCAGCCAATGGGTGGAATAATCGAGACTTGCCAAAATAGAGTGGATATATGGCGTCTCAGCCCAAGTGCTATCATATGGAATGAACAAAGCCATCTCAAATCCATTGGCTCCTTTGTGCTTGGTCTGCGTCTTCGCTTTCATCGATCCAACTTCTGTGGTCTTTGTTCGTTTGAGAGCCTTTGCGCTAATGGCGACTTCATCAAGATTGATACTTTTCGGAACAAGAAAGATAGTTTGCAAGTCGGCTGTTATCTTAGAGATGCTCTTTGTCTCGTAGCAGATATGAGACAACCGTATCTGTGCTGCTTCGTTTGGAATGGCAATTGCCCCATTTTCGTCTGTGTAGCCACCAGTGTCATTCCCGAAATTGACACTTACAAACGGTACTGCTTCATGTGTAATGCTGTCCTTGACAATTATCGTCTGAGCCATTCCAAATGTCGCTGGCGACAGCATTGTCAACAGAATTAGAAATAACATGTAGCTTTTAATCTTATTCATAGCTCTTCTCCTCGAACTAACTGTTCCCTTATTCTTTCTGGTATAGGAAACATTCCAGAATACTTCTTATAATCTTCCTGCAACAGTTCTGACGAGGATAATTCTTTTGTGTCTGTGTATTCATATTCGACAACGTAGAACATGTCTTCAACATCAATGTCCCTTACAAGGTTTTCTTTTTTATGGGTCAATGTCAGATGTCGATAACTGTTGGAAGATTTTAAATTGAAAACGCAGGGAGCGTTGAAATCATCATATCGATACAATTCCGTCTTATTGTGTTTCGACAACACCTGTGTGTACCCGAATAGGTTCATTACAAGCGTACTCTTGGGCCATAAAGCATCTACAGACAAAAGCATCTCGTCTTTGTCAGGGAAGACCTCGCAACTGCCTATTGAGACGGTATCTGCATAGACAACCCCCGACTGGATATTCCTTTTATTATCACGCATGGTTTCCTCATAGAGCGTGTTCTTGTCAAGAAACGGAAGAGCCATGTACCTGTCGCCAATCATCATGCTTCGTTTCTTCTGTGCAATGTCCTGTCTCTTCGACATGAAGTAATTTGTGACGACATTACCGCAATGCGCCTTTTTGCTCTTGGTGTCGATATAGAATTCACGTATTCCGTCCATATAGTACTTCAGGCATGAATCTACATGTTCTATACTCCTAAAGAACACTTTACAATGATAATACTTCCTTTTCTTTGCCGTAACACTGACTTCTGATATTGTATAAAATGACGGAGATAGGAAAATAATGCTATCATCATTATAAACGAAACTCTTGGGCCTATAATTTATATGAGAAATGTAATATTCGAAGCCTTTCTGAAGACTAATATACCCTCCCATGTCTGAGCGTCCTATTACAGTTCCATTAGCATCATAGACGGTAGCATAGCAAACAGGATTCTTGGTTATGCTGTCGGCCAACATAACTTGCTGGGCAAATCCCACTAAACTAGTAAGGAAAAGGATTTGAGCTAAGATAAAATATTTCATGCTCGTATCATGTTTGTTGTATTATTTCTCTACCACCCTTTAATTTGAAAGCACACTCCGACATTGATTCCCATACTATGAATCAGCCTGCTCTTGTAATCGTTCCTGTTCGTGTCAAACGCATTCACAAGATAAGCTTCATCACTTATCGAAGCCATTATGCCGATGTCTGGTGTGATGTGCATCTTCACGCCGATGCTTGGCGACATAAACAGACTGAAACCCTGCTTTTCTTTTGATAGAGAGTATTTCTCGTTAGTTCCTACATTATTCTTGTTAAACATGGCGAATCCTCCAATGCGCAGATTGACAAACGGAGAAAACCGCTTGTCAAGAAAGAAATAATGTGTACTGAGATAAATGGGTATTGCTGAAAACTTGTAGTTCTTATGATAGCTATATCCGATTCCTGCTCCTATACAAAAGCGCTCGTTAATGAACTTTTCGTGTAGATAGTTTCCGGAAAGACCACCATCGCCAAATTCACCAACGCCTTTCGCGTAAGAAACCTCTACAACATTCAAACACCCTTCTTCTGGATTAAACGAGGTCTGGGCCTTTCCAAATGTCGCTACCGACAACAGGGTAAGCAAAAACAGAAATCGTCTTGTTTGTCTCATATTTCTTCTTTTAGTATGTTCTTTAATAGATACGTGGCATTCTGATTGCGGGCCACGCCTTCGGTGATGCGATAGGTGTAGGTAATCTCATCAGAAAGTTGTATCTCGAAGCAATAGTTGTGGAAACGGTCGGGAGATTCCTGCTGCATCTTGGAGAGTTCGAGGTCGTGGGTGGCGACAATGCCAGTTACAGGGAGATCGGATATGCTTTGCAGGAACAGACGCGAGCCGTTGAGCTTGTCGAGCGAGTTGGTGCCTTTGAGAATTTCGTCAAGGATGATGAGCGTATGGCGGTTTTGCTTGCAATAGCCGATGAGTTGCTTTAGTCGGAGTAGTTCGGCATTGAAGTAGCTGATGCCGTGAGCAAGATCATCG
>JBGUIA010000095.1:0-26213 GCA_045112595.1 Prevotella sp. | reverse complement strand
CAAAATAAAAAGAGTGGGCAAACCCAATTGGTCTGCCCACCTTTTTTATATATTCTAACTTCGTTTACTTGAACAAGCTCTGAGCCATCTGGTAAAGGCAACGGCGCCAGGTGAGGAACTCGTGGGCAGTTCCCTCAGAGATAAGTCCCTCTGCATTATAGCCTGCAGCCTTGAGGTCGGCAACGCTCTTGTTGATACCTGCGGGATTCTCCTTGTCACCACAGCCCTCGAAGATATACTTCACGACCTTCGGATCCTTGATTTCATCGGGAGCATACTGACCACCGCTGAGCAGTCCCCAATAGCCAAAGACCTCAGGACGACGCAGGGTGATGAGCTTCGTCTCCATACCACCCATCGAAAGACCTGCGAGGGCACGATTCCACTTGCCTTCCTTCGTCAGGAATTGCTTTTCGATGACAGGGATGAGCTCGTCAATAAGCAGCGTCTCGAACTCCTTAGCAGTAAACTGACCAATGGTACCAAACTTGATGTCGTTAGTCAAGCCATAAGCCATAACAACGATGAAGGGCTTGATCTTGCCGTCGGCAATCAGGTTATCCATGATGATGCCAGCCTTACCCTGTACGGGCCAACTGGTCTCATTCTCACCCCAGCCATGCTGCAAATAAAGAACGGGATAACGCTCCTGCTTTCCCTTCACGAGCTTACCATAGCCATAAGGCAGATAGACGTTGGCGGTCTGCATCTTACCAGTACTCTCAGACCAGAAGTTCACCTGCTGGATGTTACCATGAGGAATGTCCTTGCGCCAAGCGTAGAAGTCCTGATCGGGAGCGGGAATCTCGATACCGCTCTCCCAACGGCACGAACCAAAGTAATTGTGGGTACCAGGATCGTTGAACGTACCACCGTCGATGGTCAGGTGATAGTAGTGGAAACCAGGATCCATCGGACCTTCGGTAGTTCCTACCCACACACCGTCCTTGTCCTTGCGCAGCACAGTGCCGCCACGACCACCAAGACCGAGGCTGACAATGACCGACTTAGCATCGGGAGCCTCAACACGGAAGCGGGCGTAACCCTCGCTATTAACCTGCGGCCATTCCTGTCCGGGCTGGTTCATTGGATTGGGAACAAAGTCCTCCTTGGGAACAGCATTGTCGAGAGCAGGATTAAAGTTCTTGATGGCATAGTAAGCCTGCTTGGGCTTGTAGTTCTCGTCGAAAGGCAGCGGATGGTTATTGACGCCGAGCCAAGAGTCGCGGTCGCCAAGATTCCAGAAGGTCACACAGTCGATGACATCCTTATGCTTGCGGAAGATCTTGAAGATGCGAGCGTACTGGTCGGTGAGCAGCGTGTTCATATAACCTGCCACGGGCTTGTTCTCACCACGTGAGAAGCGTAGCTGACCACCCATCTCGGTATTCATACGGATGTCAAGCTCGGTGACGTGGATGTGCTTCACCAATTCCTTATATTTCGTGATGGCAGCGTCGATGTCCTCCTCAGAGGGACCATAGACATTGTAATGACCTTGCATACCGATACCGTCGATGGGTACACCGGCATCCTTCATCTTCTTCACCATATTATATATACGGTCGCGCTTGCCAGGGTCGCACTCGTTGTAGTCGTTATAGAACAGTAGGGCGTTGGGGTCGGCCTCACGTGCAAATTCGAAAGCCTTGGCAATGAACTCATCGCCACAAAGCTGGTAGTGACGGCTGTCACGATAGGGACTTGGGGCCTGACCACGGCGTCCGAAGCCGCCAAAGCCACCAAAACCGCCACCGTCGGAGATGGCTTCGTTCACTACATCCCAGCAATAAACGACATCCTTGTAACGATTGACAACAGTGTGGATGTGGTCACGCAGACGCTCATAGAACACCTCCTTCTTAACGGGCTTACCCTTCTTGTCGGTAAACATCCAGTCGGCAAACTGTGAGTGCCAGCAGAGGCAGTGACCGCGCAGTTTGATACCGTTCTGACGACAGAAATTGGCAATCTTGTCGGCCTTCTCCCAGTTCCACTCACCCTCCTTGGGATGCAGTTCACCTGGCTTCATGTCGTTCTCGGCAGTGATGCTGTTGAACTCAGCCTTCACCAGATTAATCTGGTCGTCATTGCTCACATTACGCTGGTTGAGGGCTACACCAATCATGAAGTAGTCCTTGTAAGCGTCTTTCAGTTTCACAGTTGGATTAGGATCCTGGGGTGCTCCCCATTGTGCCCAAAGGCTCGTGGCTGTCATAGCCAGCACGAGGGTAAGGGCGGTTTTTAATGTTTGTCTCATTGTGTTGATTTTTAGGAATTATAAATAATGATTATTTGATTTCGATAGTGAGTTTCTTGAGGTCTTTGTCTGCCGAGCTATTGCCAACAAGGATTTCGTACTTGCCAGGCTTCACACGCATAGTGTTGGTCTCGGGATCCCAGAATTCAAAGCCCTTGCGGTCGAGTGTCAACTTGGCGTTCACTGTCTGTCCAACCTTCACATCAACACGTTCGAAAGCACGGAGCGACTTCAGCGGGCCATCGGGATCCTGCAGGTTGCGGACATACACCTGAACGATTTCCGTGCCGTTCTTCGCACCTGTATTCGTGACGGGAACGTTGATAGCGACCAAATCGCCATCCACGTGACTGGTGGCTGCGCCTACCTCGAAGGTGGTGTACGACAAACCATAGCCGAAGGGGAAGAGAGCATCGGTGAAATAACGATACGTGCGGCCCTTCATCGAGTAGTCCTCGTAATCGGGCAGCTGGGAAGAACTCTTATAGAATGTCACAGGCAACTTGCCACTGGGGTTCACATCGCCAAATAGCACGTCAGCGACAGCCGTACCACCCTCCTGACCAGGATACCAAGCCTGCACGATAGCTTCACAGGTCTCGGTCTCTGGTTGCAAAGCAATACACGAACCTGAGCAGTTGACGAAAATGACCTGCTTGCCGGCATCCTTCAGCGCCTTCAAGAATTCACGCTGCACCTTAGGCAGCTCGATATGTGTGCGGTCTCCACCCTTAAAACCATCGATATCCACAGGCATCTCCTCGCCTTCGAGGGCAGGCGATATACCACCTACGAAGATCACCTTGTCGATACCCTTCAACTGAGCGATGGTCTCTTGATAGTTGATGGGATGTTCCTTGGCGATATTAATGGCCAAATTGGCATTATAGGTATGGATATGTGCAAAGCGCACCTCTATATTATAACTCTTACCCTTTTCAGCCTGGATAGCCACGCGATTGGGTGTGGTGCGCCAAATGTGATGACGGAACTTCTGAACACCATCGATATAGAGTTCGAAATGTCCGCAACCATCCACATTCACCACATATTCACCAGCCTCGTTGGGAGTAAATACTGTTTCGTACTTCGCAGAGAAGTCCTCGAGCTGTACACCAGGGGCAAAGTTATGCATACCAAACGTAGTAACAGCCAACGGTGTCGTGTAATACTGTGTGGTCACAGGCTTACCCTCCATTTTACGGTTATTCCAGAACGTGCCCTTCATACCCTTCTTACCCTCGAAACTGCACTGCGAGGCCATCAGGCACTCCATCACCTTGTCGTACGTCAGGTCGCAACCTGCAGCATAGAACAACTTCTTCTGCTTGCCCTTGATGCCATCAAGAATAGTTACAGTATGATTAGGCTGTCCGTTATAATTACCCCACATCATCGGCGTATTGTCGGCATTTGGTCCGATAACAGCAATCTTTTCCTTACCTTTCTGCAAAGGGAGAATATTGTTGTTGTTCTGAAGCAGCACAATGCTCTGTCGCGCCATATTCAGTGAAATATTGGCAGACTCCTTGGTTGACATGGCCGAATACGGAATCTTCGACCACTCCACCAATGAGGGATCGTCCATTTCACCCAAGTCAAAGCGGCCTTCGAGCAGTCGGATAACGTGTTTGTCAACCTCAGCTTCAGTAATAAAACCGCGTTGTACTGCCTCAGGAATGCTCTTGTAGGCATAACCGTAGCCACACTCCACGTCAGTACCAGCGATAGTAGCCTTTGCAGAGGCATGAACAGGGTCAGAGGAAGACTTGTGAGACTCATAGAAATCACTCACGGCACCACAATCGCTCACTACCAAATACTGGAAGCCCCACTCGTCGCGCAGGATGGTCTGCAACAGACGCTGACTGCCACAGCAGGGGTCGTCGTCGAGACGTTGGTAGGCGCACATTACTTCGCGAACCTTCGCATCCTGAACCAGCGTCTTGAAGGCTGGCATATAGGTTTCCCACATATCACGTGGCGACACATTCGTCAAGTTAGCAGAGTGACGTGTATATTCAGGACCGCTATGTACAGCGTAGTGCTTGGCGCAGGCCCACAACTTACGGTATTTGGATGTCTCGGGACCCTGCAGGCCTTTTACGACCTGCACACCCATCACACTCGTCAGGTAGGGATCCTCGCCATAAGTCTCCTGTCCCCTGCCCCATCGCGGATCGCGGAAGATATTTACGTTGGGCGTCCACACCGACAAACTATGGAACTTCTCGTCCTCACCAGAACCGCGCTGCATGCGCTCATTATACTGAGCACGGAACTCCGTCGAAGCCACGTCGAAACACTTGTAGAGCAGACCGGGATTAAACGACGCTGCCATCGCCACTGGCTCTGGGAATACGGTGACATTACCCTGATTGGCAGCGCCATGCAGCGCCTCACTCCACCAGAAGAACTTCTTGATACCCAAGCGCGGAATGGCCGGACTCTCGTCCAACATCAGCATGGCTTTCTCTTCCAGTGTCAGTCGCGAACACAGATCCTTGGCACGTTCTTTAGCACTCAGATTGGGATTCTGGTAAGGTAGTGTCTGTGCCGACACATGCAGGCCAACACAGCACACTACGAACGTTGATAATAAGTTATGTTTCATATCGTTATATTTTTATTTCGTCTCTATGCAAAGCACGAATCCTCCGCGTGGCGCGAGGTCAAGGCTTGAAGGCAGCGAAAACATAGGAACAATGATCCACGGATTCTTCTTGTCGCCACTATCACCAAACAGCGTCATCTCACCGATATCACCTTTGATGAAGTCCAGCGAGAACTTCAAAGTCCGCTGTTCGTCGCTACCGTTGATGCCTGCCACATACCACGTTGAGCCGCTCCTGCGGGCCATTACCACATATTCACCGGGATAGCCTGAGACCAGTCGCGTCTCGTCCCATGTCGTGGGCAGATAGCCGAAGAAGTCCTGCACGGCCTGAGGCTGTGCCAAATAGCTCTCCGGACGGTCTGCCAGATGTTGCAGTGCACTCTCAAAGAGCACCGTCAGCGCCAGTTCATGACCATTGGAAGTGATGTGCGGATGTTGCGAGTCGCTAAACGTACAGGGTGTATAGTCCATCGGACCAATGACATTTCGCGTAAAGGGCAGTGTGGCATTGTGGCGTGCAGCCTTAGCCGTAAATGTCGGCACATTATTATACCACTCGGCACCATAGACACCTTCCGTCGACATCAGGTTCGGCCACGTGCGCTGCCAGCCGCGGGGAATGGTAGCCCCGTGGAAATTTACCAGCAGATGATGGCGTGCGGCACATTCCAACAGGTCCTGACAATAGTCCATATTCTTTTGATTGTCGCCCGAGAAAAAGTCTATCTTCACACCGGCAACACCCATTTTCTCGCACCACGCAAATTCGCGCTCGCGATCCTCGGGCTTGTTCAGACGGAACTTCGGCGTTGGTGCACCATCCACCCATCCTACGCTGGAATTATACCAAATCAGTGGTTTAATACCTTTCTCTTTGGCATAATTGAGGGCATCCTCGATGGTCTTGCCGTCTTTCATTTCGTCCCACTCGGCATCTATCAACACGTAGGGCAAGCCCAGCGTGACGGCCATATCAACATATTTCTTGATGATTTCGTAGTCATTCGAACCGTGGTTGTATGCCCAGTAAATCCACGAAACAGTACCAGGCTGTATCCAGCTCGTATCAGCAATCTTGCACGGCTCGCTGACGTCGGTCACCAACGTCGATTCCACCACGTCAGCCAGTGTACCGATAATTGCCACGCGCCAGGGAGTCTTCCCACTGGCGGTCTTGTGGTCGCTGGTTTCGCCAGCGACTGCCATACGTTCTGCCTCCACCACGCGATACGACTCACCATCGTTATAAAGACACGACGCACTCTGTCCTTTCTCGATATTTGCCTCCGTAATCAGTACAAACACACCGTCAGCAGGCTCTATCAGCGCAGGATAGCCCCAGCGATTGTTCCAGCCTTCTGCCGATTTAAATGTTCCGCTATATGACGGCACAGGCGCCACCTTATAAGTAGTATCGAGCGGGAAGAACCCCTCGTACGAGTCACACCACTGCTGCATCCAACGCCGTGTGCCCTCTGAGATACGGTAGGCGATATCTGATGTCTGAGGACTGAGGTCGGATGTGCGGACTGCAATACCATCGTTATACATCCGCAATGTCACATCACCACACTGATATTCGTTGGCCTCATTCGTGCAATGCCGTTTTTTACCTGCCAGCATTTGGTAGTCGGCCTTCACCGTTCCCGTGCTTTTCATCGTCTGTCCGGCGATTCCCTGCACCGTCATCGTCAGTGCCTGCTGACCGTTATAGCTGATTACCAACTGGTTATCCTGAACATCTGCGGTCAGTTTACCATTAGGCGACTGTACCCTTTGGGTTGCGACGACCGTCGTCATCACACCCAGTGCCAGTGCACATATTGCAACAATTCTTCTCATTTTTTATTTATGTTGGCTTAGTTGCGGGACATACTTCACGGGGTCTGCCTCTCCTTTTAAGACGTCGGCAAACTCCCGAGGTTTAATCGTCACCGCATTTTTCATAAATTCCGGCACATTATAGCATTTCATGAACTGACGGTGATAGTCCGGATCAGCACAGGGAAGTTCAAAGGGTTTCGACCAATTGCCTTTCTCGTCGACATGGGCAAAGAACGGACGCGTGTACTCGCCGTCATAGCGACGACTGCTGAACACTAGCCAGCGGCCGTTGCTCGACCACGAATGGTAACTCTCCGTATCCTTCGAATTGATTTCCTGCAACATGCGGGGGGAACCACTTATGAGGTCTATCGCCCACAGGTCTGCGTCGCGATGCCAGATATGGAACACGCCATACGGTGCCATCGTAAATACCAGGTTATGTCCGTCGGGCGACACGCGGGGCAATGTGGCACTCATGCCCATGCTCGCGGCGTCAAACACCAGTTGGCGCTCTCCAAACGTCATGGTCTCAGGGTCAAACGACTTCTTATAGATATTGTATTTCACATCACGTCGGTGACTGATAATCTGCGCTCCATGATCTATCGAATCTACAAATTCAAAGTGCGCACTGCAGTAATACAGCGTCTTACCGTCAGGCGCCCAGCAGGGGAACACTTCCAACTCCGTCGGATCGCTCTCAATATTCGTCACCTCGTTCCGCTCCACATCGTAGGCTATCAGGTCGCTCTCCGCGTCAAACACCTCAATCTTGTTCGGGTCTGTCAACTGGAATGTCTGACTCGTCATGTTCGTCGAATAGACTATCATATTCAGCCACGGATGCCATGCGGGATACACACCGGCCGACAGGATAGAGTCGTTCTTCATATTGATTTTCCTCATCTTGCCGTCATAGGCAATCAACGTACCGCCATAGTTTTGACGGGCGTGGAACTGCATGCGCTCAGGGTTATACTGCTGGTAATTGTGACAGTTAATACACTGTCCGCCCTTGTCGCCTTCCGTGCAACACAGGATATTGTCGTATATCACGCTCTCGTCGTAGTTCTCCAGACAACGCTGGCTGATAGTCAGTTCCTCGTAGCTGACATACGACGGATAGATCAGACGGTAGCTCAGATATGCGTCGACGCTGTCTTTCGACACATAGATATTGAACGGCTTGTATTTCGTCCACTGACCGCCATATTCGGCATACACCTCCACGCCGATGCTCTTGCCCACAGCCTTCTGTGCCAGCCGCTGCCAGTCGTCCTGCTCAGGCTGTATCTTATCACCTCCCAACAACAGTTCTTCTCCGTCCACTGTCAGACGCGCTACCATGTTGTCAGCCATTTTTTGCATCTCAAACGTCAGCGGTGCTATATTGATGGGCACCGTCACGTCCTTATAGTCGGGGTAGATATCGGGTTGTTTGTTCGATGCCGTATAGTTCTCGGGCACCTTTACCCCACAAGCGGTCATCAGCACCGCCACTGCAATGAAAAATATCTGTCTTTTCATACTTCTTACATCTTGCTTCTTACATCTGACATCTTACAGATATGCCACGTCACCTGTCAGATAATATTCAAAAAAGAACGTGTCGCCAAACAATGGATACAATGCCGCACGCACCTCGGGCAGGTCTCTGCCATCATATTTTTTCACCAACTCCACAAATTGCTTATAGCTTTCCTTCACGCCATTGTCGTATGGAATCTTCACGGGCGCACCGCCTGCTATGTCAGAATAGAGATAGGCGGCCTCCTGATAGTATCGGGGGATGGGCTGTTTAGGATGCTGTTTCAGATAGACCAGGAATCGTCTCCAGAACTGTTCGACATCCTTGGTCCACAACGTGGCCAGCAGACACTGCTCCTGGAAATACGGGTCATCGCTATCCAGCGTTGCCAGATGGTTCATCAGGTATCTCTCCGCATAACCGCGGTCAGCACCGACCATATCCGGATAATGCAGCATGTGCATGACGGGACCGGTCTCCTTGTCCTCCTCCATCATCTTCGGATGCTGTTGCAACATCTCCAGATGTTCGGCCCACGCGCCATGGAAGAGCGTGTGTTTCAGTATTTCAGTGTACTTATACATGACATTCACCTCATTGGCCATCAAGCCGCAGCGCGCCAGATACTTCAGGTGCTCAGGACGCCACCCAAACTCTACGCCAGCCTCAATACACATGTGGTGACTGTCGTTCAGCATGCCGTAATGATAGTATATCAAGTCGCCTATGACCATCGATGCCGGAGGAGCAAAGGGCGACGCAGGCTTTTTCGAACCGTTGGGATAGCGGTACATCTCCGTACTCTGACGACCCAGTCGCGCCAGAGCCAGATTTCTCATCAGCGCCACCGCTCTCGTCGTCACATCCTGCTGCTTGTCGGCTTCCTTTAGCACATCCTCCCAGTTGCACTGCTCCGCATAGTGATACATGGCGGCCTCGCGATGGAAGTTCTCGTCTTTCATCCAGCCGTACCACACACCATAAACCGTCGCAGCCAGCACTGCCACGACAACAGCCGTCCGCAACTTCTTACCTTTTGCGTCTTCCTTCGTCCATTTTACCACTACCAGCAGCAACAGACAAACGCCCAACAGGGCATACGGGATATAATACTCAGTATTCTCTTCCACGATCTTGAAGATGGGCAGAGCCGTCCACCATAAGTTTACCATATTCGTCTGGTAATACACGTATTGATAGTACAACAGCGGCACAGCAACTACGGCCAACGCACCGATAACAGTATCCACCAGTGCCTGCCACTTGTCACCGTCCAGTCGCCAGCTCCATATTGCCATCAGCACCACAGCTGCCAGGCCATAGCTTCCAAACAGCGGATAACCGACGACAGCCACCGCCACCATCAGTACACGGCGCCACAGCCTCGATGCCGACACCGCGCGGAAGGCCCATAACAATGCGGCAATCACCGTCACACCTACTGTTGCGACAAAATACCAGCCTCGTAACTTGACGGTGTATATCCAGTAGCCCATCTCCGTATTCGCTATCAGCAGCAATGCCACTGGCACCAGCAATAACGGAGCCCACTGCTCGCTGACGTTGAACGCACGCTTCATCAGCCACATCATTAACCACCACAGCCCACACAGCACCAGCACGCCCAGCAACGGGTAATACAGCAACTGCATCAGGAAGGTTCCGATATACATCAGTAATCCTCCAGGCACTACCATCATTTGTTTGAAAAACAGCGGAGTATCCAACCACAGGCTCTGCTCCTGGATTTTCCACAACACATGGCGTTCGTACGTCAGCAGAACTACGGCCACCGCGAACAACGCCACAAACCACGCCACATTAGTGGTGTTAGCCTTACATTTACTTATCATTGATTTGAACATGGCTGCAAAGTTACGAAAAAATCTTTACACCCCTATCCCAATTTGTAACACAAACTTTTTCCAATGTTACAAAACAAATCCAGCCTGAGCGATAAACTCAAGCTGGATTGTAATTATGCAAATACACTCGTTATTTCAGCTGTTTGAAGAGTTTGTTGGACTCGAGGGTCCAATCCTTGCGCTGGAGGAGCTGAGGGTTCTTGCCGATGAACATCTTGGCGGCCTCCTTGTTACCCTGCAGCTGCCACTGGAGCCAAGCAAGGGCGGGAATGGTGAACTCGCCACCGTGAGGCTGACGATAAGTGCCTCCGTGCCCTACTGGGAAGTTAATGGCGCAGCAGGGAACATGTTGGATGCGCTTGAAATCGTCCATACCATTGCCATAGGCGATATCCTCAGGACCACCGAGCATATACATGATAGGTGTGTGGATCTCGTTGAGTTTCTCCTTCTTAGGCATAGGCATTCCGCCGACAGCCTGACCAGCGTTCTCCTGATTGAAGAGTCCGCTATTGCAAATCATGAGGGCTTTTATGCGCGGGTCGGCACAGTTGAAGAGCGTCTGCAGACCACCACACGACATACCAGCAACACAGATAGCCTTGGTGTCAATTTTCTGATAGTAGGGCGACTTGGGGTCGGCATTCTGGGCAATGATCCAATCGATGGACTCTATCTGCTGCTCAGAACGCGACATGGGGCCCTTGTACCACTCGTCAGTCATAGGGATGTCGCCAGTAGCGAGGACGATGAAGCCGTTGGAGGCAATCTCGTTGAGGAAGTTCATGTGTTCGAAGGGTGAATTGGCGCAGGCACCATTACCCCATACGAGCACGGGCAGCAACTTGGCAGAGCCAAAGGCAGAGAGATCCTGAGGCACGAAAACGGTGTGTTCGGGCAATGTGGGCTCTTCACGCATAATAGCCTTGTAAGCACCCGTACCACCTTCTTCGAGGATGCGCGTCTTGGCTTCCTTTTTGCAGCAAGGCTTGTCGCAGCAGCTCATATTGCCGCCATTGCGCACGCAATCGAGGAAGCAAACCATCTTCTTCAGGTTCTCCTCAGTGTACATCTGTGGGCCTCCGTGACCACCCTCAGCGGGGAACGTGGCCTCGGTCTTGACGCCAGCAGCTTTCAGCAGCTCATAGAACTCCTTACCCTGACAATTAGGGACGACATTATCCTTATCACCATGGAAGATGATGACGGGAGGATTGTTTTTGTTAACATAATAGGTGGCGCTAAGACTACGATACTTGTCGGGCTCTTTGGCCAGCTTCGAGTTGAGCAGCACGTCCTCAGGACTGTTCTCACCCATCTTCATACCTTCGCCGCAATCCATATTGGTAAGGTCAACTGGACCAGACCAGTCGCAGGCGGCATTGACGCTACTGCTCTCGCCGAGGAAATTGCCGAGGTTGCCTTCAAGGTCGATGTCATAATCGCCGACCTTCGTCTGCTTCAGACCAGTAGTGGTAGCGGCGATAGAGGCCAGATGACCACCGCTGGAAAAACCGCTGGTGGCGATGAACGACGTATCGAACTTATACTTTGCAGCCTCACCACGCACGAAACGGATGACGGCACGGATATCGTGAATCTGGGCAGGCCACTTGGCATCCATACTGCTACGGTGGTTAGGACAAACGACGGCATAGCCTGCTTCGAGCAATGCCTTGCCGATGGTGCCGAGGTCGGCCATGCCCTTGCTGTTGTTGCTAAACCACGCACTGCCATAGACATGGATAACGACGGGATAGCTGGCAGCCTCCTTCTTAGGCAGATAGATGTCGCAGGTGTGATAAGCCTGGTCATCGCCAGCATAGTTTACATCCTTCCACTCCTGAGAGGTCGGAAGGTCTACTTTCGGAGCCTGGAAGCCACCAAAACCTCCGGCGGGCTGCGCCTGTGACAGCAATTGACAGCACAGCGCACATACTACGATAAGAATTTTCTTCATAGTGTTTAATAATTGATACTTTAAGTTGTTAGTTGTTTATTTTATCTAATTGAATCGTTTGAACATCACCACGGACGAAGACGGGGATGTGAGCCTTATCGACGGGGGTGGTGACATATTGTCCACCGTGATAGTGACGACCCGTACGGTAGTCGGTCCAACCTTGCTTGTTCTTAGGCAGATAGGTTCGCCACTCGGTGACATTGGGTTCCGTCACAGGACTGATGAGCAGCGATGGTCCGAACATGTATTCGTACTTCTGTTGCAGGGCTTCGGCGTCGTCGGCAAAGTCGAAAACGAGAGGACGCATCATCGTATAACCCTCCTTGGCAATGCGATGGGCACACTGCTCGATATAGGGACGAAGCTGTTCACGCTCCTTCAGACATTCGGCGATAATCTGCTTGGCCTCATCACCGTAATTCCACGGCTCGGTATTGCTCATGTATCCGTGAACGCGCATCAGGGGCAGATAGACACTGAGTTCTATCCAACGCAACATACGGTCGATATAATCCTGATTGGTATATTGGTCGCCAGGACGGAAAAAGCCTCCTGCGTCGTAGGTCCACCAGGGAATGCCTGCAGCCTGAACGCCAAGCCCTGCAGTAATCTGACGACGAAATGTCTCCCAATCGTTACCAACGTCGCCGCTCCATAGCGCAGAGCCATAACGCTGGATGCCTGGGAAACCGCAACGGGTGAGAATCATGGCTTCGCGACCAGCCTCACGGAGACCTTCATAAACGGTCTTGTTGACGAGCAGGGGATAAACGTTTCGCACCTGTTCCCCACTCCATCGTCCGTTGTTGACGCGACGACCCACTAAGTCATCGTTCTCAGGCTCAGTAGCATCCTGCCACCACGCATCGATGCCGAGCGGGAGGAGGCGTTCGCGGAAGTTCTTCCAATACGACGCTGCAGCCTGTGGATTGAAGAAATCTATCCAGTCAGTGCCAGGGATGTAATACTGGTCGCGCTCCATCTGACGACCGACATCGGAATTCTTGTCAATCTTCGACCACACGCTGAGCATCAGTCGGACACCCATCTGATGGAGGCTGTCGGTAAGCGCCTTGGGATCGGGATAGAATTCCTCGTCGAACTTCATGGAATTCCACCCGTACTTGCCCCAATACTGCCAGTCCTGAACAATCAGGCTCAGCGGCATCTCCTCCTTGCGGAAACGGTTGGCAGTCTCGAGGATTTCCTGCGAACTATGGAAACGTTCGCGGCAATGGATATAGCCCAGCGCCCATTTCGGCATCTCAGGACATTCGCCCGTCAACGAACGATAGGTGGCGATGATTTCGTCGGCAGAACCGACGAACACAGTATAGTCGACGGCAGTAGCGACAGGCGAACGGAACGTCGTCTGGTCCTGCACACGGTCATAATACAGCACGGGCTTGTCGTCCTTCGTCAGTTCGGCCGTCAGCGTGTGACGACCTTTTTCCAAATGAACAATCTTCGAAGCCGTAGGAGGCAGCCACAGGTTCTGCATCTCGATGACATTCTCCCCATCGACGGCAAGATTATGGCGACGAGCCATCTTCTGGCCGACATCTAACAACAGGGCATAATCACCCGTTTCAGGAATATCGACGGTCGCCTCGAAGATGTGCCGCTGACGCACCTCCTGCCTGCCGCCTTCCGTAGAGGTGACATTCACCACCTCACGCTGTCCGACACCTGCCTGTTTAACCAGGCGCACGCTCTGACTACACGGGTTGTATTCCGTCATGCCGTAGTTGTTCCACAGAATGCCGTAACCCTTGCTCGAAATGAGCATGGGGATGGAAATCTGCGTATTGACCTGCGTCAGACGACGCGAGAGGCCACGCACATTACTATAGCCGTCCTGAAACTGTCCTAAGCCGAACAGACACTCGTCCTTAGGCGAAGAAAAAGCCAGCGTGGCTTCACCGTTCTTCAACTGATGACGCGTGGCGGTAAAGACGGTCTTTCCCTTTCGGTCCTTGATGACCAGCTGTTGCTTCTTGGCATCCACCGTAACTTTCAGCGCACAGTCGGCTACCGTTTCGTGCTTCACATAAAGCCAATCCGGCAGGTCGCTCTTGACATCGCCTTCCGTATATTGGATGCGCACGGCATTATCAGCCACCTTCTGTACTGTCAGCTGTCCGTCGCCAAAAGTTTCCTGCGCCATCACGACGACGGCACAGAAACACAGGGAGATAACACTCAATATCCTATTCATTGACACACTCGATGATGATTATTCTACTTTCACGTCTGCAAAGTAATGCTCGCGGATGGGCTTGCGGACGGACTCGCCCACCAGCGTCAGCGTGCCTTCCAAACGGATATCAGCCGACGAGGCACCAATCTTCACAATATATTTGCCTGGCTGGATGTTCCATGAACGCTCGCCGTTTTCATGACTGTAAAAGCCTAACTGCTCCGTATACAGACGCACCTTGACGGTTTTGCTCTGACGCGGGTCGACCTCCGCACGGGCAAAAGCCTGTAGCTTGAGAGGACTGATGTTGATGGCACTGTCAGCAGGCGAGATATACAGCTGTGCGATTTCCGTCGCACTGACCTTTCCCGTATTCTTTACCTCAAACGACAGATCGATGAATTCGTCGGTGGTCTTCGCCTCCTCATCCAGCGCCAAGTGCTTATACTCGAAAGTGGTATATGTCAGACCATATCCGAAAGGCCATTGAATCTTCGAGAGCGACACAGAATCCTGAGGATAGCTGTAGCACACCGGCTCGTAAAGTTCCGTATTGGGATAGCTGACAGCGAGCTTTGCCGATGGCGACACATTGCCATAGAGAATGTCTGCCACCGCATGACCACCCTCTTCACCAGGATACCACGCCTGAATGACGGCAGCACAACGCTCAGCGAGTCCGGCAATAACCTGTGCACGACCTCCGAAGACTACCAATACAACGGGTTTCCCTGTTGCCAGCAACGCTTCTACATATTCCTCCTGCTTGCCTGGCAGTCGCAATCCCTGACGGTCACGATTCTCGCCACACAGCATCACATTCTCGCCCACGGCAGCAATGATGACATCAGCAGAATCAGCCATAGCCAGCGCTTCCTCGCGATTAGCCTCTTCACCGGCATCCACCTTACGATGGAGGATAGGATATTCCCACGAACGCTGATCGCCCACATGCGAGAATTTTGTCTCAATCTCCTCCGTCCAGTCACAGCCACGACTATACATCAAGGTATCGCCCTCGGGCAGACGGTCGCGCAAGCCTTCCAACAGCGTTATCACATGAGGATGGTCGAGGTCTTCCTCCACGCGTTTCCAGAAGAACGTCATAGCGGGGAACGAATAGTCGCCACACATCGCCCACATCGTATGGGCGTTAGGACCTGTCAACAGAATGCGCAGCGAGTCACCCTTCAGCGGCAGGATGCTGCTGTCATTCTGCAACAACACGATGCTCTGGGTAGCTATCTCGTAGGATGTCTGACGCTCCTCAGGGGTATCGAGCTGGATATCGCCCTTGGCATAGAGGTTAGGCTTGCTGTCGAACATTCCGGCACGGAACTTGTAACGCAGCACGTCCTTCACAGCACGCTCCAGCGTCGCTGGCGCCACAAGACCGCTATCAATAGCTTCCTGCAGGAAACGGTAGTTGGCACCAAACGGGAAATCGACGTCATTACCGCCATTGATGGCTGATGCAGCCTTCTCGACAGTGCTCCATTCCTTATCCTTAGGGAAGTCTGAGGGTGCAACTAGCTGGTCGATAGCCGTATAGTCGCTGACGACCATCCCGTCGAAACCAAGATAGCCGCGCAGGATGTTTTTCAATATCATGCTGTCTGCCACACATTGCTGTTGCTGTCCGGCCATCGCATGATAGCCAGGCATCACGGCTTTGCTGCCGGCCAGACGGATCATAGCCTCATGAGGCATCAGGATATCTTCCATCAGCACCTTCTCATCGGCATCACCACCTCCGCCATAACCGAGGTAGTGTTTCGAACAGGCTCCCACGCCCTTGCGCAGGTCACCTTGCTGCAGGCCACGCACGAAAGCCACACCCATCGCAGCAGACAGATATCCGTCCTCGCCATACGACTCCTCCAAGCGATTGAAACTCGGCGTGCGACAAACATCGACCATGGGTGATAACGACAGCAAACCACCCATCTTTCTCAGGGCAGTACTCGTCTGGCGGGTTTTCAGTTCTGCCAGTTCGGTATTAAACGAACATGCCTGACCAATCTGCTGTGGATATATCGTTGCACCACGGGTATTGATACCTGACAATACCTCTTCGTGGAACAAAGCAGGGATGCCGTTCGGCGTCTTCGTCATCAGCCACTCCTGCACGGCAGCTACTCGGTCGCGCAACTCATTGGGGTCGCGAGGCTTCTGCATGCAGAACTGCGAGAAATGGCCGATGCCATAAGGTATCAGTTCCTTACACTTGACGGTATCCAGTTTTCCCTGTTCGTCGAACAGTTCGTCCATATACATGCTCTGCAACTGGGCGATACGCTCCTCTTGCGGCATGCGCTGATACAACTCGTCAACCATCTGTTCCAACTCCTGCTCGCTGACTGTCGTCTGACATGCTGTCAGCATTGCCGTTGCTCCCATCATCATCATCGTTTTTATTTTCATAAACTTTACATTATAAACCACGTGCAAAATTACAAAATATTCCGCACCTACCCTTCCATAAAATGTAACAAAAAATATAGGCTGTGTTACATAGAAATGAAAACCCCCGTTCTGAACGCTCAGAACGGGAGCTTTTATCGGATAATCAGCGATTTTTTACTTCTTTTCCTCAGCCTCAGGAGCCGGAGCAGGAGCAGCTTCTGCCTTGGGAGCAGGAGCAGCCTTAGGAGCAGCAGCCTTCTTCGCGGGAGCCTTCTTGGCCGCTGGTTTCTTGGCAGCAGGCTTCTTCGCCTCCTTGGGCTCCAACTTCTCCAGACGGGCCTTCAGACGGGTAATCTCCTTGTCCTTCATCTCAATCTCATCACCCTGGTTACGAATGGTGGTGAGCAGGGCGTTCAGCTCGTCGTTCTCGATTTCGGGAGGATACAGGGCGTTCACTCTGTTAATGAAGTCACCAAGAATATTCATATAGTTGGTGAAAGCATCGAACGGTCCGCTATAGATGCCACGGTCCAGACCAACGTTAGAGGGCTTGGTGGTCATGAAGCGGAAGTTGTTGGAAGCCTGCAGATAGTCCCAGTCCTGATTGATGCGTGGATCGTCGGCAATGCGCAGACGGTCTGCAACGCTGTACAGTTTGTTGAAGGCCTCGCGCTGCATGGCGTTACCCAGCCAGCACGAGCAGTCGCGCTCTTCGTCAACCCACGAGAGGGTATCGGGCACGTCGATAGCACCCACGCTCTTGGTCTTCATGCAAATCTCGGTAGGCGTAGCGAAGGTGATGCCCTTCTCCTTGGCGCATGCGGGCAGCGCCTTCAGGAAGTCGAGGATATTAGAGCTCAGCGGCTGTGCGATACCCAGCGCAGAGAGTTCCATGAAGATACCGACAATCTGCTCTTCCTCCGGCAGGCGTGCAATACGGTCGATGTACGAGTCTGCAAACAAGGGATAGCCCTCCCAGTCAGGATTGTTGAAACGCAGCGAGATATCGTCAGACAGCTCTACGTCGCGCAGCAACAGCTTCAGGTTCGGAGCGATGTTACAGTTATAGACGTAGTGTGGCGACTTCCAGCCCAGCACATGCTTGGCACCCTCAGTCAGCATGCCCTTGAAGCCCATAGCGGCAATCTGTCCGCCGATGTCGTCAGAGTAGATCAGCGACGAGTTACGGGCTACGGTAGGCTTCTTGCCAAACAGCTCCTCAATCTTCGCACACTGCTTCTTCACGTCGAGGGCGAAGGTCTCTTCGTTGGCCAGCGAGCTCAGGCCGTGAGAGTAAGGCTCTGCCAAGAACTCTACGCAACCGGTCTGGTTCAGTTCCTGCAACTTGGCAATAACCTGCGGAGCGTGGAATTCCAGCTGTTCAATACCTGTTCCCGACAGCGAGAATGCTACCTTGAAGTAGTCGCCGTGCTCCTTGATCATATCGCCGATAGCGGTCAGGGCAGGCATGTAGCTTCGATTGGCAATGTCGGTGATGCTACGCTCGTTCTCGTAGTCATCATAGTAATAATGATCGGTACCGATATCGAAGAAACGGTAGCGCTTCAGATGGATAATCTGATGTATCTCGAAATATAAACAAATTGTTTTCATATTCTTTTTAATTTAAAATTAATAATTATGGAGTTCAGGGAGACAAGGAGACAAGGAGTTCAGGACATTACATTGTTGCGGAGTTCCTGCATGAAGGAGTATTGTCTTGAACTCCTTGAACTCCCTGTATTCATGTCTCCTTATTCCTCCCATCCCAATGTTCTCTTATAGAGCGTTGCAATCCAGGCACCGACCTTCTCCCACGTAATCTGGTCAACCTCGTTCTTGCCCTCCTCCTTGAGGTACTTGAAGAGCGACTCGTTGGCGCAGATGCTGTAGATGGCGTCAGCCAATGCGTGGATGTCCCAATAGTCCACCTTGATACAGTTGGTCAGAATCTCAGCACAGCCGGACTGCTTCGAGATGATAGAGGGTGTTCCGCACTGCATAGCCTCCAACGGCGAGATGCCGAAGGGCTCAGAGACGGACGGCATCACATAGACATCCGAGTCTTTCAAGCACTCGTACACCTGCTTCCCTCGCATAAATCCAGGGAAGTGGAAGCGGTCTGCAATGCCACGCTCTGCAGCCAGATGAATCATGGCGTCCATCATGTCGCCCGAACCTGCCATACAGAAACGTACGTTGCGCGTGCGGCGGATAACCATGTTGGCAGCTTCAACGAAATACTCAGGACCCTTCTGCATCGTGATACGTCCGAGGAACGTCACCACCTTGTCCTTACCCGTGTGGTCTGGACGAGGAATGGCCTGATATTCGTCGGGCAATGGATACACGGCATTATGTACCGTGTAGCACTTGCGCGGATCCTGATGATACTGATGGATAACGGTCTGACGCGTCAGCTCCGACACACACATGATGCAGTCGGCATTGTCCATACCGTTCTTTTCGATAGAGTAAACCGTGGGGTTCACCTTACCACGCGAACGGTCGAAGTCCGTAGCGTGCACATGGATGCATAACGGCTTGCCACTCACCTGTTTAGCATGAATGCCTGCAGGATAGGTCAGCCAGTCGTGAGCATGGATGATGTCGTAATCCAACGTGCGTGCAACGACACCGGCGATAATCGAATAGTTGTTGATTTCCTCGTGCAGATTGCCTGGATAACCGCCCGCAAACTCCATCGCACCCAGGTCGTTGACGTGCATGTAGTTGAAGTCGGCATACAGGTGATCGCGCAGACGGAAATAGAGGTCAGGATCCATGATGTTACCCACACGCTCGCGAACGTAGTCAGCCGACACGTCGCGATAGGCAATGGGCACAGCATTCATAGCCACAATCTGACAGGCAGAACGGTCTTCGTCGCCAAAGGGCTTGGGCAGACAGAGCGTGATATCCATATCGCCCTGTGCATGCAGACCCTGCGAGATACCGTAGTTAGCGGTGGCCAGTCCACCGAATACGTGAGGAGGATACTCCCATCCAAACATTAAAACTTTCATAGTGCGTCCTCCTTATTTATTTTTGATACGAATATTTCTCCATAAGCTTCACCGAGCGCAGGATTTCAGCAACATTCATGGCGAAAGCCATAGCACCGCGTCCGTGGAACGGCGGGTTGCCGTCGAACAGTTCGCTGATGGTGCCCAGTGCGTGGTAGTCCATCTCTTCCTCATAGCCCACCATGTGACGCTCAAGGAACGACAGGCGGGTGCGCTTGTAGAGTTTCAGGCAGGCCTCGATATAGAAACC
The DNA here is from genome assembly GCA_045112595.1 of Prevotella sp. GTDB lineage: Bacteria > Bacteroidota > Bacteroidia > Bacteroidales > Bacteroidaceae > Prevotella. The sequence goes on along the minus strand of JBGUIA010000095.1, from coordinate 6,271 downwards.
GCCCAGCCAAGGCCATGCAGTACCCTGATGATAAGCATAGTCGCGCTGCGTCTGCGGACCGACATACATCGGATTGTAGCCGCCGCTCTTCGGTGACAGCGAACGCAGGCCTTTTGGTGTCAACAGTTCGCGCGTACATATATCTAATACGCTCTTCTTCTGTTCCTGATTCAGTGGCGAATAGTCGAAGGCCACGGGGAATATCATGTTGGGGCGAACACTCCAGTCCATCATCGAACCGTCCACGTAATCCAACAGATAGCCGTACTCGTTCATGAAGGTATCGACGAACGATGTCTTGCACACCTCCGACTGAGCCTCCAGCTTCTCGGCCAGTTTCTTGTCGCCGAATTCGGCCTCCAGCGAAGCGCAGAACTTCAGGGCGTTATACCACAGGGCGTTGAACTCAACGATATATCCTGAGCGCGGCACGACGGGACGTCCGTTGGCCGTCGAGTTCATCCACGTAATGGCCTTGTCGCGACCGTTGGCATACAGCAGTCCGTTGTCGTCCAGTCGCAGGTTGGGATGACTGCCGGCAAGGATATACTTCACGATGTCCTTCACCAGTTTGCCATACATCTTGTAGCCCTGCTCCTTGCCGACTTCCTTCACATACTGCTGAACAGCCCAAACAGCCCACAGCGGCACGTCGGGATGCTCTATCTCGTAGATCTTGCCAGAGATGGGCTTGTCGGCCATAAACTCGCGGAGGGCTCTCTCCGAGGTCTTCATCACCATCTCGAAATAGTCCACCTCACCGATGCCCAGCGTCAGACCAGGCAGTGCGATGAACGTATCGCGGGCGCGGGCCTTGAACCAAGGATAGCCGGCCAGCAGATAACGGTCGTCCTTCTTGTCAATCTTCTCCATCGTACCACTGCGGCGATCGCGGAAGTGGAACTGGTGGGCAGCCGTCACCAGACAGTGATAGAAATTGTCGCGAGGCACGCGGTCTTCCACCTCCTCGTCGAACATCTTCTTCAGCTGACTGGGCTTCGCGGCCGACGTAGAACCGGCGAAGATAATGCTCTCGCCCTTCTTGATGGTCATCTCGAAATAGCCAGGCACATACAGATCCTCGTTCGAGGCATAGCCGCGCTCCTGCTCCTTCGGATACTCCACGCCACGATACCAGTCGGGCTGGAAGATGAACTCGTTCTTCTTCGAGAACTGCATGAAGAGGTCGGGATAGCCGGCATACATACACGTCCTGATACCGTTGTCCACGGGATGGAACTCGCGCGAGGCCGTTGCGTTCTCATGCGTGAACTGACGGACCGAACGGAAGGCGAGGAACGGACGGAACCGCAGCGTGGTGGCCGAATGGGCATCCTCCAGCGTATAGCGGATGAGGATACGGTCCTCATAGTGCTGGAACACCACTTCCTTCTTCAATACTACGCCACCCACGCGGTAAATCGTGGTAGGCACTACGTCACAGCTAAACTCGCGGATGTACTTATGACCCTTCGGGCTGAAGTTGTTGCCCGAATACTTGTGGAGTCCGAGATTGAACTCAGCACCGTGCTGAATCACCGTACAGTCGAGCGACGATAGCAACACGTGGTTGTCGTCGTCAAGCTCAGGTACGGGAACAACGAGCAGACCGTGATACTTGCGCGTGTTACAGTCCACCAGCGTCGATGCACTGTATGCGCCAGAACGGTTTGTCCGAAGCAATTCACGACGGAGCGACTCCTCCAAATTGGTCATTACCGCTTTTTCAAATCGTAAATAACTCATAGTTCCTTATTTCAGTTTATTTTCAATTTTGTTTTAGGAATCAATTAAATTTGTCCAAAGTTACGAATTTTTCTTCGAACTTCGAACATTGAACTTTGAACTTTATGATTTGTTAACTTTATACGGGTATCAGGAAGTTGATAACCTCCTGTTCTACGGTGATGGTGTATGCGCCAACAGGCACGCCGAGCAGTCGCCCGTCAACACCCACCAACGCGTGTTTCGCCTCCTCTACCCTCACCTCTCGCGTGCGGTACGGATGCACGCTTTTGTGGTTCAGGAAACGACCTGTAATCAACAGCCACAATCCGGCAAACACCTGCAGCAACTCAGTATGATAAATCATCGATACGTCGAGCATGCCGTTATACGGCACCGCACTCGGCGTCTGACCGTAACCCGGACCACTGCCCACGCACATCGTCATCACCTTGCGGTCCACAATATCGCTATTGATCTTCACGCGCATCTTATAATCCATACGGTGGAAAATCATCAGGAAGATGGACACGATGAACGACAGCGTCCTCGAACCCAGCAACGAACGCGTCTGTCTGCGCAGGTTCATCACGTCGGCTATCAGTCCTACGTTCACGCAATTCAGGAAGTAGCGGTGACACCGTTCGCCCTGCTTGTTCTCGTAACGCACACAGCCCAGATCTATCGTCCTCACGCGGTGAGCCTTCAGCCAGTCCACCGTCTGTTCCACGTCGCCCTCGCTGAAACCCCAGTAGCGCGCAAAGTCGTTCATCACACCATTTGGAATCACGCCCAGCGCAATCTCGCTGCGCACCTGCTCCTCCTCATTCATCAGGCAGTTCACCGCATCGTTCAGCGCCGAGTCGCCACCCACGATGATAATCGTCTTATAGCCGTTATGGATGAGCATCGTCATCAGACGCTCCACGCTGTCAGCCGACTCGCTCTGCACGAAGTCGTACTGCACCTGCCGGTCGTCCAACGCCTTCTGCAGCTTCTCGCGCTGCTTCGAACCGCGTCCCTTGGGGCAATACAGGATGCCCCACCTTCCATCATTGGTCATAGTTAAATTGTTAGTCGTTGCAAAGATAACATTTTTTCAAGAAACACGCAAATTTTCGCCTAATAATTTGTATAGTTGAGAAAAACTCTTTATCTTTGCACAAAGATTCTATGCGAATGGCAGATAGTAAGACTATTTTTCATGGCAGCAATGTCGTCGTAGAGAAACCTCAAATCATCGTGTCAGGGTATTATAAAGACTTTGGCTTCGGGTTCTATTGTACAAATATTGAAAAGCAGGCCAAGAAATGGGCACTGACAAAAAAGGGAGATAGTTTTGTTTCTATCTTTAACTACCAGCCTACTGAAGATCTGAAAGTTTTGTCATTTCCTGTAATGACCGACGAATGGCTGGATTTTGTGGTCGCTTGCCGTCGTGGAATCAAGCATGACTACGATATTGTGGAAGGCCCAATGGCAGACGATCAGATTTGGGATTATGTAGAGGATTTTATGGAAGGAACCATTACGCGAGAGGCATTCTGGGTATTGGCAAAGTTCAAGTATCCTACTCACCAAATAGTTTTCTGCACACAAAAGTCATTAGAATCAATCACTTTCGAAAAAAGCTATAGCCTATGACAAACGTATTCTTTCCCGAAGACCAGATAAGCACAGACGATTTGTATTTTGTCTGTTATATGATTGAGCGGGTTGCACGTCAGTTAAAGCAACCTAACAAATATGTAGCAAACATGATGGGCCATGACGAGTTGGCTAAGAAGCTGTCACTGGCCGATACGCTACATTCAGAGAATCCATTAGCCGTAGTGGCTGACTGGATAGACGAATATCATCTTCAGTCAGGTAATTATGACATCACAAAGGTAGATGCTGAGCTTTGTCCGAATATTCCTACGGCAACACAAATGGGAAAAGTCTATAAGCGTTTGGTCCTTAACACCATTCAACCTAGTGAAGATTACGCAGATGCCATCCTTCGCGTCTATAACAATCCTATCTGCGAAGTAATAGACAACTACAACACCAGTGCCTATTACGAACCATCGCCCTACATTGCTCGCAGCTATTATGCAGGAGGCTTTGTTTAAGATTGCAAATATTATATGATGAAGAAACCCGAATGGCTTGAAAAAGAACAGCTTTATAAAATACTGTTTGAGTCGGACACGCCTCGTGGACGTGCCTTCGATATTGTCTTGATGGTGGTAATCTCGCTCAGCATTCTCGTATCCTTTATCGAGACCATTCCGTCGCTGGCACATACTTTCCGGCTTTTGCTGGAAATATCGGAATACCTCTTCACCTTCTTCTTTACCCTCGAGTACATTGCCCGCGTCTACTGCTCACCACGACCCAGAGACTATGTGCTGAGCTTCTTTGGCGTCATTGACCTCTTGGCCACATTGCCGCCTTATCTGTCCTATTTCCTGCCAAACGCGCGCTACATGATCCTGTTCCGTACGTTCCGCTTCATCCGCATCTTCCGCATTCTTAAACTGTTCTCGTTGATCAACGAGGGCTACATCCTGATGAACTCGCTCAGGAAGAGTATCAACAAGATATCAGTCTATTTCCTGTTCGTACTCATACTCGTCACTTGTCTGGGCACGCTGATGTATATGGTTGAGAGCGGCCATCCTGACACAAAATTCACCGATTTGGCGACATCCGTCTATTGGGCTATCGTCACGATGACCACCGTCGGCTATGGCGACATCACACCAGTAACCCCCATAGGACGCTTGCTTTCGGCATTCATCATGCTCCTTGGCTACACCATCATTGCCGTTCCTACCGGCATTGTCACAGCCAACATCATCGACGAGTCGAAAGAAAAACCGAAGGACGGCCGTTGTCCGCGATGCGGTGACGAGGTGCGCGACAACGACCGTTACTGCTCCCACTGCGGCGAAAAACTATAATACCTTATGAAACACGACGAACTATCATCTTATCAGGTGGAGGCATTTGGCAAATGCATCTACTATTTCTGCGAAAAAGCAGAAAGCCTAAAGGACATTGCAGACATTGCGTATTTTATCAGACATACCGTTGACTGCCTTGACAGGGCCATCAACCTCTATCACTACGACTTGGTTATATATCCACAGTCAAGAAATGCTTGGTACAAATATATGATGCGCTATATATATAGGTTCAACCAACCTCGACTCCGTTATTACGAAGAATTCCTAGCCAATCCGTCCGACGAGGAACTGTGTGCTATCATCAAGAAACAGAACGTACTGATAATCGCAGATGAAGATACCGATGGCTCAACGCTCAACGAAATTCTTTATGCCCTCCGAAGTATCAATAATGATAACGAAATCACAGTCTTTAGTCTCATTGCCCGCAAGGACCTTGTGGCCAAACCTACAGGTATTGGTGTCATCAGCAAATTTCACGATTCGACAGACGACCTCGACTGGGACAAAATCCCCAGCTTTGGTCCTTTCTCCGATGAAGAGGCCATTGCCAGAATAGACAAGTTCGAGGAAGAGTTGGCAAAGGGAGAAGTGGAATGGATTTCCGATGAAGAAGCAAGGGAAAAACTATATAGTAAATATCCTTGGCTAAAATTTAGGAAATAAAAGAACTCCGCTTTAATGGCCTTGCTTGCCGGACCAACCGGGGCTATCCATCTGAAGCGGAGTTAAAAGTGCTTTTATTTTAATAAGTCGCTTGCCGATTCATACGGGGCTCTTACCCTAAATAGGTTCCTTTCGTGCTGCAAAGTTACGGATTTATTCTGAAGAAACAAACTTTTTGAGCGATTTTTCGAAAAAAGCAGGAAAAACCGACCCGTTATCGAAATCTTTTTGTATCTTTGCACCAACAAATATATATAATTATGGCAGCAACAGTATTGAATGAAGCACAACTGGAATTGTTGAGGATGGTGTCCGTCTTTAATACCCCGGAGGCCGTTACTGACTTGAAACAGGCCATTTCCAACTATTTTGCCCAGAAGACAGAAGAGGAAATCGACAGGCTGTGGGAGGACGGCACTTTGACCGAAGCAAAGGTCGAGAGTTTCCGTTCACTTCATGAGCGCACGGCGTATAAAAGAAATTGACTTCCCGTCAGTTGATGTAATAAATATCGACGATTTTCTAAAAGAAGTCATGTCGAGATACTCATAATTGTTGAACGCTAAAAACTATGATGCCTATGGGCTGAGAGAAATATAACACGAGAATTTTCAGCGCCATTTCTGTTGAACGACCCCTCACTCTCAGAACTCAGTATCATAAATTATTTCGTAAAAGATATGAAAAATAAAAGCCACTCGAAAGTGGCTTTTAAATGGAGTAGTGTCGATCAAGGCTTGCTCCCCGCACTCAGCGGCGTAGTCAAAACAGACATTCTGACGCTGCAAAGATACGAATAAGTGAGCAAACTACCAAATAAATCGAGATTTATTTTTAGTTTCGAACGAAAGTATCTTCGAGATTCATCTCAAAGATAGGAATTATTTCTGAAACTTCCAAATTTTTGAGCCTTTTTTCGAAAAAAG
>JBGUIA010000094.1:0-11206 GCA_045112595.1 Prevotella sp. | reverse complement strand
CGCCGCTGTGCTGATGTAGAACTCATTGCTCTCGGCGTAGTTGCTGCCCCAGTCGGTATCGGCATTGTTGCTCCATAATCCGCTGGGTGTACTGTCTGCCTTTGCTGTTCCCACTGCCACAAAGAGTGCGGCAAGGAGTAATAGAAAATGCTTTCTCATATTTATATTTTACCTTTTTACTTTTTTACCTTTTTACCTTTTAATCACTTTACGGCCATTGGTGATATACAGGCCCTTGGCTCTTGGCTTTTGGCCATTGGCTATGCGGCGTCCCTGCAGGTCGTAGTACTGGCTGGTGCCGTCGGCATCGACGAGTCGCAATACTGGTTCCACACCAGTCTCGTCGTCGTAGGGAGGCATATCGTCCTCGCCGTTGTAGTTGTTCGTCGGGAAGTCGGTGACGGGACGTTGCTCATCGCCCTGTTCCTGATACTGGTACTTGATGTTATAGGCATTGCGGGGCAGTATGCCGAGCGTTTCGATAAACGAGCGGAAAGGCTTGGTGGTGACGCTCTGGTACTGGGCACCCCGGTTGCTGATACGTCGGAAGGTGCCGTCGCTCTGCATGACGTAGATGCCGCGGCTGGCACTCTCGTCATTGCTCAACTCCTTGAACGTGCCGCACCACTGCACCTTGCCGATGATGTCGCCACCGGCATCGAACACGTTGATTTCACTATCCACAGGCTCTGCCGTTACATCGATGGGCCCTTCACGATAGTTTACCAGCTGCTCCTTGTCCGAGGCAATGTTCAGATCACCCTCCTTTACCACCACTATGTATGGCACACCAGGCGACATGACGGAGAAGTCGTTGCAGAACACTACTTCCTTCTTGTCCCTGTCGACATGGCTGAGCCGGTAGACGGCAAACTTCTTGTAGCGTGGGTCGTCAGGGCCTGTCGCCAGCTCGGCAAAGAAAGGAATACACACGGGGTAGGCCATGCTGGTCCACCCGCCCTGTCCGTTCTCAGTGGCCTTGAAGGTGCGGTTGTACGATGCCTTGTCGGCTGTGAAGTCGTGAGGCGGCTCGAAGTCCAAGCCCTCAATGACCAGCAGGTTGTTGCAGTGGGTGCCTATGACGACATTGACCTCACCGTTAGCCGCCGTGTGGCCATGATTGTCGGGCAGATAAATCATCGCAGAGCGGTTTACTCCGTAGAAGGGGTTGGTACTGCTACTGCGGTTGACGGTCAGGTTCTTCATTCCGTCGTTTTCCAGGAAGTTCAGGCTTCTGATGTCGCCCTTGCTGTTGGCAAATGCCGCCGGTCCCATTTCCACTACAGGCACTTCCACCTGCCGTTCGTCGAACGTTGTGAAGGTCATGCTTTTTGGTATCGTAATCTTACCGCCCTTACCATGATAGCTGGAAATCTTGGCTTCGTACAGGCTGACGGCCGATACGCTGTGTACGTCGTAGATGAAGTCTCCCTCTGCGATGCCCTTGTCGTCCGAAGCCTCGAACACGATGTCGTAGTGCGTGTCACGAGCCTGTTCCGGCGACAGTCCTATGGTATTAAACGTCAGATAGGTGCTGAACGCCGGCACCGTCTTGTTTTGGTCGAAGTAGTAACCCGCCTCCTGCTTGCCTTCAGGCTTGCTCAGCGTACAGATGCTGCCCTGTGCGGAGTATTGTTGTCCGATGCTCATGCCGTCGCGTCCTGTGCCTTGCAGTCGGTTCTCGTAGGTTGGCCACATCTCCAGCTCCTCTTCGTAGGGCATGAGGTGGTAGACACCCGGTTTCATCGCTGTGATGAGCACTGGCGATCGAGCCGGAACCAGGCTGCCCTTGCCCAGCATGTGAGCCTTGCGTGTGTTCATGTTAGCCTCGCTGACGATACATGCCGTAGCACCGTCGGGTAACTGTGTGTCGAAGCCGATGAACATGCTGGCCAGATAGCGCTTCTGTCCCTCCACGTTCACCACGAAGTCGGGGGACACCGTCAGTGGGAAGTATCGGTGCAGCTTGTCAGCATTCACAAAGTCCTCCCACGAGTCGTCGTAGAGGTATTCCTCGAAGAGCGTCTGGTCCCATGTGGCATCGTTGATGTAAACATCGGGCAGGCTTCCGTCCTCACAGACTATGCCGCCTGGAGCCAGTTCTGCCACCGTGGAGTAGTCGCTGCTCTCTATGAACAGGCGTTTCATGCCTGGAATCTTATAGACGGCACCTTCGGCGATGCTCCTCAGGTCGCCGCTGATGGTCAGTTCCTCGCCTTGTCTGCCGTTGGGACAGGCCACCAGCTGGTCGTCTTTTGTGAAGAGCAGACCGCCGCGTGCGGTGAAAGTCTCGCTGAAGGGGTCGGCATAGATATTCTCCACCTGAGACCCATAGAATGCCCCGGGCTCTATGGTTTTCACCTTGGCGGGGATGGTTACCTCCTTCAGACTTGAGCAGCCGTAGAAGGCCTCTTTGCCAACGGTTTCCAGAGCGTAGGGCAGACGGATATCCTTCAACTGGGTGAGGTTCTGGAGTTGCAGCGAGAGCCGTTTCACGCTCTTGAAGTAGCGGAACTCAGGGAAGCTCACTATCTTACGGGCAGTAGCGGTCTGGAAAGCCGTCAGTGTCTGCTCGGTGGTGACGGTCTTCAGTTCGCTCAGCGACAGGTTGCCGTCCTTGTTGGCGTCGAAGGCGTCGAGGCAGGCTCGTCTGGCATTGGCGTCAGCTATGGTGATGCCCGGTTTCACGTTGGCCTGTGCGGTATGTACCGGAATGAAGTTGTACACATTGCCCATTCTTGAGTAAATAAACTCCAACGGTCCAAGGACATCGATGTACGACTTCATCTTGCCCAACGGTTTCATGGCAGCTATGGGTGCAATAATACCCATATCGCCGTCGGCTTCCAGATATTTGGTACCGTCAAAGTTGTTGACTGAACTCCACTTGACATTACCAGGTTCGAACTGCAGCTGTGTGGTCATTCCTAAGAGGTAGTTGTTGGCCTGTCCCTGACTGTTGTCGTAGGTGTAGTCTTTGTCAGACCGCAGGGGGATGGCCAAGAGCTTACCAGCTTCCGTCTCGGCAAATTTCTTCAGCATGGGGAAGTAGCCTTGAGTCCATGTCCATGCGCTGCGCTGCGACAGTGCTGCCCCAATTTCTTCGAGCGTCCGACCGTTGTTGGCTATCTCGTAGCCTTTCAGCCAGTGGCAGTCTTTGATGATGGCAATGTCCGTGGTGGCCACCTTGTTGCTGGAGTAGGGTACCGGCGTGACGTAGAGACAGTTGCGGACGGTACCCTTGTTGGCTGTCTTGTCGTAGGCCACAAAGGGTGTGAACTTGTCGAGCAGATGATGGTATTGGAATACTGCCGACACGCAGTCTTCCACCAGACCGCCCTGAGCCACCACGCCGCAGATGCCGCCGCAGCGCTTTCCCGACGTGTTGGCCCCCTGTACGATGCAGTTGCGGATGGTGCCTTCTACGCGACCAGCCAGGAATCCATAGAGATTGTCGTGTGAGGTATGGTCGATGGCCGTGTACGAGTCGCGCATACCCAAGTTCTCCACTGTTCCCGAGGCGGCAATGATGCTGAACAGCCCGTAGGTGGCCGCCTTCTTGCTGTCCTCTGGAGCGCCTATGCCAAAACCACGCACGAAATATCCGTCGCCGTCGTAGTGCGCCTTCCAGATGCAGTCGGCATAGTCTGGCCTCAGGCTGCCCGGTTCAATGTTGTAGCTGAGGTTAGTAGCGTTCAGTACGGTCTCGCTGAAGGTGATGTCGCCCACCTGCCGGTAGAATTCGCCCTCCTTGTTATTCTTGATGGCCAGTAGCAACTGGAAGGGTCCCTTCACCAAGTACGGGTCCTCAAACGAGCCGCTGCCACCGGCAAATGCCGTCGCCTCTTGACCTGGTGTCCATCCGTTGTCGATGGCGACGTTCAGCACTATCTGCCGCTGACAGTCCATGACCTTCGGGCGTGTGGCCACGTCTGTCTTCGTCTTCACCTTGCCGTTCATGGTCAGCTTGCAGTTACCGTTCTTGTAGGCGAAGACGCTGTTGTCCTTCACCCTGATATATTCTGAAGCGGGAATGGTTGTGGAGGCCGTCAGCGAAACCGACCGCCCTGCGTTGCTCTCTTCCGTCCACACCTCACTATGCACCGGTGCCGTGAGGTGCGAGACGAACTCGTAGCAGCAGTCGCCGCCATTCACGGTGATAGGCATGGAGGCCAGCGTCAGACTTGGCAGCGTCACCGTATTGGCCTCGTTGCGTCCTTCAGCGGTAAAGAGCTCTCTGGCCAGGTCGTTCAGTCCCGCGGCCTTGTTGGCACTGAGTTCGGTAATGAATTGCTCCGGCTTCTTCTTGTCATAAATGACGGGGTAGCGTCCCCTCTGCAGCCGGAAGCCGTAGTCGGCACTCTCGTCGATGTTGAGGAAGGATACCGATGACGTGGTGCCGTCGGTCAGCTGAGCCGTGGTGAGAGGTAGTATGGTACTGGAGTTGTCGTTGCCAATGGTGTTGCCAAGAAACATATTCTTGTCGTAGTAGCAGAAGGTGAAATTGCTCTTCACGTTTTCACTTCCCTTGCCCACGATGGCACTGAACGGGTTCTGCTGATTGTAAGGGTTGTTCATGACCGTGCCGAGAAAGAGACATCGGGTAATATACTCCTGATCGTGGGTGAACCCAGCCTTACCGACGATGCCGCCGGCTAAGGTGTAGGCCGTGTTACGCCACCCGCAGTCAGTGTAGCCGCTGTTGATGCAGCAGTCTATCCCAAATATATGATCCCGAATTAATCCAACGATACCGCCCACCGTACATTCGCCGATAAGTCCAGCCATGTTAGCACAGCACCTGATCTCGCCGTCCCACATATCGCCGCATATTCCTCCCAAATTGATGCCGGAAGTCGCTTGCCCCCTGTTGACCTTTAGGATGCCCGTCGAAGTGCAGGCTTCGACAGTTGTCATACCCATTGTAGACGCAACGATACCTCCCGTTGACATATAGTTGATGGTGCTGCAGGTAGCCTCAGCGTTAACCTTGGCCGTACAGTCGAGGATGAGGGAGGGGGTGTAATTCATTGCCCCACCATTTGAAGCTAACGAACAGCAGCCGCCAGTCAGGTTTACGTCAGTGCTACGGATGGTCACGTCAGCTGTGCAATGGAGCATATTACAGCCACTGAGGCGGGCGGCAATACCGGCTGCTCCGTTGTAATTGTTACTTGATTTCTCACATTTGGCATAGATGCTACCCTGTACCGATACCCCTTCAATGCCATGCCCTATCTTCAGCGTTCTGGAATCATCGTAGGCCATGTTTTGCTGGGCGTTTTGAAACCAACCACATACCAGACCCACGTTGACTTCCCTCTTTGCAATGCTGATTTGTGAATCAACGATGTCGAAGAACCCCACATAGCTGTCCAGACGGCCAAACAGTCCGAAATCGTCAATATTACCATTGTCGGTGCTCTGGATGTCGATATACATACCTGATATATGATGGCGTTTCTCCTGGCTCCACCCGTCGCTGTTGATGCCCGGAACGTCGAGTCCGAGGAAGATGCCATGAAACATGTGTGAATATGTACTACCTATAGGAATCCACTGCACACGCTGTCCGTTCGCGGTCCTGTTCAGGTCGATGTCGCTGCCCAGAACCAAGACCTTCCCCTGGAAACTCTCACCACTGACGTTGCAGAGCCATGCCACCTGTGCCAGCTGCTCAGGTGTGTTGATGACGATGGGATTGAGGAATGTTCCCTTGCCCTTGATGTCGAACGACTTGTCGCGATACTCGTACCACGTCGGGGCACCATTATACAAAGCTGGTGCATCCGGGTCGGCAGCCTTACATGGTGTGTTTACGCCAATGAGCAGACAGGCAGAAATGATTAAGGACAACTGATGTTTCACCGTTTCCTTTACCTTATTTATAATATTCAGTTTCATACGCATCTTCTCTAATCTTTTATTTTTTTACCTTTCATTAATATTGAAACTTAAACACTTCACCGGTGACGCTGAGCACGTAGATGCCGTTCTTGGAGAGTGGAATGAAGAGGGTAGAGCCTTCAGCTTTACGAAGCGTTACACAGATGCCGTTGGCATTGAATACGCGTACCTCCTCGTCGGCCTGCAGACGGCTGAGGCGCACACCGCCTTCCTCGCTCACAACTTTAACACGGTGAGTGGCATTGCTGTCGACTTCGGGCGCATCGATGGCTGTGGGTTCTGACGACGGGTAGAGTATGACGTAGGGCGTGTTGCGTGAACTACGTATGTTAGATACGTGCGAAGCTCCCGTCTCCTCGTCGTCAATGGTCACATCGACCACCTTCGGGACGATGTAGCCATCTACCGGCTGTGTAATGCCGCTGACGGTGATTTCGGCGTATGCCCTTCGCACGCCACCCTCCAGATTGAAGTCCTTAGCGCTGACCATAGTCTGAGTCTCGCCGGTGAGCGTTGCTTCAACAGCGGGATGCGGATAGACACCCAACATCACGGCTGTTCCCGGCATCAGACCGCGTGACGAACGGTCGGTAAGTTCTACGATGAATGTATTGACACCGTTTTCGCAGGTGCGGCTGATGACGTTACAGTCGATGTCGCTGATAGTTACGCGCTGTGAGGGTTTTTCCTGTACCTGTCGCAACATGCTGCGCCGTGTCTTGGCATGCTGTTTGGTGCGGAACACGTTCGCATATTCCACTGACACTTTGCTCTTCATGAAGCCGTCGAAATTATCAGGGATGGGGTACTGCACCACGAATTTGCTTTGCGTCATAGGCAGTATGAACGAGTCGGGAATGGGGATTTCCTGTCCGTTGATGTTTACTGACGCTGACTTGATGGCCGATGTGCCGGTGTTGAAGATAAAGACATTGACGGGCAGTGAACTACTGCCTAACAGTGCCTCACGGGAATAGGTAACGTCGCTCTTGAAGCTGTTGGTGAACTCTTTCTCGTTCTTCATTACCACTGCAGCGGCATTGTCCAGGGGCCCCAGGGTATAGACCACGCCGATGCGGGAATCGTCCAAGTAGCCGTCGAAGTCGGTCATCACCAGACCTTCCGTTTCGGCGCCAACTGTTAACGGATAGGTTACCTGTGGTGCCTTCTCCAGATGTATGCGGGTGGCATTGAGTACCACGCGCATGCTGTCCAGTACGGTGCTACCCTCCTCGGCATCGCGAACAACATTGCTCACCTCTGTCCACAGCACGGCAAAATCATTGGTGTCCTCGGCGCCTCGTTCGCTGACAATCTTCAGTTTCATGGGCGACGGGGCGCTGATGTTCAGTGTGGCACCGGTCCGGCCGTCACCTTGGCCACGCATGTCCAGTGTCTTCACATAGACGTCGTATAGCGAGTCGGGCCGCTCGTAGGCCATGGCGACGACGGCATTCTTGCCCACGCGGTTCATACAGAAGTCGGTGGGGTGTAACTCTTCCAGCCTGTATTCCGGTGATGGTGAACTGAGCGGCTTTGAAATATAGAACAGGCGGGTTTCTTCTTCGGTGGCCACATTGACGCCTACCAGTACGGTGTCGTTACGCATAAAGAGGTCGTAGCCCCGGGTAGACATCTTGTCGCTGACGGCGACGAGCGGTGTCGGTTCACTCCATGTGCCGTCGGCGTAGGTGCGCAACATCAGTTCGCCCTGCAAGTGGTAGTTGGTCACCGAGTCGGGTTCTTCGCCATTGACATCCTTGTCCTTCACAATGTCGCCATGTTCATAGATGCACGCAGCCTTGCCGTCCTCCTGAATAGTAACCATAGGCTTCTGGTCTACGAATCCGTCATCGGGTGTGATGTCCATGTGCTTCCAGTTGCCGTCAGCCTGTCGCATGGAAGCCCTGATCTGGGTATGTCGCTGCATGTCTTTGTCTTGCTGCGCCATGTTTTCCGTTGTCACCTGACTGCTATTGACCACAGTTTTGGTCTGCTGGTAGACTATGATTTCCCGGTCACCGCGCTTTGAGTGCGCATGTTGCGAAGCCGAGGTGCCTGGTGTGGAGAGCGTGGTACGTTGCTGTGTGTTCACGTTCAGCAGTGTCACTTTGTCATCGTTATAGTCTTTGGGATTCCCCAGGTCGTTTACCACGATGTTATCGCTTCCCAGGTAGTGTGGATTGGCATCGTAGGCTAAATCGCTTATCAGCACGCTGCCGAGGTCGCTCGTTGCAGGAGCACGCAGTGGACGATAGCTGTTGCCGATGAGCTGTGGCCCCTTTTCGTCCTTTAGCCAGTAGGGGAAATCGTCGTGGTAGGGGTTGTGGTCACCTTCAGGTTTGAGCCACCGTTTACCCCAGCGCCAGGTGTAGTCGCCCTGCCAGCTGAAAAGGACGGTCTTCACGCTGACGAAGGCTTGAATAAGTGCCAGTACCCGGGTTTCAATTCCGGCACAGGTTTTAATCTTGGGCTCGAAGGGTGTGACGAAACCGGCGCGGAACTGGAACTTGGCGCCAGCTCGTACTCCAGCCTGAATGCCGCCCAAGGCGCACTTCTGGGTGCGGATGTTGAACCATGCGCCAAACCGTAGCTTTGCTCCTAATGTGCCATAGAAACAGTAGTTGTCCTTGTGGTTGTTCAAACCCGGTTTGAACGTCTTGATGCCAAAATCACCGAAAGCCGTGCAGTCTGCCACAAAACCTGCTTCCAGACTAAACCACTTTTGCAGGAATTTTCTGAGCTTACACATATGGTCGTCACCCTCCCCGGAGGAAAGGTCCTGTCCCCAGCCGCATCCTAATTCAAGATAGGCGCTCAACTCATCCAGCTGGAATTTGGTGATTTCACCGAAGGGTACATTGTATGCCATCTTTCCCTTGAAACCGAAATAGGTCCCGATGTGGTTCTTGCTAACGTTGAAGATGTCGTTGGCCTCGTTGGTTACCCAGTCGTCGAACTTCTGCGTCTTGACCAGCATTTCCATCTTGTTGATGTTGTCGCCCTTTTCGCCCTCCATGGCATTCCAGTTCTGCACGTTCTTGATGTTGTCGCGCGCACTCTTCAGCTTGGGACCCTCATTGCCCTTTTTGTTCTGCTTGTTATAGTTGAGTGTCACATACAGGCCGAACAACTGCTTAATCAGGTCGACGTTAAATCCGACGTCCACCGTGATCAGGTCGTGCGGCGTATTGAACTTGATGTTGGGACTCAGTCCGAATCCCATCTTCCCCTCGCCGAAGCTATCGTAGACTTTTTCTTGATTACTGCCTTCCTCATCCTTGTCGAGGTCGGTATCGCTTGTCGACTGTTTTTCACCATCCTGCGCTATCTGTTCGGGGTCAACCACCAGATTCTTCAGGATGGGA
This sequence comes from Prevotella sp., assembly GCA_045112595.1. Lineage (GTDB taxonomy): Bacteria > Bacteroidota > Bacteroidia > Bacteroidales > Bacteroidaceae > Prevotella. Next base: position 1,931 of record JBGUIA010000094.1, on the reverse strand, counting down.
AATTCGTCGTACGAGGCGTCGGGTGTCGAGAGCGTCATCTGGAACTGCTTGTTCTCACCGACAACGCCCAGCAGATTGAAACGCGTGAAATAGTAGTCGCGGGTGAATTTTGTGAACTCGCGTGACGATACCGTTATAATATCCATGATGCTGGCTTCGCGCGTGGTGCCAGTCTCGCGCTCTTTGCATGTCAGGTGGCAGCTGGGATTGCCGCTGCCCTTATTGGTCGAGAAGACGAGCTCCAGCTGTGCCAGCTTTTGGACAGGGTTGTTGTTGAGAAGTTTCGGGAACTTGATACCTCCGTCTTCCATGTAGCTGAACACTTCCGACTTCGGGCGTCCAGTGAGGCTGGCCTCCAGTATGGAAACGACGGCATATTCCGTGTTGTTGCGGGTAATGGGGATGAGGTCGTCCTGGAGCGAGAGCAGATTCTGGTCGCAGACGGCAAAGCCGTTGGTGCCGATATTCCCCTTTTTAAGGGTAATCTTCGCCGAGCAGAGGTCATTCTTCAAAATCCTGTTATCCTTGTCGGCAGCACCCTTGTAGCGATAGAGCGTGGGCAGACAGCCGTTAGCAATAATCTCAATGTATGCCGGATGGCCGTGCGTGAGCACCTTATGGCGGTCGCTGTTCTTGTCGTAGCCTAAATAGCGTATGTCGTTATCAGCTATCAGCGTGCCGTCGTCATCCACGCGGTGTACGTTCATCTGAGCCCTCGTAATCTGCTTGCCCATATTGTCGCGCAGGTTGATGAACAGCGTGTCGTACTTCTCAAACAGCCCCGTTCCCAACCAGTTGAAGTTCACAAACTCGCGATTCTCGTGCTTGTCGAGCTTGAACTTCGAGGTCAGCGTCGGGATGTCCATATTATAGTCAGTATCGATACCCGTATGCAGGTCGGTCAGCCCCATCTGCAGCTTCACGTCACCCTCCTGGTTGTTTCCCGTCAGGAAGTAAACGTTGGTGAGCGTATGGCCGTCGGGCACGTAGAAACTTTGGAAGTAGGTTTCCTTCACCTCCAGGATGTGGCTTTCGTCAACAGAGTTGCCGTCAGCGTCGTTATGACTGATGACATACTCCATCTTGTATGTGTCACCCGTCGACTGGCGTTTCTGGTCGAGCTGGAAGATGTAAAGGTTCTTGTCGTTCCAGTCATAGACCCAGTAGCGGAACTTAATGCGCTTGTCGGGGTCGGTGGCCTTCCATACGTTCACCTCTACCATTTCGCACTGTCGCGGTATGTTGATGAAGAAATAGCTGCTGGTGGCCAGCGTCTTCTGCACGGGCTCTTCAATGTTGGGATTCGGCTGCTCGCCCTCCACTATTGGGTCGAAGGTGACCTCAGCCTGATAGCTGCCGGTATCACCCTTGCCGTCGTTGATGCGGAAGCAGAGCAGCATACGGTCACGCATGTGCCAGAACATGCGCTGGTCCTCCAGACCCTTCATGCGCGTCTCGCCCAGCATCTGCTTCAGTTGCTCCACGTCGGCCTGATTACCGTCGATGTCGCCGTTGTTCACTTCGCGCCAGTTCAGCTCGGCATCAAGGATGTTGATGTCACGGAACTGCGTGACGTCGGTCACGTTTTTTGCGTAGTATAGCTTAAAGTCCTGCGCCGCTACCGTTATGGTAAACAGTAGTATAAGTAATATACCAGTTAGTCGCTTCATCTTAATTGAATTTTAGTTTTTGCTCTTTTATTATTTTGTTTTTAATTATTCATGCTGCAAATGTACGAATAATTATTTAAACCCTAATTCCGCAGCACTTTAGTTTAACTTTCTTTATAAATTCCTGAGCAACAAAAAGTTGCTCAGGAATTTGCCATATCAGAAATAGTCGCTCTAAAGCGAAATAGGTCCTAATCCCATACATGAGGTTGTTCCCAGCGCCGTGGCGGCCGCCGTGATGGCTGCTACTATCACCTTCAA
>JBGUIA010000093.1:0-83196 GCA_045112595.1 Prevotella sp. | reverse complement strand
TAAAACAGTGATCAAGTAATAGATATGAAAAAGAATAATTATCAGAAGCCCACCATGCAAGTGTTGAAGATTCAGAAGACAGCACTTTTGTTGAATAGCCAAGACCCCAACCCCGGAGGCGGAAATGCCCCCGAATTCTTTGGCGACTTTGACGAAGAATGCTAAATATTGTTATAATTCGCTGAAATATCAAATTTAATTTGTAACTTTGGGCGGCTAAATTATAAATATGGGAAAAGAAGGTACTAACAATAAAAACTGGTGGGGCCGGCTGAAAAAATTCATGCGGGCCAATACCAATTTGATTGTTATCATCGTGGCTGCATTGCTGATAGAGTTGGCAACGGGAATTATCTATTACAACAGTCAGGATATCATACAGGAAACCACAGTCCAAAAGATGGAGCGCGAGAATAACGCCCTTTACCTTTGCATCCGCAACAAACTGGCATGTGTAGAGGTGGTGCTCGACAATATGTCGTGGATAGTGACTGATGACCTGCTGAACCCAGACTCCCTGTTCCGGGCAACCTACCAGATCGTTGAGAATAATCCGGTGATCCTGGGCAGCTGTGTGGCTTGCATTCCAAACTTGTTCCCAGACCTCGGATATTGGTTTGAGCCTTATTCTGTTCGCAAACCAGACGGCACTATAGAGATGAAGCAGGTAGGATCGGCAAGCCATGACTATACGAAGTACGAGTTCTATACCGTACCGATGGCTACAGGAAAAAGCTGCTGGTGCGAGCCCTATATGGATAACGTTGGTGCCTTCAGGTATATAACCACCTACGGTGTGCCCGTCCGTAACGCAAAAGGTAAGATTGTGGCCGTTGTTGAAGCCGACCTCTCACTCGAATGGCTTGAAGAGATTATCAACGAAGCCAAAACCTACAAATCGACTCAGCGTTTCCTAATCACAGGGAAACACAACCTGCTTGCGGGCGAAGACAATGAGTTGTTCAGGAGGTCACTCGAACTTCTAAAAGATGATCCTGACAAGACTGGCTACGTGGTGGTAGAGGATGAAAACGGAAAGGAGATGCATGTATTCTATTCGCCTGTAGGTGGTAAGACCGACTGGATACTCCTGAATGCCTTGGATGCCAATGATGTCTTCGGCAAACTGCGTCGTATACGACGGAACCTCTTGTTTATGGTGATGGCTGGCTTGTTGCTGGCAGGCTTCATCGTATGGCGTTCGAAGCGAAATCTGGAGCGTCTGCGTAAGGTAAATGCCGAGAAGGAGCGCATCAGTTCTGAGCTGCGTGTGGCCAGTCAGATACAGCAGAGTATGCTGCCCCACTGTCATTTGCAGTGTGACGACGTGGATGTTTTCGGTTCTCTGATGCCTGCCCGCGATGTGGGCGGCGACCTGTTCGACTACTTCATTCGCGACGAGAAACTGTTCTTCTGCATCGGTGATGTCAGCGGCAAGGGTACGCCCTCGTCCATGTTGATGGCAGGAACCCATTCTCTCTTCCGTGCTTTCTCGGCACATGAAAACAATCCTGCCCGTATTATGCATCGCATCAACGAATCGGCCTGTCAGGGTAATGATGCCAATATGTTTGTCACCTTGTTCATCGGCGTGCTCGACCTGCCTTCCGGTCACCTGCGCTACTGTGATGCCGGTCACGATGCACCTCTTATTATCAGTCATACAGGTCTGCAGACACTGGATTGTAATCCGCATTTACCTGTCGGTTTGTTCGACGATATCAAATTCTGTGTGCAGGAGACCTTCATAGCCGCCGGCAGTACCCTGTTCCTCTATACCGACGGGTTGACGGAGGCAATGGATACCGAGCAGAAGCAGTTTGGCTTGAAGCGCATAAATGGCTTACTCAAGAACTGTGTCGATGGGCAGCTGAGTCCGAAGGACATCATTGATGCTATGACCAAGGAGGTACGCAGCTTTGTGAAGGATGCCGAACAGAGCGACGACCTGACGCAGTTGGCCATCCATTATACGCCCCAAAAGTTTAACAGCATACTGAGCGAGACACTTACCCTGAAAAATGATGTGCACGAAGTGTCTAAGCTCAGCAGTTTCCAGAAAGATTTCTTCGATCAGATGATGGCAGACACCAATCATCCGGGATTTGAGAAATCGATGGCACGTCAGATCCGGTTAGCTGTGGAAGAGGCCGTAGTCAACGTGATAGACTATGCTTATCCCGCCGGGGTAGAGGGCGAAGTGGATATCAGCATGATGACAGACGGCCAGTGCCTGAAGGTCATTATTTCAGACGCTGGTGTACCCTTCGACCCCACTTTAAAAGAGAACATCGATATCTCCCTCTCAGCAGAGGAACGTCAGGTGGGAGGACTTGGCATTCATTTGCTTCGTGAGATCATGGACTCTGTCAATTACGAACATTTAAACGGGCGTAACACGCTTACGCTATTGAAAAGAATAACAAACATTATTTAATAATTTAAAACTAAAGATTATGAACGCAAAATTTGAAGAGATTGATGGCAAGTATGTTGCCACTTTAGAAGGAGAAATGGACACAGCAGCAGCTCTTGAAGTGGAAGAAACACTGAAACCGCTTTACACCAGTGATGGAAAGGATGTTATCATCGACTGTACCAATCTGGAGTATATTGCATCCAGCGGTCTGCGCATCCTGATCAGCATATTGAAAGGAGCCAAGTCGGCAGGCAGCCGTGTGGTGATGCGTAATGTTAACGATGACATCAAGAACGTGTTCAAACTGACAGGATTCATAAACATCTTTGAGTTTGAATGAAGCGTGAATAAATAATGAAGACCGGTAACAAACAATAAATAATATGAAGAACTCATTTTCGTCGAAAATCGGCGTACTATTGGCCGCTGCAGGCAGTGCCGTAGGACTGGGTAGCATATGGAAGTTCCCCTATGTCGTAGGAGAAAACGGCGGTGGTGCATTCATCATCCTGTATATCGTCTGCTCACTGATATTCGGACTGCCTTTGGTGATGAACGAGTTTCAGATTGGCAAGCTGTCGGGGAAAAGCGCATACGGAGCTTACCGCAGTTTGAGCGGAACAAACAGGTGGCAGTGGCTCTCATGGACAAACCTGTTGTGCGTACTGGTCATCATGAGCTTCTATTTTGTGGTTACAGGATGGTGTCTATACTATATGGTTGAGGCTACTTCGAACACATTCGCAGGCATGGATGCCAAAGCACTGGAGGCCCACTTCGATGCGTTTGAGGGTCAGACGTTGCTGATGATTATGTATGCCGTCTTAGGCATTGTGCTGACGGCATCGGTATTGTGGTTCGACGTCAACAAGGGTATCGAGCGACTGAGTAAGATCCTGATGCCGCTGCTGTTCATCATCTTGGTATTGATGGCTATCCACATGATTTTCCTCGACGGCGGCACCACGGGACTGAAGTATCTGTTCGAGCCTGACTTCTCGAAAATCACGTCAAAGGTCATCTTGCAGGCTATGGGACTCAGCTTCTTCACGCTGTCTGTAGGTGTGGGCGCACTCATCACCTATGGAGGCTACATGCCCGAAGACCAGAATGTCCGTTCAACGTCGTTGCAAATGATCGTGCTTGTCCTCATTGTATCGCTGCTGGCTGGTATGATTGTCTTTCCTGCTGTGTTTGCCTACGGCTTCAGTCCAGCAGAAGGACCGGAACTGACATTTGTCACGCTGCCGGCTGTGTTCCAGCACATGTTCAGTCCGGCTTTGACCTGCACCATTTTCTTTGCACTGATGAGTGTCGCAGCTATCACGTCGACTATCTCTATGATGGAGGTGATGGTGGCGTTTACCAGTGAGGCAACCTCAGAAAGCAAGTGGCCTCTCAACAGGCATCAGAGCGTGATTGTGGTGTCGTTGATATTGATATTTGTCAACGTACTGTGCGTGCTGTCGATGACAGGCCGTGCCAATTGGCTCACCGTGATGGGTCAGAACCTGTTCGACTCTGCCAATACCTTTGTCAATAACATCCTGATGCCTGTTGGTGCATTGGGTGGAGCATTGTTCACTGGATGGTTCGTACCGAAGACGAGGTATCAGGGTTCTCGTTGGGCCTCATTCTTCTATCTGATCATTCTGCGCTGGATAGTACCCATCGTCATCGCCATTATTTTCTTGGAATCACTCAATATTATTTAATCCATAATTCCGACCAATTTTCTAAACTTAAAATTAATTTGAAATATGAAGACTATTGCCCCGTTAACAAAAGTTCAATATGGCATCTATGCCGAATGTATCGCACATCAAGGTGAGATTTGCTATAACCTACCTTATCTATATATACTCGATGGCAGCCTGGATGAGGAAAAACTCAAGACGGCTGTTGAGACAGCAGTGGCAGCCCACCCCACACTATTCACACGTATCAAGGTAAACGAACAGGGTGACCCACAGCAGACTGTCGACGACAGCGAGACGTTCAGTCTGCAAGTAGAGCGTATAGCCGATATAGAGGTGGAAAAGCAGAAGCTGGTCGTGCCGTTCGACATCTATAACGACAGGCTTTTCCATATCCGACTGTTGAAAGATGCCGCCCATTTCTATCTTCTACTCGACATCCATCATCTCATCAGCGACGGCGTCACACTGAAGGTGATGATTGATGACGTGGAGGCTGCCTACAACGGTCAGGGGCTGGAGGCCGAAACGATGACGATGCAGGATGTGGCTCTCGCCGAAGACGAGATGCGCAAAACGCCTGCTTTTGACGAAGCCAAGCAATGGTATGCCCAGAACTTTGACTGTGGTGACACATTCACCCAGCTCATCCCCGACCTTGACGAAGCGGAACGCGCGGAAGCCAGTCTGGTTCGCGTTCTCGATACCGATATGGAAAAAGTGGAAGCTTTCTGCAAGGCCAACGGCATTTATAAGAATACGCTTTTCACAGCGGCTTACGCCTATCTTTTGGCGAAATTCAACAACGAGCAGGAGTCGCTTTTCACCACGGTTTACAATGGCCGCACCGATGAGCGGTTCCTCCATTCGGTAGGTATGACCGTGAAGACGCTGCCCGTATATGCTAAATTCGCTGACGACACCTCTGTACTTGACTACCTGAAGGCCAGCCAGACGCAGATTACCGGTTGTCGTGAGCACGACATCTATGCCTATTCCGACCTGATGGCCGACCTCAACCTGCAAACCAACTCCATGTTTGCATGGCGGGGCAAGATGTTTGACGACAGTCAGTTCGCAGGCAAGCCCATGCAGACCATCCAACTCCGTAACCTCACGCTGGAAATGTCGCTTTGCCTGATGGTTTCCAGTGTCGGCAATCAATACCAACTCAAGGCAGAATACAAATCCAACGAATACTCCGAAATGCTGGTTAGCCAGTTCATGGAGAGCTACGAGGCCATATTGAAGGGATTCCTCACCGAAACGAACCTGCGCGACGTCAATATAACGACGGCTTCGCAGGTGGAATTGCTCGACTCGTTCAACCAGAACGATGTCCCCTACGACGACACGCAGACCATCGTCAAGCTGTTCCGCAAGCAGGCCAAAGCCACACCCGATAACATTGCTGTGGTCTATAAAAACAAACGCATCACATACGCTGAGGTAGACCAGATGAGTGACCGCATAGCCGGATATATTGCATCGAAGGGACTGGGAGAAGAAGATGTCGTTTCTGTCCTGATATCCCGTTCAGAGTGGATGCCCATCGCCTCGCTCGGTGTACAGAAAGCCGGGTGTGCCTATCAACCGCTGGACCCCACCTATCCGAAGGAGCGTCTGAACTTTATGATGCAGGATGCGAACGCCAAACTGCTCATTGCCGACGAGGATCTGCGTCCTATTGTGGACGAATACCAGGGTGACGTTATCCTCACCAAGGAACTGACAGCCCTGCCTGACGTCACAGAACTCCCTGAGGGACCTAAGCCCAGCAGTCTTTTCATCATGCTCTATACCTCGGGTTCAACGGGTGTGCCCAAGGGCTGCCAACTCACCAATGGCAATCTGGTAGCCTTCATCCATTGGTATCACCGCTACTTCGACATGAAGGCAAGCGATAAGGTAACAGCTTATGCATCCTATGGCTTCGATGCCAATATGTACGATATGTATCCTGCCCTCACCTGTGGTGCTACGGTGTATATCATTCCTGAAGAGCTGCGTCTCGACCTGATTGCCCTAAACGACTATTTTGAGAAAGAGCAAATCACCAATGCCTTTATGACGACGCAGGTGGCTTACCAGTTTGCCACGAGCATCGAGAACCATTCGCTCAAGCACCTCTCTACAGGTGGTGAGAAACTGGCCACACTCATACCGCCCAAGGGTTATAAGATGCATAATGCATACGGACCAACGGAAACGACGATACTTGAAACCTGTTATCAGGTTGACCGGAAAATGAAGAATATTCCTATCGGTAAGGCCGTTGACAATATGCGCCTCTATATTGTTGACCCGCAAGGCCACCGTCTGCCTGTAGGTGCTGCCGGTGAATTGTGGGCCAGTGGTCCACAGGTCAGCCGAGGCTACCTGAACCGCCCCGAGAAAACCGCTGAGGTATATATCTCCAATCCGTTTGCCGGAGATTCTGAGAAGTACGCCCGCATCTACCGCACTGGCGACATTGTACGTTATCTGCCCTCTGGCGATATCGAGTTTGTAGGCCGTAAGGACGGACAGGTGAAGATTCGTGGTTTCCGCATCGAGCTGAAGGAGGTAGAGGCCGTTATCCGCGAGTTCCCCGCTATCAAGGATGCCACCGTTCAGGCCTTCGACGAGGAAGGCGGCGGTAAGTTTATCGCAGCCTATATCGTCAGCGACGAGCAGGTGGACATCGACGCTCTGAATAACTTCATCCTCGATCAGAAGCCACCGTATATGGTACCTGCCGTCACGATGCAGATTGACAGCATTCCTTTGAATCAGAACCAGAAGGTCAATAAGAAAGCCCTGCCGAAGCCTGAAAAGAAGGCTGTTGAGGTAGAAGTGGACACTAACGTGCCTATGAATGTATTGGAGAAGGAAATCCACGGCATCATCGCACGAATCATCAACACCGAAGAATTTGGTGTAACGACGATATTGGGCTATGTGGGCCTTACCTCTATCATGTCCATCAAGCTGGCTATCCAGATTAACAAGCGCTTCGGTGTGACCCTCGATTCCAAGGCATTGGCCAAGACGGGCAGCATACAAAGCATTGAGAACGAGATCTTAACAGCACTGATGAGTGGCGGAGCCGCCAAACAGGAGGAAGCCGAGACGGCACATGCCGACATGAGCAACATTCCGTTGTCGTATGCCCAGATGGGTGTTTATGTAGATTCTATCAAGAACCCGGAATCTACCATCTATAATACGCCTGTCATTGCCCGTTTCCCCAAGGATGTGGACATCCAGCTGCTTACCAAGGCTGCGGAGACCCTCGTCAAGACGCACCCCATGCTGCAAGCACACTTTGGCAGCGCAGGGTCTGACATCATCCAGATTGTCGACCTTGAGCAGCCTATCGAGATTGGTCAAAGCCAGTGCAAGGAGGAGGATATCCCCCATTACAAGTGGGAGTTCGTCAAGCCCTTCAACCTGCGTCAAGGACCGCTCTACCGCATGGAGATTGTCACCACCGAGCAGTGGGTATATCTGATGATGGATATCCATCACCTCGTCGTCGACGGTGGTTCCTTCGATGTCATCCTGTCACAGTTGTTTGACTTGCTCAACGGTAAGGAGATCGAACCCGAAACCTTCACCTACGCCGATTTCGTGGCAGCACAGAAAGCCGCTGAAAGTAGCGAGGAATACGCTGCAGCCCGCGACTTCTTCCAGGACCGTCTAGGCAAGGTAGAGGGTGTGACGGAGGTTCCTTCCGACCTTTCTAATCCCAAGACACAAGGCACCTTAGGTACCCTGTATACGCCGTTGGATTTCACTGCTATCGATAACTTCTGTCGTCAGCACAATATCTCGCCGGCACACCACATCCTTGCTGCTACCTTCTATGCACTGTCTCGCTTCTCCAACAATGAGCAACTGTGCATCACCACCATCAGTAACGGACGTTCTGATTTGCGCATCAGCAACACGGTCGGCATGTTCGTCAACACGCTGGCACTGAGTGCCACTATTGGTGAGCAGAGTGTCATGGAATTCATTAATGAAACCAGCAAGAATTTCGATGAGACGTTGCAACACGAGACATATCCGTTTACACGTATTGCTTCCGACTACGACCTATCTGCAGAAATCATGTTCGCCTACCAGATGGGCGTCATTGACGACTACAAATATAAAGGTGAGACGATTGCCGTTGAGACCTTTGAGTCAGACACGCCCAAGTTCCGTATTGCCTTCTTCATCATGAATGATGAGTCCGGGCAGCCAAGTATATGCCTGCAATACGACAATGGACGCTACAGCCACGAGTTGATGGAATGTCTGGCACAGTCTATTAGCAATGCTGCCAATGTCTTTATCAGCAATCCCACGCTACCACTGAAGAGCGTGTCGCTACTCGATACCAAGCAGGTAGCATTGCTCGACAGTTTCAACCAGAACGATGTCGATTACGACAATACACTGACCGTCGTATCACTGTTCCGTCATCAGGTTGAAACACATCCTGACAACATTGCGATGGTCTATCACGATCTCCGTCTGACTTATAAGCAGGTCGATGAACAGTCGGAGCGTATTGCACAATACGTCCAGTCACTGGGTCTTGGCAACGAGGATGTGGTTTCTATTCTGATTCCACGCAGCGAGTGGATGGTAGTGGCATCAATTGGTGTACTGAAAGCCGGTTGTGCCTACCAGCCGCTGGATCCCAGCTATCCTGCCGAGCGTCTGAACTTCATGATGCAGGATGCGGGTGCCAAGCTGCTCATTGCCGACGAGGAGCTGCGCCCCATCGTAGACGAATACCAAGGCAAGGTACTGCTGACCAAAGACATCGAAGCATTACCTGCAGCAGATGGACCCGTCAAGGCAGACATCACGCCATCGTCGCTATTTATCATGCTCTACACCTCAGGTTCTACAGGTACGCCTAAGGGGTGCCAGCTGGAACATGGCAACTTGGTATGCTTCTGCCACTGGTACCATCGCTACTACGACCTGAAGCCTGAAAGCAAGGTGGCCGCCTATGCCAGCTACGGCTTCGACGCCTGTATGATGGACATGTACTCTGCCCTGACTTGTGGCGCAGCTGTCTATATCATCGGCGAGGACATCCGTCTGAACCTGCCCGACCTGAACGACTACTTCGATCGTGAAGGTATCACCCATTCGTTCATGACCACACAGGTGGGCTGTCAGTTTGCGATGAACTTCGACAATCATTCGCTGCTCCATCTCTCCGTTGGCGGTGAAAAGGTACTGCCGCTCACACCTCCTACGGCCTATCAGCTTCATAATGCATACGGACCTACGGAGTGTACTATCTTTACGACTACATACACCATGAAGGAGTTCGAGCAGAACGCCCCCATTGGCAAACCGCTCGACAATTTCCGGTTGTATATTGTCGACAAGCAGTTGAACCGCTTGCCGGTAGGTGCTGTGGGCGAGCTTTGGGTAAGTGGCCCACAGGTAAGCCGTGGTTATCTGAACCGTCCTGAAAAGACGGCAGAGACCTATCTGACGAATCCGTTTACGACCGATGAGAAATACAGTCGTGTCTATCGTACGGGCGACATTGTGCGCTATCTGGCCGATGGCAATATCCAGTTTGTAGGTCGTCGCGACGGACAGGTGAAGATTCGTGGCTTCCGTATCGAGCTGAAGGAGGTTGAAGCTGTCATCCGTGAATACCCAGGCATTAAGGACGCTACTGTCCAGGCTTTCGACTACGAGACAGGCGGTAAGTTCATTGCAGCCTATATCGTCAGCGACGAGCAGGTGGACATCAAGGAGCTGAATGCCTTTATCGGCAAGCAGAAACCGTCTTACATGATTCCTGCTGCTACCATGCAGATTGACAGCATCCCACTGAACCAGAACCAGAAGGTGAACCGCAAGGCACTGCCTGCTCCTGTCATCCAGGCTGCAGACCACGAATATGTGGAACCAAAGAACGAACAGGAGCGTATGTTTGCTAAGATATTTGGCGACATCCTGTCGTTGGACAAGGTGAGTGCCACCGACAATTTCTTCGAACTGGGTGGTACCTCTCTCATGGTGACCAAGGTGATTATCGAGTGCGACAAGGCAGGCTACCACGTCATCTATGGCGATGTGTTCACGCATCCTACGCCGCGTTTGCTGGCTCAGTTTGTGAGTGGCGAAGCTCCCACTGAGGATTCCGATGTTGAGATCACTAACTTTGACTACACCGGCATCGATGCCATTCTGAAACGAAACAATATTGAGACGTTCCTCAAGGGCGAACGTCAGCAACTGGGGCATGTCCTCCTAACCGGTGCCACCGGCTACTTAGGCATCCACGTGCTGCGTGAACTTATCGACTCCGATGCCGAAACCATCACGTGTCTGGTTCGTGGTGAGGACCAGCCTGCTGCAGAACATCGCCTCAAGAATCTGCTGTTCTACTATTTCGAGAAATCATTTAAAGAACTCTTTGGCAGACGTCTCTTTGTAGTGAATGGTGACGTAACGCAAGAATTCAATGTTGATAGGCACATTGACACGGTCTTCAACTGTGCCGCCAACGTGAAGCACTTCTCCAAGGGAACGGACATTGAGGACGTGAACATCGGCGGTGCACAGCGCTGCGTGGAATTCTGCTTGAAGACCGGCGCACGACTGGTACATATCTCCACAACCTCTGTGGGCGAGATATGGATTATCCATAACGATGGTGAACAAGTGCCCATGTTGGACGAGCGTAAGCTGTGGTTCGGACAGTTCCTCGACAATCGTTACATCAGCTCTAAGTTCCTGGCCGAGCGTGCAGTACTCGATGCCGTAGCTCACCACGGATTGAGTGCCAAGGTGATGCGAGTGGGTAATCTGGCACCACGTAGCTACGACGGTGAATTCCAGGCCAACTTCAATAGTAACAGCTACATGGGCCGCCTCAAGGTGTTCCACGTGTTGGGCTGCTGTCCTTACGACAGTTACGACGAACTGACCGAGATGTCACCCATCGACCAAACGGCTAAGGCTGTGGTGACCCTTGCAGCTACGCCTAAGGAGTGTACCGTATTCCAACCCTTCAATAACCACACAGAGCTGTTGGGTGACGTACTCCAACTCATGACGAAAGTGGGCAGAGAGATACGTTTTGTTGAAAATGACGAATTCGAGAAAACTATTAACGAGGCAGGACAAGATCCCGAAAAGGCCAAGTTGCTCTCAGCCATTCTGGCCTACCAGGATGTTGCCCACGGCCAAAAAGCCGCTATCATCGAGCGTGACAACCGCTACACCTGTAATGTCCTGCATCGTCTCGGTTTCCACTGGCGCGACACTTCATGGGACTATGTAGAGCGTATGCTCACCGCTATCGGCGGCTTCGGCTTCTTTGAGTAAGTTGTTATAATTGCAAATTTGAATCCCCCCTCATACCATATGTATAGAATGATAAGAGTATTATGTGTCGTTTCCCTGCTTGCGCTATCACTCAGTGTATGTGCACAGAGTGATACTGCTAAAATTAATTCCCTCAGCTTTGGCATAAATTTCATGACCCACGGAGAAATCGTGAGAGGTGGTCTGCCTGTGGACAAAGATGAGGAAGTGGAAGAGAAGTCTAACTTCCTTCTTGGACGTACCCGTCTGATAGTGGACTATGCGCGGCCCTATTTGCAGGCTCATGCGGTCATTCAGAACAAGTCTGTGTGGGGCACGAGTGGTAATCAGGCACTCAACCTCTATGAGGGATGGGTGAAGATGACGGCAAAGAACGGTCTCTTCGCACAGGTCGGCCGTATCGCCCTGTCATACGACGATGAGCGTATCATCGGCACCAATGACTTTGCGATGGCCGCTCTGTCGCACGACGTGTTACGAGTGGGGTACGAGGGCTACGGGCATCAGGTTCACGCCATCTTAGGCTATAACCAGAATGCCGAAAATGTGTATAAGAGTACATACTACGAGGATGGCTCTCAACCCTATAAGACTATGCAGACCGTGTGGTATCACTACGACGTTCCCAAGTTTCCTCTGGGCGCCTCACTTCTTTTCATGAATGTCGGACTACAGGCAGGTGAGCCCGGAAAAGTGGACAATTCGCCTTCGACGGTGTACCAGCAGATGTATGGTGGATACGTGAACTATCATCCCAAGTTTATGACGCTGGAAGGTGCATACTATCGACAGGGGGGTAAGTTCGTAGACCCCTTGATGAAAGCGGCAGGAAAAGTTGAAGCCTGGATGGCCAGCGCGAAAGCCACCATCACCCCCTCCGACAACTACGGTTTTACGTTGGGTTACGACTACCTGAGCGGCGACGATTTTGTGGCCGTCCCTAAACCTGGCGAAATCGGTACGGTACGACATGATGTTGCAAAGGGCTTTACTCCCCTTTATGGCTCACGCACTAAGTTCTACGGTATTATGGACTATTTCTATGAGGAAGCCTACATCAACGGTTTTACCCCAGGTCTGCAGAATGCCTTCATAGGAGCCTTCGGCCGTCCCGTCGCCAACTTCGACTGTAGTGCGACCTATCACTATCTGGCTGTAACGACCGGACTTACCAACTTGGATCGCACTTTAGGTCACAGCATCGACCTGCAAGCCAGCTACCGTTTTACAAAGGATATCTCGCTGACGGCAGGCTACACCATGATGTTCGGTACTGAGACCATGGACCGTCTGAAACAAGGCAATAGCAGCAAGACCGCCCGTTGGGGATGGTTCTCGCTAGTGATTTCTCCAACGCTGTTTACAACTAAATTCTAAAAAGATTCCCAAGCCCAGTATTACAAATGACTACGGAAGAAAGAAAAGCGTTTAATATCCAGTTCTGGCGTTTCTTGTGGGCATCCATCCTCATTGGGTTGTCTGCCTGTCTGGGGAGTGTGATTGATGCGATGATTGTGGGCAACCTGATTGACGAGGACTCAGTGAGTGCCATCAACCTATCGCGGCCATTACTCCAGCTGATGTACACTGCCAACCTGTTGCTGACCACGGGATCGGGCATGTTGGTAGGAATGGAACTTGGCAAACAGAACACGCGGCGAGCATCGTATATCTTCATCATTTCGATGTTAGCTTGTTTGCTGACTAGTCTTGTGTTTATGGCATACGGTGTGCTGGCACCCGACGTCGTGACACGCCTGCTGTGCGACCACGATCAGCTTTATCAGCCTACCTACGAATATCTGCGGGTAATGCTGATAAGTGCACCGACCTACATGTTGATGTGGGGCCTTGACACGATGGTCAGCGTTGACGGCAGTCCACGCCTGGTGTCTGTATCCATCTTGGTGGATAATGTCGTTCATCTGGTGCTCGACGTGGTGTTCATCAAGTACTTTGGCTGGGGTGTCGAGGGCAGTGGATGGGCTGCCGTCGTCGGTCATGTCGTGGGCATCGCCATGATGGGCATCCATTTCCTTTCCAAAGAGAATAATCTTCGACTTGCATGTGGGCGGCAGAAACCGGCTTTCGGCGCTATCATCTCGCAGGGTGCACCGTTAGCCATTGCCTCCATCTGTCTGACGGTGCTGATGTTCTCGGCGAACAAAATCATCCTGTCGTCGCTGGGGCGTACGGGTATCTATGCCTTTGCCCTCTGTATGAACCTGCTGCTGATCTACAACCTGTTCTTGGGAGGTGTCCTCCGCACCATTCAGTCGCTGGGCTCCATCCAGGTGGGGAAGGGCGACAACGAGACCTTCTCGCTGGTGTTGCGTAAGTCATTCAACTTCATCACCGTGGCAATGGTCATTACCTGTATCTACGTATGGATATGGCCCGAGAGCATAGTGATGCTCTTTGGTGCCAACGAGAACGGGATGATTACCGAAAGCTGCCATGCGTTGCGCATCTACGCCCTCTCTCCCATTTTCTTCTGCTACATCCACACCATCATGATTGTCTATAAACTCTACAACTACCACCATATGGCCCTCTTTATATCCTTCGCCCTGTCGCTGACGGTCATCCCCGTACTATGGCTGTTTTCCCAGTACGCTAAGGAATGGATATGGTATGGGTTCCTAGTTGCATATATCATCGAAATTGTTGCCATCTTCGTGCTCCACAAGATGACGCACGTCAGGTTTGAGTTAAGAGAGAACAAATGAAATAACAGATAAGTATTTAGTTATGAAAATATCCGCGCCATTAACTAAAACGCAGTATGGCCTCTATGTAGAGTGTATCGCTCATCAGGGAGAGGCCCGTTATAACATACCTTATATATATACGCTGGAAGGTAGCCTGGACGAGGAGAAACTGAAGTCGGCGATTGAAGCCGCCGTAAAGGCTCACCCGACGCTGTTTACACATATCGGGCTAAACGAGCAGGGCGATGCCGTACAAACCATCGACGACGATGAGACGTTTAGTCTCGAGGTCGAGACTGTTGACAACTTACAAATGACAGTTGACTGTTTCGTTCAGCCGTTCGACCTGTATAAGGACCGTTTGTTCCGAATCCGTCTGCTAAGGGATGCAGCACACTATTATCTGCTGCAGGACATCCACCATATCATCAGCGACGGCACATCGAGAAAGGTACTGCTGGCCGATATCGAGAAGGCGTATAATGGTGAAACGCCAGAGGTCGAGGTTATGACCTTGGCTGATGTGGCCCAGACGGAGGCAGAGCAGCGCGAGAGTCCGGCCTTTGAGGAAGACAAGAAATGGTATGCGGACAACTTCGACTGTGGTGACTGCTATTCACCGCTACTGCCCGATCTGGAAGGAGACAGACCTCAGGAGGGTCTGCTGACGCGGACCATGAGTGTGGGCATCGATGATGTCGAAGCCTACTGTAAGGAGAACGGCATCTACAAGAGTACCTTCTTCACGGCAGCTTACAGCTATCTGCTGGCGAAATACAACAACGAGCAGCAGGTGTTGTTCAACACCATACACAACGGACGTGCCAACAAGCAGTTGACCCATTCGGTGGCCATGCTGGTAAGGACACTGCCTGTCTATGCAAAGTTTGACAACGACACCACTGTGATCGACTTCCTGAGGGCAGAGGAAGAGCAACTGACGGGTCAACGCCAGCACGAGGCCTATGCCTATGCTGACATAGTCGCAGACCTGAGTCTGCAGGCTGCCACGCTTTTTGCCTGGCACGGACCACTGTTCGACAGCCAGGAGTTGTGCGGCAAGCCGATGACTGCCCGGCGTATGAACAACAACACCCGCGAGACACCACTCTACTTGAAGACATACACGAAAGACGGCCATTGTTGCGTAGAGGCAGAATACAGTGCCAATTTGTATAGCGAACCGCTCATCAGCCAATTTATGGAAAGCTATGAGGCGGTCGTAGAGGGTTTCCTTACCCAGGAAAAGCTGTGCGACATCAACATGACGACAGCCTCTCAGGTGGAGCTGCTGGACTCGTTCAACCAGACGGAGGTGGACTACGATGATACACAGACCATCGTGTCGCTGTTCCGTCGTCAGGCGAAGGCCACACCCGACAATATCGCAGTAGTGTATAAGGATAAGCGCTATACTTACAAGGAAGTTGATGAGATCAGTGACCGTATTGCAGGCTGTATTGCGAAGAAAGGCCTAGGACTGGAGGACGTCGTATCGGTATTGATTCCACGCTGCGAGTGGATGGCTATCGCCTCGCTTGGCGTGCTGAAGGCTGGCTGTGCGTACCAGCCGCTCGATCCTACCTATCCCAAAGAGCGCCTGAACTTCATGATGCAGGATGCAAGTGCCAAGCTGCTGATTGCCGAAGAGGATCTGCGTCCCATTGTGGACGAATATCAGGGTGAGGTAATTCTTACCAAGGAACTGACAGCTTTGCCTGAAGTTACAGAAATCCCCGAAGAGCCGAAGCCAGAGAGCCTGTTCATCCTGCTCTATACTTCCGGCTCTACAGGTGTGCCTAAAGGGTGTCAGCTGACGCACGGTAACCTTGTGGCATTCTGTCATTGGTATCAGCACTACTACGACTTGAAACCTGGACATAAGGTGGCGGCCTACGCCTCATACGGCTTCGATGCCTGCATGATGGATATGTATCCCGCCCTGACCTGCGGTGCCACAGTCTATATCGTACCTGAAGAGCTGCGACTCGACCTGGTCGCACTGAACGACTACTTCGAGCAGGAGCACATCTCTCATTCCTTCATGACTACGCAGGTGTGCTATCAGTTTGCCACCAGCTTCGAGCAACACTCGTTGCTGCACTTGTCTGCAGGTGGTGAGAAACTGGCTTCACTCACACCTCCGAAGGGATACACTTTGCATAACGTCTATGGTCCGACAGAGTGTACAATCTTCACTACCACATACCCAGTGGACAAAAAGCTGAAGGAGATTCCCATTGGTAAGGCGCTCGACAACATGCGGCTTTATGTTGTTGACCCTCAGGGGCGTCGTTTACCTGTGGGTGCTGCTGGAGAACTGTGGATCAGTGGTCCGCAAGTGAGCCGTGGCTATCTGAACCGTCCTGAGAAGACGGTAGAGGTATATATCGGTAATCCGTTTACTGACGATAGGAAATATGCCCGTGTCTATCGCTCTGGCGACATCGTACGCTACCTCACTGACGGAAATATCCAGTTTATAGGTCGTAGAGACGGTCAGGTGAAGATTCGTGGCTTCCGCATCGAGCTGAAAGAGGTGGAAGCCGTTATTCGCGAGTTCCCTGGCATCAAGGATGCCACCGTGCAGGCCTTTGATGCAGACGACGGTGAGCACCAGTCGGCTGGGGGCGGCAAATTCATTGCTGCCTATATTGTGAGCGACGAGCAGATTGACATTGAGGCACTGAACAGCTTCATCCTCGACCAGAAGCCGCCATATATGGTTCCTGCTGTTACCATGCAGATTGATGCCATTCCTCTGAACCAGAACCAGAAGGTGAATAAGAAAGCCCTACCAAAACCCGTTAAGTCTGTTGCTGTGGCACAGCAACAAACTGAGCAGGCCCCAATGAACAAGTTGGAAAAGGAACTCCACAATATGGTTTCCACCATTGTCAATACCGAGGATTTCGGTGTCACCACCATCCTGGGCTATGTCGGCCTGACCTCTATCTCTGCCATCAAGTTGGCAGTACAGTTAAACAGGCGTTATGGCATCACTGCCGATACCCAGCGCCTGGCCAAGAGCTATACCCTACAGGATATTGAGAATGACATCACAGACTTCTTACTTGCTGGAGGGACTGCGGGTGCATCCGCACCGGATAACCAAAAGACAGTCAAGCCTGTCAAAACGTGCGTGCCACTGTCATACGCACAGACAGGAGTGTTTGTCGATTGCATGAACAACCCCAATTCAACCCTGTATAACATCCCCATGAAGCTCAGTCTGCCGACGCAGCTTGATACGGAACAACTAAAAGAAGTTGTCACCGCAATCATCAAATCGCACCCACAATTGAGTGTGCATTTTGAGAATGGGGATTCCGAAACCATGCAAGTCACAAACCCAGACCAGGAGGTGGTTATTCCCGTCCTCGCAATGAATGAGGAAGAACTGGAAGTACATCAACAAGACTTCGTCAAGCCTTTCAATCTGGAACAAGGTCCGCTCTACAGGGTGAAAATCGTGAAGACACCACAACGTGTATGTCTGTTCACCGACTTCCATCACCTTGTAGCCGACGGTGGCTCGTACGACCTGTTCTTCCGCCAGCTCTGCAGCGCTCTTGAAGGTGAGCCTGTTGAGCCAGAAACACTCTCATACGCTGATTATGTCACGGCTGAGAAAGAGGCATCCAAAGGTGAAGAATATGCTGCTGATAAGGCCTTCTTCGACAAGCGGCTGGATGGTTGCGACGGAGCTACCGAGATTATCGCAGACCTGTCAACCCCTCAGGAAGGAGGCACGATAGGCCATACGTATGCTCCTATAGACATGGCTCGGATTGAAGCCTTCTGCCGAGAGCTTAATATCACTCCCGCACACTTGACTTTAGCCGCTACACTATATACGCTTTCACGCTTTACAAATAGTGAGCATCTGTGTATTACCACCATCAGCAGTGGACGCAGCAACCTACGCATAGCTAGTACGATGGGTATGTTTGTCAATACACTCGCCCTCACTAGTCAGATAGGTTCCCAAACGGTTGAGGAGTATGTCCGCCAGACAAGCGATGAATTCGTTGAGACTCTTCGCCACGAAAATTACCCCTTTGCCCAGATAGCCGCTGACTATGGGTTGGTACCCGAGATGATGTTTGCCTATCAGATGGGAGTCATCAATAGCTATAGGTACCAAGGCAACACCTTGCAGTTAGAGAGCCTTGAACTGAATGTTCCAAAGTTCCACATTTCTATATATATAAAAGAGTACGAAGGCGTTCCTTGTGTATACTTAGAATACGACAGTGGGCTCTATTCACAGGAACTCATGCAGAGCCTGACCAATTCCATCAGTCATGTCACACAGGCGTTTGTCGCTTCACCCCACGAGTCCTTGACCAACATCACGCTGACAGATGCCAGAGATATAGAACATCTGGATAGCTTTAACGACACCGACAGACCTTACGATGACACACAAACGGTGGTGTCACTATTCCGTAGTCAGGTCAAGGCCACACCCGATGCCGAAGCAGTCGTTTTCAAGGACCATCGTTATACGTATGCCGAGGTAGACGACATCAGCGACCGTATTGCAGGTTATATCATCTCTAAAGGACTGGGCATTGGCGATGCTGTATCTATCATTATCCCTCGTTGCGAGTGGATGGCCATTGCTTCGATGGGTATCCTGAAGGCGGGCTGTGCCTATCAGCCTTTGGATCCCAGCTACCCGAAGGAGCGCCTAAATTTCATGGTGCAGGATGCTGCAGCCAAGTTGCTCATTGCCGATGAGTCGCTGCGCGACCTCGTTGACGAATATCAGGGGGAAGTACTGCTGACGAAAGAACTGTTGTCGCTGCCTGCCCTTACGGCGGATATCAATTGTCAATTGTCAATTGTCAATTCTCAACTGTCCCCCTCCGACCGTTTCATCTTGCTATACACTTCTGGTTCTACTGGCGTTCCCAAAGGCTGTCAGCTGACGCATGCTAACTTGGTGTGCTACTGCAACTGGTACTGGAAATATTACGACCTGAAACCAGAGCACAACGTGGCAGAATATGCCAGCTATGGTTTCGACGTACATCAGGAGGGTATCTATCCACCACTGACTGGTGGTGCCACCGTACATATCATTCCTGAGGAACTTCGACTGGATCTCGTGTCGCTCAACGAATACTTGGAGCGCGAACACATCACCCATGCTTTCATGACAACACAGGTGGGCTATCAGTTTGCGACGAACATTGAGAACCACTCCTTGCTGCACCTGTCTGTGGCTGGTGAGAAACTGGCCAGTATCGCCCCACCTCAGGGTTATCAGTTGCACAACGGCTATGGTCCCACAGAGGCCACCATCCTCATCACCATCTATCCCATCACGAAGAAAGATACGGATGTTCCCATCGGTAAACCTATGGACAATGTACGGCTTTATGTGGTGGATCAGCAGGGACACCGGCTGCCTGTGGGGGCAATGGGCGAACTATGGGCAGCCGGGCCTCATGTGGCACTCGGCTACCTGAACCGTCCGGATAAGAACGCAGAAGTGTTTATCCAGAACCCCTTCACCACCGAAGAGATTGCAACGCCACACTCTGACCTTGGGTCAGAGAAATACATGCAGGCCTATCGCACGGGTGATATTGTGCGTTATCTGCCTGACGGAAATATCCAGTTTATAGGTCGTAGAGACGGTCAGGTGAAGATTCGTGGCTTCCGCATCGAACTGAAGGAGGTAGAAGCCGTTATTCGCGAGTTCCCTGGCATCAAGGACGCTACCGTCCAGGCCTTTGATGCAGACGACGGTGAGCACCAGTCGGCTGGCGGCGGCAAATTCATTGCTGCCTATATCGTCAGCGATGAGCAGGTGGACATTGAGGCACTGAACAACTTCATTCTCGACCAGAAGCCGCCATATATGGTGCCTGCCATCACGATGCAGATTGAGAAGATTCCTCTGAACCAGAACCAGAAGGTGAATAAGAAAGCCCTACCGAAACCCGTTAAGTCTGTTGCTGTGGCACAGCAACAAGCAGAATCAGCGCCGTTCAACCTCTTGGAGCAGGAGTTGCACGAGCTGGTTACCGACATCATTGGTAACACCGATTTTGGCATTACTACGGTTTTGGGATATGCAGGCCTGACCTCTGTCTCAGCCATCAAGCTGGCCATACAGGTCAACAAGCGCTACGGCATTACCCTCAATGCGAAGGCATTGGTAAAGAATGGTACGCTGCAAAGTATTGAGAATGAAATTTGGAAGGGGTTCAGGGTTCAAGGTTCAGGGTTAACGGACAATACTTCAACGGCAGATGCCAACAATTCTCAATTATCAATTGTCAATTCTCAATTGGAGAGTGTCCCGCTCTCTTACGCCCAGACTGGCGTCTATTTCGACTGTCTGAAGAATCCCACATCAACGCTTTACAATATTCCATACTGCATTAAATTCCAGAAGGATACAGATACAACAGCACTTGCCGAGGCCATCAAGACACTAATTAAGGTACATCCGCAGATGACCGTCCATTTCGGAAATGGCGATGATGGTATTATACAGACCACCGATTTGGAACAGGCCGTAGAGATTCCCGTCAAGCAGATGGGTGAGGAGGATCTTACCCACTATAAACAGGACTTTGTGAAGCCCTTCGACCTTAGCAAGGGACCACTCTATCGCTTCGAAATAGTGACTACCGAACGGCAGACTTATCTACTCATGGATGTGCACCACCTGGTATTCGACGGTGGTTCTGTTGACATCTTCCTGCAGCAGCTATGCAGCATCATGAACGGCGAAACAATGGAGGAGGAAAACCAGAGCTATGCTGCCTATGTCGCAGCAGAGAAGGCCACAGAAGGAGGTGAGGACTATCTCGCTGCCAAGGATTTCTTCAAAGAGCGCTTAGCTGCAGTCGAGGCAGCCACAGAGGTACGTCCTGACCTGCCGAATCCTATCAAGGGTACTATCGGCAAAGCCATCGCTCCGCTGGATTTCGATTCTATCAATTCTCAATTGTCAATTATCAATTCTCAATTGTCAACTGTTATCACCCCTGCCCATCTGATTCTCTCGGCCATCTATTATTCATTGTCGCGCTTTGCCAATAGCGAACAGGTTTGCATCACCACCGTCTCAAGCGGTCGCTCCAACCTGAACATCCGCAATACCGTAGGTATGTTTGTCAATACCCTGGCCCTGAGTGCAACTATCGAAAAACAGACTGTGAAGGAGTTCTTGCAGGAGGTGAGCGAAAACTTCGATGAAACGTTGAACCACGAGAACTATCCGTTTGCACAGATTGCTGCAGACTATGGACTGACGGCAGAGATACAGTTTGTCTATCAATTGGGAATGATTAGCCAATACGTTTGTCAGGGTGCTCCGTTGGAACTGGATAATATGGAACTCCAAGAGCCCAAGTTCCCCATCACGTTCTTTGTCTCTGACATTAACGGTCAGGCATGTGTCAGTGTGGTTTACGACAATGGAAAGTATTCTGCCCGTCTGATGCAGAGCCTGGCTGACGCTGTAAAGGTGACAGTAGAACGGATGATAGCAAAGCCTGATGCTGCGCTGACCAGTATCAGCATCGTTAGCGACGAGGAGGCTCAGCGTATTATTAAAATAGGTACGGGTAAGGAGATTGACGTTGACCTGAGTAAGACCTTTGCCAACCTCTTCACCGAGCAGGCCAAGCGCACACCCGATGCACCCGCTGTGGTGGATAGGGACAGCCAACTGACCTATGGGGAGATGGACCGCTATTCAAATGCGCTGGCCCGTCAGTTGATTGACTTCGGTGTACAGCCCAACGACTTCGTATGCGTCATGTTGGACCGTTTCAAGGAGTTCCCGTTGGCAGTACTATCTATCCATAAGGCTGGTGCAGCCTATACCCCACTCGACTTTGAATATCCTAACGAGCGTCTGAGCTACATGCTCGAGAACTCGGAGTCGAAGGTGTTGATTACCACCCATGCTGTCCTTGAAGCCAAGCAGGCAGAGGGCGACTTCAGCACCGCAGCCGCCAAGACGTTCTTTATTGACGAGTTTATGGAGAATGCCAATAGCCAACAGCTAATAGCCAAGAGCCAAGAGCCCATTGACCTCTCCTCACCCGATGGCCTCGCCTATATGATCTACACATCTGGCTCAACGGGTAAACCTAAGGGCGCCATGCTCCATCAGGCTGGCCTGCGCAACTTCATCGCCGTAGTCATCGACATGGAGAAACTGACTCCCGCTGATAGAATCAGCGGGCACAGGAGCTTCTCGTTCGATGCACACATTGAGGATATGTACCCCGTGCTGACGCTAGGCGGCTCGTTCCATATCATGCCGACAGAGATTCGTAAGGACCTGGCTGCTATCCGTCAGTTCCTCATCGACCATCAGTGTACGGGTGGCGGCTACTCGACGGCCATGACTTGTCTGTTGCTCAACGCCTTCGACGACCTGCCTATCCGCTTTACGACTGGTGGTGGTGAGAAGATGGACGGTGTCTACAGTGACCATATCGAGATTATCAATGTCTATGGTCCGACGGAATGCACCGACGATACCTCGTATTATAGCATCGCTCCAAGTCATCGCGTAGAAAATATACCTATCGGTCAAAGTGTGGCTAACAACTGGAACTTCATCGTGGACACTGCTGGCAATCTGGTGCCGCAGGGTGTAGCTGGCGAGCTGTGCTTTGCCGGTGTGCAGGTAGGTCGCGGCTATTGGCGACTGCCCGAGCGTACCGCTAAGTCATTCGTTGATTGTCCGTTTGTCAAGGAGGATCGTTGGGGACGTCCTGTTCGTATGTACCACACTGGCGACCTCTGCAGGTGGAATGAAGAAGGTCAGATAGAGTATATGGGACGTATCGACACCCAGGTGAAACTACGTGGTTTCCGTATCGAACTCGGAGAAATCGAGAGCAAGGCCCTGAACATCGAGGGCATCCGCCAGGCTGCTGCTGAGGTGCGCAAAGTGATGGGCAACGAGCACTTGGTGCTCTACTATACAGTGGTCGATGGTTCTGCCATCGACGACGAAACCATCCGCAAGGCCCTCGCCGCCTCATCTCTTGCCGACTACATGGTGCCTGATGCTTACATGCAGATGGACAGCATGCCGATGACGCCCAACGGCAAGATTAACCGCAAGGCATTACCTGCTCCCGAGATGAAACGAGCTACCGAGTATGTGGCTCCTAAGGGCGAGAAGGAAGAACTGTTCTGCACCATCTTCTCCGACATACTGAAAATCAACGAGGTGGGTGCTACCGACAACTTCTTTGAGATTGGCGGTACCAGTATCAATGCCATCAAGGTCATCGTCGAGGCCAGTAAGCACGGCGTACAGATTGTCTTCAACGACCTGTTCAACCTGAAAACACCTCGTGCCCTGGCAGCGTATGTGGAGTCTAGTATTTCTAGT
Source organism: Prevotella sp. (assembly GCA_045112595.1). Classification (GTDB taxonomy): domain Bacteria; phylum Bacteroidota; class Bacteroidia; order Bacteroidales; family Bacteroidaceae; genus Prevotella. The sequence continues at coordinate 59,643 of JBGUIA010000093.1, read as the reverse complement.
CCTTCTTGTTCTTCTAGTCCTTCTAGTGAGACCAACATTCCCCTCGATACCCCCGAGGCGGAACACTATGCCCCCCTCAACACTCTCCTTGCTACCAACACGCTCGACAATTTCCGGGAGGGTAAGCGTCAACCCATTGGCGACGTTCTGCTGACAGGAGCCACGGGTTATCTTGGCATCCATATCCTCAACGAGTTGCTGACCAATTATCACGGCAAGATTCTCTGTCCCATCCGTGCCAAGGGCAACGACGAGGCTTTGAGCCGCATCAAGACGTTGTACTTCTACTACTTCGGACGTACCGAGGCCTTCAGCCATTTCGACGAGCGTGTTACGGCTTTCGCTGCAGAGGTGACTGAGCCTGACGCCCTTTCTGTACTCGACGGTTTCCCCGTCGAGACACTCACTGTCGTCAACTGTGTTGCCAATGTGAAGCACTTCTCTGCCGGCAACGACATTGAGATGGTCAACATCGAGTCGGTGCGCCACCTGATTACTTTCTGTCTGCGCACAGGTTCACGTCTCATCCATATCTCTACCAACAGCATTGCCGGCATCAGCGTCGACAATGTCCCTGGCCCTGAGGTCAAACTGACGGAGCAAGACCTCTACATTGGACAGAATATTGATGCTAACAAGTACGTCTATTCGAAGTTCAAGGCCGAGGAGTTGGTACTCGATGCCATCGCCCATCACGGGTTGAATGCGAAAATCATGCGTGTGGGCAACCTCTCAGCGCGTCAGAAGGACGGCGAGTTCCAAATCAACTTCAACACCAACAATTTCCTGGCTACGCTACGTGCCTATGTGATCATCGGAATGATACCTTACAGGGACCTCGACCGACGCTTCGAGTTCTCACCCATCGACGAGGTAGCCAGTGCCATCATGCAGTTGGCTCAGACGCCGAAGGAGTGTATGGTGTTCCATCCTTCAAACACCCATCGCCAGTTCCTCAGCGACATCCTCATGGGCTTTGCTGAGTCGGGCATCACGCTGAAGCGTGTAGAGAAGGAGGAGTTCCAGCAGGCTTTGGAGAAGATGATGGAGAATCCCGACCTCGTCACCTTGCTACGTCCGCTGATGGCCTACGATATGGGTAGTGGCCACCAGACACGGTGGATAGAGGCTGCCAACGACTACACCACACAGGTGCTCTATCGTATGGGCTTCCAGTGGCCGCCCACCGCTGCCGACTACGTACACCGCTTCGTTGACACCATCGTAGGCTTTGATTACTTCACTGTCTAAAGTCGTAATCCCGAAATCCCGTTATACGAAAATAATTATGAATACAGAAGAAAGAAAAGAGTTCAATAAAGTCTATTGGCGATTCCTATGGTCGGCTATCCTGAGTTTCATCCCCTTCTGCTATATCTATGTTATCATGATTGTCTATAAGCTCTATGCCCATCATCGCATGGCACTCTTCATCTCCTTCGCCCTGTCGCTGACGGTCATTCCCGTGCTTTGGCTCGTCGCTCACTTTGCTCCCAACCTCTTGTGGTACAGCTACCTCATCGCTTATGCCATCGAGGTACTGTTCATCGTGGTCATCCATCGCATGAGCCATTTGAAATTCGAATTAAAAACTGACAAATAAACCAATTAAACAGTAAAAATTATGGGTATTATTTTTTCGCTCCTTCTTGGATGTCTGGCTGGCTTCTGTGCCGGCAAGTTGATGAAAGGTGGTGGTTTCGGCATCATCATGAATATTGTGCTTGGTCTCTTTGGTGGAGTCCTCGGTGGCTGGCTGTTTGACATGCTCGGCATTTCCTGGGGCGGCCTCCTTGGTCAGCTCGGCACAGCCATCATCGGTGCTGTCGTTATCCTCTGGATTGCCTCGCTGATTAAGAAATAGACTGGAACACAAGACTCGTGACACCAGGTGGCAATGACAGAACTGGTTAAGACGAAGAATGTGGCATTGGCACTGTCGAGTGGCGGTGCCAGGGGATTGGCACATATCGGTGCCATAGAGGAATTGGAAGCTCAGGGCTACCATATCAGTTCCATTGCGGGCTGTTCGATGGGGGCACTGATCGGTGGAGTATATGCGGCAGGAAAGCTGAACGAGTTTCGTGAATGGATGAAGACCATCGACAGGAAGAAAATGCTGGGACTCATCGATTTCTCGCTGTCGCTGAACCATCTGGTCAAGGGAACGCGCATCATTGAGGCTATCATGGAATTCGTGCCGGACGTGAACATTGAGGATCTGCCGATTCCATACTGTGCCGTCGCCACAGACCTGAAGGCGGGGCGTGAAGTGATGTTCAGGAAGGGAAGCTTGTTTAAGGCCATACGTGCCAGCATCTCGTTGCCGTCATTCTATGAACCGGTAAAACGTAATGACATGATACTGATTGACGGCGGCATCATCAATCCACTCCCGCTGAATCGTGTCAAGCGGCAGGCGGGGGACATGCTGGTAGGTGTTGACGTGAGCGGGCATGACTACAAGGCGCAGTGGGATGAGCTGCAAAGGCTGACGGCCATTCAAAAACACGATAAGTCGTTGAAGACGAAGATTCTGGACATGCTGATACCGGACAACATCGAATTCAACTACTACACCGTACTTTCAAGAGCCAGTTCGCTGATGATCAGACAAAACTCCATCCTGATGACCCGACTGATGAACCCTGACATCTTGATAGATATCCAGATGAACCGCTATGGTACGTTTGATTTTGACAAGTCGGAAAAGCTCATTGCCATTGGCAGGCAGAAGGCCGCAGCGGCCATCAACAAATACGCCCAGACATAGAGGGTCTTGTGGGGCCAGCAGGATTATTTAACATTGTTTTTTTGGCTTTCCGAGTGTTTTTTCGTACCTTCGCAGCACAAATGACGAAAATACAGAAGACAAACATCCTCTTGGCACTGATTTGTGCGGTATTGGCCGTGTTGTGTGTGCTGAGCATCATGGAGAAATAGACAATGAACAAGCAACGACTCATCATACGAATCAGTCGTGACGGCATCATGCTGTCGAGCACTGAAGAGAATAGCGTCAAATTCGAGCGTTACCCGCTGAACAGTGGCATTGCGCTGGCAGCCAACATGCGCGAGGCTCTGCAGGCGGTGACGATGCTGAAGGACGAATATAATAAGGTGGTGGTGCTGATGGATTCGCCCGTGCTGACCATTCCCGTCAGCCTGTTCAACGAAGAGGAACAGGTGAAGCTGTATCAGCATGCCTTTACCCAGCGTGAACAGCAGTTGGTGACGCATGCCATATTGCCCGACTTGAATGCTGTGGCGGTGTTCTCCGTGCAGAAAGACCTGTATCAGGTGCTTCGCGACCGTTTCCAGCAGGTCAACTACCAGCCACTGATGTCGGCCGTCTGGCATCACATGTATCAGAAGAGTTTTACGGGTCAGCACCAGAAGTTATATGGTTATTTCCACGACAAGAAGATAGAGGTGTTTGCCTTCGGACAGAACAGGTTGAAGTTTCAGAATGCGTATAACGTCGGCACCACGGAGGATACCGTCTATTTCCTGTTGTCCGCCTGGAAGCAGTTAGGACTGGATGCACAGAGCGACGAGCTGCATCTGTCTGGACAGATGGCAGACAAGGAAGAGCTGAAGGAGCAGTTGCAGAAGTTTTTGAAGCGCGTGTTTGTGAGCAACCCCACTGGGGAGTTCAACCGGGCTCCAGTCACCTTGGTGGAGGGCATGCCGTATGACATGATGCTACAGTACTTGAAAAGGTAAAAAGGTAAAGAGGTAAAAAGGATGCGGATTATCACTGGAAAATATAAAGGTCGGCATTTCGACATACCGCGAACGTTCAAGGCTCGTCCGACGACGGACTTTGCCAAGGAGAACATTTTCAATGTGCTCGTGCAGTATGTTGACTTCGACGGTGCCGAGGCCCTTGACTTGTTTTCCGGAACGGGCAGCATCTCGCTCGAACTGGTGTCAAGGGGCTGCAGCCGTGTGGTCAGTGTGGAACTGGACCGCGACCACCACCGCTTCATCCAGGACTGCATGAAGAAGCTGAACGACCAGACATGCATCCCCATCCGTGGCGACGTGTTCCGTTTTCTGAAATCGTGTAAGCAACAATTTGACTTCATCTTTGCCGACCCTCCCTACGCGCTGAAAGAACTGGCTACCCTACCCGACCTTGTGTTTGAGCGTCAGCTACTGAAAGAAGAAGCCCTTTTCGTGCTGGAGCACGGAAAGGACTATGACTTCTCGGAACATCCACATTTCGTGGAACATCGCCAGTATGGCAGCGTGAATTTCTCGTTGTTCCGTTAAAATAATCTTACTTAAAGTTCCACTTGCTGTTGTCGCTGTTGAAATCGTAAACAGCGAGCGTCGGCGTGGAGTCACCAGCGGAGTAGAGGCAATACGTGGTATTGGTGCCCTCGATGCCAGGGATGGCCTTCGGCATGATGCGATAGGTGCCATCAGTGAGCTGCTCGATACGCCAGAGCTGCTCGTCGGCGCCAGTATAGGCAGGCACGGTGGTCACCTCCTTGTCGGCAGTTGCGGCGAGTGCACGGTCGGTACCCTCGATAGTGATCTTGAAGTAGGGATTGCTGAGATAACCGCCAGCCTCATCGACGGGAGTGATGGTCCAACGCTGGTGAGGACGGTACATGTAGTCGCCGATGCGAGCGGGAATGTCACCCTCGGGCCATGTGGCCTTCACCTCATCGAGTGTCTGGTTGGCGATGGGCTTGACGGGTTGTTGCATCTGTTCGCGGTTGAACCAGCCCTGACGCTGCTGCTGCATACGGACGAAATCGACGGTGAGTTCGAGGGCATAGCCACGACGCTCGCTGAGGATTGCCAGATTGCCACCCTTGAAATTGTCGCCAGCGACAGGCCAGCCGTTCTTCCATACTATCGGACGAACAGCCAGTGTAGAACGTCCGCTGAGTTCGAAGTCTGCCTCCCAGTGGAATGACATCACTTCGACACCCTCGTCAAGAATGTAACGTCCGAAATGTCCGGCACCGCAGGCGCGCTTCTCGGCAGCAACGACCATCTTGCCGCCACCATGGAACATGTCGCGACCGACATTGTCGAGATAGGGTCCTTCGACACTGCGTGAACGGCCTACGACGATATTATAGGTAGAGTTGACACCGTCGCAGCAAGTGCCGTGGGTGCCGAGCAGGTAATACCAGCCGTCGCGGTAGATGAGGTCAGAGGCCTCGCAGTCGATGGCGATGTCCTTCTCCTTGTTGCCACTCACGCGGAATCCCGTCTTCGGGTCGAGCTCGATGAGACGGATGGTGCCGAAATAGGTGCCATAGCTGACCCACAGACGACCTGTGGTGGGATCCAAGAGCATGCCTGGGTCGATGGCGTCCTGATCCTCCATACCGTCAGAGGCACAGACCTCTACCGCCTCCGTCCATTTGAAGTCGGGCGACTTGGGATCGAGAGTCTTGTTCCACATGGTGAGGATGCGGCCAGCATGACCACCGCCAAGGCCACCACCAGTGGCACCGTAGATGCAGAGGTAACGGTCGCCGATTTTCAAGATATCGGGAGCTGCACCGCCACCAGGACGGTCGGCACCACTATGCCAGCTCCAACCATCGTCTGAGATGATGCCTCCGCCACCAGTGCCGAATGTATACCATTTACCGTCACACTCGGCAAGGGTCGAGGGGTCGTGAATGTATGGTGCGCCGATTTGCGCATTGGCAGCAGCAGTAATAGCGAGTGCTGCCAGGATGCTATATATTTTTTTCATAGTCGTTATGTCGTTATTAAATTATTTCGAGGATGTTGTTACCTTATAATTCGTTACTGGGTTACCTTTCTCGTCGAGGAAACGGACACAGAAGTCGCTCATGCCCGGACCGTTGATGATGGCACCACGCAGGATGTTGCGGCCTTTCTTCAGGGTAAGGCGTGGCGACATGGCGTCGTCTTTCACCATACGGCGGTCACCAGAGAGCAGCAAGGCTTCCTCGCCATTGAGCCACCACATAGAGGCAGAGTTAGAACCGACAGCCAGACGGACATTGGGGATATCCTCGCCGCAGTCGATGATGGTCACTGCCCAGAAGAGCACACCATAGACCTTCGTACCCCACTTCTCAGCAAAGCGGAACAGCTTGACGTTGAACATGTTGCTTTCCAGTGCGTGCCACGTCAGTGTCTGCTTAACGGTCTTCACCTGAGGACCTTCGGGTTGCTGCTGAGCACCACGACCAAAGCCTGCGGGAGCCTGTTCCTGCTGGAACACAGCCGTCACCTTCTGACCATCCTTCGGCAGAATGGTCTGCTGACCCTTGAAATATTGTCGATTGAAGTGTTCGCGGAGATAGCTGTCAGTGAAGACGGTGTTGCCTGAGTTAGGCTTGTCGATAGGTTCCAAGAGCATCCAGCGACGGATGAAGCCTTCGTCGTCAGGGCGCGACGGAGTCGCACCAGACCCTACATGTGTGAAGTAGTCGGGACGGTTCTTGAACTGTACCCAGTTGACACTGAGTTCACCATCGCCCTCGTTAGTCACGACGAGGTTGGTGACGCCCTTCGGTGTGTACTCCAAGTTAACAGACTGCGTGAGCCACTGGTTGCGGAGGTCACGACGGAAGCGAGCCATCATGGGGTTAGCAGGTTCCTCGGGCCTCACTGTCAGTGTGACACGAGCGATGACCTTGCCTTTGGCACTGCCCTCGCGGACGCACAGCTCGGTATTGTCAGCAGCCTTTACGTTGATAATCATGTAGCCGTCCTTGATGCAGCTGAAATCCACATCGTCATATTTCAGCCAACTGCCCTTCTTCGGCAGGGTGGCCATGTAGCTGCGGAAGGTGTTGACGGTATCGATGAGTTCGGTGGTGACACCCTCGCTGGCCGTGCTGTAGCGGTCAATCTCAATCTTCTCGGTAGCCTTGTTGATGCCCACGCCACGCATGGTCTTCTTCACCTCCTGAATAGTACCGTCGGGATTGAAATAAAGCTTGTCAATCTGAACAGAACGGCGCTTGTCGTCGCGAGGCGAGAAGGCGTTCTGGTGATAGAACAGGTACCACTGGCCTTTGTAGTTGACAATGCTGTGATGGTTGGTCCAACAGCCGTTCTCATGCTCGGGCATAATGAGACCTTTGTACTCGTAGGGACCCATTGGATTCTTACTCATGGCATAGCCCAGCACCTCAGTATTCTCGCGTACGTACGGATAAGTAAGGTAGTACCAGCCATTAGCCTCGAAAGCGAACGGACCTTCAGCCTGACGGCTGGGCAGGTCTTTCAGACAGCTGACACCCAACATTTCAAACTCGCGGTCGCCCCACTTTACCTTTTCCTTGGGCGTGTCGTCAGCGAGTTCCTTCATGTTGGGCTTGAGTTTGGCACAACGGCCATTGCCCCAGAAAATGTAGGCGTTGCCGTCGGAAGCCTGGAGCACACAGGGATCGATACCATTGATGCCCTTGATAGGTTCTGGTTCACAGATGAACGGTCCCTCGGGACTGTCGGCGATAGCGACACCGACACCAAAACCACGGCCGTCCTTAGGAGCAGAGGGGAAATAGAAATAGTACTTCCCGTTGCGCTCGACACAGTCAGGTGCCCACATTGAATAAGAGTCTGGACGCACCCAGGGTACTTTGTTCTGAGTGACAATCACACCGTGGTCTGTCCAGTCGGTGAGATTCTCGGAGGAGAACACATGGTAATCCTCCATGCAAAACCAATCCTGTCGCTGTCCCTCAGGAGGGAAGATGTCGTGCGAAGGATACAGATACACTTTTCCGTTGAATACACGCGCCGTTGGGTCGGCAGTGTACTGATCTCGGATAATCGGGTTTTGTGCCATAGCAGCAACTGCTGCCAGGCACAACCCTAAAGTTGATAATAAAGTTTTGTTCATATTTTTTAATTACTTGAATTGCCAATAATCGAGACGAACGTCGCCCTGAGCCTTGTCGAAACAGAGGTAGAGGTCGTGAACACCAGTAGCACCAGTGACCTTCGTAGTAAATGCCTTGTATTTCTCAGCAGAACCCGTGCTCTTGATAGTTGCCGTACCAATGACGTCGCCCTTTACGCTGTCTATGTGCAGGGTAACGGTACAGCCAGCCTGAGCGGCTGCAGCAGCGATGATGCTGAACTGCTTGGCACCCTTGCTGCCGAAATCGACACCACGCAGACGGATATACTCTCCGTCGTTGATGTCGTAAATGTACATATTGCGCTTGCCAGTAGACTCAGGCATGTCCTTGACGACACCAGTATTCTGGATGCCCATCTTCGAAGATTTCAGACCATAGCCCCAGTTCATGGTCTCGGCCTCCACACGACGATAGGGGTTCAACCAGTGCAGCTGCTTCATGGGTTCCTGGTCGAGCCAGTAGGGAACCTCCTGAATGGTACCATCTGCGTTATAGGTAATCTCTGTAGCAGAGACGGTACGACGCTCATGGTGCTCATAGGTATCGAGGTGCATCAGATCGTAGTTCTGACCAAAGACATAAGAGTGGCCTTTGAAATCACAGATGCCAGGATGGTTGCCACGGTCGCGCTGAGTGGGCTTCATGATGTAGTTCTTCCACTCCCAAGGGCCAGTAGGGCTGTCGCTCATGGCATAGCCCAGCGCCTCTGGACAGCAGGTCGTAGCATAGCTGAGATAGTACTTGCCATTGCGCTTATAAAGCCACGGACCTTCCTGATAGTTCTTCACAGCCCATGTAGCCTTCTCGCTCCAAGGTGCGCGGAGGTTTGCCTTAGCACCTTCCTGCTTGACAGGACGCATGATGCCATCCTTGGGATTCAGCACGAAGATGTCACCCTTGGTAGAGATCATGTCTGTATTCAACTTGGTATAGTAGACATGGGGGTTGCCCCAGTACATATAGGCCTGACCATCGTCATCGGTAAAGACGGTGGGATCGATGTCGTCCCAGTGCTCCTTCTGCCAAATAAGTGGTTCACCAAGGGGATCCTTGAAAGGACCGTAGGGAGAATCGCTCACCAAGACGCCAATGCCATGACCATGCAGGGGCGCATAGAGATAGTATTTACCATTGCGCTCAACGGTCTGGATGGCCCATGCACCATTCTCACGGCTGCGCCACGAGAATTCCTTCAGCGATGCTACTGCACCATGCTCCGTCCAGTTGACCATATCAGTGGTTGACCACAGTAGCCAGTCGTACATAAAGAAACCTGCTGAGTTTTTCTCGTTCTCGTCAGGGATATCCTCAGGAGAGGCGTCGTGCGAGGTATAGAGGAACAGTGTATCGCCAATGACCAGCGGTGAGGGGTCTGCAGTATATTTCGTCTGGAACAACGGCATATTCACCTGCTCTATGCCACGCATCTCCCACCAGTCGAAATTGAAGAGTTTTGGACCCTTACGGCCTTTGAACACGAGGTAGAGATCACGAGTGTGCAGACGAGAGGGATAGCTGTCGAGTGCTGCCAAGTCGGTGGTAATGGTCTGCCACTTCTCCCAGCCGCCAGTACCTGGAACGTCCAATGTGCCAAGCAGTTGACCACCGACACTATCCAAACGGATTTCAATTTGTCCGCCACGTAATCCACTGGCTACACGGGCTGTAAAGGTACGTGGGGTCTTGTAGCAGAGATGTACAGCCTGCAGTTTGATATAATCGCCATTATGGATATCGGTGACATAAACACCAACCTCGTCATTTTGTTCTGTCTTGATTCCCTTCGAGAACGCCATGGTCTCAGCCTCCACCTTGCGATAGGGATCGAACTTGGCAATTGGTTTTACGCCCTCGTCGGTAGGCATGATGGTTGGGAAACTGCCATCGGCATTGTATTTGAACTCCTCGACGGCTACACTACGGCCGAAACCACCACCATTGGGCAACTTGCCCGTATGGTAAAAGAAGTAACTGTGACCTTTATAGTCTGCCACACCACAATGGTTGGTAAACGACTTCGTGTCGCACAAGGGCATAATCTCACCAGCATACTTCCAAGGACCTGTGGGCGATGGGGCTGTGCTGTAAGAAATATGCTCAGGCACTCCACCGGCAGCATACAACAGGAAATAGCTATTAGCTATTGGCTTTTGGCTATTGGCTTTAGGATTCTTCATGAGCCAGGGACCCTCGACATAAGAATCCTTGTATTGCTTGCCCTTCTCGCGCTTACTCATGATGGGACCGCCAAAGGCCTCCTCGGTCATATCGAGTTTGCCCAGTTCGCCACTATAGGAAATCATGTCGCGATTCAACTTCAGGTAGTAACATTGCGGATTACCCCACATCAGCCACGCCTGTCCGTCGTCATCAATCAGTACGGTGGGGTCGATATGGTCCCAAGAACCATTCTCGAACAGCGGCTTACCTATAGCATCGCGGAACGGACCTGTAGGGCTGTCGCCAACGGCTACGCCAATGGCCATACCGTTCGAAATCTTTGAATGGGCACAAATGTACCAGAAGAACTTACCGTCACGTTCCACACACTGCGAGGCCCAAGCACGGTCGTCAGCCCATGAGAAACTCTCTAAAGCCAAAGGCGACCCGTGGTCCTGCCAGTTTACCATATCCTTTGTGGAATACACACGCCACTCCTGCATCCAGAAGAAGTCGGCATTGTCCTCGTCGTGACCCGTATAGACGTACATCGTCCCATCGTGCACCATCGGAGCCGGGTCACTGGTACACCATGTCTGCACAAAGGGATTTTGTGCAGTGCTGCCCAAGGCCATTGCAAGGGCAGCAGCAAGTATTGTTTTACGTTTCTTCATCATATAAAGAGATAATTAGTTTTTTGTGTTTGCAAAGATACGAATAATCCGCGAAACAAACCTTATGTAATGTTTCGCGGACTTTTGTTGGTGTATCATAAGCCTACTAATGTCGTGTTTTTTGCTTGCGGTCTTGCCAGATTTCGAAACTGTTGATAATATTCTGCCACAAAACGTAACATCCTGCTCCGATGGAGGCAACGGGGGTCAGGTACATGTATGCCACCCAAATGCTGAGGGCCGTATTTTTCTGAAACAGTCCCTGTCCGGCGTTCACCTCTTCACCTAACCAACGGCCTACACCTCGTCCAATCAGGAACTGTACAAAGCACAAAATCAGTGTCGTCACGGCTATCCAACAGAGCAGTGTAATGGTGGCATTGCTGTGAACGATATTTTTAACCGTAATACCTGTGGTTATACTCAGCGAGATAGCCCACGTGTAGAAACTGAGGTTGGGCATAGCGGCAATCTTCTGTTGCAGACGGGGCATATAATGCTTGATGAACCATCCGAGCACCAAGGGTAACATCAGCACGATGGCAACCTTGTGAAGAATGACCAGAAAGGCTTCGAGGAAGGCGACACCTGCAGAAGGTTCAAGGATGGGAAATACCAATGGAATGAGGATGGTTGACGCCAGTGACGACAGGATGACATAGGTCGTCATGGTACTGATATTGCCACCCAGTTTACCTACCACCACAGGGGATGCCGATGCAGCAGGTCCGATAATGCATGTCAGCATGGCTTCCCAAAGCAGTTTCTGTTCGGCATTATCCTCCACCCAGAATATGATGCCAATAGTTGCGGCAATGAGCATTAGCTGGGCTATCAGAACGCCTGTATGCCAACGATGAGGAAGCAGTTGGTGGTAGTTGACCTTACAAAACGTGATGAGCAGGGTGAGAAACACAAACAGCGGGAAAATGACGTCGAATATGGGACTCAACTGATCACCTAGCGTATCGAATGCAGGCACCCAATAAAACGTCAGATAAGCCACAGAACCTATGACAATAGCCACAGGAAGTGTCCAATTCTTGATAAAACTGATGAACTTATTCATAAATTTTCTGCAAAAGTACGCATTTTCTTTGAAAAAATTACTATCTTTGCAGGAAAATAACTAAAACGCGAATATTATGTTAGACAACGAACGAGGGCTTTACATTGCCCATTGCGCCAATGGAGCGCTCAGTATTCAAGGAAAGATGGCGAACCGCCACGGACTCATTGCCGGAGCTACGGGTACAGGTAAGACGGTAACGCTACAGGTGATGGCGGAGACATTCTGCCAGGCCGGTGTACCGTGTTTTATGGCTGATATGAAGGGCGACCTCAGCGGCATTTCGCAGGTCGGCAAGATGAGTGGATTTATTGAGAAACGTCTGCCGGAGTTCGGCATCGAGAATCCGCAGTTCCAGAGCTGTCCAGTACGTTTTTACGATGTCTTCGGTGAACAGGGCCATCCTATGCGTGCCACTATTTCACAGATGGGTCCGCAGTTGCTTTCGCGACTGATGCAATTGAATGAGATACAGGATGGTGTGCTGAATATAGTGTTCCGCATTGCCGACGAGCGTGGTCTGTTACTCATTGATATCAAAGACCTGCGTCAGATGTTGGACTGGGTATCACAGCATGCCAAGGAATATACCACGAAGTATGGCAATATCTCCACCGCGACCATTGGAGCCATTCAGCGCGCCTTGCTACAATTGGAGAGCCAGGGTGCTGACAAGTTCTTCGGTGAACCGTCGTTCGACATCTACGACCTCATGCAGACAGAACAGGGCAAGGGTGTGATGAGTGTGCTGGCAGCTGACAAACTGATGCTCCAGCCGAAGTTGTACTCTACGTTCCTGTTGTGGCTACTCTCTGAACTCTACAGCACACTGCCAGAAGTCGGTGACCTGCCGCAACCCAAGCTTGTGTTCTTCTTCGACGAGGCACACATGCTGTTTACAGATACCTCGAAGGCCTTACTCGATAAGATTGAACAAGTCATCCGTCTTATCCGTTCGAAGGGCGTGGGTATCTACTTCATCACACAGAGTCCTACCGACATCCCCGAGAATATCCTCGGACAGCTGGGTAACCGTGTACAGCATGCCCTGCGTGCCTATACACCGAAGGACCAAAAGGCCGTGAAAACGGCAGCAGACACCTTCCGTGCCAATCCTGCTTTCAAGACCGATGAGGCCATCATGAACTTAGAGACTGGCGAAGCCCTGGTGTCATTCCTAGACGAGAAGGGTGCACCCAGCGTCGTAGAGCGTGCGAAAGTGTTATTCCCGCTATCACAGATAGGTGCCATTACGGAAGGGCAGCGTCTGGACCTTATCAAACAGTCGCGTATCTACGGCAAGTATGACACGCCCATCGACCGCGAGAGTGCTTTCGAGGTACTGATGGCAGAGGCCGAACAGGCGCTTGCCGAAGCTGAGAATACAGAGGTTGCAGAGGCAGAGAAGCCTGCTAAGGAAGAAAAAAAGAAGCCCGGCATCATGTCGAAAGTATTGAAGGCTGTCATCACAGCCGTCACTTCTACGTTAGCAGCCGTACTGGGAACCGTTGTTTCAGACGCAGTGACTGGTAAGAAAACCAAGTCGAGGACATCAACAACAGGACGCGTCGCAAAAAATGCCACGAGTGCCGCAACCCGTACTATTACGAAGGAACTCACCCGTGACATTCTTGGAAACTTGGTCAAATAGGTAGTAGGTAGCTTTACTCGCGATAGTTTATAATTAATAAAGCCTGAGCTCACGCCCAGGCTTTATTGTTAACCTTACACAATCTTGAGATACATCTCGAGATTGTTCTCGCTCGATCATGCAAAGATATCTTTGCATGATTCTCACTTAATCACAATCTTTTTACCTCCCTTGATATAGAGCCCAGGACGCAGATTGTTGGCATTCACGCGACGTCCGTCAAGTGTATACCAGTTGTCGTCCTTTATTTCCTTAGTTGCCTTTACATTCTCGATACCTGTCGTAGTTTCCACCTTCAGTGTACAGAAGGTGAAGTAGGTCGGCTCGTCGAACATAGCAGGATGTGCGGCATCCTTCATGTATTTGCCTGTACCGACGTTCTTCAGTGTCCAGCCCTTGCCATCGACATACTGAATGTCCCATCTTGCGCCATCTTGGATGTCATAACCTCTTTGACCATTCAAACCGTTGAGGAAACAGCACTCGCCAGTAACAGTCTGTGAGTTCAGATAGGCTGTCTCATCACCCACCTTATAGTCTTCGCCATCGGGATTGATGAGTTTCAGGCCACGTCCACTTCCAACTTTCCAGACTTTGAACATATAGCCTTCAGTTGCGAAATCATCGAAGGCTTTGTCAAAGATGTCATAGCCCAATGCATCTGCACCAGCACCAAAGAAAGCCTTATTCTCTGCCTCATTAACGATAGCAAATGTCTTACCAGTCAAAGTTGACAAAGCACCTGTGAAGCGCTCGTCAACGACAACGGTCTTCGTATATTCGCCAGAACTCTTCATCACCTCAAGAACTTTTTCGGCATAGCGCTTGCCGAAGGTGCGATAACCTGCAGCCGAGAAGTGCCAAGGATCAGTACCATTACCAGGAATACCTTCGGCTGATACGACATAACCAGTAGGAATAACCTCAGGAATCTTGGCAACTACATGATTATGCCATGAGCATCCGCCACCCATGTTCTCATACTCCGTCTCACCAACAAAAATGGGAACATCGACAGATTTGAGACCAAGGTCTTTCAGCATGTCCTTATAGATCTTCTTCACCATGCCAGGCCACTTCTCGTCACCATTATTAGATTCACCCTGATGCAACAGGATACCCTTGATGACACCAACCTTCTGGGCTTTCTTAGCCATGTCGATAATACGGCCATAAGGATTCTCACCATAGTAGTTTCTAGCAATCTGAGCCCACCACTCGTTGTAATTGTCTTGATACTTCTGCTTGTAAAGGTCCTTATCGAACATCTCGATAGGACTGCCACCCATTGCAACGGCAATAACGCCAATCTTCTTGTCGGGCAGTTCTTTTACCATCGTACGACCGAAATAGTCAGAAGGTCCAAGTTTACCCACAGGGCTAACGATAGGACACTCGGCCGTATACCAATTACCCAGTGTACGTTGGGGACTGGTGAAATTACACGTTGCCAGCATCTGGAAACGTGGATCGACTCCTATATCCTGCTGTTCCCATTGGGCATTACCCTCCATGTTTGACTGTCCGAAACAGATGTAGATATAGAAGTTCGGATCTACTTCCGCTTTTGCTCCGAGGATTGACATCAACATCAGAGCGACTGATAAAATCGTCTTTTTCATTTCTTTTACTTTACACTTATCTTTTTTCGCTTTTTACAAACTGTATTCCAGCATAATCATGCTATATGGTTCAACATCGATGTCGAACTTCTTCTTGGCCTTGATGGTCTCCGTCTTCGGAGCGATGGGCTGCTTTTCGTAGTTGTTCTCATCATTAGCTGAACCCGTGATTACTGTCTTCTTGGCCAGTTTCTTGATACCGAAACGGCTCAAGTTAATCTCAGCCTCTTTCTTCTCATCACTGGCGTTCACCAACTTCACATAAAGCTTGCGGGTCTTCACGTTCAAGATGACACTCTGGCCATAATGTACGTCCTCCTGAGGCTGTTCAATACCCTTGGCGTCACCATCAAAATGTACACAATCGCCGTAGTAGTACTGACCACTCGACTGTCCGAACAGTTGCTGCACATAATAACTGCAGGTCAGATATGGACGCTCGTTGTCGAAGTAAATCATGTCGGGATTCCAGTTGGTATTGGTCTTCTTGGCGAAGAGCGGTGCATACGACGTCATTGCCACGATATCACCATTACGCTCTACATGCAACAGATACAAGCCCTCTGCCAATGCGTCGATGAGTTTCTTGTCCTTGGCAGCATATTCTCCCAAATAGACCTTGGTCTTGCGGTCACGGGGATATGCATCATACTGACGCTTGTTCAGGAAATAGGTATTGGGCTCGTAGTAGTGCTCGTCAATAATCGGCATACCCAACTCGTCGGCCAGTTTCCAACCATTTTCCAAATCGCTGTTACCAGGATGTGAACCAGGACCGGCTGTTCCGACGATAACGATTTCGGGATGCTTCTCCATAACCTTATTATATATATAACGGAAGCGTTCGCAGAACTCTGGTGAAATTTTCTCCTCATTACCCAAACCGAGGTACTTCAGATTGAAGGGAGCGGGGTGACCAGCGTCGGCACGCATCTTTGCCCACTTATTCGTAGCAGGGTCGCCATTGGCCCATTCGATGAGGTCGATAGCCTCAGCAACCCATTCGTCCATCTCGCTCATGGGCACAACGTCCTGAGCCTGTGTGGGATACATACCCCAGCCGCCATTGGTTCCCTGACAACTCACACCACAAGGCAAGATGGGTACAGGCTCCATTCCGAGATCCTCGCAGAACTGGAAATACTCGAAGTAGCCAAGTCCCATGCTCTGGTGGTAGCCCCACGTGTTCTTCAAACCGCGACGCTGCTCTTTTGGACCGATAGTGGTCTTCCAACGATAGGTATCCCAGAAGCCGTCGCCGCCACCATGTACAACGCAACCGCCAGGGAAGCGCATAAACTTCGGCTGCAGGTCTGCCAGTGCCTGTGCCAGGTCCTTACGCAGGCCATGGCCCTTATAAGTGTCCTCTGGCATCAGCGATACCATGTCGATATCCATATCGCCATTAGTCAGCATGAGAATCTGTAATGCTGCATTCTGGCAGGTGCTGTCAGGAGCCAGCACGGTTTCGTATTTCTTCCAATTCGTGGCATCAACAGTCAATGTGGCGTCAGCCAACAGCTTAGGATCCTTGCCCCAGCCTTGAGGCTCGACAAGTGCGACACGAATCTGCTTAGCATCACCATAATTGCGGAAGAAGGCAGAGAAGTCGTACTTAGCACCTGCCTTCACAGAGATGCCGTCAAAACCGTCGTTCTCTATACCGTAGCCTTTCCAGCCCTTGTAGTCATAGTATTCCTTGGTGCGTTCGGCAGTCAATCGCATATAGGTGGGATTGTTGGGATGGATGCCTTTATCCTTACGAACCTCTATCAGGCCCAGTGAATGACCTGGGCGAATCACCTTCCACGACGTACCGGCTCCCCATCCGTCACGCTCTGCAGGGCTGTATTCAAACGAACCGTTCTCAACGAGTTCAGCATACAGACCACCATCAGCACTCGACGAGATATCCTCGAAGAAAATACCAATCAATTCGTCACTAATCATTTTACCGCCCTTGGGGGCTTTCATGGGCTTCTGGGCGTTCAACGCCAATACTGCTGCTACGATAAGTGCAGCGCAGGAAATGAGTCTCTTCATACCTTTTTGTTCACTAGTTTTAAATTTGCCTGCAAAGGTAAACATATTATTTCATATGCGCGTACATATATGTAACACATACTATCAAAAATGTAACATGTAAACAGTAACAAACAAAATAAAAACAAAAAAGGAAACCCCATTCGTGGAAATTTCCTTTTCAGTAGCGGGAGGGGGACCCGAACCCTCGACCTCCGGATTATGAATCCGACGCTCTAACCAGCTGAGCTACCCCGCCATTTTTTAGCGCTAATTTGCACTCGATTCCTTCAAATCGGCTGCAAAGGTATGAATATATTTCGAATTACCAAAACTTTTTTGCAAAAAAATTTCTTGTTTCGATATTTTTTTGTATTTTTGCAGGGAAAATATAATCTAAATCACCTGCTAATAACGACTGACTATGCAGAAATTAACTATTGAATACCCGCTGTCGACACAGTCACCGAAGATCATCTGGGACTTCATCAGCAATGCCCACGGTTTGGAAAAATGGATAGCCGACAAGGTGACAGAAGAGGACGACTTGATGACTTTCACCTGGGGACATCCCTGGACAGAGCGCGACACCAAGCAGTCGCGAGTCATCGAAATCGAGAAGTACAACCACATTCGTATGCTCTGGGACTACCATGAGGAAACTCCCGACGCCGTATGGGAGATGCGCATTCAGAAAAGCGACGTTACCGGTGAACTCAGTCTCCTTATTACTGACTATGCCATCGACGACGACGAGGAGGCAGATCTTCGCGGCATCTGGGATGACAATCTCGAGCGCCTCCATCGCGTTAGCGGATTATAATAAAAAAGAAAGAAGGGAACCGACACAGCTGTCAGTTCCCTTTTTTATTATCGAGATGGCTCGCTATTTCACAAATACCTTGCGACCATTGCGGATAACGATACCCTTATATCCCGTACCAACCTTCTGACCAGAGAGGTTGTAAGAATCACCAGTATTATCGCCGTCAATTTCTACATTGACAATGCCAGTAACCGGTTCGGTGCAGATGAAGTTAACCTTGTCAATGTTGCAATTACCACCTGTAATGTTAATACGCAATGTATGCAGACCTTCCTTGAAGGCGTCCTTGACATTGCCCGTCTTCACCTCGTAGGTGTCCTTGCCCTTATTAGGCACCTTCACCATAGGAATACTAATCTCATTACCACTCTCATCTATCAGAGTCATTGTGAACTTAGAACCAGAGGTCTCCGATGATACAGTAGCCTCATAAGAGTATTTACCTGCCTGTTCCACTTTGACGGAATATTCAGCCCAGTCACCATTTGCAGCATTACCCCATGCAAATCCATCAGAGGTTGCAACGATACTACCACCCTTGCTGTTCACAAAATTCTCAGCTTCGACTATACCTGGCATACTGTAGGTCGGAAGAAGATTGAATGTCATACTATTGAGATAGAAACCACCCTTTTCGACAAGCATCGTAAACACATGACGACCAGCTGTCAGGTATTTGTTGACGGAACAGCGTACGGGCTTGAATTCGGTAGTGCTACCTGTATTGGGAACATCGGTGAAATCGGTCAGGAAGTCGAGATTATCGAAAGAATATTCTGCCAGATGGAATCTGCCACCCGTTTTCGTAGAGGCAACCTCAACATCCACCGTATAGAGACCTTCTTCCATCACATCAACGGTGTAATCCATCCATTGACCATCTTGGGTAGCGGTAGTATTGAACTTATCGCGTGATTTAAGAGCAGTGGTGCTTACCTTACTATAAGACACCCCAGAAGCACCTTTGTCAAACTCTCCTGCATTGACAGTACCCGGCAGTTCAGGAAGCGTCTCATTATAAGGCTCACGCTTGGTGGTTTCAGAAAGCACCTGGAAGCGACCGTAACGCTCGTAAGTAGAGCCGTCGGTAGTGGTCACAACCGCCTTCAAGGTCTTGGTACCCGTCGAATTTGCTGTATATTCAGCCATATAGGGTTCTGACGTCATGGTGGCAATCAGTTCAGAACCGACATATAGGTCAATTTTCTCAATGGTCTTGGTGGCCATACGGGCACGTACCTTGATGGGCAATACATCGTCCTTAGCAACCTTCTGAGAAGCAGGACGAATATAAATAGAGGCCTCTTTCTTCGTACCTGGGAAAGGACCCACAGCGTTTTTGGCTGCATCGGTCTGCATATACTCCTTAATCCAAGTCATGGCAGCACGCTCTTCGCCATTTTTATAAAGACCTGAGTTGTCAACCCAAGTAGCTCCAAGAACATAGCCCCATAAGGTAACGCCGGCACAATAGGGAAGTTCCCACATAGTAGGTAATACTTTCTGGTATTGTGTCTTCTGCTGAGCATCGTTAGCCTTGTTAATATCCAACTCCGTGATGAACATCGGCATCTGCAAAGCATCCTGCTGCTTCTTCAATGCATTCTTCAATTCATCTTCGCTGATGTCGTCCACATCGTGCGACTGGTTGCCGTAGGCGTCGATAGGTGCTCCGGCATCGCGCAGTGTGCGGACGAGGGTGATGTAGTTGTCAATGTCCCAACGGATGGAGTTGTAGTCGTTATAGATAAGAATGGCATCCGGCCAACGCTCGTAGGCCATTTCGAAGGCCTTAATCAGCCAGTCGTAACCAGTCTTACCACCACCGCCTAACGTCTCTTTCATCATGGGGTTGCCTGCCTGGTGATTACCAACGGCCTCGTTAACCACATCAATCATGGGCAGCACATCAAATTGCTCCTTAGCATGGTCAAACCAGTTGGTCATCGCAGCAAAGCGTTCTGCTGGAGCCAAACTCTCCAGCCAACCAGGGTACTGGGCACCCCACACCAAAGCGTGGAACTTATAGGTGAAATTATGTTGCTTGGCATAGCTGAAGGCATTATTAGCTCCATTCCAGTTAAAATTGCCACGACTGCCCTCTACAGAAGACCATTTCGATTCGTTCTCACAGGTAATTTGATTCCAAAGCGTATAATACTTAGGGACACCACCTCCAGCTTCAACATTTCCTCTGGTTGTAATGTTACCCAGAAACTTGTAGGGATTCGATGACAACTGTGCTGCTGACGGGAGTGCGAACAGGCATACTGCCAGCAATAAAAAATTTCGTGTAAACGTCTTATTCATTCTCTTGATTTATGTTTATATTATTTTCGCCTGCAAAATTACAACATTCCCACTTATTATACTTTATTATATATAAGCAATACTTTGCACTGTGTTACATGCGTAACGATAAAGCAAAAAACAAAAGGTAGAACTTTCTAAACTTTGTTAAAAGTACATGCCTATATGCGCGTACGCAAAAGAGTTTTTGTATCTTTGCAAGTTGAAAGCCGACTTGAACGGCGGGAAAGATTATTCGAATAATAAAAAAATAGTAGAAAGAAAATGAAGAAAATGATGATGCTTGCAGCCATTGCTGCAACGTTAGTATCGTGTGGTGGGGGCGGTGGACGTCCTCAGTTTGGCGATAATGAGTATCCCGTGGTAACCGTGGGAACGTCGAGTGCCGACATGCAGACCACGTATCCTGCAACCATCAAGGGTGTGCAGGATGTGGAAATCCGTCCGAAGGTTCAGGGTTTCCTGGTACAGATCAATGTAAAAGAAGGTCAGACGGTGAGTGCCGGACAGACGCTGTTTGTGCTTGACAATGCCACTTATCAGGCTGCTGTCCGTCAGGCTCAGGCCTCAGTGAATGCCGCCCAGCAGCAGGTGAACACAGCCCAGTTGACATACGACAATTCGAAGCAGCTGCATGCCAACCGCGTAATCGGTGATTACGAGTTACAGACATCACAAAACTCGCTGGAGAGTGCGAAGGCCAATCTGTCGCAGGCTCAAGCTGCACTGGCTAATGCCAAGGAGCAGTTGAGTTTCTGCTATGTAAAGTCACCCGCATCGGGTGTCGTTGGCACGCTACCGCTGAAGAAGGGTGCACTGGTGAGTGGTTCAAACACGCTGACCACCGTAGCCAACATCTCATCAATGGATGTGTATTTCTCAGTGACCGAGAAGGACGCTATGGCCCTGTCGCAGAAGGGCATTGGATCGCTGCCAACAGTGAAGTTGCAGCTGGCTGACGGTACGACATACAGCCACGAGGGTACCGTGACACGTATGAGTGGAGTTATTGATCAGGCTACAGGTTCTGTTCAGCTCATCGCCACGTTCCCCAACCCCGAGAAACATCTGAAGAGCGGTGCTACGGGTAACATTATCATCCCACGCGTGGCTTCGTCAGCCATCATCATCCCGCAGGGTTGTGTGTCGGAAGTGCAGAACAAGAAGTTTGTTTATACGCTGACTGAGGGTAACAAGGTGAAATACACCGAAATCAAGGTTGACCCACAGAACGACGGTATGACATACATCGTGACCGAGGGTCTGAAACCTGGCGACAAGTACGTTTCAAACGGTATCACGAAGCTCTCGGACCAGATGGAGATTGTGCCCATTACTCCTGAGCGCTACCAGCAGAAAATCCAGGAGCAGGCCAAGGCCATGAGTGCTGGAGACATCGTAGGAGCGATGAAGAAGTAAGATGTAAGATGTAAAAAGCAAGAAATATGACTTTTACGAATTTTATCAAGCGCCCGGTGCTGTCGACGGTGATTTCCATCGTCATCGTGCTACTGGGTTTCATCGGACTGGTATCGCTGCCTATTGAGCAGTATCCCAATATTGCACCGCCAAATATCGTGGTAATGACCAGTTACCCTGGTGCCGATGCCGAAACCGTAAAGAATGCTGTGGTTACCCCGTTGGAGGAGAGTATCAATGGTGTGGAAGGCATGGACTATATCACCAGTACCGCTTCGCCTGGCTCTGCCATGATCCAGATCATGTTCCGTCAGGGCATGAACCCCGATATGTGTGCCGTGAACGTGCAGAACCGCGTTTCTCAGGCTACCCCGCTGTTGCCTGCTGAGGTAAACCAGATTGGTGTGCGCGTCGTCAAGCGTCAGTCCTCACAGGTGCTGATGGTCTCGCTGACCTCCGACGGTCGTTACGACGACGAGTTCCTGACCAACTACAACGCTATCAACATCGTACCTGCCATCAAGCGTATTCAGGGTGTGGGTGATGCCTCGAGCTTCAGTGCGAAGACCTACGCCATGCGTATATGGCTGCAGCCCGATGTACTGAAGCAGCATAACCTGATGCCCAGCGATATTGCCGCCGTACTGGCTGAGCAGAACATCGAGGCTGCTCCCGGATCCTTCGGTCAGCAGTCGAACAATGTGGCTTACGAATATGCCATGCGCTATACGGGTCGTTTCCGTAGTGCCGAAGAGTTTGGCAACATCATCATCAAGAGCGACGCAGAGGGTCAGACACTGAAACTGAAAGACGTTGCCAAGCTTGAGTTGGGTGGTGAGGGTTATTCCGTATCGATGAAGAACAACGGTGTTCCATCTATCATGACGATGGTTCAGCAGGTGGCAGGCTCTAACGCCAACGAGATTGCCAAACAGGTAAAAGCCGAGTTGGAAGAGCAGTCGAAGCTATTCCCGCCGGGCATGTTCTATAAGATTAACTATGATGTCACCGAGTTCCTCTATGCCTCTATCGAAGAGGTGGTGTTCACGCTCGTGTTCACGCTGGTACTGGTGTTCATCGTTATCTATATCTTCCTGCAAGACTGGCGTTCGACGCTCATCCCGCTGATTGCCGTTCCTGTGTCGCTCATTGGTACGTTCTTCTTCCTCAACGTGATGGGCTTCTCCATTAACCTGCTGACGCTGTCCGCCTTGCTGCTGGCTATTGCCATTGTGGTGGACGACGCCATTGTGGTTGTTGAGGCCGTACACGCCAAGTTGGATCAGGGATACAAATCGACGCTGACAGCCTCTATCGACGCCATGAACGAGATTTCTGGCGCTATCATCTCTATTACGCTGGTGATGGCCTCGGTGTTCGTTCCCGTGTCGTTCATCGGTGGCACGTCAGGTACATTCTACCGTGAGTTCGGTGTGACGATGGCTATCTCCATCTTCATCTCGGCATTGAACGCGTTGACGCTGTCTCCTGCCCTCTGTGCCATCTTCTTGAAGCCGCACGACAAAGAGGGACACGAGAAGAAAATGTCGATGATCGACCGTTTCCACGCGTCGTTCAACACAGCTTACGACAAGATTCTGGCGAAATATAAGACCCGCGTAGAAAAGTTGGTACGCAAACCTATTCCCGTACTCACCACCGTCATTCTGGCTATCGTGGCCTTGGTGGCAACGTTCTCGTTCACGAAGACCGGTCTGGTGCCTGACGAGGATACAGGTACGCTGTTCTGTACCATTTCTATGCCTCCTGCAACGTCAGAGGCTCGCACCAAGCAGGTTGTGGCACAGGTAGACTCTATCCTGGCTGCCGACCCCGCCATCCAGAGCCGTGAGATGGTGCAAGGCTACAACTTCATTGCCGGTGCCGGTTCCGACCAGGGTACGTTCATCATCAAGCTGAAGCCGTTTGGCGAGCGTCAGAAAGGATTCTGGTGGAAGCTCAGCGGACTGTGGCAGGGTGATGGCATCTACCGTTTCTTCCTGAATCCGCTGGAGTCGACAGGTGTCATTGCACAGATATTCATCAAGACCGCCCATATCAAGGATGCCCAGATTCTGGCCTTTGCACCGCCTATGGTGCCTGGTTTCTCGCTGAACAGCGGTATCTCGCTGGTCATGCAGGACCGTACGGGTGGCGATCTGAACAAGTTCTTCGGCATCGTCAAAGACTATCTGGCAGAGTTGAACAAACGTCCGGAGTTCCAGACGGCGCAGACGTCATACAACCCCAACTACCCCCAGTATATGGTACACGTCGACGTGGCCAAGTGTAAGCAGTCAGGCATTTCGCCTACTGTTGTGCTGAGCACACTGCAGGGTTACTTCGGTGGTCTGTATGCCTCAAACTTCAACAGCTACGGTAAGCTCTACCGCGTGATGATTCAGGGTACGCCCGAGTCGCGTATGACTCCTGAGTCGCTCAACAGCATCTACGTCCGCACACCCGGAGGTATGTCGCCCGTGCAGGAGTTCTGCCGACTGGAGCGCGTCTATGGTCCTATGAACATCAACCGCTTCAACCTGTTTACGTCCATCAACGTGACGGCAACAGTGGCCAACGGCTATTCTACCGGTGAGGCGCTGAAGGCTGCCGCGGAAGTCGCTTCAGACATCCTGCCTACAGGTTACTCTTACGACTTCCAGGGTCTGACCCGTGAGGAGGCGAAGGCGTCGAACACCACAGCGATTATCTTCCTGCTGTGCTTCATCTTCATCTACCTCATCCTGTCAGCACAGTACGAGTCGTACATCCTGCCGCTGGCCGTAGTACTCTCCGTGCCGTTCGGTCTGGCTGGCTGTTTTCTCTTTACGATGATGTTCGGCCACGCCAACGACATCTACATGCAGATCTCGCTCATCATGCTCATCGGTCTGTTGGCAAAGAATGCTATCCTGATCGTACAGTTCGCACTGGAGCGCCGACAGACGGGTATGGCCATCTCGTGGTCTGCCATCCTCGGTGCTGCAGCCCGTCTGCGTCCTATCCTCATGACGTCGTTGGCAATGGTCATCGGTCTGTTGCCTATGATGTTTGCCTCAGGTGTAGGTAAGAATGGTAACCAGACGCTGGGTGCTGCCGCAGTAGGCGGTATGTTACTGGGTACGCTGTTCCAGATTATCGTCGTACCCGGTCTGTTTGTCATCTTCCAGACGCTGCAGGAGAAGATTTCGCCCATGAAGTTCGAGGGTGAGGAGGAGAATCCTGATGTCGCAACGGAGATAGCACAGTATGCTCACCGTCCCGTAGATTATGAATTGGAGAAGTAAGAGACTATGAAGAAGATTATGATATTTGCTGCCGCTATGCTGCTCGTTAGCAGCTGCGGCGTATACAACAAGTACGAGCGCCCTGACGTTGAGACTTCAGGACTGGTTCGCGATGTGGTGAGCGACGTTGACACGCTGGTCGTACAGGACACCGCCTCGTTCGGTAACCTGCCTTGGCGTGCGGTGTTCACCGACCCCCAGTTGCAGGCACTCATCGAGCAAGGACTGGAGCGCAATCCCGACCTGCTGAATGCCGCGCTGAACGTAAAGATGTATGAGTCGATGCTGACTGCTGCCAAGTTGGCGTTCCTGCCTGCCGTAAACATCGGCCAGCAGTCGCCTATGGGAACCATCTCAACGCTCTACACCGACCCGTCAGTGACCACCAAGAGCTACACGCTACCCATTACAGCATCGTGGACGCTGGACCTCTTCGGCAACATCCTGTCGCAGAAACGCAGCACACAGATGAAGCTGCTGGGCATGAAGGACTACCAGATGGCCGTGCGCGCACAGATCATCGGCGGTATCGCCAACAGCTACTACACGCTGCTGATGCTCGACGAACAGCTGCGCATCGTGACGGAAATGAGCAAAATGGCCAAGGAAACGTGGGACATGATGGCATTGCAGCATCAGCTGGGCCGCGTGCGCTCTATCAGTGTGCAGAGTGCTGAGGCTGCCTACCTGTCCACACAGACACAGGCCAACGACTTCCGTCGTCAGATTCGCGCTACGGAAAATGCACTCTCGCTGCTCATCGGACAGCAGGGACAGCAGATTCCCCGTTCGACACTGTACGAGCAGGCACTGCCCACCGAATTCTCGACGGGCGTAGGTGTTGCCCTGCTCCAGAACCGCCCCGACGTGCATTATGCAGAGATGGCGCTGGCATCGTGCTTCCACGACGTGCAGACAGCCCGTTCGCAGTTCTATCCGAACATCACCGTCGGAGCCTCGCTGGCCTTCACCAACAGCAACGGCAACCTGAATCCCGGCAAGTGGCTCGCCTCACTGTTTGGCTCACTGACACAGCCTATCTTCCAGCGCGGTGCCCTCACCGTCAATCTGAAGGTGAAGAAGATGCAGTACGAGCAGGCCTTCAACACGTGGCAGGACGCCATTCTGAAAGCCGGCAACGAAGTGTCGAACGCACTGGTGAACTATCGCGGCTACGACGAGAACTCGAAGATTGAGGCTCAGCGTGTGGCGGTGCTCACGAAGACTGTCGAGGACACGAAAGCACTCTATAGGAGCCGTGGCTCGAGCTATTTGGAGGTGCTCACTGCACAGAACCAGCTGCTCACAGCCGAGTTGAACAAGGCGACCGCAGACTTCAACAAGATGCAGTCAGTAGTATCGCTGTACACAGCCCTCGGCGGTGGCGGAAAATAACAGGCTTTTGGCCGTTGGCTTTTAGCAGTTAGCTCTGAGCCAATAGCCAATCGCTAATAGCTAACAGCAAAAAATAAAATTATGGCAAGCGAAATTAGTCCAAAAGCCGAAATCAGCCCGAAGGCGAAAATCGGCGACAACTGTAAAATATTCCCCTTCGCCTACATCGAAGACGACGTAGTCATTGGCGACGGCTGTATCATCTTCCCCTTCGTTAGTATAATGAATGGTACGCGCATGGGCGCGAAGAACAAAGTCCATCAGGGCAGCGTCATCGGTGCCCTACCCCAGGACTTTGAGTTCCGCGGCGAGAAGTCGGAATGTATCATCGGCGACGGTAACATCATCCGCGAAAACGTCGTCATCAACCGCGCCACCCACACCGGTGGCCAGACCGTCCTCGGCAACGACAACGTGCTGATGGAGGGTGCCCACATCTCCCACGACACGAAAGTCGGCAACCGCTGCGTCTTCGGCTACGGCACGAAGATTGCCGGCGACTGCATCATCGAGGACGGAGTCATTTTCTCCTCCAGTGTCATCGAGAACGCCAAGACGCGCGTCGGACAAGGTACGATGATCCAAGCCGGTACGACCTTCTCGAAAGATGTGCCCCCTTATATCATCTGCACCAAGCAGGCAGAATATGGCGGTGTCAACATGCAGGTAGCACGCCAGCACGGCGTCGACGAAAAGACGCTGAAGCACATTGCCAACGCCTACCGTCTGGTATTTATGAGCAAGACAGCATTGTTCGATGCGGTAAACCAGATAGAGGAGCAGGTTCCCGACGGACCCTTCATCCGCCACATCATCGAGTTTATCCGCAACACGAATATTGGCATCATCACAAAGATTTAAAATACAACGACTATGGCATTGAACTTAAACAAAAATCTGAAGTTGTACTACAACATCCACGAGGTAGCCGAAATGTTTGGGCTCAACGAGAGCACCCTGCGCTACTGGGAAAAGGAGTTTACCTACCTGAAACCCAAAATCTCAGGACCGGCCAAGATACGCCAGTATCAGGAGAAGGACATCGAACAGATACGCCTCATCCACAATCTGGTGAAGGTTCGTGGTTTCAAACTGGCTGCCGCCAAGAAGATTATCAATGCCAACCGCGATGGTGCCGACCGCAAGACCGATGTGCTCACGCGCCTCATGGACATCCGCACCCAGCTGCAGGCCCTGAGAAAGCAAATGGACTTTCTGACGTAATCATTTTATCATTTAATATTAAACATTAAAACTAAAATCACTATGAAAAAGTATTTGGCAGAAATGGTGGGCACAATGGTGCTCGTACTCATGGGCTGCGGTGTTGCCGTCAGCCTCGGTTGTGATCCCGTCAACAACATCCCCGCAGTGGTAGGAACCGCACTGGCCTTCGGCTTGGCCGTCGTCGCCATGGCCTACACCATCGGCGGCATCTCCGGTTGCCACATCAACCCCGCCATCACGCTGGGCTGCATCCTCGCTGGCCGTATGGACGCCAAGGAGGGTATCATGTACATCATCTTCCAGTGCATCGGAGCCTTCATCGGCAGTGCCCTGCTCGCTGTCCTCGTAGCCAATGTTCCTGGTATGGAGGGAACGGGTGCCAACGACCTTCAGGCCAATGTCTCGGTGCTCGGCGGTCTGCTCGCTGAGATCATCTTCACCTGCGTCTTCGTGCTCGTCGTACTCGGTGCTACCGCCAAGACCAATGGTGCCACCAACAACTTCGCTGGTCTGGCCATCGGCCTCAGCCTCGTATTGGTTCACCTCGTCTGCATCCGCTACACGGGCACCTCCGTCAATCCCGCACGTTCGCTGGCTCCTGCCATCTTCCAGGGTGGCACCGCTCTGGCCAACCTCTGGATCTTCATCGTAGGTCCTTTCGTCGGTGGCGCAATCGCAGCCTGCATCTGGAAGATCATCGAACCCGCCGAGAAATAAGAGATAAGAATTAAGAGTTAAAAAAATGGGCCCATCGCTTGGTGGGTTCGTTTTTTTTTCGTACCTTCGCAGGCGATAAGAAATAAAAACTTAATATTTTTAGACTTATGAGAGTTATTATTGAATCTGATTATCAGAAAATGTCGCAGTGGGCTGCGGAGCACGTCATCCGTCGTATCAACGAAGCTAAGCCCACGAAGGAGAAACCATTTGTATTGGGTCTGCCGACGGGTAGTTCGCCCGAAGGTATGTATGCTTGTCTGGTGAAAGCCAACAAGGAAGGCCGCGTGTCGTTTAAGAACGTGCTGACGTTCAACATGGACGAGTATGTTGGGCTGCCTGAGGAGCACCCCGAGAGCTACCATTCGTTTATGGCCCGCAACCTGTTTGACCACATTGACTGCCCGAAAGAGAATATCCACATACTGAACGGCAATGCCAAGGACTTGGCTGCCGAGTGTGCACACTACGAGGAGATGATCAAGGAGGCTGGCGGTATCGACCTGTTCCTGGGCGGTATCGGTCCCGACGGACACATTGCCTTCAACGAGCCATATAGTTCGCTGACAAGCCGTACACGTGTGAAGACGCTGACGACGGACACCATCATTGCCAACTCGCGCTTCTTCGACAACGACGTGAACAAGGTGCCCAAGCTGGCGCTGACCGTCGGTGTGGGAACGGTGATGGACGCCAAGGAGGTGATGATTCTGGTGAACGGTCACCACAAGGCCCGCGCGCTGAAGGCAGCCATTGAGGGCGCCGTGACGCACGAGTGGACCATCTCTGCCTTGCAGATGCATCCTCACGGCATCATCGTGGCTGACGAGCCTGCCACCGATGAGCTGAAAGTTGCTACATACAAGTACTTCAAGGACATCGAGAAGGACAATTTACTATAACAACAACAATATCCACAAACTATACTTAACTACATTACTAATACTGGGAACACCTGCGCTGACTGCGCAGGTGTTGCCGTATCAAAACCCGCAGTTGACGGCTGAACAACGTGCCGACGACCTGATAGGGAGACTGAAACTGGACGAAAAGGTGAAGCTGATGATGGACTCGTCACCAGCCATCGAGCGTCTGGGCATTCCACAGTTCCAATGGTGGAACGAGGCACTGCACGGTGTTGCACGCAACGGCTTTGCCACCGTATTTCCCATCACCACGATGATGGCATCGACATGGGACGACGAACTGGTGTACCACGTGTTTTCAGCAGCCAGCGACGAGGCACGCGTCAAGGCTCAGCAAGCCAAGAAGAGAGGAAAAATCCAACGCTATCAGGGACTGTCGTTCTGGACGCCGAACATCAACATTTACCGTGACCCGCGCTGGGGACGCGGACAAGAGACCTACGGCGAAGACCCTTACCTGACGGAGCGGATGGGACTGGCCGTCGTCAACGGACTGCAGGGACAGCCGTACGACAACAGCAAGCCCAGCCTGCTGAGGACGCCGAAATACAAGAAGCTGCTGGCTTGTGCGAAACATTTTGCCGTGCATAGCGGACCAGAATGGAACCGCCACTCGTTCGACGTACAGCAATTGCCGGCACGCGACCTGTGGGAAACCTATCTGCCCGCCTTCAAGGCTGTGGTGCAGAAGGGTAACGTGGCAGAGGTGATGTGCGCCTACCAGAGCATCGACGGACAGCCGTGTTGCGGCAATGCCCGCTTCGAACGCCAGATACTACGCGACGAATGGGGTTTCAAGGGATTGATTACCAGCGACTGCTGGGCCATACGCGACTTCCTGCCCGAACTGCATAACGTGTCGAAGGACTTGGCTGCCGCTTCGGCCAAAGCCGTCAACAACGGTACCGATCTGGAGTGCGGCTCGGCATACAGGATGCTACCTACGGCCGTGCAACGCGGAGAAATCAGCGAGAAGCAGATTGACATCAGTCTGAAACGCCTGCTGGTAGCGCGTTTCGAACTGGGTGACTTCGACAAGGACGAACTGGTGGAATGGACGAAGATTCCGTCGTCGGTCATCGCGTCGAAGAAACACAAGCAACTAGCGCTGCAGGCCGCCCGCGAGGGTGTTGTGCTGCTGAGGAACAACGGTGTGCTGCCACTTTCAGCCACCAGCCATCAGACATCAGACATCGTCATCATGGGTCCGAACGCCAACGACAGCATCATGCAGTGGGGCAACTACTGCGGTTCGGCCACGAAAACCATCACCGTGCTCGAAGGTCTGCGTAAACAATTGGGAAATATCCGCTATATCCAGGGCTGCGCCGTCACCAAGAGCGAAATTCTGGAGAGCCGTTTCGACCATCTACGCTCGCCAAAGGGACAGAAAGGCATGCAGGCCATCTACTGGAACAACACGACGATGAAGGGCAACCCCGTGACCACCGTCCACATGTCGGAACCCATCAATCTGAGCAATGGCGGAGCTACGGTCTTTGCTCCTGGCGTCAAGTTGGAAAACTTCTCGGCACGCTATAACGCCACTTTCATTCCCACCGAGGACGAGACGCTCTACCTGCGTGTGGGTGCCGAAGACAAGGTGCGGGTATTGGTGAACGGCGACACGCTGGTCAATCTGTGGACCGTCCGACAGCGCATTCAGGAAGCTATGCCTGAACTGAAGGTGAAGAAAGGCACGAACTATCGCATAGAGATTGACTACGTACAGGAACACGGACTGGCAGCGCTCCATTTCGACATTTGCAAGAAGACGACGCCCACCAGCCAGCAGTTGCTCAGCCAGATAGGCAACGCCAAGACCATCGTGTTCGTAGGAGGCATCTCGCCACGACTGGAGGGTGAGGAGATGAAGGTCAACGAGCCTGGATTCAAGGGCGGCGACCGCACCGATATCGAACTGCCAAAGGTGCAGCGCGACATGTTGCGCATGTTGCATCAGGCTGGCAAGAAAGTTGTCTTCGTCAACTGTTCCGGCGGTGCTATGGCGATGGTTCCTGAATTGCAGTCGTGCGACGCCATCGTGCAAGGCTGGTATCCTGGCGAACAGGGCGGACAAGCC
This sequence comes from Prevotella sp., assembly GCA_045112595.1. Classification (GTDB taxonomy): domain Bacteria; phylum Bacteroidota; class Bacteroidia; order Bacteroidales; family Bacteroidaceae; genus Prevotella. The sequence continues at coordinate 28,372 of JBGUIA010000093.1, read as the reverse complement.
ATTGCCGAAGTGCTGACGGGTCAGGTAAACCCCAGCGGAAAACTGCCGCTGACGTTCTACCGCAGCGTGAAGGACCTGCCCGACTTCATGGATTACACGATGAAGAACCGCACCTACCGCTATTTCAAGGGCGAGGCGCTGTTCCCGTTCGGTTACGGACTGAGCTATACGACATTTGAAATCGGCAAGCCGCAATTCCTGCCACTGACCAATACTTATAAGGTTCGCGCGCAGGTGCGTAATACGGGTAAGGTAGAAGGTACGGAGGTTGTGCAGGTGTACATCCGTAACACTGCCGACAAGGGAGGTCCCCTGAAGACACTGCGTGGCTACCAGCGCATCACGCTGAAGCCCGGCGAAGCCAAGACGGTGACCATCGAACTGCCCCGTGAGCGTTTCGAGACGTGGGATGCGAAGACTAATTCCATGCGCGTCCTCCCTGGACAATACGAGCTGATGATGGGTTCGTCGAGTGCCGACAAAGACTTGAAAAAGATTGTGGTTACAGTGAAGTAATCAACCACACGAGGTACACGAGATAGCCCCCGACGAGTGCGGCACCTTCCCATCGTTCAACGGTATAGCGCGTGAAGGAGAACAGCCATACGAGGGCAACGGAAATGAGCATCACTGCCATATCGATGGTGGTGATGCCTTCTATTTGCAGGGGACTGATGGTGGCCGTAAGACCCAATATCAACAGGATATTGAAAACGTTCGAGCCAATGACGTTGCCAATGGCAATGGCCGACTGGCCCTTGCGAGCAGCAACGACGCTGGTGGCCAGTTCGGGCAGCGACGTACCACCTGCAACGACCGTCAAGCCCACAACGCCCTCGCTGATGCCCAAAGCCAATGCAAGGCTGGAAGCGTGGTCGACGAACAGGTTACTGCCAATGACCAACCCGATAAGTCCCAACACGATGTAAAGTGCTGACAGCCAAGGGTTCTGCTGCTTTTCCTCAGCAGGGGTATCGCCTTGTCCGTTCTTTGCCTGTCGTAGGGAATAAATCATAAACGACACAAAGCCTGCCAACAGCAAGATACCGTCGAAACGGCCTAAGAAACTGTTCAGGGCAAGCAACATCAGCAATACGGAAGCGCCGACGGCAAAGGGGATGTCCTTCTTTACTGTCGAACGGCTGATGGTCATCGGGGCCACCATGGCCGCACAACCCACAATGAGCATACAGTTCATCGTGTTCGAACCCACAACATTACCCACGGCGAGGTCGGGCGTGCCCTTCAGCGCAGACACCAGGCTGACAAACAATTCCGGCGCCGACGTGCCTGCCGCGACAATGGTCAGGCCAATCACAATCTCAGGAATGTTTACGCGACGGGCCAATGCCGCAGCACCCTCCGTCAGGAAATCGGCGCCCTTCAGCACCATCGCCACACCTACTATTATAATTATAATGTCTAACCACATGATTTATTCATCTTCGTCATCAAAATCGAAATCGAAGTCACCATAACCCTCCAACGACGGACCAACGAACTCGTCCAGCGCACGGCGTTCCTTCTTCGTGGGACGGCCTGTGCCACGCTGACGATTGATGAAGCCGCTGATGCGGTTCATCTCCAGCAGTTCGTATTGGTCGGCAGGCGTCACGTTCTCGTAAATCTCTGGAATGAGCTTCGCCCCCACCCTTTGCTCGATGGTCTTCAGGATCTTGAAGGAATAGGTCACGGGCGGCTTGCGCACGCTGACCACCTCGCCCTCTTTCACCATGCGCGAGGGTTTGACATTGACCCCCTGTATGGTGACGCGTCCGTTCTTGATGGCGTCGACGGCAATAGAGCGCGTCTTAAAGATGCGCGCCGCCCAGAGCCATTTATCGATTCGTGCTTCGTTCATTGTTGAGGTTCGCTAGGAACTTTAGGTTCTTTAGGGACTTTCGGACCTTTGCCCAGCTTGTTGTACTGGTTCATCGTGATGTCGATACCTGCGAGCACAAAACTCTTGATGATATCGACAGCAAGCGTGATGGCAGGTTCCAGCTTCTCTCGCTCCTCGGCAGGGAAACGGCCGAGCACGTGGTCTATCTGCGAACCCACGGGATAGTCGTTGCCGATACCCATGCGCAGACGGGCATACTGCTGTCCGATGAGTTGCTGGATATGTCCCAAGCCGTTATGACCACCGTTTGAACCATTGCCTTTCAGTCGGAACTGCCCCACGGGAATAGCCACATCGTCGCTAACGACCAGCAGACGACTTTGGTCGATGTTCTCCTTATTCAGCCAATAGCGCACAGCATTACCACTGAGGTTCATATATGTAGTGGGCTTCAGCAGGAATACCTTACGGCCCTTCAACGACGTCTCAGCGACAAAGCCGTAGCGTTTGTCTTCAAAAACGATATTGGACGCCTTAGCAAAAGCGTCCAATACCATCCATCCTGTATTGTGGCGGGTCTCGGCGTATTCGTCGCCAGGATTACCCAAACCAACAATTAAGTACTTGTCCATTCTTTGGCAATTAGCTTTTGGCTATTGGCTATTGGCAAAAAGCTAAGAGCTAACTGCTAACAGCCAACTGCTAATTTACTCTGCGGCAGCAGCCTCAGCAGCAGCCGAACGAGAAGCACGAGTAGCCTTCACAGAGCATACGATAACCTCCTTAGAGGTAGCGATCTCCAGACCCTCGAAGCTCAGCGAGCCAACCTTGATGGCCTTACCCAGCTGCAGTTCGGTAACGTCGATGTCCAGCTTCTCAGGAATGTTCTTGTAAGGAGCTGTAACGTCAATCTTACGGATAGAGAGGTTCAGACGACCACCATCGCGCACACCCTGAGCGTGACCAGTCAGGTTCACGGGGATACCAACAGTGATGGGCTTTGTCTCGTTGATCTCATAGAAGTCAGCGTGCAACAGCGCGTCCGTTGTGGGGTGGAACTGAAGCTCCTTGATGATAGCCTTGTGCTCAGCACCATCAATGTTCAGATTGACAACATATACGTGGGGAGTGTACACTGCGTTACGCAGCTCAGCCATAGAGGCAGTGAAAGCCAATGCCTCGGGCAGACCGTTCTCACCCTTCTTCTCACCATACAGATTGCAGGGAATCATACCCTCCTTGCGAAGCAGCTTTGAGGCCTTCTTGCCTGTGTCGGTGCGCTTCTGACCTTTTACGGAAATTTCCTTCATAATTAATAAATGTGTTACTCTAAAATTAAGTTATTTTGCTTAATTCACCATCACACGATGCGAAAAGCGGGTGCAAAGTTACAATAAAAACTTTACACCCACAAGTTTTTTTGTGATTTTTTCAGTTTTTACAGTGGATAATCCTCGAAAGCGTACAGCACGGTGCTCAGATAACGCTCACCAGTATCGGGCAACAGCACCACAATCTTCTTGCCCTTGTTCTCCGGACGCTTAGCCACCTGGATGGCAGCATAGAGCGCTGCACCAGCAGAGATACCTACCAGCAGACCTTCTGACTGCGCAATCTCGCGACCAGTGCGGATAGCGTCGTCGTTCTCTACGTCGAACACCTCGTCAATCACGTCAGCATCGTAGGTCTTGGGAATGAAGCCCGCACCGATACCCTGAATCTTGTGGGGACCGCTCTGTCCGCCGTTCAACACGGGGCTTGACTTCGGCTCTACGGCAATCACCTTCACGTTGGGGTTCTGCTCCTTCAGATACTTACCAGCGCCGCTGATGGTACCACCAGTACCCACACCACCGATAAAGATGTCCACCTGTCCGTCCGTGTCGCGCCAGATCTCAGGACCCGTGGTGGCATAGTGCTTGGCGGGGTTGGCGCCGTTCTCGAACTGCTGCAGAATGACGGCACCAGGAATAGAGTCGCGCAACTCCTCGGCAGCGCGGATGGCACCAGGCATACCGTCCTTTCCAGAGGTCAAGCGCACCTCGGCGCCGTAGGCCTTCACGAGGTTTCTGCGCTCCACGCTCATGGTTTCGGGCATGGTAAGGATAAGGTGGTAGCCCTTGACGGCGCTAACCAGTGCCAGTCCTACGCCCGTATTTCCGCTGGTGGGTTCGATGATGGTGGCGCCGGGCTTCAAGATGCCCTTCTGCTCTGCATCCTCAATCATCGCCAGTGCGATACGGTCCTTCACGCTACCGCCGGGGTTGAAAAACTCTACTTTAGCAATGACGGGTGTCTCGATACCCTTTGCCCGTGAATACTTGTTGAGCTCCAAAAGTGGGGTGTTGCCGACGAGCTCAGTCAGCTGTTTTGCAATCTTTGTCATAATCCTTATCCTTTTAAATTAATAAATAATGTTTCTTTTTCGATGCAAGGTCAGTGCAAGCCGAACCGAGGGAGCAGCGAGAGCTATGCCAAACTTGTTTGAGCATTGCCGAGTCGCGTCCGAGGTCGATGTCCATCAATGCAATCGAATTTATTCGAATTGCTGAGGCGCCGCCTGAGCTCGCTGTCGCAACTTGTTTGCGATTGCAAAGGTACGGCGATTTTTTCATCCCCACAATACCCTTTGCGTGTTATTTGCATACCACATTTATGGTATTTTGGCATTTTTACGCTTCTTTTGGCATATTTTTGGCGAAAAAACCGTATCTTTGCAGAACAAAACCAAAATACGAAGTGAAACAATGAAGAAAATCCTGATTCTTATCGCGCTGATGGCCGCAGGAATGACGGCTGTGGCACAAGACAAACTGTATGCCGACGAGTTTCCGTTGGGCGACGTGACGCTGTTGGACGGACCGCTGAAGAAGGCCCGCGACCTGAACATCAGCGTGCTGCTGAAATACGACAACGACCGTCTGTTGGCACCATATCTGAAGGAGGCTGGACTGACGCCGAAGAGTAAGTCGTATCCCAACTGGGACGGACTGGACGGACACGTGGGCGGCCACTATCTGACGGCGATGGCCATCAATGCCGCTACGGGCAGCAAGGAATGTCAGCAACGCATGGAATACTGGATCAGCGAGTTGCAGGCTTGTGCCGATGCCAATGCCAAGAACCATCCGACGTGGGGCAAGGGCTATGTGGGCGGCGTGCCTGGCAGCGACCGCATCTGGTCGGCATATAAGAAAGGTGACTTCGGACCTTATTACGGTGCGTGGGTGCCGTTCTATAACCTTCATAAGATGTACGCAGGCCTGCGCGACGCGTGGGTGTATTGCGGTAACGAGCAGGCCAAGCAGCTGTTCCTGGGATTCTGCGACTGGATCATCAATCTGACGGCAGGTCTCAGCGACGCCCAGGTGGAGCAGACGCTGCATACGGAGCACGGCGGCATGAACGAGGTGCTGGCCGATGCCTATGCCATCACGCGCGACGTGAAGTATCTGGACGCAGCCCGTCGTTTCTCACACAAGCGTCTGCTGCTGCCCCTGTCGCAGCGTCAGGACTGTCTGGACAACATGCATGCCAACACGCAGGTGCCGAAGGTGGTGGGCTTCGAGCGTATTGCCGAACTGGCAAACCTTTATCCCGTCAAGGCCTGCAGACTGACTGAAAATGGACAGACGATATGCGGTTCAACGAATACCGAGCCTTATCACGATGCCGCCAGTTACTTCTGGGATATTGTGACGGGTGAACGGTCACTCGCCTTCGGTGGCAACAGCCGTCGCGAACACTTCCCCAGCAAGGAGGCCTGTCAGGATTTCATTGAGGATATCGACGGTCCTGAGACCTGTAACACCAACAATATGCTGAAACTGACCGAGGGTCTGCACCGCCGCAATCCCGAGGCTCGCTATGCCGACTTCTACGAGTTGGCAACGTTCAACCACATCCTTTCGAGTCAGCATCCCGAGCACGGCGGCTACGTGTATTTCACGTCGGCCCGTCCGCGCCACTATCGCAACTATTCGGCACCGAACGAGGCCATGTGGTGTTGCGTGGGAACAGGCATGGAGAATCACGGCAAGTACGGTCAGTTCGTCTATACCCATGTGGGTGACGCGCTGTTTGTGAACCTCTTCGTGGCCTCCGAATTGAACTGGAAGGAGAAGTGCATCGTGGTCCGTCAGGAAACACAGTTCCCCTATGCCGAGACGTCGCGTATCACCATCCAGCAGGGCAAGGGTCAGTTCCCATTGCTGGTGCGCTATCCCGGCTGGGTGAAGCCTGGCGAATTCAAGGTCAGCGTCAATGGCAAGCCTGTACAGCTCATCACTGGTCCGTCGTCGTACGTCACCATCGACCGCCAATGGAAGAAGGGCGACGTGGTGGAAGTGACTTTCCCCATGCACAACAGCGTGAAGTACCTGCCCAACCTGCCGCAGTATGTAGCCCTGATGCACGGCCCCATCATGCTCGCTATGAAGACAGGTACGGAGGATCTGGCGGGTCTGATAGCCGACGACAGCCGCTTCGGACAGTTGGCCGTGGGCAAGAAACTGCCCATCAACGAGGCACCCATCCTCATCAACAACAATATCGACGAGATTGCCGCACAGATAACGGATATTAAAGGACAACCGCTCCATTTCATGCTGGAAACAAAAATGATCAATCGTCCATCGTCAGCGGTCAATGAACTGATGCCATTTTTCGAGTTGCACGACTCGCGCTACATGATGTATTGGCTCGCACTGACGGAGGACAACTACAAAGGCTATCTCGACAATCTGGCCAAGCAGGAACAGGAGCGTCAGGCACTGGAGGCTCGTACCACCGACAAGGTACAGCCCGGCGAGCAACAGCCCGAGAGTGACCACTTTATGGAGACTGACGATTCGTTCGTAGGCAACACCAACGACGTATTCTTCCGTGATGCCCGCGACGGTCACTATTTCAGCTATCAGATGCAGACTGGCGGACAGACGAACTTGGCTCTGCGACTGAAATACTGGGGTGTGGGCGAATGGAAGAGCCACGAGTTCGACATCTTCGTCGACGATGTCCTCGTGACCTCCGTCAACAACACAGGCAAGTATCGCATCTCCGAATTCAAATACGAGACCTACCCCATTCCTGCCGAGGCCTTGAAAGGCAAACAGCAGGTACGCGTAAAATTCGTAGCCAAACCTCGTAAACAAATCGGCGAGATTTACGAAGTGCGTCTGGTAAAGGAGTAATCTTAAAAACATCAGAAAGAGGACTGGCAACATAAATTGTCAGTCCTCTTTTTTTTCATGTTTTCAGACATCAGCCTTCAGACATCAGACATCGTTAGTCCTGTCCCATGCCGTCGTCGTTGCTCGACTTGGTGAACACGCGGCTGGTGACCTCACTCGACTGGCCGTCCTTGATGGCGATAGCCTTGACGGTGGTCGTTGCGCTCAGCGTGAATGCCTCGCTGTACAGCGCGCTCTCAGCCGTAGGCACGGTGCCGTCGGTGGTGTAGTGGATTGCTGCGCCGTCAGGACCGCTCAGGCTCACCTGCGTAGACTCGGTGAACGAGGTGTTACCACTGATAGTGGGAGCTGCCAGCGTCTGGCTCTGCGAACCGCCACCGGAGTTGCCTCCGTCACCACTACCATTCGTTGGATTCGTGGGATTCGTGTTCGTTGAACCACCGGCCTTCAGCTCGGCCACTGCCGTAGCGATGGGCTTCAGCGTCTGCACCTTCTTGGTCTTGCCGTCGATGGTCACCTCCTGGGTGTCCACGATGTTGCGCAGTTCCAGGGTACAGCGGTTCTTAAACTGCGGACCGCAGAGGTTGTCCAGCTTGGTGCTGTCGGGCAGGTAACGGATGTGGATCGCCTTCACGATGTCGTTCGGGTTCAGTCCGTCCATTGCCGCGATGTTGGGCACTGCGCCGGTCTTTGGCATCACCTCTGCGGTGGGATAGAAGGTACCCAGCGAGCCCAGCTGTACGGGCACGCCCTGTGCCACCAGTTCGGGCAGACAATCCACGATCTGCATCAGCACGCCCTCGACCACTGCGCGTCCGTAGATGCTTCCGTGATCCACCATGTGCTGTGCGAAGCCTCGCAGCGAGAGCGTCTTCTGCGTGTCCACCTCGGGATAGTACTTGCCGAAGCCAGCGCTCGTCGAGATCTTGTTCTTTCTCAGGTTAATACCCAATGCAATTTTTTCTACTGCCATAATAAATAAAATAGGTCTTGTGTGTTTTTGTGGGCTTCCGCCCCGCGCCGTCGAAACGGCGGTGCAACTAGTTCTCTGATTGCGAGTACAAAATTACGAAAAAATCTCCATCCCTGCAAATTTTCCGCCCATATTTACCTCACTTTTGCACACCCCCTCTCGCACACCCTTTAAATAAAGGGATTACCAGAGATTAATGGTGAATCATGGGGGCTATAATTCGCTGCGCTCCATAGATCGCTCTTCTTCAAAATTCTTTACACGACGTTACGTCCTTTCTCTGTAGCCCCTAACGAACCATAAACCCTTAACCATGCACCATTAACCGTCAAGCAGTGGGTTCGTCGCCCAAAGGAACTAAACGGGCGGTCGTTGGGAAGCAAACCGGCCTTTTAGTGGTTGAGGGTTAAAATCGGGGTTTTGAGATGTATTTTAGCCTTAAAAGTGTCACAGAGCACAGAGCACAGTTTTTTTGAGGCCGCAATACTATCTGAACGAAAATTCTTTACAAAATTATATTACTATATATATAATATATATATTATATATATAGTAAATGTTTTACTTCCTCCAAACATTAGCTCCTGAGAAAACTGTGCTCTGTGCTCTGTGACACATTTGAGCGATTTTTCGCTCGACAAATAACTGAGGTCTGACTTGATGGACCGCGTGACGAAGGTGGAACTGACGGACGAGACCTTCGAGATGCCTGCCGACTTCTCGTCAGAGGCATATTTCTCTGAATACTATGGTGTATTGACGGACGACACCCCCATGGCCCACGTCGTTGTTCGCGCCCACCGTTGGACGCCGAACTACCTGCGCACGCTGCCGCTGCATCACTCCCAGCAGGAGCTCGCCTCTGGCGAAATCACTCACGCCGATTCATCCACCTCGCCCTATACGGATTTCTCGTTCGACATCCGTCCCACTGCCGATTTCCTGAACGAGTTGATGAAGTTCGGCATCGAAGTCCTCCAGCCGCTCGATCTCCGTGAAAAAATGCGCCACCGCGTCCTCGAAATGTATCACTATTACGAGCAAAAATAGTCGAAAGTCTTAAAGAATATTCAAAATGAACGTTTTTCTTCCAAATTTTTTGGAGAATTGGAAGAAACATATTACTTTTGCGGCATGAACGAAGATATTAGAGAAACTTTCCACTCTGCGAGTACGATGAATACTACGCCAGCCTTGATGCTAAGACGAAGGCGAAGTACGACTATGTAGAGGCAATTATAAAGACGCAATATGTGGTCAATAAGAAATTCGTAAAGAATCTCGAAGGAACGGAGTTCTATGAGGCACGAATATCTGTAGGTACCAACGAGCACCGCACGATAGTATTTGCAGTTGATTCCCTTTCGTTCATGGAGAGCAAACAGGTGCTTTTCTTGAATTCATTCTTGAAAAAGGACACCAAGCAATATAAGGGTGAGATAGAAACCGCCCGTCAGATTTTGAACAAATATATCCAAGGAGGACAAGAAGATGATAAAGCTTGATGAAAAGAAGCTGGCCGGGCTGAAAACCGGTTCACAGCATTTGGCAGAGAAATATGGTGAGAAAGGTACTCCCAGCCGTGAGGAGTTTGAGGCAAAGGCCAAGGCTTGGTACTATGCCGAGTTACTACGCGATGAACGTAAGCGCCAGAAACTGACCCAGCAGCAGTTAGGCGAGCGCATTGGCAAGAAGCGCGAATATATTTCTGCGCTTGAGCAGGGACAGACGGACATGCAGCTCTCTACGTTCATGCTCATTGCAAATGCCCTTGGACTACGGTTCTCGCTGGTTGTTGGATAGTCGAAAATCTTAAAAGATATTAAATTTTAGTGGAGTGTCCTGACTTTTGGGACACCCTGCTTCTAATTTTGCACCCATAATTCGAAGTTTAATTTAAAACATGATGATTATGGAAGGTGTATTTTTTCTGTTTGTAATTCTGGCCGCCGTTGGCAGCCTGGTGAGTGAGTATGTAAAAGGCGTACATTTTTAAAATAATATTTGGAAGTTCAAAGAAAAGTGAGTATCTTTGCACTCAGTAACTAAGAACAAAGAAATGTCATAATATAATTATCCCACCAAATGAGATTATTAATTTTTGATACTGAAACATCAGGTTTAGATCCTCAATGGAATGTTATTCTCCAACTATCGTATCAGATTGTTGATTCTGATTCTTGGGCTACGCTAAAGACAGTGAACCATTATTTCTCATGGCCAAAGAATAAAGCTAGGGTATCTCATGGAGCTATAGATGTCAATGGCTTGACTGAAGAATTTTTGGCAGGCAAGCAACTATCAGATAGAAAAACAGCTCTTGAGGAATTCGTCGAAGACAAGGATTCCTGTGACTTGCTTGTAGCTCACAATTTGGAGTTTGATAAGAAATTCATCATTGCTTCTTGCCGTGAAGAAGGCGTAAAGTTCGCAAATAGTGGTTGGACACAATCTTACGATACTATGAAGCGTATGACAAGCTATTGCCAGATACCTAAAGATTGGGGCAGTGGTTACAAATGGCCAAAGCTAACGGAGTTGGCAGATTGTCTTGGCATAGATTATTCCCAAATTGCTCTTCACGATAGTTCTGGTGATGTAGAATTGACGAAACAATGTTTCAGGCAGATTGTCAATCAAGGACTGTATAGTTTCCCGCAAGAAACGGATATGACTGTAACTCTGCACGTGGAGAGTCCAGATGAACTGCATTTCGTTGTTAAAAGAAATGGAGAACCTGTGAGCCAAAGCACAATTGACCGTATTCCCAAAAAGAGTTGGAATGCTGCCTGTCAAGAGCTCATCAAGAAATGGTCAGAAGAGAATAAGGAAGAAAGAAACGACCTTATTCACCTCTATCGCAAGTCGCCTAAACTGAAAACAGAAAAGGACTTCAGGGCAGAGATTGCTTCGATTAAGCCCAATCAATACGTCAGAAAGACATTTGACGAGCCTGCACCATCTAAGGAGCAAATACAGGAAGTATTAGAAACGGAGGCTGAACAGAAAGTGTCTTCGTGGATGTTTTGGTCTTTGAAGAAGAAACAGCAAGAATATGTAGAAGAACGGTTAGAGCCTTATTACCAGCAGCAAGTTGAAGCTTATAATCAAAGACGTGCTCAGTATGAAGAATCTGAGAATAAAGCAGAGGAAGAACACAATCTGCAGAGCCAGAAACGTTGCGATGAGCGCAAACAAAGATTGACTGCACTTATTGAAGGGGGCAACGCAGAGTTGTTAGAGAAAGAAATGCTTCGTGTACCAGATATCATGAGCTTGTCCTTCCCGTATCACGTTGAGTCAACCCTAAACGATACAACTATATCTTTAAGTTTATCTTTGCCACAATCCAAAGACTTGCCTCATCTAGAGGGGGTACGCCTAGCGAGTGGCAATTACAAAATCAAAGAGATACCAGACAAGAATAAGAAGAAAGACTATTCTGAGTGGGTATTGGGCATTGCTATTTATGTGGCTTCTTACTTCTTCAATATCTCGCCCAAGATTAATGCAGTAAACATTGAGGGGCATGTATCAATGGGGGGTTCGAATGTTACTTCGTTATACGATATAGCATTTGATCGCACGACTTATGGCTCTTTGAACCTTGAGGATTTAGACATCGATGCTGCATTATCTAATTTCAAGGTTACCAATAAACTGAAGAAAGACGTGCTGGCAGAATTGTTTGCTGTTAAAGATGACGAGTCCAAACCAGAGAAGAAAGCGATACCCAACTATATGCTTGATTCCCTCTTTGCTGACGCGGCACGTTTGATAGTAAGAAATCAAGATGGAGCAGCTGCTAAAATACAGAGAGCATTTGGTATAGGCTATCAAAGGGCTGGAAGTATTATGGAGCAGTTAGAGAAGGCTGGTATTGTAGGCCCGTTAAGGGGATCTGCACCACGCGAAGTCCTTATAAGTGACGAACATGCGTTGGAAGACATATTAGCTGGTCTATAGATAAACAGATGAGGTATGGATATAAAAGAAACACTGTTTATTGACGATTATGACGCAATGGATTGTGAATTATAAAGTATAAGGATATGACAAAGAAACAAGCAATAAAGCTCTTTGAGGAAAAGAAAGTCCGCACGGTGTGGGACGATGAGAAGGAGCAATGGTATTTTTCTATTATAGATGTGTGTGCTGTGCTAACAGATAGTCCTAATCCTCGCAACTATTGGAAGGTCTTGAAACACAGACTTGTAAAGGAAGGAAATGAAACGGTTACAAATTGTAACCAGTTGAAACTTCGTGCAGACGATGGTAAGATGCGACTGACTGATGTCGCTAACACCGAACAACTTTTCCGACTAATTCAATCCATTCCTTCGCCTAAGGCCGAACCATTTAAGCAATGGATGGCGCAGGTGGCAAGCGAAAGACTGGACCAGATGCAAGATCCAGAAAAGAGTATTGACCAGGCGATTGTTGACTATAAGCGTTTAGGCTATAATGACGCTTGGATCAATCAGCGCATCAAGAGCATCGAAGTACGCAAGGAACTGACGGATGAGTGGCGGCGCACTGGTGTACATGAGGGTTTGGAATATGCATCTTTGACAGATATCATTACTCGTGAGTGGAGTGGTTTCACCACCAAGGAATACAAGCATTTCAAGGGGTTGAAGAAGGAAAATCTGCGAGACAATATGACCAATCTGGAAATCGCCCTTAACATATTGGCAGAGGCTTCTACTACAGAACTTTCAAAACAGCGCAATCCCAAGGGCTACAAGCAGCAGACTAAAGTAGCCAAAGAAGGTGGTGGTGTAGCAAAAGCAGCACGTAACCAACTGGAAAGCAAACTCGGTCGCTCTGTCATATCTGAGGCTAAAGCCAGCGACTACCTGTTGCCAAATAACGAGGAAGAGGAGAAATAACTACCCAAGTAAAATATGGCAAGGAGTGACCTGTGGACGCGTGAGCAGCTGATTATGGCTTTGAATGTGTATTTCAAAATACCATTCAAGGACGTAAAGGAGAAGCACACCAGAACAGCTGTGCTAACGCCCTCACACCCTAACGCCCTCACATTTTGCCGCTGGATAACCCCCATAAAACAAAAGAATCGCTAAGTATTGAACTTAGCGATCTTTTTGTTGGGGTACCCGGACTCGAACCAGGAAAGGCAGGACCAGAATCTGCAGTGTTACCATTACACCATACCCCAAAAATGCAGTGCATTTCTCGAAATGCGGGTGCAAAGGTACAGCTTTTTCTGAAACTAGCAAAATTTTTAGCCACTTTTTTATAAAAAAACGCAAAATTTTCATGTTTCTGCGGTTTTTTCAATTATATGATGTAACTTTGTACCATCAAAATACACATTAATATAATAAATGGAACAAACGACTCAATTAGTAGAAACAATTAAAAAAGGAATACAAGAGAAAAAAGGTCAGCGCATCGTCGTTGCCGACCTGCAAGGTATCGAAGGTGCCATTTGCAGATATTTCGTAATTTGTCAGGGCAATTCACCGTCGCAGGTGGAGGCCATTACCGAGTCGGTAGGCGACATGGCCCGCGAACAGTTGGGCGAGAAGCCTTCGACGGTGGTGGGCTTGGAGAATGCCCAGTGGGTGGCTATGGACTATGGCGACGTGCTGGTACACATCTTTGTGCCCGACATGCGCGAATTCTATGATTTGGAACACCTTTGGGACGATGCGAACTTAGTCCAGATTCCGGATTTGGATTGAGAAGTAAAAGAAGTTAAGAAGTAAAAGAAGTTAATGGAACAGCAGAACAGACAAAATAATAAGCCTCAGATGAATATGCCGCGATTCAACATGAATTGGATCTACGGCCTTGTCATTATCGCCCTGGTGATGCTCTACTTTACGCAGGGCAGCGAGAAATCGAGCGTCAGGACTGAGACGAGCTACTCGGACTTCAAGACGATGGTCATGAAGGGGTACGCGGAGAAGATTGTGGTGAACAAGTACGAGAACACCCTGCAGATGTACGTCAAGCCGGAACACATCCGTGACGTTTTCCATCAGGGTGTCGACAAGACGGGCAAGGACCCCAGTGTCATGGTGGCCATCGGTTCGGTGGATCAGGTGGAGCAGTTTATCAATCAGGCTCGCGAGGAACAGAAGTTCAGCGGTAAGTTTGCCTATGACAACTCGAAGGAAAACGAGTTCTTCAGTTCGCTGCTGATGAACATCCTGTTCTTCGGCGGCATCATCCTCGTGTGGATGTATCTGATGAGACGCATGGGCGGCGGTGCCGGTGCCGGAATGGGCGGTGGCATCTTCAGCGTAGGCAAGTCGAAGGCTCAAATGTATGAAAAGGGCGGCGACCTGGGCATCACGTTCAAGGACGTTGCCGGACAGGCTGGTGCCAAGCAGGAGATGCAGGAGATTGTGGATTTCCTGAAGAATCCGCAGAAATATACCGACTTGGGCGGTAAGATTCCCAAGGGAGCATTGCTCGTAGGTCCTCCGGGAACGGGTAAGACGCTGTTGGCGAAGGCTGTTGCCGGCGAGGCTGGTGTGCCGTTCTTCTCGATGTCGGGTTCCGACTTCGTCGAGATGTTCGTGGGCGTGGGTGCTTCGCGCGTTCGCGACCTCTTTGAGAAGGCCAAGACGAAGGCTCCTTGCATCATCTTCATCGACGAGATTGACGCTGTGGGCCGTGCCCGTTCGAAGAATCCATCAATGGGTGGTAACGATGAGCGCGAGAACACGCTGAACGCCCTGTTGACGGAGATGGACGGTTTTGGCACGAACAGCGGTATCATCACGCTGGCAGCTACGAACCGTGCCGACATGTTGGACTCTGCCCTGTTGCGTGCAGGCCGTTTCGACCGTCAGATACATGTCGACCTGCCCGACCTGAACGAGCGTAAGGAGGTATTCATGGTACACCTGAAGCCGCTGAAGCTTGACGAGAGTGTCGATGTCGATTTCCTCGCGCGTCAGACGCCAGGATTCTCGGGTGCCGACATCGCCAACGTTTGTAACGAGGCTGCCCTGATTGCCGCCCGTTTCAATCGTGAAAAGGTGGGCAAGCAGGACTTCCTGGATGCCGTTGACCGCATCATCGGAGGTCTGGAGAAGAAGACGAAGGTGATGACGGAGGCTGAGAAGAAGTCGATAGCCATCCACGAGGCCGGTCACGCCACGATTTCGTGGTTTACGGAGTTTGCCAATCCGCTGGTGAAGGTGAGTATCGTACCTCGCGGGCGAGCTCTGGGTGCTGCGTGGTATCTGCCTGAGGAGCGCGTGTTGCAAACCAAGGAAGCCATGCTCGACGAGATGTGTTCGCTGCTCGGTGGCCGTGCTGCGGAAGAGCTGTTCATCGGTCAGATTTCGACAGGTGCCATGAACGACCTCGAGCGCACCACAAAGCAGGCTTACGGTATGGTGGCCTATGCGGGTATGAGTGACAAACTGCCTAACGTTTGCTATTATAACCAGCAGGAATACACGTTCCAGAAACCTTATTCAGAGACTACCGCCAAACTGATGGACGAAGAGGTGCTGAAGATGGTGAACGAGCAGTACGAGCGTGCGAAGCAGATACTGACGGAGCACAAAGACGGTCACGCCCAGCTGGCACAATTGCTGGTGGAGCGCGAGGTCATCTTTGCCGACGACGTAGAGAAGATTTTCGGCAAACGTCCCTGGACCAGCCGTGCGGAGGAGCTCATCGAAGCCCAGCAGCGTGCCGAGGCCGAGGCAATGGCCGAGCGTCGTGCCAAGGAACTCGAGGCAAAAGGACTCGAGGCAAAGGCGAATGGCGCATCGGACGATACAAATCAGTCGGATAGCACGGAAGCTTCGGAGAATAACGAAACTAAGAACTAAAACGATATGAAGAACTTAATCATTCGAACCATCACAGGCGTCATTTTCGTCGCAGCCATCGTGGCGTCGTTCCTGCGTCCTGATGCGATGGTGCTGTTGTTCAGCATTGTGACAGGCCTCACCATCTGGGAGTTTACCGGACTGGTGAACGAACGCGAGAACGTCACCGTCAACCGCTTCATCTCTACGGTTGCTGGCGTGTATTTCTTCTACGCGATGACGTATTTCTGCAGCGATCTCTACGGCGGCATTGCCAAGAGCGTGGTGTTCATCCCCTATTTGGTGACCATCATCTACCTGCTGATATCGGAACTCTACCTCCGGCACGACGACCCCATACAGGACTGGGCATACACCATGCTCGCACAGATGTATATCGCCCTACCCTTTTCATTGCTCAACGTACTGGCGTTTACGGCAACACCCAACGGAGAAATCACGTTTAACACGCTGTTGCCACTGAGCGTCTTCGTATTCCTGTGGGTCAACGACACTGGTGCCTACTGTGTCGGTTCGCTGTTGGGACGTCACAAACTGTTCCCCCGCGTTTCACCAGGAAAATCGTGGGAGGGAAGCATCGGTGGAGCCATCTTCGTGCTGGCTGCCGCCTGGGCCATCAGCACATATCTCGACGGTGAGATGCTGACGCTGTGGGCTTGGCTCGGACTGGGTCTCGTCGTCGTTATCTTCGGCACATGGGGCGACTTGGTGGAGAGTCTCTTCAAGCGCACCTTAGGCATCAAGGACAGCGGCAACATCCTGCCTGGACACGGCGGCATGCTCGACCGTTTCGACTCATCGCTGCTGGCCATTCCTGCCGCAGTCGTCTATTTGTACACATTATCCCTATTTTAATAAATTACACAAATTCTAACAATGACAATGAAGAAACTACTGACCATCATTATGTTGAGTTTGTTGGCATGTCACGTACACGCCATCGACCCCGTCAAGCAGTACGGAAAACTGCAAGTAAAAGGCGCCCAGCTCTGCGACCAAAAGGGCAACCCCGTCATTCTGCGTGGCGTCAGTCTGGGCTGGCACAACCTGTGGCCGCGATTCTATAACAAGGGAGCCGTAGAGACGCTGAAAAACGACTGGCACTGTAGCGTCATCCGTGCGGCTATCGGACAGCATATCGAGGACAATTTCCAGGAGAACCCCGAGTTCGCCATGCAGTGTCTGACGCCCGTCGTTGAAGCCGCCATCAAGCAGAATATCTACGTCATCATCGACTGGCATTCGCACAAACTGATGACGGAAGAAGCCAAGAAGTTCTTTGGCGAGATGGCCCGCAAATACGGCAAGTATCCGCACATCATCTACGAAATCTATAACGAGCCCATCGCGGATACATGGACAGACCTGAAGAAATACGCCCAAGAGGTCATTGGCGAAATCCGCAAATACGACAAGGACAACGTCGTGCTCGTAGGTTGCCCCCACTGGGATCAGGACATCCATCTGGTTGCCGAGAGTCCGTTGGAGGGTGTGACGAACGTGATGTACACGGTGCATTTCTATGCCGCTACGCACGGCGACGACCTGCGTCAGCGCACAGAAGGAGCTGCCAAACGAGGTATCCCCATCTTTATTTCCGAAAGCGGTGCTACTGAAGCTTCTGGCGACGGTAAAATCGATGAGGAGAGCGAGGAGGAATGGATCAAGATGTGCGAACGTCTGGGTATCAGTTGGGTTTGCTGGAGCATTAGCGACAAGAACGAGTCGTGCTCGATGTTGCTGCCTCGTGCCACTGCTACAGGTCCTTGGCCCGATGACGTCATCAAGAAATACGGCAAACTGGTGAAGGGACTGCTGGAGAAATATAATGCGAGGTAAAAGGTAAGAAGTAAGAGGTTAGAAGTAAAATGTGAGAGGTTATGACAAAGGAACAAGAACAGCTGGTGACAGCGAATATGGGCTATGTGGTTACGCTAGCCCGACAGTATAAAAGTGACGCGCTGAGCACTGACGACCTCATTAGCGAGGGAAGTATCGGACTCATGAAAGCTGCCACGAAATTCGACCCTGCTCGCGGCAAGGCCTTTGTCACCTTTGCCGCACCCTACATCCGTCGCAGCATCGAGAAAGCCATCAGTCGGCTGGAGACCTCCGTTGACGTTCGCTCGACGGACGAATCGTTACCCGTCGGTAGTCGCAACAACTACACGCTGCTCAACGTGCTTGAGGACAAAAATGCCGAGAAGGCCGACGCCATCGTGGAGGAAGATACGCTGAACGACGACCTCGTAGCCTGCATCGACGTACTCAACGACCGCGAGCGCGAGGTGGTCAGTCGCTACTACGGACTGAAGGGCTGGCGCCAGACAATGGCAGAAATCGGTGAAGACATGGACCTGAAACGCGAGCGTGTCCGTCAGGAGCGCGACAAAGCCGTACGCAAATTACGCAAAGCGGCAAAAAGCAAGGTGGACGAGAGAGATTAGATGTAAGATGTAAGAAGTAAGATGTAGGATGTAAGATGAAAAGAAATGTACTCTTTTTACTTTTTTACCTTTTTACTTTTTTACCTTTAAGTGCCAAGGTCGTCAAGGTGTTAGCCATTGGCAACAGCTTTTCGCAGGATGCCATTGAGCAATACCTCTATGAACTGGCGCGTGCACAAGGCGACTCGCTGGTTATCGGCAATGCCTATATCGGCGGCTGTTCCATTGACCGCCATTATACCAACCTCAAGAAGGACAGCGCGCTATACGCCTATCGAAAGGTCGTAGGCGGTGTGCGTTCAGAGCGCAAGAAATGGACGCTGAAACAAATCATTCGCGACGAACAGTGGGACATCATCTCCCTGCAACAGGCCAGCCAACTGTCGGGTGTTTTTGATAGTTACAAGAACCTCCCCGCCTTCAAGCGCCTCGTCGAAAGCTATGTCACCAACTTCCACGTGGAATTCGTGTGGCACATGACATGGGCATACGCCGAGGACTTCAAATCATCACGTTTTCAGCCCTACGACTACAAACAGCGCCAAATGTACAGCGACATTGTCAACACCATGCTGAGCGCGATGCCTGCAATTGGCAATCCACGCATTGTACCTACTGGCACAGCCGTCCAATTGGTGCGCTACCGCCTGGGTGACATCCTCAATCGCGACGGCATGCACCTTTCATATACTTTAGGGCGCTATACGGCAGCCTGCACGTGGTGTGAGTTCCTGACAGGCCGCATCGTCGACGGCAATTCCTACTATCCTGCGACCATCAACGAGACGGAGGCCCAGATATGTCAAGAAGAAGCCCACGAAGCGATGTTTATGTCGCAACGTGGGCGTTTTGCGGTGTTCTGATTCCGTTACTTATAAATTCCACTTCAGGGCAACGGTAGGATTGACGAAGAACGTCTTATCGTTGTAGTAGTTTACAATAAAATTGTTGCTGATTTCAATCTCGGTACCAACAGACAGGTGTTTGTTGACGTTATACCATAACTGAGGCTCGGTCAGCAATACCAGCATGCCGTGTCCCTGCTTTTCACCATAGTTGGCTCCCTTCTCGCCACGCCACAAATCGATGAATCCCGAGAAGGTCATCTTGTTGTTCAGAAAATTCAAGCCCCACACACCCGTCAGCTGAAAACTGGGGTATGAGTGCGTGCCGTCGTAACTCTTTATAAACTGCTTGTAGAGCGCCTGTACCGACCAAGTCTTCGAGAAATCGGCATTATGCCCGTTGTAGGCCACACCCAATAGTCCGGCCTGCTGATAACTACCACAACCATTAGGAACGTCAGCATGCCACAGGCCACCGTCATACTCGACATGGGCAGCCAGAGGCGATTCCTTGCCTAGTTTAAGCTCGCGCGAAATCTCGGTATAGATGCTACGTGTCACCTTGCTTGTCAGGTCAAGGTCGAAGAAGTAGTACCACGAACCCCAATCGTCAGCTTTGAACTGTTCTACGGTTACGGTCACTTTCTGTCGGTCAGACTCCTCATCGCTATAGATGTTGCGACCGAAGTCGTAATGCAACTGAATGTTTTGTGCCTGTGCCGTGAAGGCTGCCATAGCCAGCAGCACCAAAAAGAATACTTTTCTCATAACGTTTGTTTTTTTACTTATTATTACAGATAGTGCGCAATGTACTTCAGCAGGAATACTACACCCAATACATACATGAAGAGAGAGAGTTGCTTACCTTCGCCCGTACATACCTTGATTAATATATACGACAGCATACCCAGTACGATGCCCTCAGAAATGCTGGCCGTGAAGGGCATCATCAGTATGGTCACGAAACACGGTACTCCTGTGCGGAAGTGCATGAAGTCGATGTGCAACACGGGGTGCATCATCATGACACCCACCAGAACTAGCGCGCTGGTTGTCGCTGCCGACGGAATCATCAGGAACAGGGGCGAGAAGAACAACGACACAAGGAACAACATGGCTACGGTGAATGCCGTCAGACCTGTACGGCCACCCTCCATGACACCCGTAGTGCTTTCCACATAGGTGGTTACCGTCGAAGTACCACAGAGCGCACCTACCGACGTTGCTACAGCGTCAGCCATCAGGGCCTTGTTCATATTAGGCAGCCTGCCGTTCTCGTCCATCATCTTCGCAGCTGTAGCTGTACCTATCAGCGTGCCGATAGTGTCGAAGATGTCCATGAACAACAGCGTCAGCATCACGATGATATAATCGATGTCAAGCATCAAAAACCTCGAGAAGTCTATCTGGAAAGCGACAGGTTCTATCGACGACGGCATACTGATGAGCGTGAAATGTTCAGGCATATTAGTCACACCAAAGGGGATGCCGACGAGGGTCATCAGCAAAATTGTGTAGAACAGCGCTCCACGAATCTTCAGCGCCAACAACGTGGCACCTACAATAATGCCGGCCATAGCAATGAGGGATGTGGCATTCCACGGTCCCATTGCGGTCATCGTTGCATCACTGGACACGATGATGCCACCATGCTGCAAGCCAAGGTAGGCGATGAACAATCCGATACCCACAGACAGGGAATAGCACAAGTCCGAGGGGATAGCATGAACGATACTCTCGCGAACTTTGAAGATGGTCAACACGATGAAAGCCAAACCCTCCACCAGTACGACTGCCAGAGCCTGTTGCCACGTATAACCCATCGAGATGACCAGCGTGTAGGCGAAGAACGCATTCAGGCCCATTCCTGAAGCCTGCGCAAAAGGTAGCTTCGCATAGATGGCCATCATCAGCGTGCCTACAACGGCCGCAATGACGGTAGCCGAGAATACCGCCCCCTTGTCCATGCCGGCTTCGCTGAGCATAATGGGGTTCACGGCTAGGATATACGACATGGTCAGGAAAGTTGTCAGTCCTGCCAACACCTCTACCTTCACGGAGTGTTTGGCCGAATCGAATCCAAAGATTGATAAGAAACTAGACATAATTGATAAATTAGTTTATCGTTATTATTTATTTTTCAACAACTTGATCATCGTCCTTGCGGCCTCGTCGGGGGCATGACTCTCACCCAGGCGCTGATGCACCTCGGCGTAGTCATCCAGCATCTGCTGACGATTCGCGCCACCAGGTAATATGGCCTCCAGCTCACGACGGATGTTGTCGACGCTGAATGTCTCGGCCACCAGTTCCTTCACCACTTCGCGGTCGGCAATCAGATTCACCAGCGACACGTATTTCACGCTGAGCACATGGCGTTTCAGGAAACCGATGAGTTGTGGTAACGGTGTTTTATAGCACACCACCTGCGGCACGCGGAACATACATGTTTCGAGGGTCGCCGTGCCGCTAGTTACCAGTGCCGCTGTGGCCTTTGCTAACAATGGGAACGTCTCGTCAGAAACGAGGCGCACACTGCTGCCCGTCAGGAATTGCTCATAATAGTCGCGCTCTATCGACGGGGCTCCGGCCAACACAAGGTCGTACTTATCCGCCAAGTGCCGCGTGGCCTCCATCATCGCCGGCAGATTATCCTTTATCTCCTGTTTTCGCGACCCCGCAAGCAGCGCAATTATTGGTCTTTGGCTGTTAGCTTTTGTTTTTTGGCTGTTAGCAAATAAGAACTCCCTCACTTCGTGCGCCGTCGGATTGCCTACATAATGGATGGGATAGTGGTGCTTCTGCTCGAAGAACTCCACCTCAAACGGCAGTATCGAGAACAGTTCGTCCACATCGCGCTTGATGTTCTTGATGCGATACTCCTTCCACGCCCAGATTTTCGGCGAGATATAGTAGTACACTTTGGGCTTTTGGCTATTTGCTATTAACCGTTGGCTATGGACATATTTCGCTATTTTCAGGTTGAAGCCAGGATAGTCGACGAGAATAACCACATCGGGCTTCCACTGGGCAATGTCCTGCTTGCACATCTCCATATTACGCAGGATAGTGCGCAGATGCAACAGCACAGGGACGAAACCCATGTATGCCAGTTCGCGGTAGTGCTTCACCATCGTTCCGCCAACTGCGGCCATCAGGTCACCACCGAAGAAACGGAATTCCGCCTCCTCGTCCTGCGCCTTCAGCGACTGCATCAAGTGCGATGCGTGCAAATCGCCACTGGCCTCACCGACTATCAGGTAATATTTCATTGAACGTTGAACATTATATCTTCTCTAACTCCCGCAACTCCGCCATCGCCTCGTACGCCGTGACGTCAATCTCCGTGGGCGTAACGGCCACATAGCCGTTGTCCAGTGCCCAACGGTCGGTATCCGTGGCCTCGGGCTCGTCGTTGCGGTAGTGACCCACCATCCACCAGTAGTCATAACCACGCGGATGATGACAGCGCGACACCTCGCTGCCCCACGTTCCTCGCGACATGCGGCACACCTTCACGCCCTTGTAGGGCTGAGGGCTATTGGCTGTTAGCTTTTGGCTATTCTCTCGGAGAGAGTGTGGCGTTGCGAGGGCTATTGGCTCTAACTTCGGGAAATTCACATTCAGACACACGCCGGGAGCCAGTCCTTCGCGCAACACCCATTCAGTTATCTGCTTCACATACGTCCGCAAGGGTTCAAAGTCGGCATCTTCGTCGTGATCGCACAACGAATAGGCCACTGAGGGGATATACTTCATGCAACCTTCCATCACCACACCCATCGTGCCGCTATAGTGCGTGTTCACCGAGGCATTGTCGCCATGATTGATACCACCTAACACCAGGTCGGGTTTCCGCTCGCACAATTCTGCCAGCGCCAGCTTCACACAATCCGTCGGCGTGCCGTTACACGACCACACCTCTACGCCCGTCTCTTTCCGACGTAGGGTCAGCCGCAATGGCGTCGTTGCCGAAAAGGCACATGACATACCGCTGCGCGCACCGTCCGGCGCACACACCAGCACGTCGCCCAGGTTGCGAACCATATCCACCAGCTGGTTGATTCCCTTGGCCTCCCAGCCGTCGTCGTTCGATATCAATATCAATGGTCTTTGCTCGTCTATCATACCTTTTTCTACGTTTTAGCCTACAAAGGTACGAATAAGCGAGCAAAGAGCCAAAAGAAAAACTACTTTTCTTTTGTTCTTTCGAGCGAAAGTACTTTCTCGCAAAGCAAAAAGGTACGAAGTTACTTCCTTTGTACTCGAATTTAAGTATTTTTTATAACTGAGAATGGGAAGATAATCGAATGATTTTCCCGTTTTTAATATATACGCCCTTGGTTGGCTTGCCGTTGACGCGACGACCCTGGAGGTCGTAGTAAGGAGAGTCTTGTTCGCAGTTCACAGTACGGATGGCGTCAATGGCCGTTACGCCCTGAGGGGTCACGGTGGTACCCATCTTAACGGTGACATCCAACAGGAAATCGCCTAAATAGAATTTGGCATAGTCGGGATATACCATGATGCGTACGTCCTTCTGTACGTCCACTTGGTATAAGACCTCATCCAAGCACAATCCAATCAGTTCGATAACCTGCCCCGGCGGTATGGCGTCATACGACATACCCGGAACAGCCTCTGCCCCTTCCATACTTGACACCATGACTAAGTTGTAAGGCCTCTGCCATGTACGCATGTCGTTGTTCTTAACATAGAACACTGCATCGAGGGTCTTACTGTCCGGATATTCTATCTTGTAGTCCACCATCTGAAGGTCGTAGAAGTGCGGACTGTTCTTCACGTTGATTAATGTGTCGCTAAGGCTTACCAACCCTAAAAAGTCCACCAAATCGACCTCTATGTCCCCTTGACAGGGTACTGTCATGGGATAGCGCAAAGTGGTGCGCTCCCCGGGATATAGTTCGGTGGGACGCATGGTCGTCTTGATGTCCAGTGCCGACAGGAACTGTCCTTTGTTCGTCTTGCCAATTTTGAGTTTGGTGACCGTGCTGACCTCCTGTTCCCCTTGATTCTCTACGACGACCACCAGCGTGTTTTGCTCCAAGGGTGTCGGTTCGGTTTCATAGTAGATATCGGTGATTTTCAGTTTCATGGTGGGACGAACGGTAGCTTTCGCATCCTTTACATCCACATGGAAACACTGTCCCAGCGCACCGAAAGCCTGCCATGTTCCCGTGGCATCGCCAGCCTCGCGGGCTATCGGGTATAGCGCGTAGCTGCCATCCGGCAGCGACAGCTGTCGGGTTTTGAATAATTTGCTGGAAATGAAACCATTGGTAAACTTGGTCGCCGTATCGTTTTGCAATACGGGTATGCAAGTGCCGTCATCATTCCTGATGCCTAAGCCCATGTAATAGGACGTTTCCTCCAGGTTGAAATCGGTATATGCCGCCTGATAAACCATGGTGGTGTCAAGGCTTATCAGTTCATTGTAGATGGTCAGTCGCTTGACGATTTCCGGCACTTCCACCTCTTTGCCTGTGCTTTTCTCCACACCGAGGATAATCTGCTGGTCGAGGGCAAAGCCAAGGTCTGTGCTGCTGGCAGATCCCACGCTGGTGTTGTCGTTAGGATTCAGCACGTTGATGGCAAAGTAACCGTCGTTTTTCCCTGCCCATCCCCAGTTGACGTGGAACATGCCACTTCCGTCGTAACCGTCTATGACAAACTCGTGACCGCCGCTGGAGCTTTGTCCACCGAAAAGCACAGGGCGTTGGTGGTTAAGCTCGTTCCATATCAGCTCTTTCCATCCGTCAATGGTATAATAGGCACGGGTGGCGCAGTGGATGCCCTGCGAGTAGCCGAAGTAACGGCGCAGGGCATTGGCAATGAACTCATGTTGTGTACCTGACGCTTCTGGAGAATAGGTCATCTTGACGGCCTGTCCGCAGTAGCGCATCAGTTCGGCAACGGCCATGCGCTGTGCCTCGGTACCAGGCTGTCCGTCCGTGTAGTTAGGGAGCATCTGGTCCCACTTGAGCGTGGTTGGGGGCAGTTCAGCCAACGTACAGGACTCATACGTATTTTTATCGTCGGCATATTGGAAGGTATAGGATGGTATCGTGGTAGTGGCATCCTGCGGCCAGCGATGGTAGTACATGACCTGAGCCATTGCTGTAGCCACACAGCCCGTGGCACTGTGCTTGCCTTTCCAACTGGGTTTCTCCTCGCCGTCATAGACGGGTGTCATCAGGTCGTAGGGTGCCACTTGATACCAGGTGGTCTGGAGCAGTGGCATTATGGGAGCCAGCTGTATTCCTTCGGACATCTGCGGGGCTGTATAGCTTTTGCTCAGACGTCGGATGTCGTCGGCATAGCTCTGAAGCCATGAGCGCATATTGTCGGGCATGCAGTCTGCATCGATACTTCCCGTCAAGCTATAGCCCAGTATGGGTATGGTACGGTCGTCGCCCGAGGCAATGACATAGCCGCCACCTTCTATATTGAAGGCATAAAGCAACTGCGACCCTGCTTCGGCCTGCTGCATATTGAGGGGCAACTGTGCGCGTCGCATCGCCGTTGTGCTGCCTTGACGTTGTTGCATGAAGGCACATGCCTTTTTCATTGCCTCTTGCTGGCTGACTTCTGTTGCGAACAGGGTTATTCCTGTAACGACAAACACGAATAATGTAACAATTCTTTTCATCGATTATATGCAGTATTATGTCGTTACACGCAGTCCATATCCGTTACACAGAAAGCGCTGTCCTAATATTCATCCTCGTTGAACAGGAAATCTTCTTTCGTGGGATAATCGGGCCAGATGTCCTCGATGCTTTCGTAAACATCACCCTCATCCTCTATCTCCTGCAAGTTCTCCAACACTTCCAGTGGAGCGCCTGAGCGGATGGCATAATCTATCAGTTCGTCCTTGGTTGCGGGCCAAGGTGCATCTTCAAGTTTTGAAGCTAGTTCTAGTGTCCAATACATAGTCGTTAAAATTATTAGTTTTCGAATTTGCCCGCAAAAGTAATATTTTTTTTTCTAATCGCAAGCATTATTCCAAACTTTTTCGCTCTGGCCTGCAATAAAATTCAACTTTTTGGCCAAAACGAACAGATAATCGCTCAATCTGTTGACGTATTGGAGCACTTCCGGACTCACTTTTGCCTCTTCAGAGAGTGCAACGATACACCGCTCGGCACGTCGGCAGACCGTGCGGCATACATGTGTCTGGGCTGCCGCCTGGGTGCCGCCAGGAAGTATAAAGCCCTGACGCTCGGGAAGCATGGCCATAATGGCGTCAACCTCTTGCTCCATTCGATGGATTTCGCCCTCAGGCAGGTATGCAGAGGGGTAGAGCGGCGTCTGTTCCTGGTCGGTAGCCAGATTAGTACAGACATTGAACAGACAATTCTGGATGCGCTGCACCATCGTTTTGTCGTCACCGTCAGGCAGCATCGCGGCAAGCAGTCCCAAGTGCGAGCTCAACTCGTCCACCGTACCATACGACTCAAGACGGGCGCTGGCCTTCGAAACGCGCTGACCACCGACGAGAGAGGTCAGTCCCTTATCACCGCCACGGGTGTAAACTTTCGTGATTTTCTTTATCATAGCTGTTTAGAAATTGATTCGATAGTTATGTTTAGCACGACCTAAATCGTAAAATATTATACCACAATAATAAAGGTCAAACGTCGTACCGCAACGGGTGTCGCGTTCCATCTCGTGCCAACGGGCCCAATTGCGGCTGATATTCTCCACGACAACAACAGATTGTTCGTCGCATTTGGCCAGCAATGTTTCGTAGTCTTCATAGTCATCAATGTCAACACGTCCCAACTCGACCTTTGCAATGTCTGGCTGAAAGCGTAACTTACGGCATCCTGCCTGCCAGTAGGGCTGGTATTCGTCGGGCTGCATCGCAGAGGGTTGCCGCCAGTTAGCCAGCCGGAAATACAAACGGCCCAGCTTGCGCCGCTGCCAGTCATCCGTGGGGAGCGCATCGTAGGCATAATACGGCCAGTGTTCGTTCACTACATAGCGGACGAAGGCATAGTCAGAGGGAGACTGAATACCGAAGCCCCGGCACTGATGGATTCTGCTCAACCATACGAGCAACCGTCGCAATCTGTTCATTCGCAGCGACCTTGATCTTTAGCATCATCATTTGTCACGTGCAAAGATACAACATCTATTGCTAATTCGAAACAAAAAAGAAAGAAATTTTCAGTTTTTCGTATGATTTCTCGGAGAAATGATGTACTTTTGCAGGCGATAAAACATCCATCATGGACAGAAACAAAGAAATATATCAGGTGACGCTGGTAGGCGGAGTGGCAAATGTGGTCCTGCTGATATTCAAATTCGTCGCAGGCATCATGGGCCATAGTGCGGCCATGGTGGCCGATGCCGTCCATTCGCTCAGCGACTTTGTCACCGATGTCATCGTCATCATCTTCGTACGCATCAGCAGCATGCCCAAAGACAAGTCGCACGACTACGGACACGGCAAGTACGAGACGCTGGCCATGACCATCATCGGCATAGCCCTGCTGTTCGTAGCCATAGGCATCGTCTATAGCGGGACGATGAACATCATAGCATGGATAAACGGTCAGCAACTGGAGGCTCCGGGGATGCTGGCACTATGGGCTGCAGTACTGTCAATAGTGATAAAGGAGGCGGTCTATCGCTATTCGATGGCAAAAGCCCGTCAACTGAAATCGCAGGCCGTCGAGGCCAATGCCTGGCATCATCGTAGCGACGCGCTGTCGTCCATCGGAACCGCCGTGGGCATCGGCGGCGCCATCTTCTTAGGTCAGCGATGGACGGTGCTCGACCCCATTGCCTCTGTGCTCGTCGGACTATTTATTATTAAGGTGGCCCTCTATTTGCTTCGCGACGGCATCGAAGACCTCATGGAACATTCGTTACCAGAAGCAATTGAAACAGAGATCCTGCAACTGGCAGCCTCAGTGCCCGGCGTTGACGAGCCACACGATTTACGTACTCGCCGCATCGGCAACCATTACGCCATCGAGCTCCACATCCTCATGGACGGCAACATCCCCCTGAAAGAGGCGCACGACAAAGCCACGGAAATCGAAACACTCCTACGCGCTCACTACGGCCCCGAAACCCATATCGCCGTCCACGTCGAACCGATGTAAAAAAAGTATTCTCATCATCAATCATAAAGACATAAAAAAGCCCTCTCATCGTTTGTTTTGATGAAAGGGCTTCAGAAAAAGTGGCGGCCTCCTACTCTCCCACATTGCA
>JBGUIA010000092.1:0-17884 GCA_045112595.1 Prevotella sp. | reverse complement strand
GACATTGAAAATATCGTACAGCTCTTCTGCAAAATTGTCCTTTGTCAGTGGCACGATGCGATCCTTCAGAATCTCGCATGTTGACTGTTTGCTTTGTTCCGTGTCGTACCACATACATTTCAGTGGCGGCAGACCTTCTACCCTCTTGATGTCCAAAACGCTGTCTGCGGTACATGCAGCCATGAGCATCGACGTGAGGAACGTCTTGCCGGTTTTCGCCTTACCCGAAATCGTTGACAGTTCCCCGCGTGGAAAACATTTTACGCCTTTTATCTCAAACAGGAATTCAATCGGTTTCAAATCCATGTCGGCAGTGATGCGGTCTTTTTCCAGCGCGGACAGCATCTCATCCCTGTTCTCTCGTCCAGAAGTTGCCGTTCCTCTAGGCAATTCCTTCTGAATCATCTTCTTTACATCGTTCAACATAATCAAACATTGTTTTAATCGTTTACACATATGATGTCGCCGGTCGACGGTGTAAAGGTACTGAGAACTATCGTGATAAAAGAAATACTGTCCGTACGACGGACACAATATATTTATTTTAACAAAAAAATCGGCAAAAAATAACACTGCAACAACCTGAAAAATTAGGCAACTATATACTATTTGACCCCAAATAATTACTTATACATATGAAAGTTCAGCGAAAGCTGGACTTTTTTCGTATCTTTGCTATAGTTAAAAAAACAAATCACTAAGCGAAATTGTTATGTATCAGAATTTACAAGCGAATCCAATTATCAATGGCATAATGTGCGTGTCATATGAAGACCTTTGTTTAAACACTAATACGAACAATCGATGTCTTGAGGTTTTTCCACGAGGTATACCTGATAATGCAACGATTATTTATTCACCATCTGATGACGGA
The DNA here is from genome assembly GCA_045112595.1 of Prevotella sp. Classification (GTDB taxonomy): domain Bacteria; phylum Bacteroidota; class Bacteroidia; order Bacteroidales; family Bacteroidaceae; genus Prevotella. The sequence goes on along the minus strand of JBGUIA010000092.1, from coordinate 17,010 downwards.
ATAATAGTTCTTGGGTATTATGTTCTTAATAACCAAAATATAACAGAATCTTATTTATATAATGCGTTGAGGAATATTTCGAGAAACATAAACGGAGTAGACCACCATCAATCATTTTTAAATGCAGAATGCCACAAAATTGAAGAATGGGTGTTTGATAATTCATTGAATAACAAACAACATCTTTTCCATATATTTACAATTATAATATCATCAATCGTTGTTCATGAAGGATTAAGTTTTTTATGGTGCGACAGTGGCTTTGACGAAATTATTTATTATCCTATAAATAACGATGCTAACAACAATTTTTATCCATTTGCCGAAAACTATTTCTCATTAGCATTCTTTAATAACACAAATGAGCAACCAAATCAATGATTGCTCAATTATTAGGGTCTAATTGTATATAGTTGCCACATGAAATATAGAACCGTCACATCAGGGGCTCTTCATATTACAAAAGTAAAAAAAGAGGAGTATTCCTGCATCTGGAGAATGGATCGGAAGAAATTTCTGCTATGAATTAGACGGAGATTTCTCGTTCGTCTTAAGAGACAACAGGAATGGTCAAGAAACCAGCATCAGTGGCACGTATAGAATAATCATGTAGCTCTTTGCGGTAGCACTTCAGTAAGTGACACGTTATACGAATAAGTGAGCCCCATGGCTACGCTTTCACACATACGCTATCCGGAAATAGTCGAGGGCTGCTTTATACTGGTCCTGGGCCGTAAGACAGGTGTCGGTCAGATAGCCGTCGATGTGGCCCCATTCGCGCAGGCCGCGATAGTAGAACATCTTCAGTTCGTCGGTAATGATGAATGGCACAACACCGCTATGCAAACACTCCTTGAACATCACGAGACGCCCCACACGGCCGTTGCCGTCCTGGAACGGATGAATCTTCTCGAAGCGGACATGAAAGTCGAGGATGTCCTCCAGCGTATGCTCTTCCGTGGCATTATAGCCCGCAATGAGGCGTTGCATGCTGTCGTGCACCAACTCTGGCTCACACGTCTGCTCGCCACCCACCTCATTTGGCAGTTGCTTATAGTCGCCTACGGCAAACCAGTCCTTGCTACTGTCCGATGTGCCTGTCTTCAGTATGCCGTGCAGCGTCTTGACCAGTTCCTCCGAGAGCGGTTCCTCGGCACGGTCGATAATCAGGTCGATGCAGCGGAAGTGGTTCACCGTCTCCACGATATCGTTCACGTTGATGCTTTCGTCTGAAGTCACGCCTATGGTGTTCGTCTCGAAGATGTAGCGTGTCTGGTCGTGCGTCAGACGGCTACCCTCGATATGGTTCGAGTTATATGTCAGATCTATCTGGGTCTTGTGATAGATTCCGCCCTTCAGTTTCATTGCTTTTTGCTCACGAAGTGCGGCGAGTAGTGGTGTTACGTTGTTCGACATATAAAAAGTGATTATTTTGCTGCAAATATACAAAAAAAACTGGAATAATCACAAACATTTAACGGAAATCAGCAAAAAAGTAACAAATGAGCCGCGATTAATAGGGAAATCATCCTGAAGAAATAGGGGTTTTCCTCGTGGGGGTATCGGATTTTTTTCTCACTTTTGCAGCGTCAAATGATTAAAACGGAAAAAGTATGAAAGAAAATCGTGTTATTGCATCGGCCCTCATAGCTGTGGGCATTGCAGTTTTGGGATTGTTTGTCAAGGCTGGCATCGACAATTTTGCCAACAAGGACCGTAAGGTGACCGTTAAGGGATTGGCTGAGCGCGAGGTGCCTGCTGACAAGGTGACGTGGAGCATCGGTACGAAGGTGACGGGCAACGACCTGCCCATGCTCTATGAGAACATCAACATGCAGACGGACAAGATCAAGCGGTTCTTGCGTCAGAACGGCCTGGACGAGAAGGAAATCACGGTGAACCCGCCTTCTATCAGCGACCTTGAGGCTCGCGAATGGGGTGACAACCAGAAGAACTTCCGCTACATCGTCACCACAACGATTACGGTGGCAACGAACAAGGTGCAGGAGGTGAACAAGGCCATCTTCAAGCAGGCGGAGCTGCTGAAGCAGGGTGTTGCCATCGACAGCAGCAATCCGCAGTATGAGTATGCGTCGTTCCAGCAGATGAAGCCTGAGATGATGGCGGAGGCTATCAAGAACGCGCAGAAGACGGCGGAGCAGTTTGCCGAGGCCAGCAATTGCGACTTAGGCCCGATTCAGACGGCCGGGCAGGGTCAGTTCGAGATTGAGGACCGCGACCAGAACACGCCGTATATCAAGAAGCTGCGCGTGGTGACAACTATCACGTACTCGCTGAAAGAATGATTGATAAAGGAAAGCCCGCAGTTGTTGCGGGCTTTTTTAAGATGAAGGCATCAGGTGTTTTCGATGACGCAGACGCGGCCGGACTGACGCATCCAGTCTTCATGCTCTTTGAACTCCTTCTCCGAGCGAAGTACCCAGCAAAGGGGCGTGCGCATGGTGGCGGGAATGGTTGGCTTTGAGGCGTAGCCATCGGTATAGATGAGCGCGCCGTCGTATTCTGGATGTGTAGCCACGAAGTCGATGAAGGGCTGGAAACAGGTGCCGCCGCGACCTTTGACCTTGATGTTTTCCGATGCTTTGAGCAGGGTCTGCACTTCGCCGAGTTTCGTGTCGAACTGCACGACATCAATCTGCTTGATGCCGTATTTGAAGAAGCGGTTGATGGTGGAATAGAAGTTACGGAGGTCTTCCTTGGAGATGCTGCCACTGCAATCGACACCGATGAGCAGCCGTGTGGTGAAATCGTAGCGACTGCCCATGGCATCGAAACCAAAGCGGCGGTTGGGTCGCATGCGGGTCAGCTTGCGCTTCTCAGAGAGGATGCTGGCGCGGAAGCCTGCCAGGATCTTGCGGTAGTCGACACGTGCCTTGGTGGAGGCAATGATTTCCTCTACCAGATGTCCTGGCAGTGACCCCCACCCTTTCACATTGCGGACGACTTCGTTGACCGTAGCTGCCATCAGCTCGTCCTGCTGCCAGTTGGCGGCGAGGTCGGAATTCGCGTCAGGCTCTCCGCCCTGGCTCTGCTGACCCTTCGGAAGCAGCTTCTGGATGCGACGGGCATAATACTCAAAGTGTTGGTTGGACGGCAGCTCGAAATCGTGCGGTCGCTCCATCTCGATATGATGGAGATAGTAGGAGTCGGCAATGACGCAGTTGCTGCCCAATGCCCTTGCCGTGGTGGAGCATCCGTCGGGCTGACGGTCGTAGGGGTGTTTCAGCAGGATGCGGATGACCTCAATACGGAGCCGCTCTTCCAGTTCCTTGTCGCTGATGTCGTCGCACAGGTCGGGATTGACCTCGATGACACCCTTACCCACACGGACATGGCACTGCATGTCACTGTTTTCTGCCACCCGATGGGTGCAGAAAGCAGCGAACAGGGGCTCTTCGCTGAGAAACCAGCGTTCGGTAATCTTGGTTATTCGTTCCAACATGCTTTAACTGGCTTTTGATTTGGAAGTCGGAGTTGGAGACGGTGAAATGAGTGAGTCGACGAACTCATTCAGCATGTCGTACACTTCCCGAGCGTTGACCACCATGAAGGCAATGGCTTTCTCATAGGTGCCCTTATCGAAGATGGTCGTGAAGTTGGCAAGGGCCTCACGCTTCTTCTTCGCGCGGAGGAAGGTGACGTACTGACCGAGGTTCTCGGCAGCAACCTTCTTCTCACGCTCGTTGAGATTGGCATTCTCGAGGAAACGGAACACCGACTCGTTGAGGATGGCAAATTCGTGCAACTGATAGCGCTCGACGGTCTTCATGGTCTTATCGTACTTCAGCAGGAGGTCCTTGCCCGTAATGGCATTGCGCTGCTGGGCACTTTGGATGAAGGCTGCTGCAGCACCGGCACCCACGATGCCGGCAATGATGCGCTTGTGAATGTCCCTGATGACATCCACCTTGAGCATGACGTCGGACAGATATTTCCACGCACGGCGGTCGACGCTTTTTTCAAGTCCCTTGTATTCGGTGCTATCGCCATCGAGCCAAGTCGGGTTGTCCTGAATGAAGTTGACGACGCGCTCGTCGAGCCCCTCGCTGACAGCCCAGTTGAGCCATTCCTCCACGGTAGGGCGGAACTCATAGATGTTGAAACGGCTGACGAGTGCTGGGTCGAGGTCGGTAAGCTGGTATTCGTCTCCATCGTTCACGGCTGATATGACATGACTGCCTGCGGGCAGTGCCTTGCCAGCCAGCTTACGGTTCAGGGTGAGGTCCATGACCGTCTGGAGGATCTCAGGACGGGCACGGTTCAGTTCATCGAGGAAGAGGACAATGGGCTGGTTGTCCTGTGGAAACCAATAGGGCGGCGTGAAGTCGGTGCGCGAGGTGGCCTTTCCCGCTGCATCCTGCTTCTCCACCTTTGAGGGAATGCCGATGATGTCGCCCGGATCGGCCATCTGTCCGAGAAACAGCGTGACCACCTTCATCCCCTTGCCGTTGAAATAGCTGGTGAGGATTTCCGACTTACCGATGCCGTGCTTGCCCACGAGCATGATGTTCTGTGTGGAAGGAGTCAGTTCTAATGTCTCCTTGAGTTCTGAAATATTGATTGTTACCATATTGTAAAAGTAAAAAAGTAAAAAGGTAAAAGTTATTTTTTTTGATGGGTGAAGAAATTCGTTAGGCAGCTCTTGCGGTGAGCGTCGAGCAGGAGTTTCAGGCTCTCGATCTGCGGGGGGAGTTGTTTCTTGTACGATCCCCACCAAGCATAAATGTAGACGCCCAGATTGGTATTGGGAATATTTACCATGATCTTGGCACGTCGCTTCTGCTCAAGAACCACATACTTAAGTCTGGGATAGTCCTTCATGGCTTCGGTGAATATGGCGCGGATTCCGAGGAATGCCATATGGTCGATTTTGGCCTTTTTGTAAGCCAACTCCAAGACAACCTCCCACTCTTCCATGTATTCTTGAAGTTTCTTTTTCTGACGTATCATCCACAGGGCGACATCCGCTGCACTGTATGACTTCAGGCACATGAAGGTCAGATTCCGCTCGTTGATGGTTACATGCAATGAATCATGAAACTTCTCTGCATAGAGCGTGCAAGCTGGAGACAGTTTGACGACCAGGCGCTGGATGGGGCAGTTTATCCCTTTTGTCATCTCAAGCTTGATGCCATCCTTGTCAATGTCGTCATAGTCAAGCAGTTTCATCCGGACTTCGGCGGGCGAAGGCACTTGCGTGACGAACGGTCGCTCGGGTCCCAGGTCGTTCATCATTTTCATCTTGAGGAAGAAATCAAGCACATAGTCGTTGTTTCTGCCTTCCTCCACCATACTGCTGACGTTGTTGTTAATCTGTACTTTTGTGTAATGCATATTCTTATTTTTTTTATTATCGCTCGAGATGTCGTCTGTTCTGGTTGCAAATGTATTTTTTCCCAGAAAAGAGAACCCCCAAGTCATACATATAGATGATTTGTGAATAGCAAATAACAAAATAAGTCACGATATGTTGGCGTTTTTCAGAAATAATGTGTATATTTGCAGCAAAAATAAACGTATTGACTATGAAACATTACAAGACATTTTGGCTGTTGCTGATGATGATGGTGGGCGGCCTTGCAATGACCTCGTGTAGCGACAAAGACGATCAGGGAAGTTCTGGCGGTGGAGGCGAAGAGGTAAAGGATTATGTAGAGCGGATGTATCCTGTAGTGGACCCGAAGGAATCTTCGGTGGGCACGGTGATGCTGCGCTTCTACAACGACATGCCCAACATCGCTTACATCAGCGTGAGCAACTTTCAGGAGATGATATATCCCGGCACGACTATTCAGGTGCAGAAAGTTGGCAATGGCAAGTATGTGCTGACAAATCCGTTCGCCACGGCTGAGGTGGACACGGAGAAAGACACCTTCACGAGCAGCAATTACGAGGCGTTTACCAATATGATGGGGATGGTGCAACAAGGGATGCCTAACACGACGTACGACGCGCTACCCATCATCAGGTGGAAGTCGCTGGAGGCTTCGCCAAAGCAGGTGAACGTGACGCTGGATTACGGCAAATACGGCATCGATATCAGGGAGGACGGCACGAACGTGTACTTCCCCTTCGCAACCATCAGCGACCTGTACGTGGACGGCTACATGCATCTGGCTGACTTCAACGGACAAACGGTCATGGTGGCTCCTAACGGTGCTTATAGCCTGAATGACGGTTACCCTGCGTTTCTCATCTCGCCGCTGTTGAAGGAGACTCGTACGGACGACATGGTGGACTACAGCTACAAGAACCTGTGCTTTACGCTCACCAACTTCTTCGGCTATCCCGGGCGCACGCTGTTGGAGAAGAGCATGAGGGAGAAGGGGTTAGACCAGTCGCTGCAGAACTATGGCAAGGCCGGTCAGATGACGCGCGAGCTGCTGAAGTCGAAGGACATGTACGATTTCTTCTCAGGTACTGCCACGCTGAGCTGTCTGCTCTTCGACGGCGGACACACTTATACTGACCTGACGACAATCAATGAGTTAGACAGCACCTTCACGCAGAAGCTGAAACCGATTCGGGAGGCAAAGTTGGAGGAATTCTATGGCTACTGTCCTGAATACCTGCCTATTCAGCAGGCAAGGGAGGACAAAAAAGCGCTTAGGAAAGAGCTGGACTCACTGCGCGTGGAGACGATAGGTAAGGACGTGAAATACGTGAAGGTGGGCAACACAGCCTATTGCTATTTCAACTCATTCATGTGTGACGATTCCGGGTGGCGCAAATTCTACAAAGGCGAAGGCCCCAAACCCACCATCGACCAGTTTCCTAACGACTGGCTGGTCATTCTCGTTGACGCACTCGAAAAGGCACAGAACGACCCGGAAGTCAAGAACTTCATCCTCGACACTTCGACCAATGGCGGTGGTTCGACAGACGTCGTGGTATTCATCACTTCGCTTTTCGCCAACAGGCCCGACTTATACTACGAGAACGTGCTGACGGGTCAGAAAATGAAATGCTCTTATGAAGTTGACCGCAATCTGGACGGCAAGTTCGACGAGAAAGACAAGGACGTGAAGCTGAATATGAACATCGGCGTGCTCATCAGTACCTATAGCTTCTCGTGTGGCAATTTGCTGCCCGCCCTGCTGAAAGACTACGGCATCTGCCTGCTCGGCATGAAGTCGGGAGGCGGCTCGTGCTGCGTACTCTACAACCCCTCTGCCGATGGTTTCGGCTATCGATACTCCACCCATCGTGCGCGTCTGAACAACCTGAAAGGCCAGAACATCGACGCAGGTATAGAGCCCGACTACCAGTTGGAGCCCGACGAATTCTTCGACATCGCCAAAGTGGGCAAGCTGATAGAGCAGTTCTACGCGAAATAGGCCCTCTGCCTGAAAATCGCCCGCAGCACACTTCGAAGTGTGCTGCGTTTGTTTATGCTATGAAATAAAACCTATGCTCTTTCGTTCCTTGCCACCCAAGAGCTCTGCGCGACAATAGCCTTCTATCTCGTCGTAAGAGGCGTATTTACCTGAGAGGACGTAATCGACAGCGCGCTTGCGTGCGATGTTCTCTATCTGTCCACCTGAGAAGTCGAAGTGGGCAGCGAGGCGGTGGGCATCGTCGGCACTGAGGTCAGTGAGCATGGAGCGCCATATCTGCGCCTTGACGTCAGTGTCGGGCTTGTGGAACTCTACCTTGTATATAAAGCGGCGCTCGAAAGCACTGTCGAAGTTGCATGTAAGGTTAGTGGTGGCGATGAGAATGCCGTCGAGGTTTTCCACCTCCTGCAGGATGATGTTCTGCATGGCATTGTCCATCTTCTCGACGGAGGGGTTATTACCACCGAAAGCAGTGCGTTTGCCGAAGATGGCGTCGGCCTCGTTGAAGAAGAGGATGGGCGTGACGGCACTACTCTGACACAAGGCACGATAGCGGGTGAACACCTCCTTGATGTTCTTCTCGCTCTCCCCCACCCACTTGTCACGCAGTCCGGCAATATCGACCTGCATGAGGTCGCGACCCGTCCGACGTGCAATCTGCAGAACGGTCTCGGTCTTGCCAGTGCCAGGACCGCCATAAAACAGGCAGGCAAAGCCCTTGCGCATGCCCTGCTCCTCAAGGCGCTGCTGGATAGCAGGAAGATGGTCCTGACTGAGAAGGCTGACAAGGCGGTCAATCTGCTGTTGTTCAGTGGGATTGAAGAACAGCGCTTTCTCCTTAATGGTGGCATGACTCTTGAGCGCGCGGCCGTCAGGGGCTTGCCGACGACACTTCGAACGGCTGGGCTTGTAGGCAGAGAGCAGCTCGGTCTTGGCCTTACGTGTGAGCATAAACTGGTTGGGATTGACCTGACCGTCGTTGCACTTCTGCTCGATATAGCCATTGGCAATGAGCGGATGAGTGCCATCGCGGAGAGCATGGCGCATGAAGTCGCACTCGAACTCCTCGGGATAAAGACCGTCGATGGTCTCATATTGGAGACCCTCACCGTCAGAGCCTTCCCACTGGGCATAGTCAAAGACTATCATCAGAAGGAGTGATTGGATGTGGATGTCGTCGTTGAATTTGAGAATCTCATGGCAGAGAGGCAGATGGGGGTTGGCCTTGACCAGTTCCAGCATCCACAGCTCGTCGTCCTCGAAGCTGGCATTACGGTCGTTGAGATTCTTGTCGACATGGCTCTCGAGCTTGTCGACGAACTGTTGCTCGGTGAGGCCGTCAATCTTCTCGGGGACGAAGGTCTTGTTATGACGCAAGGCGGTGATGACACCACGTTCGAGCCTGATTCCCTGGACGCAGTTACCCATTTCATAAGTACCCTTGCGGATGGCCCAGCGCTTGGCGACGAGTTCTTCTATCTCCTCGGAATAGACCATGACGCTTAAGCGCGAGCAGTTGAGGAAACGGGCAAAGCCCTTCCAAGAAACCGGTTCGCCAGCCTCAACCATGATAGCGAGGGCAACAATCTGCATGTCGGTAAGTCCGAGCTGTTCGCGGAGGAAAGCCAGCGGATTCTTGCACGACTCCCAGAAGGAGTCTGCAAGATGCGAGTCCTCAGCTTGATTGAGAATTCGGTTGAGTGCGGTGATGATGGTCCAGGTCTCAGGTTCCTTGAACTCAGCCTGCTGCTCAGCGACATCAGCAGGAAGGCGTAGATTTCTTTTTCTAATATTCATATAAGCTATTTTTTTGATTTCGTGGTACAAATTTAGTAATAATAATATAGTTTTCCCTCCAATCTATACATATAACGACAAGGCGCAGCGTTATGCTGCAGCCTTACGCTGCAGCCTTGAGGTAATGACGGCTCTCCGTACGCACCATGTCAAGGAAACGACGCATCTGTTGGTCGTTCAATCGGTACTTACGAGCAAAGTCGAAAGTGGTGAGTCCCTTCTCCATCATGGAAAGGTAATCGTCAAGCATCTCTCCAGTGCCCTGCCAATACTGCTTGTCGAGCCCGCTCTTCAGCACAGCGAGCGTATCGTCATAGCGAACATTCCAGTCTGCTGCGACTTCCATAGAGGAAGGAAGATAGTCAATCATGGCATCCGAGTCATCCTTGTCAGGATACATCGGTTCGTCCAAAGACACAGTATCACATTTGTGCTTGAGGTGGTCGTAAGCAGTCTTTCGAATCTCGCTCTCGACGTACCACGTGGCGAAGGAGATGAATCGATAGCCAAGACTAGCATCAAACATGTCTGCTGCTTTGGTGATACCTAATGAGCCTGCCATGATAAGGTCCTCAAGGGCTGTGCCAGAGGCAAGGTACTTCTTGGCAACGGTCACCACATAGCGAAGATTGGCATTGATGAACTTGTCGCGAGCCCGTCTGTTGCCTTGACGCATGAGGGTCCAAAGGTCGTATTCCTGCTCGTTGGTGAGCGGCTGCGACTTCTTGATGTCCTTGAGAAACATGTCGACGCTACTGTTGCTGCGGTCGGTGAAAGTAATGTTTTTGCCGTTTTGATACATAAGGTGTTAATAATTAAAGGTTAGACATTTGGTTACGAAGTGAATTATCAAGGATGACAGTACCACCCTGTGCCACGAATGGGATAAGCACCTTCCCATCGTTCGATTGCGGTCGGTCAATGGCAAAGTTGGAGGCATGAGGCGTAGCTTGACGAATGGCATTGCGCGATTGGGCAACATATTGACTAAAGAAGTGATCGAAGCCTGTACTCTCGATAGTCTTCACCAAAGCATTACTATCCTTGAAATAGAGCATGGTATAGAGCTGTCGCAGCGCCTTGTAGTTGTTGGTAGCAGCCAGTCGGCGTTGATAGCCTTTTGGATGGAGCAAGGTGTAGACGTAAACGAGACGCGAATAGCGATCACGAAACTTCACCGCAGTCTCTTGTCCGTTCTCATCAATAAGTAGTACGTCGTAGCGACACCTAACGTTGTTGATGTCGGTGGGTCTAACTTCAATGGCAATAGGTCGTGGGATCAACTGTAGATCAGCGGCCATGTACTCAGCCAGACGCTGCTTCATCTCGTCGGTTGTCATTGCTTCAATCATTCTTTCAATTTTCTCTACCATCAATACTTATTTTTTTAATATGTATCCTCGGACCGCCCTCGGATTTCTTTGTGCAAAGATACGAAAAAAAACAGCCGATTTCCAAAAAAAACGGCTGAATGGATAGGTATAAATTCAGTTGGGTTTCGGGCTCTATTTACTCTTCAATTTTCTGATATTCAGTATGTTGCATGACATCCAAAGCGTCAGGCATCCTAACGGCCAAATCCATGAGCTCTTGCGGAATTTCGATATTTTGAGGATCAAGATTGATGCGTCTCAGAAGCTTCCTTCCTGAAGTTCTGACGTTCTCGAAGAGGAAGTAGTAAGCATCATCGCGAACTCCTACAGCCTTCTTGATGACGTTCTTCGTCATGTTGGAATACTGCTTGTAGTAGTCCTCGTTCTTTTTCTTCTCTTCATCCTTCTCATATCCCATCATACCTTCCACATAGTCATCGAGGTTGCTGATACGACTGCCATTGACTAATTGTACCAATTCCTTAAGTATCGGTCTGCAGCCTTTGTCGGCAGCCATCATAGTGGAATAGCCGCTCTTGTAGGAACAGATGATGGTTAGCAAGAACAGAGCGAGACAGTTCAGATTGATTTTATCAATGACGACTTCGTCACCATTAGCCAATGTCAAAACCATCTCATAAGGAAGTTTGCCACCTTTAGACTTCCTGACGGTAATACGTCGCTCTGACATCGAGTCGTTACCGTCAGACTTCTTGTGGATGTTCAATTGTTTGCACATCTCAGCAAGATAGTGCTCATGCCATCGTTCCCTATAGGCATCGACTAACTGGGTGAAAGTGTCCCAAAACATGTTGTTCATTGACTGCACCTGACTGATAAACATGTCACGCAAGGACAGCTTTTTCTCAAGACGGTCACGATATTCCACATAGGTAACGGGGAAGTACTTCATCAGCGTCTGAATGCTCATATTGTCTCCACGCAATGCACCTTTCAGGAACCACTCTTTCATTTCTTCCTTAGGATTGTTTGTCTTGCAGTATCCCTTGGCAGCCATTCTTCCCATGAAGTAGAACGCTTGGGGGATGTCTGCATTGCAACCGTCAATGAACAGTTGGAGCGCCTTGAGGAGCGACTCGTCATCACCTTGGTTGAAATAATGTACGCCATACAAGGTTTTGATCCTTTCATATCCTAGGGCATCAGCCTTCTGGAACCATTCGTAGGCCTTGTCAAAATCCTGCTTTATTCCCTGACCGAGCAGATATCCTTGTATCATGTACCAGATAGCTTCTTCATTGTCTTGCTCTGCTGCAATCATGTATAGGTTGAAAGCTTTCTGGTGATTCGTCTTCACACCATACGTGCCACGTTCGTAGATTTGTCCTGCCCAGGCAGCAGCATCTGCATGACCGTTTGCGGCAGCCCGCTCAAAACAGGCAAGTGCCTTGTGGATATCTTTCTTGACCCCGAATCCAAACATGTGGTAAACACCCAACTGGAAAGTGGCATCAAGACAACCCTTCTTGTCAGCCTGCTCGAAATAGTCAATTGACTTCTTGTAGTCTTGGGATACCACATCGCCAGTTCCGTAATATACGCCAACATGGTACAAAGCCTTAGCATCACCCTGCTCTGCTGCCACCTTCCACCAAGCAAAGTCGTTCTCCATATCACGTTCTTCTGTGTCTGATTTTTCTGGAATATACTCAGATGCATCAGGAAGGGAATCGATGATGGGAAGAAATTCTGGCGGGCAGCAAATCTGGGGTTGCGGGATATGCACCTTATACAGCCTTTTCTTCTCCAGATTGACAGCATAGGGCATATACCAATACAAGTCGTCAGCTATATTGGCCTGCTGAAGGCAATCCACTAGCGGAGCCTTCGTTTTCTGCAGAATATCAGAAAAAGAACGATCGGAAGCAAGTTCCTTGGCCATCAGTCTGGCAGACTTGTCATCCATATGAGGATAAATCAACTTGACTAACTGCATAACAGTAGTCAAATTCTCTTCTGCCAGGAAGAAATCGGCCAACAGGCCGTTTTTTAAGGAACAGAGAAGTATGAGTATGTAGAGCAGATGGCTCTGTTTTCTGTCGAAGCGCATCTTCAGCTTTGTTTCGTCATCGAGGATGAAATACACACGATAGCAACCTTCTACATCTGCCTTCGAAATGCTCATGCCCTTGGCAACTTTCCTTTTTTCAATCACGATAGATCGTGGTGAGAGCGCACTCTCCATTCTCAGATAGCGTTCGCTGTTAGCCAGTCCGTCTCTCAAAGCAGAAGTAACGGCTTGCCCATAGTTATCTGATGACTCAGAGTAGTCCATCAGAAGATTTACAAACTCAGCATAGTGTTTCTGGTCATCCAGAAATCTCAAGTGCATTGCACCAATCTTGTTTTGCAGTTCTTGTTCTGTCATTTTTATATTTTTCGACAATGATTATTCATCTCTTATTATAATGACTCCGCCTTCGTTACCAAAGATAGAATCGCCAATGATTTTTACAGAGCGAGGTATGGAGAGTTCCAGAAAATGACGACAGACGCCAAAGGCGCCAAAGTCAATCTCCTCAACTCCATCAGGCACTTCATAGTGGGTTTCATTGAAGGAGAGGCGACAGCCCTTCAGGATCTTGCCATCTTGGGAATAGTTCACACCATAGTCATCCACCATGTAGGGTTCGTCATCTGAATCGTCATCTTCTTCATCGGTCGTTCCATCATAGTAGGTTTCCCAGACTTTCACTTTTAAATGGTAAGGATAGTCGCTGAGCGACTCATACGGATTGACAAGGTCCTTGGGGATATCGAGTTCTCTGAGACGCTTGCAATGTCTGGTAGCACCAGGACAGATAAAAAGGGTGCCTTCCTTGATTCTGTAACGGGGTACATCGGGCAGTTGCAGCAGATGTGTGCCTGAGGGAGAGTAAATGGCATCTTTTTCTGTGAGATTGGCATCGATGGCACACATCACGGATTCCATACAAACGCCATGATAAGCGAGTGCATGGATGAGTGAGGCCATATCGTAGATGTCTGTGGCCTTCAGAAAAACGTGTGGAGTGGAACTTTCGCTGTCAATCATAAAACCAAAGAGATCGTAAAAATCGTCACACGTATCCCGGAAGTATTCCAACCTTTGAGTCGTCGGATTGTCGATGGTATAAATGAGAAGGAGGGAGGTGACCTGTCCGTCGAACAGGGTATAGGACAGTTTGGACTCTATGTGAATGTCATCACTATTAGGGAACTGTTTGTAAAATATCTCGAGTTTGGGATTGACTCTATCGTTGATGGCACAACTGATATTGTTGTCGTCAAACTCTCCAAAAAGCAGACCCTGAGTACTGACAAGTTTCTTCATTGTACAATGACGGTTTTGGTGGTGAAGTCGGAATAGACGATGATCTGTACACCCTTGTCGCTGGGACTACAGGGATAACCGGAAAGGTTGTAACGGGCAACTTCATCGGCATCGATGTCGCTATCGTCATTGACGCTTCTGACGGCAGACGGCGTATTCTCTCCATAGTAGATGCCTTGGAGGGAGGTACAACCTGCAAAAGCATCATCCCCGATATAGCTAACAGTCTCCGGCAGATAGATTTCGCGGAGATAGGCTGCTCCCTCGAAGGCGCCACGTGCTATTCGACGGCAGTTCTGATGAACAGTGTAGGTGGTGTTCCTGCAGCCTGCAGGATAGCGCACCAGGATCCAGTCTTTGGTTCCCTCATAGCCGACGGCATAAAGTACGCCATCGATAGTTTTGTACTTGTTGACATAGTTGCCATTGATATAACCAGAGGTGAACTTGTCGACCTTCTCAATCTCCTGGGCTTTGATAGCTGTGGTCATCATCAGAGCCATCAGTAAGAATAATACTTTTCTCATATCGTTTTGATGTTTGTTAATCTGCGTAATTATTTAGCAACCGGCGGCTCTGCGTTTAGCCATTGTATAGCGACCGAAAGAATCTCTCAGATAGAGTTCAGGGAACAGAAACCCCTCGATCGTCAAGGAAATGTTGCTTCCGCTTCTAGAGAATCGCAGGGTATTGCCATAGTAGGCATAGTTGTAGGTTTCTGTGTACCACTCGGTGTCGTATTGTTTGGCCATCGTGATGTCGGCCTTGCCACCAGACATGAACTTAATCTGTTTGAACTCTACCCCACCAATAATCATGGGGTAATAGCACTGCCAAGTGCCCAGCAGCACATCGGCATAGAACGCATCGCCCGCGGTCTTACGCTGTTGGGCACGGTCCAACTCGTCTTGATAAGGGCATTCACAGCCTATAAGCAGAAAGGCTGCCATCCCCAATAATAGTTTATACATTTGCTTTGCCATATATCACTTGTTTTATGATTACGGCTACAAAGATAGGAATATTAATTCTATGTCCACCGACTTTTATAGGTATAAGAAAGTGTTTGCTCTCTGAATCCACAATCATTGTTCATTTAAAGCGTCGATTTGCTTGTCCAGCTCCTCGATCGCCTTTTTGCTATTGTCGATAATGGCCTGTTCGTCAGCAATGATGGATGGATCAGCATTCTTCTCTTTTAACTTGGCTATGAGAACCTCTTCCTCCTGGATGGAGTCTTGATAGCGTTGGCGTTCATCCGTGAGTTCTTTGAGTCGCCGTTGAAGCGCTCTGACTCTTTTGTCTTCCTTGACTTTCTCGAGATGCTCCATGTCTATAACGAACTCAGGCTCATCATCCTCTTCACAAAGTTCAGAATTCACCTCAAACAGGAGGCGTTCGTATTCTTCGATAGCCTTCATGGAGATGGCATCTTGTCGGAGTGCCCTGATACGGTCTCTGAAATCGTATAAGAGTTCTCTCGTCTCTTCAGAGAATGCTTCTAGCTCCTCTTCTTCGTCTTCATCGAATGCGGTTGCAAAATGATATTTATTGATGTAATCCCATTCGTACTGGACGCTTTGAACATTTTCTTGTTCTTCTTTGTCATAATAGGTGTCCAGACTGGGATCCAGACCAAACATATCAACGGTTTTTGCTTTTTCTTCCATATCTATAGTTTTTTTTGATTTACTTATATTGCTGTCCGATAAAAATCGGAATTGATTAATATTCGTTTGAGAATGCCTGAAAACAGGCGATTCATTTCGTTTTTTCAAAAAGTAAGCCCCCTATGGTGAAAATCGGAGCTCCAATTGCACCGTATTATGGGCCGATTCGAGAGAATTCCAGTATCGAAGCCGTTCTGCCCAGGCTTGTTCCGGACAGTTCAGCAACGTAACGAAATTGATATAGTTACCAATCGTCAGTCTTGCCAGCGTGACGATGTTCGAGAATGCGAGTTTACACTTTGCATTGTGCTGCATGACTCTTAGGAGAAGATAGGCTATCATAGTTACCCATATTTGTATCTCAATGGCATTAACGTTGTCGCCAAGGAAGTATTTAAGCGGGAAATTCTGCTTCAGTTTCTTGAAGAGGCACTCAATAGCCCAGCGTCTGCGGTAGGTCTCGCAAACCTGCTCTGCTGACATCTCGTTCTGATCCAACACATTGGTAATGAATGTGACAGTATCCTTTCCGTCATCAGTACGACGGACGATCCTGCGACAACGATATGTGCCTTTTACATACTCGCGCTTCTCAACAACGCCTGATTTGGGACGACGACCACGTCTGTGGCTCATTTCTTCCTCTGTCAAAGGACGCTTCATGAGTTTGTTGAAAGACAACTCGATGATCTGGTCTGCGATGATGTCCTTCTCTGGACACCTTCTTCTCTCGATGATTTTGAAACGTGCATTGTCCTTCTGACGAGTGACAAACTTGTATCCAGTCTCAGTTAACTGTTTCCATATCAGATAGTCGTTGTATCCCATGTCAAAGACGACAAACGAGTTTTTAGGCAGACTGAAGATGCGTCTCATCAACTCATGATCGCTCTTGGCAGCTGCAGTAAAATCGACGAATATAGGTAGGTCGATATCTTCCTGGATGATAGTGTGGGCCTTGATGCCTCCCTTCTTCCTGCCATTTTCAGAATTACGACCAGCACCCTTGAGAATCTCTGAGAACAGCGTTATCGTCGTAGAATCCATGATGAAAATCTTGGTTGCAATCTCATGTTTCGTTCGGCTGTCCGATAAAACATGGGCATATTTCCTAAGAAGTAAACGATAGACACTCCCAAAGAAGGATGAGGAGCGGCGCTTGTTGGCATCGGACAGCGTACTACGGCATATCATATGGTCAAGACCGAAATGATTCATACGGGTTGCATTCGCCTCAAAACCAAGACAGACCTCACGCAGGGAACGCAGGTTGCATAGCACAGCATATAACATCACAACGAGATGAGAGTACCCGTCGAGATGCTTAACGTAGCGATTTGAGCCCGTTTTTGACGCTAAAGTGTTAATTTTTTGCCTGTCCATCAATTTTATTAGCTGACTTAGTACCGGCTGTCCGGAGAAATTTGTACCTTTGCCCATAGATTTGAATTTTGATTGTCGCAAATGCAAAATTACAA
>JBGUIA010000091.1:0-7316 GCA_045112595.1 Prevotella sp. | reverse complement strand
CAAGGTTAAATCAAACTACTTTGGGATTTTTTTCGTATATTTGTGCCATTATTTCACAAACTAAAACAAATACTATTATGAAGGTTTTAATTTTACAAGGCTCTCCGAGAGCAAATGGTAACACCGCTTGGATGGCGGAAGAGTACAAGAAGGCTGCCGAGGCAGCAGGTCATGAGGTGACACTGGTGAATGTGGCCAAGAAGAAAATTGCAGGCTGTCTGGCTTGCGAGTACTGTCATACGAAGGGCAATGGTGCCTGCATTCAGAAGGACGACATGCAAGAACTGTACCCGCTATTGGCCGAGGCGGATGTGTTGGTGCTGGCATCGCCCATCTACTATTTTACGCTTAGTGCCCAGATTCAGGCTTCCATCCAGCGCTTCTACAGTCTGATGAAGCCCGCCAACGTGAAGAAGACCGCTCTGCTTCTATCGTCGCACTCGCCTAACGTATATGATGCAGCCATAGCTGAGTACAAGCTCATCGCCGGTTTCTGCGGCTACGAAGACATGGGTATTGTCACTGCTAAACTCGACGAACAGAAGACGGAGGAGACCAAGCAGAAAGTGATTGCATTGGCGTCGAAACTATAATTTATACCACAAAAACTAAACGGATGAAAAAAGTTCTATTGATGATGCTGGCACTTGTGCTGACCATCGGAGCAGAGGCACAGCGAGGAGACAGAAGACCGCCACGAGGCGGAAAGGCTGAGCGGACGATGCAAATTGACTCTGCACGACTGGCTAAGTTTGCGGCAAAGAAAATCGACACTGCTGACGGTGTGCTGCACTATCGCGAGACACGCATAGATGCAGCCAATGGCGATAAGCCAGCCTTGGTCATCTACATGCACGGAGCCAGTGGACGTGGCAGCGACAACACCCGCCAGATGCGACAACTGGGCATCTATTCCGTCTACGACTACATGCAGCAGCACGGCATCAAAGGCTATCTGCTAGTGCCTCAGTGTCCCGAAGACCGTTTCTGGGCGGGCAACCGCGAGTCGCAGCCCTACACAGAACCCGTGAAACAGCTTATCAAGCTTTATCTTGAGAAGGGCAACGTAGATAGCACACGCGTTTATATCTTCGGTGTATCAATGGGTGGCGGTGGTACGTGGAAGATACTCAGCGAAATGCCTGGAGTGTTTGCCGGTGCGCTGGTGGCATCGGGCGGTTATCGTGGACGCAGCTACAGTCAGATTGCCAAAACACCCTGTTACCTCACCATCGGCGAGAAGGAGGGCAAGGATCGTGTGCGACAATTCCAGCTGTTGTTCGAGAGCATCCGTTTGGCTGGTGGCGACACCAAGTACGACATACTGCCCAAACTGGACCATCCTGAAACCTGCGTACAGTCGTTCACGGACGAACGCATTGGCTGGGTATTTGGAAAGAGGTAAGACAAGGCATAAAAAATTCGAATATGAGCAAGAAGATTATGATTATCGATGGTGGACCGCGAAAAGGCATGAACACCGCACAAATGCTGGAGGCATTTGCCAAGGGTGTAGCGTCTGTCAGTGAAGCTATAGAAGTGAAGACGGTACGGCTCTACGAAATGATGTATCAAGGCTGTATGTCGTGCATGGCCTGTAAACTGAAAGGCAAGTCGTCGAAGATTTGTAAGTTCAAGGACGAACTGCTGCCATTGTTAGAAGAAATATCCAATGCTGACGGTCTGGTAATGGGTTCACCTATATATATGGGCGACCGCACTGCAAAGATGCAAGCCATGCTGGAGCGCCTCGTATTCCCTTGGCTCAGCTATGCCGACGGTTCCATTACCGCTATCAAGAAGATGCCTACGGTGTTCATCTACACGATGAATGCCACGGAGGAGCAGGCAAGCGGACTTGTCCGTCAGCAGACAGGCATGGGTGAGCAGCTGTTTCAGTGGGCATTTGGCGACATTGAGATCATAGATGCCTACAACACCTATCAGGTGAAGAACTACGACCGCTATGAGTTTGCACCTAATCAGGCTGAAGTGAAGCAAGCTTGGAAGGATGCCCATTGGGAGCAGGACTTGCAGAAGGCCTTTGATGCCGGCAAGCGGATGGCAGAAAAAGTCTAAGCATGGATAAGATTCTGAAAGTACACAACGTGAACGACTACGCACGGTATATCGGTGCGGAGGAGTTGCATCCGCTCATCAGCGTGATTCACTACGACGAGCTGGAGCACTGCCGCCACTCGCTGAACAATTATGATGTGTACGGCATCTTTATTGCCGATGTGCAGTTGGACGAGCTGACCTACGGACTGGTGAACTACGATCTGCACCGCCACGCGCTGATGTGTGTGTCGCCAGGACAGATAGGCGGTAAGACGGACACGGGTGAGGAGATACAGACGCAGGGCTGGGCATTGCTCTTTGACCCTGCGCTGCTGAGCGGTACAGACTTGGGACGCAGAATGTCGGACTACACCTATTTCTCATATAACACGAGCGAGGCGTTGCTGTTGGCTGAAGATGATCGTGAGACTATTGTGGGGCTGTTTGAGCGTATTCGTGAAGAGGCAAAAGGAGATGCGGAGCCTCGCATCCTCGTGGCTTACATAACGCTGGTACTGGAATACATCGCCCGATTCTATGCCAGACAGATGCAGACGTCATCGAAGGACACGGAAGATTTGCTGCAGCGATTCGAGAACCTGCTAAAGCGCTATTATCATGATAAGGTGTATCAGAAGCAGGGGCTGCCATCGGTGAAGTATTGTGCTCAGGAGCTGTTTCTCTCGCCCAACTATTTTGGCGACTTGATTCGTCAGATGACGGGCGATACAGCGTCGAACTATATCCGTCGTTTCCTGATGCAGCAAGCACAGATGTTGCTCACCAGCGGACATACCATCGGCGAGACCAGTGACCTGCTCGGCTTTGAATATCCGCAGCATTTCACCCGTATGTTCAAGAAGTTTTATGGCTATCCGCCCAGTCATTTGGGTAGAAAAAGTGCGAATCAGTAAAATGGGTAGATTCTTCGATGATTGAGTTATCCCCTGATTCGCGATTTCGCCGTACCTTTGCACCGTCAAAACGAAATAATAACAATTAAAACGTATAAGAATTATGGAACAGACAAAGATTGCATTAGGAACCTGGGCTTGGGGCGCAGGTGCATTTGGAGGTGACTCAGTATTCGGTTCAAAGACCGACGTGGAAAATTTGAAACCCGTGTTCGACGCAGCAATGAAGGCCGGACTGAACCTGTGGGACACAGCAACGGTGTATGGTATGGGCGAGTCGGAGAAGATTCTGGCTTCGCTGGCAAAGGACTACAAGCGCGAGGAGGTGAAAATCAGCACCAAGTTCACGCCGCAGTTGGCCGAAGTGTATGAGAACAGCGTGGAGAAGATGGCCGAGGCCTCGCTGGAGCGCATGGGGCTGGACTACATCGATATCTACTGGATTCACAATCCAATGGACGTGGAGCGCTGGACTCCCGGATTGATTCCCCTGCTACAGTCGGGCAAGGTGAAGCGCGTGGGGGTGTCGAACCATAACATCGCTGAGATTAAGCGTGCCAACGAGATCCTTGGCGAGGCTGGTTTTAAGGTTTCAGCCGTGCAGAACCACTTCTCGCTGCTCTACCGTTCCTCAGAGAAGGGCGGAGTACTGGGCTATTGCAAGGAGAACAGCATCGAATTTTGGGCTTACATGGTGCTGGAGCAGGGTGCGCTCAGTGGTAAATATAATAAGGAGAACCCGCTGCCCGCCGAGAGCGACCGTGGAAAGAAGTACAACCCCGTGCTCGACCAGCTGGAAGCCCTCACCAACGAGATGAAGAAGATTGGTGAGAAATATGGTATCTCTTGCTCGCAGGTAGGCATCGCCTGGGCACTCACCAAGGGTACGATGCCAATCATCGGCGCCACCAAGGAGCGTCACGTCATCGAGGCTGCCGAGGCTGCAAAGATTCAGCTCACCGCCGAGGAAGTTGCCCGTTTGGAACAGTTGGCCGATGCCACAGGCATTGACACCCGTGGCGGATGGGAACATAGTATGGAGTAATTTAATAAGGTATGAGATTAAGGGTAACGCTGTTTGCGACAATGTTTGCAGCAACCGCATTTGCTCAGGGCGTGATAGATGTGCATAGCCACATCATCACCTCTGAGTTTGTGTCTGCATTGGAACAAGAGAGCAGACTGATGGACGAGGGATTCCCCTTGCCGAAGTACGACGTGACGCAGCATCTGAAGTGGATGGACGAAGCAGGTATTGCGACATCGGTGCTGACGCTGGCCGCGCCACAGCCTACATCAGCGGAAGTGGTACGCCAGACCAACGAGGCCACTGCCCGCATCAAGAAGGAGCACCCGGGGCGATTCCTGTTCTGCGCAGCCCTGCCGTTGCCCGATGTTCAGAAAGCCATCGAGGAGGCAAAGTATGCGCTCGACGTGCTGAAGGCCGACGGCATCAAGTTGGCTACCAATGTGCAGGGGCAGTACCTTGGCGCACCAGAACTCGACACGCTGTTTGCGTTTTTGAACGAGCGCAACGCGGTGGTGATATTGCATCCCCATCGCCCTGAACCAGTGAACAAACAAGTGATGACGCAGACGCCGCTGGCCATGCAGGAGTATCTCTCCGAGACCACCCGTGCCGTGACGAATATGATCAGTCGCAATGTGCTGGCCCGCTATCCCAATGTCAAGGTTGTGGTGCCCCATTGCGGAGCCTATCTCCCGCTGGCCGTGCCGCGCATGAAGTCGCTGACACCCGTGATGCAGGCAAACAAGATGGTGGGCGAGATAGACTGGGAGGCGAACCTTCGCGCCCTGTACTACGACCTTGCTGGCGCACACTCGCCAGAAACCATCCGCATGATGCTCACCATCACTACGCCCGACCATCTGCTATACGGTTCGGACTATCCCTACGTGGCTCCGCAGGTGCTCACGCAGAGCCTAAATCGCATGAAGCAGTATCTCCAGAAAGAGCCCGACCTGGCGCCGTTCCAAAAGATGATTCTCATAGAGAATGCGCGATGGCTATTTGGTCTGACATCTGATAAACCTGTCGCTGATGTGCCTCATGCTAACACGATGCTCTATCGTTTGGCTGAAATTGAAGTGCATCCACAGTACCTGAAGGAATATCTCGCTGCCGCTGCCGAAATTCAGAAAGCCAGTCTTACCGAAGAACCAGGCGTGGTCTGTCTGTTCCCTACACAAACGAAAGAGGATAGCTGTCAGATTCGCATTCTCGAAATCTACGCCTCGCAGCAGGCCTACGAGCATCACATCAAGACCGCCCACTTCCTGAAATACAAGCAGGGTACACTCCACATGGTGAAGCATCTGAAGCTGCAAGACCTGCAGCCACTGACACCAGAAACCGTCAACAAGATATTTAAACGATAAAACAAACTACGATTATGCAATACGTAAAACTTGGAAACTCCGACCTGCGAGTATCGCGCATCTGCCTGGGATGCATGGGATTCGGCGACCCTACTATCGGACAGCATTCATGGACAATAGGCGAAGAGCCGACACGTGAGATAATCCATCGTTCGCTCGACCTCGGCGTGAACTTCTTCGACACGGCCATTGCCTATCAGCTTGGAACGTCAGAGCAGTACGTCGGACGTGCGCTGAAGGATATGGCCAAGCGTGAGGATATGGTAGTAGCCACCAAGTTCCTGCCTCGCCGAGACGAGGAGATTGCCGCTGGCATCAATGGCCGTCAGCACGTGATGAACTCGATCAATACCAGTCTGGAGCATCTGGAAATGGACTACGTTGACCTGTACATCTACCATATCTGGGACTACAAGACTCCCGCCGAGGAGATTCTGAAGGGTATGAACGATGTAGTTCGTGCAGGCAAAGCCCGCTATATCGGCATCGCCAATGTGTATGCCTACCAGTTAGCGAAGATGAATGCGCTGGCAGAGCGGAACGGCTGGGCGAAGTTCATCAGCGTACAGAACCACTACAACCTGATTATGCGTGAGGAAGAGCGCGAGATGCAGCCGTTGTGCCGTGAGGACAACATTGCCCAGACACCCTATAGCGCACTGGCCTCCGGCAAGTTGGCGAAGCGCCCCGGCGAGACGTCGCTGCGACAGGAGAAGGATGCATTCATGCACTTCAAATACGATGCCACCGCCGAGCAGGACAACCGCATCGTGGAGCGTGTGGTAGAACTGGCCGACCGCTATGGCGTGGAGATGACGCAGGTGTCGCTGGCCTGGTTGCTGACGAAAGTAGAATCACCCATTGTTGGTGCCACGAAACTGCATCACATCGAGGGAGCCGTCCGTGCACTCGACCTGCATTTGACAGCTGAGGACATCGCCTATCTGGAAGAACCCTACGTGCCGCACAACCTCAGCGGCGTGATGGCGGTAAACAAGCCCACGATGAGCGAAGAACCCGTGTGGGTGACGGCGAGGAGGAATAAGTAAAAAAAGTATGAAGAAGATAATAACACTAATAGTAGTATTATTGACTATGACAACAATACAGAGTCAGACGCTGACAGAGCGTCAGAAGGGATTGGCGGCATGTGCCTGCCTGATGGCACAAGGTGATATGGTACGATTGGAACCAGCAGTAAGGCAGGCTCTCGATAATGGTGTAACCATCAACGAACTGAAGGAAGCTTTCTCGCAGCTTTACGCCTATACGGGATTCCCGCGAAGCCTGAATGCGCTGGGCGTATTGAGTAAGGTACTGGAGAACAAGAAGCCTGAGTGGCAGGAGGGCAAGCCCTGGAAACGTCCTGCCGAGTGGGAGGATGCCCGCAAGGCCTACGAACTGGGCGTGAAGAACCAGACGCAGCTATCAGGCCGTCCGTTCGACTACGATTTCTGTCCGCAGGATGACTACTATCTGAAGTCGCACCTCTTTGGTGACATTTTCGCTGGTGACCAGCTTACAAATGCCGACCGCGAGATAGTGACCGTTGCTGCCCTGAGCGGTCTTGAAGGTGTAGCTCCGCAATTGGCTGCCCACAAGAAGGGTGCCGTAAACATGGGCAACCCACAGGAACTCGTCGATGAACTCTGTGCCTGGCTCGACAGTGAGGGCTATACCTTGCGAAGCAAATGGCCGAAGGGTGAACCCAACACGGGTTATGCCCAGTATTTCATTGGCAACAGCTATCTGGCCGATGTGGGTGGTGGTGTGCATAACGTCACCTTCGAGCCTCGCTGCCGTAACAACTGGCACATCCACCACAAGCAGGTGCAAGTATTGATCTGCGTCGCAGGTCGCGGCTGGTATCAAGAATGGGGCAAGGAGCCGCAGGAGATGACGCCTGGCACCGTCATTGCCATTCCCGCCGAGGTAAAGCAC